>NZ_JBMMUD010000001.1:0-954739 GCF_049257195.1 Pseudoalteromonas sp. SS15
TCGAGGGTGACTGCGTACCTTTTGTATAATGGGTCAGCGACTTATATTTTGTAGCGAGGTTAACCGTTTAGGGTAGCCGTAGCGAAAGCGAGTCTTAACTGGGCGTTGAGTTGCAAGGTATAGACCCGAAACCCGGTGATCTAGCCATGGGCAGGTTGAAGGTTGAGTAACATCAACTGGAGGACCGAACCCACTAACGTTGAAAAGTTAGGGGATGACCTGTGGCTTGGAGTGAAAGGCTAATCAAACCGGGAGATAGCTGGTTCTCCCCGAAATCTATTTAGGTAGAGCCTCGGACGAATACTTACGGGGGTAGAGCACTGTTAAGGCTAGGGGGTCATCCCGACTTACCAACCCTTTGCAAACTCCGAATACCGTAAAGTAATATCCGGGAGACACACGGTGGGTGCTAACGTCCATCGTGGAGAGGGAAACAACCCAGACCGTCAGCTAAGGTCCCAAAGTGTATGTTAAGTGGGAAACGATGTGGGAAGGCTAAAACAGCTAGGAGGTTGGCTTAGAAGCAGCCATCCTTTAAAGAAAGCGTAATAGCTCACTAGTCGAGTCGGCCTGCGCGGAAGATGTAACGGGGCTAAACATACCACCGAAGCTACGGCTGCATACATTAGTATGCGGGGTAGGGGAGCGTTCTGTAAGTGGCTGAAGGTGTGCCGGGAGGCATGCTGGACATATCAGAAGTGCGAATGCTGACATGAGTAACGATAATGCGGGTGAAAAACCCGCACGCCGGAAGACCAAGGGTTCCTATCCCATGTTAATCAGGGTAGGGTAAGTCGACCCCTAAGGCGAGGCTGAAGAGCGTAGTCGATGGGAAACGGGTTAATATTCCCGTACTTGGAATAATTGCGATGGGGGGACGGAGCAGGCTAATCAAGCATGGCGTTGGTTGTCCATGTGAAAGGCTGTAGGCTGGTGACTTAGGAAAATCCGGGTCGCTAAGGCTGAGAGTCGAGACGAGCTACTACGGTAGTGAAGTTGATGATGCCCTACTTCCAGGAAAAGCCTCTAAGCTTCAGATTATTTCGAATCGTACCCCAAACCGACACAGGTGGTCAGGTAGAGAATACTAAGGCGCTTGAGAGAACTCGGGTGAAGGAACTAGGCAAAATTGTACCGTAACTTCGGGAGAAGGTACGCTCCTATCTGTGATGAGATTTACTCTCTAAGCGGACGGGAGCCGCAGTGACCAGGTGGCTGGGACTGTTTATTAAAAACACAGCACTGTGCAAAATCGTAAGATGACGTATACGGTGTGACACCTGCCCGGTGCCGGAAGGTTAATTGATGGGGTTAGTCTTCGGACGAAGCTCTTGATCGAAGCCCCGGTAAACGGCGGCCGTAACTATAACGGTCCTAAGGTAGCGAAATTCCTTGTCGGGTAAGTTCCGACCTGCACGAATGGTGTAACCATGGCCACGCTGTCTCCACCCGAGACTCAGTGAAATTGAAATCGCAGTGAAGATGCTGTGTACCCGCGGCTAGACGGAAAGACCCCGTGAACCTTTACTACAGCTTGGCACTGAACATTGAGCCTACATGTGTAGGATAGGTGGGAGGCTTTGAAGTGGCGTCGCCAGATGTCATGGAGCCATCCTTGAAATACCACCCTTGTATGTTTGATGTTCTAACATAGGTCCCTTATCGGGATTGTGGACAGTGCCTGGTGGGTAGTTTGACTGGGGCGGTCTCCTCCCAAAGAGTAACGGAGGAGCACGAAGGTTGGCTAAGTACGGTCGGACATCGTACGGTTAGTGTAATGGTAGAAGCCAGCTTAACTGCGAGACAGACACGTCGAGCAGGTACGAAAGTAGGTCATAGTGATCCGGTGGTTCTGAATGGAAGGGCCATCGCTCAACGGATAAAAGGTACTCCGGGGATAACAGGCTGATACCGCCCAAGAGTTCATATCGACGGCGGTGTTTGGCACCTCGATGTCGGCTCATCACATCCTGGGGCTGAAGTCGGTCCCAAGGGTATGGCTGTTCGCCATTTAAAGTGGTACGCGAGCTGGGTTTAGAACGTCGTGAGACAGTTCGGTCCCTATCTGCCGTGGGCGTTTGAGAATTGAGAGGGGCTGCTCCTAGTACGAGAGGACCGGAGTGGACGAACCGCTGGTGTTCGGGTTGTGATGCCAATTGCATTGCCCGGTAGCTACGTTCGGAATCGATAACCGCTGAAAGCATCTAAGCGGGAAGCGAGCCTCGAGATGAGTTCTCACTTTAACTTTAAGTTAACTGAAGGGCCGTTGGAGACTACAACGTTGATAGGCTGGGTGTGGAAGTGTAGTGATACATTAAGCTAACCAGTACTAATTACCCGTGAGGCTTAACCATACAACGCCAAAGTGGTTTTAGCTCAGAAGCTAATATGAACTAGAGTAGAAAGTTTTAGAATTATCAGATTTTTCCAGATTTTAAGTTAATTGCGAAAGCGATTAGCGCACCGAATTTCCTGGTGACTATAGCGTTTTGGAACCACCTGACCCCATGCCGAACTCAGAAGTGAAACGAAACAGCGTCGATGATAGTGTGGGCTTCCCATGTGAAAGTAGAACATCGCCAGGGCCTAATTAGAGAAAGCCCGATTCGAAAGAGTCGGGCTTTTTTGCGTTTAAGTCCCTTTGCAATAGCTAAAATAGCTCACTTCACCTTGCGCAAAAGAAGCGCTCTCACTGCGTTCGCTGTCGCTAACTTTGCACTATAAGCGCAAGGTGAAGAGAGCAGCCTTCACAGTGGTTCGTCTTTTATTGTTGAATCAGTTTCCATGTAGATAAACCTCGTTTGCTAATTCATCCTTGAAGTAGTGCCCTTCGCGTATCCATGCGCTCACTTCCTCATGCTGCGAAACTTCGTTTCGGTCATTCGTCACCCTTGCGCAAAAGAACCGTACTCACTACGTTCGATGCCGGTAACCTTTTGCACTATGAAACATTCTCATGAGCTTTTATCTATCTAATATGCTGTAATGGTTAAACAATAATCATAAGGAACTCTAATGAAATCAATCTTGTATGTTTTTTTCCTAACTATTTCATTATCAGCTTTTGCTAATCCATTGAAGGGTACTTGGGAGTACGTCAGTGGTGAATATGCAACACCAGATGGAAATGTTAAAGCTGAAGCCCCGGCAGTAACTTCGACTCGAATCGTTTCAGATACGCACTTTAGTTATATTACACGACACTCAAATAAGTTTGCTTATGCAGGTGGAGGAACTTATGTTATCAAAGATAACTACTTTATTGAGACAGTGGAATATGGCAATTTAGAAGATTATATTGGTAGGACTATGGCCTTTACATTTAAAGTCGAAGGTGATCTTTGGTATCACACCCTGTATGAAAATGGTAAGTTCGTTGAGAGTGAAATCTGGAAAAGGGTACCGAGCAAACTTTAAAAATGCCTTTATTACTTTGAATCCTAGAAAGTTATTGAAAATGTTCTGTAATTAAGTAAAGTACACTATCGCTTTTTAGAAGTTATATTGTAAGCAGTATTTACGTGTATATTGAATGCCAAATGCTGTTCAGGGGTTAGTATGAGCATAGAGCATAAGACAAGAACTCAACTTGTTGCAGAAGCAATTAGAGAGAAAATACTTTCTGGTGAGATTAAAGCTGGTGAACCATTAAGACAAGCTGCTTTAGCAGAAGAATTGAACGTGAGCAGAATCCCTGTTCGAGAAGCTTTACTTCAATTAGAAGCTGAAGGGCTTGTTAATTTTGAAGCTCACAAAGGTGCAACAGCGACACAATTAAGTGCAGACCAAATAGATGAAATTTTTGATTTACGTGCTTTATTAGAGGCAGAGTTATTAAGCCACTCTATACAGAAGCTTACACCTCGTGATTTATTAGAAGCTGAAGCCATTTTGTATGACTTAGAAGAGGCTGTTGAGCGAGGTGATACGCAACTTGCCACTGGTAAGTTGAATGCAGAGTTTCACGGAAAACTATATTGTAAAGCTGAGAGACCGCAAACTGCTGAATTGGTAGATATGTATAGTAAGAACTCTGAACGTTATGTACGTATGCATATATTACTGGCAGGTGGTTTTGCAACTGCGCCTGAGGAGCACCGCACGTTATTAGATTTATGTAAGCAAAAAGACATAGATGCAGCTTGCGCCTTCTTGAAAAAACATATTCTAAGTGCAAAAGAAGACATTAAAGAGCTTCTTATTAAAATGGAACAAGAATAGAAAGAGCGGCTAGGCCGCTTTTTTTTTTACAATGTATATTTACTTATTATTCTGTAAACTTCGTTAATATTATCTCCGGCTTTAAATTCTTTAACAAGCGGCTCAGTCTCAGAGCCAATCCACAGTTTCAGTTCAGCATCCATGTCAAAATGACCCGCAGACTCTTTACTAAATTTAGTAATCTTGTTGTATGAGATAGTCAATATTTCCATTTTGGAACCAGTTACCCCTTGCTTATCAACTAATATCAAACGTTTATTAGTGAAAACAAACATATCGCGTATGACTTGATATGCTTTTTCTATTACTTCACCTTCGATCAAGCTATCTGCTAGTAACTCTTCTGTTTTACCACTATCTGCTTCACTTGCATTGCCTAATAAACCACTTAGTAAACCCATAGTTACTCCTTATTGAATAGTTCGTTTTCTAACGTGTTACCGTTAATTAACTGTCGGTATTGCCAATTTAGTTTATGACAATATTTTAGTAACTGTATATCGAATTGTTTATTTTCTGCTTTGTACTCAATGACAAACTCTTTAATTTGAGTTTGTTGTACATGGGTCACGTCTTGTAATTGTTTTAAGTAATCTAATGCCTGATGAGGTTCAGTTATTAGCTGTAGTGTTAAATAACTGTGTTCACCTTGATAGCTATGTGTTTTGTGTTCTGATAGAACGCCTTGCTCTAGATATAAGATATTTGAACACAGTCTTTCAAGTTCATTTAGGTCATGTGAGCTTAAGATAAAAGTTGCTTGGTCGCTCAAATCCGAAATTATATTTCTTATCTCTCTCGCATTTGCAGGATCTAAGCCTGCAGTTGCTTCATCAAGTAGAATAATTTCAGGTTTATTAATCAAGGCTTGTGCAATACAGACCCTTTTCCTCATACCATGAGACAACTCAGATACTCTGGCTGTGAGGTTATCTTTTAAACGTACTAATTCAAGTACTCTGTGGGTTTCACTGTTTGCATTGGATTTTGATAAGCCCTGGAGTCTGCCAAAGAAATTAAGCTGTTTTTCTAAAGAGAACCTTGGGTCTAATTGCGCATCTTGTGGCAAGGCTGAGAGTTTACTGAATAGTTTTGGATCTTCGAGGTCATAACCCAGTATTTCTACTTGCCCAGAGTCAGGTTTAAGGTATCCACACAGAATACTAAAAAGTGTTGTTTTCCCTGCACCATTTGGCCCTATAAGCGCCGTTGTTTTGCCTTTTTCTATTTCAAAAGAAACACCTTTCAAAGCGGCTTTTGATCCAAAACTTTTATTTAAATTTGTTACTTTTATTACTGAACTCATAATGCACGTTTCCTTAAAGCAACAATCGAAATGAGTAACCAACCCACACTTTGCACAACGGGTAATAGCCAATCAATAAAAGATGTATTCTTTTGTCCAGCTACATCTGTAATTTGCTCACCAGGAAAGACATAGAACAAAACATCAATAAACGGAATATAATGCGCAAGATAGGCAATGACAGCTGAGCCTAATGTGAATAACAAAATTGCCATTACGATACTCAATCTTGATGAGCTAGTGACTATGTTAAGAAATGCCATCAGTGCAATAAAAGGCATGCTTATTAAAGTTAACTGTATACTGAGTTTTAAACCGAGTAATAAGCCACTTGTAAAGAGAGACGAGTCTCTATACGACATTATGATCAAAGTGGCCAAGGCTGTTGCAGTAATTAAAGTAGCGATAATCAAAAGTTGACCAAGATAACGACCAAGCAGTATTTCTTCTCTTGTACTTCTTAATGATAAAAATCTGAGCGTGCCTCTCTGTCTGTCTCCTACAGTTTGATCTGAGCTTACAAACAATGAAAACAGTGGGAAGCAATAGAGTGAAATTACCCAATAAATTGAAAACTCGGCTTCAGGCCAAGATATTAGTTCCTGAAAGCCTATTCCGCCTGCAAGTTGCCTAGCAATATCTTTAAACATTGGGCCACTTAAAAAAGGTACGGCTTCGGCAATGAGATATTTAAAAATCATGAACCAAACCATTGCGAATGCGGCGAGGGCCAATAAGCCTCTTTTTGTTGCAAATAAACGCGTTAATTCAAATTGCGTAATTTGCCATACTCGAAACAATGACATAAATTCTCCTTTAACTTACGGTAACATTAGCTGTTACTCTAAGTAAATTAAAGACTTAAATTGTTTCAGAGTATGGCAGTTGTAACAAAGTTATCTATTCAAGAGTAACTTTGAAATTACCAGCCACACTGTCGGCCTTGGTTTTGCTCATCTAAATATTTTTGCAGTGGTGCAAAGTAATCTAGGATTGCAGTTGCATCCATTTGTTCGCTGCCCGTCAGGGTCGCTAATGCTTCTTGCCATGGGCGACTACTACCCATCTCAAGCATAGTATTTAAACGTTCACCAGCTTCTTTAGAGTTATAAACAGAGCAACGATGAATTGAACCTTTGTCACCGGCTATTTCACACAGTGCTTTATGGAACTCAAATTGTAAGATATGTGCTAAGAAGTAACGTGTGTAAGGTACATTACCTGGAACATGATACTTTGCACCTGGATCGAAATCGTTTTCAGTTCTGGCTATTGGCGCTTTAATTCCTTGATATTTTTCACGAAGCTCCCACCAAGCTTGGTTGTACTGTGCAGGGCTGATTTCACCATTGAATACTTTCCAACGCCATTGATCTACTAGTAATCCAAAAGGAATAAATGCAACTTTGTCTAGCGCCATCTTCATTAGTAAACCAATGTCTTTTGACTCGTCAGGTACTTCATCTAATAGACCAATTTCTTTTAAATACCCAGGTGTTACAGAAAGCGCAATTGTATCACCAATGGCTTCATGGAAACCGTCATTTGCACTTTCTTGGTAATATACTGGTTGTGTATTGTAAGCACGTTGATAGAAATTATGTCCTAACTCATGGTGAATAACTGAAAACTCTTCACCTGTACGTTGAATACACATCTTGATGCGTAAGTCATCCTTAGCATCTAGATTCCACGCCGAAGCATGGCATTGTACATCTCTATCTTTTGGCTTAGTGAATAGGGAGCGGCTATAAAATGTCTCAGGTAATGGAGCAAAGCCCATCGAAGTGAAAAACTTCTCAGCACCTTTAACCATAGTAAGCTCGTCATAATTATGTTTCGCTAATAGCTCTGTCACATCATAGCCAGGATCTGCATTTTCAGGTGCAACAACGTCGTATATATTGCCCCAAGTTTGTGCCCACATGTTACCTAGTAAATGAGCAGGAATAGGTTGATTTTGAGGTACTTTATCTTCTCCATATTTCTCACCAAGTTTGGCACGAACATGACAATGTAAAGAGTCATAAAGTGGCTTTACTTGGCCCCAAATTCTGTCTAGTTCATCTGCAAAATCATCTGCTGGCATATCATATTTGCTTCTCCACATAGCCCCTGTATCGGCATAGCCTAGTTCTTTTGCCCCTTCATTTGTTAGAGCAACTTGCTTTTCATAGAGGGGGCGCATTGGTTTTGCAACTTGTCGCCAACCTTGCCAGATATCTAACAACTCCTCGTAATCTCGAGACGTAGCCATTTTAGATGTCATTTCACCAAGGCTCATGCACTTTTCGCCCTTACAGTATTTGCCTTTACCGTACATGCCGTCTAACTCGGCTAGAATATTTGCCAACTCTTTAGATTTCTCTGCATTCTGAGGAGCTGGCAGGGTTAGAGCCAATTTTAGTTTGTCCATTTTTCGACGATTATCCTCACTTAGAGTAAGTGAGTCGAATTTTGCTGCTTCATTAGCCAAACGAACAACTACATCTGTATATTCACGATTAACATCTGCAGAGAGTGACGCTGTATCTTCAGTAATAAAGTTTGCATAAATCCAAGCTGCACGAGAAGCTCTGGCGTTAAGGTCTACTAATGTTTCAGCAGAGCTAGCTAGAAAGGTTTCTGCATCTTGCTCAGTGACTGTTTTATTTTGGCTTACGGTATTACAAGCTGTCAGGGCGAGTGTACTTGAAACGATTAACGCTCCGATACTCAATTTAAATTTTGTTGTCATTATTTTTTCTCAGTTGTATTTATTCGGAGGAATAATAGCAGTGGTTGTTTGGTGCGACAATGTGATGCTGTTGGGAAGTGAGGTAATGAAAAATAAAAAAGGCTGGATAACCAGCCATATGTTTAAGTCTTATCTTGCAAATGGGTCTGGGTTAATCTTATCGACGTACCATTTGCCTTTCTTACGTATCATTTGAACGCTGCGCATATCGTCAACCTGTTCACCTCGTAGCATACCAGTGAATACTAAATTGACTTTGGCATCATCGCCATATTGCTCTCGAAGGCTTTGATTGGTCATATCAACTTCAATTGTGACAGAGTCATACTGAAGGTTTACTAAGTTTCTTGCAAATTGTTTTGCTGTTCCATAAGAGCGCATGATCCTGCCCATTTTAGGCGTTGCAAGCTGTATCGCTGCATCAAAATCTTTTTTGTTATAGATGGCATCAAAATACATAGTCGCTGCATAACCGGGGCTACTTTTGTCGCCCCTTGCAGATTCATCCGAGCCACAGCCGAAAAATGTAACTAGAACAAGAAGAAGCAGTGTAGTGATTTTTGTCATAGTGAGAAAATATTTTTAAACAACTTAACTTAGTGTGTCTCGTTAAGTTTATTTTGTAAAGTGAATGAGAAAACTTTGAGAAACAAAAAAGCTCGGCATTTACAATGCCGAGCTTTTATCAGCCTTAAGACTTAGTTATTTAGCGAATTTTCTAAATTCGCATTTACTGTATTATCGGTTTGTTTGTTTTTCTTACGAAACAAACCTTTGATATCTTCTAACACTACATACTGACACGGTATTAATATCAAAGTAATGACTGTTGCAAACAAAACGCCAAACGCAAGAGATACTGCCATTGGAATAACAATTTGAGCTTGCAAACTCGTTTCTGTGATAATTGGGACTAAGCCAATAAATGTTGTTAAGGATGTAAGTAAAATAGCTCTGAAACGTTTACAGCCGGCCTCAACAACAGCTTGTTTTAGCGCAATACCTTCTTCTCTAGCTTTGTTAACAAAATCAACCATGACCAGTGAGTCATTTACTACCACACCTGCAACCGCGATGATCCCGAAGAAAGAGAGGCTACTCATTGTCATGCCCATCACAACATGACCAAAGACAGCGCCAACAACACCAAATGGGATCACAGACATGATCAATATAGGTTGTGAGTAAGAGCGAAGCGGAATAGCAAGTAGCGCAAAAATGATCATCATTGATAGCGCAAAATCACGAATTTGCTCAGCAACACTGTCCATTTCTTCTTGAATTCGACCAGCAACACTACTTTGTACACCAGGGTAGTTTTTCAACAAAGAAGGCAGGTATTCATCACGGATTTCTTCAGCAATTTTGAACGGCTCAGCTTGGTTTGTATCTACTGCTGCCCAAACATTAATAGTACGTTTCGCATTTTCACGACGAATACGACTCACACCATCGACTAGATTAATTTTAGCAACTTCTACAAGTGGTACTTCAGCACCCGCTGGAGTGATAATACGTACATTTTGTATATCACTGATAGAGTTACGAGACTCTTTAGGGTAGCGGATCATGACTTTTATTTCTTCACCTTCACGAAGAATACGTTGTGCTTCTAACCCGTAATAACTAAAGTTAACCTGAGATGCAACATCAGCCAGAGTTAAGCCCATACTATAAGCGAGTGGTTTTAATTCCAACTGTACTTCGTCTGTAGCACTTTGCATAGAGTCGTTCACGTCACCTACGCCAGCCATAGAGTTCAGTTTAGCTTTAAGTTGTTCAGCAACTTCTTTCAACTCATCTTTATTCTTACCTTCCAGTCTGAAGCTGATGTCGCCATCATCTCGGCCACCATTCATGATGCTATCTTCGATGTTAAGTGTTTTAACACCTGGTAAAGGCGGCATTTGTTCGCGCCACATGGCACTTAACGCGAAAGTGTCGATAGGGCGAAGGTCAGGTTCAACTAGGATTGCCATGATCTGAGCATTGGTTCTACCTCGTAGGCTAACCGACAGGTCACGTACCATTTTCTGGCCATACTTAGCTTCGATTTGTTTATCGACTTCTAAAATAAGCGCTTCAACTTTTTGCGCAGTTTCAAGTGTCGCAGTTTCAGAGCTTGAGAGGTTCATCTCTATTCTTACTTGAGGGAAGTCATGCGGAATTTTAGGATTTGCGACAAACTTCACTAATCCACCTGCAAACATACCTGCAGCGACTATAAGCACAGTTAAGAAACCAACAATTACGGTGTAACGGTAGTGAATACAGCGTTCAATAAATGGGCGGTAAAGGTTTTCGATAAAGTTCTTAAGACCTCCGTCTAAAATTTCACGTAAACGGTGGAATGGGTTTTTAGGGTTACTCGGCTTATCTTTCATCGCTGCTAAGTGAGCAGGTAAGATTAGCTTTGACTCAACTAGAGAGAAGAGTAGGCAAAGAATGATGACACCACCAATGGCCTTTGAAAATGCCGCTGCTGGGCCGGTCGCTAGTGTTTGTGGTAAAAACGCGGCAACCGTTGTCAAAACACCAAAAGTTGCTGGAATAGCAACGCGTTTTACACCACGTACTACGTTATCAAGGCTATGACCTTTCTTTTCTATTTCTGCATGGACAGATTCGCCGACCACAATGGCATCGTCAACCACAATTCCGAGCACTAGAATGAATGCGAATAATGAAGCGAGGTTAATGGTCACATCTAAAAAGCCCATCGGCATAAATAAAAATGCACCAAGGAACGAAACTGGCAAGCCCATCATTACCCAAAATGCTAAGCGTACACGCAAGAACAGCGCAAGCATTAACATAACCAGAATACCACCCCAAATCATATTCTCGATCATCATATTCAAACGACCATCTAGGTAGTAAGTTAAATCAATGAACGGTTCTATTTGAACGTCAGCTGGTAACGTTTTATTGCGTTCAGCTAGGTATCTCTTAACTGTATCAGCGACTTTGGTAATATCTTGATCTTTTGACGCTCTTAGCTCAAAAGTCAGTGAATTTTTGCCATTGTATTTTGAAAATTGTAAACCTTCTTCAAAGCCATCTTTAACTACTGCAACATCTCTTAAGAAAATCTGAGCGCCATCTTCTAGTGTCTTTAATGGTAAATTTTCAAATTCATGGCCCCGATATGCCTGATTTTCAACACGCATTGAAATGTAACCATTATCAGAGCGTATTTGACCTGCCGACATATTGGCTGAAAAGGCACGTACAGCTGAAGATATATCTCGGAAAGTTAAGCCATACTCGCGAAGCTTATCTGGGCTAACCTCGATACCAATTTCATAGTTTAAACCACTGAAAAAACTTAACAGGTTTACACCAGGAAGGGCTAACATTTCGTCATGTAAGGTATTGCCAAGCTCTTTTAGTTCGGCATTACTCAAGCTGCCACTCAGTGACATCCACATCACTTCTTGTTCGAACTTGTCGTATCGAACGATAGGGCGCTCCATGCCTATTGGAAAACTCGAAATCGAATCAACCTGCATTTTCACTTCATCAAGTACTTCCTGCGGGTTGTAACCTTCTTGAACTTGTATCCAAGTTTGCGAAAAACCACGGTTAGAATAGGTGATGAGTCGTTTGATCCCTTCAAGGCCTTCCATTGATTCTTCGACCTTAATGGTTATGCCTTCTTCAACCTCTTGTGGCGCCGCCCCAGGGTAAACTGCTTGAATACTTAACCATGGGCTTTCAAATTGCGGAAACATTTGTTTGCGAATAGAAAAAGCCGTTAAGATCCCGCCGACTAATATAAATATCATTAATAAATTTGCAGCAACGGGGTTGCGTGCAAACCAGGCAATTAAGCCTTTTTCAGTTGATGTACTCATGCTTATTCCTCCTTAAGCGCAAGCTGCGTTTCAGGAGAAGAAATAGGAGAGTCATCAGTACGAAGTTGCATTCCCTCTGTTGGATACTCTAGTGCAGACGTAATGATTTGAGCGCCATTCATCAGGCCTTGATCTATGATTGCCATGCCATTTGTTTCACGGATGATATTGACGCCCTTAAAGCTCAGGGTTAAATCATCATTTAGAACGGCAACCTTATTATCTTTAATTAAGTGTTGTGGTACTTGAATGGCATTTTCAACTAAAGCGCCCTCAATAGAGGCATTCAAGTAAGCACCAAAACGAAGTTGTTTTGAACTATCAGAATAAGGCTGCGAAACTTGTGCAACTAAATAAGTCATACGGCTGCGCTGATCAATGACACCTTCGCTACGCACCACTGTACCTTGCCAAGTAACAGTTTTACCCGCAACTTGTGCAGTTAAAGCGACATTTGCGTCAACACCTTGTTGAGGTAAGTATTGCAATTCATGATCAGCGACAGGAAGGCGAATTTCAGCTACTGAAGTAGAGTTCAGGGTACCAAATTTACTGCCAGGGTTTACAACACTACCTAAACTGACAACGCGGCTTTCAATAATTGAATCATATGGTGCTTTTATGTAAGTGCGTTCAAGGTTTCGTTTTGCGCGTTTTACACTTGCTTGAGCGGCCTTAAAGCGGGCAAGTTTTTCAGCAAGTTGAGGTTTACGCAAATAAAGTTCAGAAGGGATGGTCTCATTGGCATTATTCTTAATACGCTGCCACTCTTTTTTAGCAACATGTGCTTGAGCCTGTTCAATTTCAAGTGCAGAGCTTGCTTGTGCAAGGCTAGCCTCTGCTTCAATTAAAGCTGCTTCATAGTCGTTAGGATCTATGCGAGCTAAAATATCACCTTGTTGAACAAAGCCACCTTTCACAAATTTATCCGAAAGTTCGATAATTTGTCCGCTAACTTGCGCAACTAGCTCTGTTGTGTACTTAGGTTTAACAATTCCATAGGACTCTACGTTTAGTCTCATATCAGAGATTGTGATAGGCGCAGCCTGTACAAGAGGGTGAATGATTTTCTCTGGTTTCTTTTCAGGTGCTTGTTTCATAGATGAAAGTCCAATGAAAACAGCAACACCACCAGCTAAAACCGCTAAGGGTAAGAGAATTTGTTTTTTACTAGCCACAATAATAGTCCTTCCGACGGTAGAATGACGCTTCAGCATTCTATTTTATTAATCTACACAATGAGCATACTCGATCAGATGTTTCTAGGTATTTATATGCAGTAAGAAGATGTAACAATCCGTGTATTCATGACATAGTTATTTACATTTGCAGGTACAACCTAGATTGTAAATATAGTTGATATTTTCAGGATAATTGATTCAGTGATTAATAAGGCTTGTTTAGCGTGTTAAACTATCTTTCTTATCACTTTTAAAGGCCGTCTTAACGTGGAGTGTCGATTACACTGTGGGGCTTGTTGCATAGCGCCAAGCATAAGTACAAGTTTTCCGAATCACCCAAATGGTAAAAAAGCAGGGGAACGTTGTAAAAACTTGACCGATGATAACTTGTGTAAGTTATTTGGTCAGCCGGAACGCCCTCCTGTTTGCCATGATTTTAAGGCGGTGGAGTGGGCATGTGGTAAAAACCAAACTGAAGCATTTCAGATTCTAACTGAGCTTGAAACCCTGACAAGTTGATCACAATCCTCCTGCTAGATCTATGAAGTTTCCTGTTGCATAAGATGATTTGTCTGAAGCTAACCAATAAATGGCGTCAGCGACTTCTTCCGGCTTTCCACCGCGCTTCATAGGCAGTTTTTCTTTTAATCTATTTACTCGGTCTGGCTCTCCGCCGTCTGCATGAATGTCTGTGTAGATTAACCCAGGCCTGACACAATTAACGCGAATGCCATTTGCAGCAACTTCTTTTGCAAGGCCGACAGTGAGCGTATCAATAGCGCCTTTGCTTGCAGCATAATCTACATACTCGTTAGGGGAGCCCGTTCTTGATGCAGCCGAAGAGACATTAATAATACTGCCACCAATGCCGCCAAATTCTGTCGACATGAGCTTAACCGCGTATTTAGAGCAAAGAAAGTAACTCATGACGTTACTCGTCAATACATCTCTTACTCGCTCCTCAGTTAACTCAATGAGTTTTGCCTGAGGTTTTAAAATACCCGCATTATTCACCAGAACGTCGATTACGCCCAGCTGTTCGGTGGCAACTTCAAATAGTTTTTGTACTTCTTTTTCTTTATTGACGTCGGCTTGCACTGCTATGGCTGTTCCACCCATTGCTTTAATTTTGCAGACTACTTCATTCGCGGCATCAGCCTTGTTAAGGTAATTAACACAAACGGCATAATTGTTTTTAGCAAATAGCATAGCTGTAGCTGCACCAATACCACGGCTTGCACCTGTAATTAATACGACTTGTTTTTTTTCCATTATACTTCCATATAACTTATAAGCGCATGAAGAGTGTTTGTTTGAATTTTAGTCTTTATACAATTCATGCTGATGAACTAATGTAAATTTACTATTATTTATAGACTTTAGTAAATTTAAGCTTCTTACATGATACGTTTTATTTTCAGTGTTATTTTCATTCTGTCATTTGCTTCAGTAGCCAAGGTTAGTTTTGAAGAAAAGATCACTGAGGCTGAAGACTACTTGACGGTCAACCCAGCAACATCTTTGCTAAAATTAGAGAAAATAAACAAAGATGGAATAGCTGTCGAGCAATTGATCAGGTGGCATTTGATCAGAATGAGAGCCGCTGTACCTACAAACCAATTAGATAAACTTAGTGAGTCTTTAGAAACCGTATTTCACCACAAAGAGCATCCCTACTTTAAAGCCCATCTAACTTCGTTTCTGAGTGGAACTGGGATCTATCTTAGGAAAAAGCAATTTCTGGCCGATGCGCAAAAAAGTTTAGAGTGTGCTTATAAATATGCGCAAAATGGAACACAAAGGTTAACTTTAACGAATAGTTTGGCATTGGTTGCACGCCAACAAAGCGATTATCACAGCGCTAGGTTACTTTATAAAAAAGCCCGCGCATTGGCAGTAGAGACAAATCGAGGAAACATCATTGCAATGATAGATAATAACCTCGGAATGATTGAATTTGATGTAGGCAATATTAAAGAGGCTGAAGCGTATTACCGACAAGCATTAAAAGGCTATCAACTAATTGATAAGCGCTCAGGCATAGTGACAGCTAGCATTAATTTACTTTTTTCATTCTTACTACAAGACAAGTTTTTAGATTATCAGCGCTTGTATTCACCAACGGCAACCTTGACCCTCGCTTTTCCGAATCAATCTAAACAATCTCTTTTGTACTGGATCCATCAAAGGTATTTACAGCTTCAGGGAGGAAAAATTACCGCTCAGCAAATTCAAAAACTAAAAGAGGCATATTCGAATTTAGAAGACATTAAGGTCAAAATACACATATATAAGTATCTTGCCGAATTCATGAACATCTCTTTACAAGCACCAGAAAATAAAGCTAATCAAGAGTTTAATCGCCCATGGTTTGTGGCTGTTAAGCAGTGCGATTGGGTTTTGAATTAGTTTTACTCTACATATTTCTACAATAAAGCCTTAACTAAAGCGTCACGAGTTTGTAAGAAATCACGTTTACTCTATGCAAAATCAATCTGGACTAGACCAGATTTAAACCCAAAATTAGAGATAAATGTAATGAAAAAACTATCCTATGTAGCAGCTGCAATATTGCTGGCTCAAAGCGCACATTCTTTTGCATCAAATGGCAAACTTGTTGGTTCAGTAAAAGATCTGCATAGTCATTTGTCAGGTGTAATGATCACCGTGAAGGGGCAAAAAGCAACGGCGGTAACAGATTATCGCGGTCGATTTGAATTGCCGAATGTGAAAAGTGGCGAATATACACTTTTAGTGAGCTACATAGGATATGACAGCGCGGAAGTAAAAGTAAAAGTACTAGACTCTGAAATTACTTTACTCGAACCAATCACCTTAAACTCGCAACAACAAATAGAAGAGGTTGTGAGTGTGGGTCAAATTTTTCGGGGCGAAATGGCAGCTGCCAACAATCAAAAAAATGCCTCGAATATTATCAGTGTTATAGCCGCTGACGGTATCGGAAAGTTACCTGACAGAAATGCAGCAGAAGCGGTGCAACGTATTCCTGGTGTATCAATTGAACGTGATCAAGGGGAAGGGCGCTTTGTAGCAGTTCGTGGCTTACCATCGCAATGGAGCTCGGCAAGTATCAACGGCAATCGGCTTCCAACTGCAGAAGAAGAAACAACCAGTAGGGCAACGGCATTTGATTTTTTCCCGAGCGAGTTAATTGAGTTTGTTGAAGTATCTAAAGCCATCACCCCAGATATGGAAGGCGATGCAATTGGTGGCAGCGTTAATTTCATAACTAAAAAATCGGCGGATGACTTTGTGTTTAAAACAAACTTTGCATTAGGTCAGAACGAGCTAGCAGAGGGGACAAATTACTCGGCAAATGTGGTTTATGGAGACCGCTTACTTGATGACAAACTCGGTTTTATTGTCAATGCCACGGCTTGGAAGCGAGATTGGGCAACCGATAATTACGAACCAAGACGTCGAGGTGAAAGCGAAAGCTTCGGTATTTATCGACTAGAGCTGAGAGATTACACAGGAACCCGCGAAACATATGGTTTAAATGGTTCTATTGAATACGACTTGGAGAATGGCAGTATCAGTGCAAGTGCATTATATGGCACCTTGATTGATGATGAAACGCACTACAAACATCGACTTCGTTTTGATAAAGACAGAGTAGAACTGCAGCATATTCGCAATGAACTAATTACAGAAATGAATGGCTTAGAGTTCGCGGGTGTCCACAATATTGGCTTTGACAAAACCATAAACTGGCAGTTAGCGAGCTATGAAAATGAGTTCAAATATGGTGATAAACCAAATGGTAAAGATAACAGCTATTTTGTTATGCGTTTTGACCAGAAAAACGTTGGTTATGTTGGTTTGCAAGAAGCGCAAAATGGAAAAAACTACGCGTATAACTTAGTTGATGGGGGCGCAGATCCTTGGAATGCTATCAGTAACCATTTTGCAAATGGTTTCGCACTGGATGCAACTCAAGCAGGCTTGTCTTGGGTTGAGCTCTATAAAGTGTATGTTAAGGAAAAGGACAGACTGGTTGCTAACCTTGATTTTGAATGGCAAAGAGATTCAGACCTAACCTATCAATTCGGTGCTAAGTACAGAGATAAAGTACGTTATGCGGATTTTTCGGATGAGTTTTACGAGTGGAATAGTGATGAATTCGGTACAGCGCCAACACTTGCTGATTTTACACTTGTTGATCAACCCGGTCGAAGCGATTACCTATCAGAAGCTAATTTCAATTACCAAGCACAGTTTTCTCAAGTGGCCACAACTGAAGATGCAATGGCATTTTGGAATACAAACCGCGAGAAATTTAGATTGGTTGATGGTGAATCAGCACTCATCAGCAATGGTGGCGCACTCGGTCGAAATTTTGATGTAGACGAAACCCATACTTCACTCTACGGTATGGCAACGTATCAAATGAGCGCGCAGTTAGAAATACTCGCAGGACTCCGACTGACGCAAACTAAGACCAGTGTATCCGGCTACACCTACTTAGCTGACCAACAACAAACTGTAGAAACTATGCAGAGTAATGAATATCTTTCTGTGCTGCCAGCATTACATCTTACCTATCGTGCTGATGAGTCAACGAATTATCGTGTTGCATTAACAAGAAGCTTTGCTCGACCAGACTTTGGCTCATTGACTCCTGGGGCAACTTATCTAGAAGCAG
This sequence comes from Pseudoalteromonas sp. SS15, assembly GCF_049257195.1. NCBI lineage: Bacteria > Pseudomonadati > Pseudomonadota > Gammaproteobacteria > Alteromonadales > Pseudoalteromonadaceae > Pseudoalteromonas > Pseudoalteromonas sp. SS15. Next base: position 17,969 of record NZ_JBMMUD010000001.1, read on the forward strand.
ACAACAAGCTTGATTCAGGTAACCCTGCGCTAGAGCCAACTTATTCTAACAACTTAGATTTAATGTTAGAGCACTACTTTGACAGAGTAGGTTTAGTGTCTGCAGGTGTGTTTTATAAAGACATTCAAGATCCAATTTTCGAAAAACGTTCGATTGGCAATTACAACGGCCGTGATGGCGTTAATATTGTTCGCCCAGAAAATGGCGACAGCGCGTGGCTTGCAGGAATAGAGTTTGCGTTTAATCGTGACCTTGGTTTCATTTCTCCACAGTTAGAAAACTTTGGTGTTATGACTAATGCTACATTTATGGACTCAGAAATGACCATTCCTGAGCGGGTAGGCAAGGTAGCAATTCCAAGACAAGCAAAAGAATTATATAACTTTACCCTTTATTACGATGACACAAAATTTGCAGCTCGTATCGCTTTGAATCATAAAGGTGCTTATATCGAAGAGCATGGCAAATCAGCACAAAGCGACAGTTATTATGGCGCAAATACCAGTGTTGATTTTACCACTTCTTATCAAATCAACGAACAAGCTTTGATTTATCTAGAGCTTAATAATCTCACCAATGAAGCACTTGAATACTACATGGGCGAAAAGGGCCGACCGCTGCAAGTTGAGTACTACGGTATGCGCGCAATGGTTGGCTTTAACTACCAATTTTAACGGTAACTTCAACGCCTAGTTTTAGTTTCTTTTATTTTTAAGCTGTTTTACGAGGTCAGAAACTGGCCTCTTAATTCTCAAGGTTTACTTATGAACTCTTTATCGCTTTGGCAAGTGCCGCCAAAATGGTTAAGGCCAACTCAAGGGCTCGCTTTTGTCGCATTTGCTGCCTGTAGTGCGTTTATGACGTATTTCTGTATGTATGCATTTCGAAAGCCCTTTTCGGTTAATAGTTATACTGAGCTGGATCAAGACAACTGGCTCGTGAGTTTCAAAATAGCTTTGATTTTATCGCAAGTATTTGGCTACTTAGTGGCTAAATTTATCGGTGTAAAAGTCATTGCTGAGATGCAGCATGCAAACCGAGCAAAAACCATTCTATGGATGATAGTGAGTGCCGAACTTGCCTTGATCTTATTTGCTATCTCACCTTCACCACTCAATGTGATTTGGTTATTTTTTAATGGCTTATCGCTTGGCATGATCTGGGGTCTGGTTTTTAGTTATCTAGAAGGACGTAAAACCACCGAGTTACTTGGTGCAGTGTTAAGTGTGACATTTATTCTTGCGTCGGGCTTAGTTCGTACTGTGGGGAAATGGCTTATGGTTGAAATACAGGTATCGGAAATGTGGATGCCTGCAGTAACCGGCGCCATTTTCTTACCTCTTTTGGTTATCTCTGTGTTGTGTTTGAACAGTTTACCGGCGCCTACAGAATCAGACGAGCAAGCCAGACAAAAAAGAGCCCCAATGAACGGCGCGCAAAGGTGGGCATTTTTCAAAGAGTACGGGGTTGGCATAACCTTACTGGTATTAAGCTTTTTACTCTTCACTGGGTTTCGAGATTTTCGAGATAACTTTTCTTCAGAAATTTGGCACGCACTTGGGTATGGACAAGAGCCTGCAATTTTTGCTTATGCAGGCGTTCGAATAGCTTTAATTGTCTTAATTGCGTTAGCGGCTTTGGTATTGATTAAAAATAACCGTATCGCATTTTTTGCCAATCACGGTTTTATATTACTGGGCACGGCTTTATTGGCAATAAGCACATGGGCGTTCGAGCAGAGTTTGCTGGATGCTAAAGCGTGGATGGTGCTGCTTGGCGCAGGACTTTACATCAGTTACATCCCCTATAATTGCTTTTTATTTGACCGAATGATCTCAGCAGTTGGTTCAACGGCTAACGCAGGTTTTTTACTTTATCTCGCCGATTCAGCAGGTTATGTCGGCTCAGTTGGCATTTTACTGTACAAAACTTTTGCATCACCAGAATTAAGCTGGTTGAACTTTTTTATTATGGCTTGTTACTGGGTAGCGGCTATTGCCAGTGTGCTGGTGGTGAGCTCTTTACTGTATTTCAGTTTCAAACTTAAACCTTTTAAGCCTGGTTACTCTCTACAACCAGCACATCAAAACTAACGAACAGGAACATCAAAATGAAACATATTGAAGCGCTAATTTTAGATTGGGCGGGCACCGTCGTGGATTATGGCTCAATCGCACCCACGAGTATTTTTGTTGAGGCTTTTAAGCAAGGCTTTGATTTTGAGATTAGTCTTGAAGAAGCTCGTGGCCCAATGGGAATGGGGAAGTGGGACCATATTCATACATTGTTAAATACAGGTTCAATTCGAGAGCGTTGGCAAAATCAATTCGGTCGTTTACCTAATAAAGAAGATGTCGACCACATTTACAATACATTTATGCCTTTACAGCAGGCTAAGGTAGCTGATCGTGCTGCACCAATCGAAGGTGTTCTACCTGTGATACATCGATTGCAATCTGATAACGTCAAAATAGGCAGTTGCTCAGGGTATCCAAAACCTGTGATGGATGTCTTGGTGCCTGCTGCGGCAGAATATGGTTATAAACCAGATTGTGTGGTTGCAAGTGATGAGTGCGAAGCTGGCTCTCGTCCTGGGCCTTGGATGGCATTAGAAAATGTGCAAAGACTGGGTATTTCTCGAGTAAGTGCCTGCGTAAAGGTAGATGATTCAATACATGGTATTAGTGAAGGGTTAAATGCAGGGATGTGGACAGTAGGCATAGCCGTTACAGGTAATGCCATTGGCTTGAGCGAGCAGGAATGGGCAAATGAGAGTGAAGCAACACTGGCGTCGCTTACTCGAAAAGCTTATGCGCAATTGGCTTCGGCGGGTGCCCATTATGTTATTGATTCGCTAGCTGATATTGAGCCGATTTTACATGCGATAGAAGCCAGAATAGCAAGAGGAGAAAGACCTTAATGCGATATGTGCCTTTTTGGTTCGATGAGGCGATAACTGAGGCAGATGAAAAATCTGCCTCACACTTGACTCATGATATAACCACAGATGTATGTATTATTGGTGGTGGTTTTACAGGGCTTTGGACAGCAATTAATCTGAAGCTTACAAAGCCCGAGCTTGATGTTGTGATTATCGAAAAGGACTTGTGCGGACAAGGTGCCTCAGGCAGAAATGGCGGTGCTATGCTCACTTGGTCTACAAAGTTTGGTAGCTTAATTAAGCAAGTTGGTTTAGAGCGGGCGATTAATTTGGTTAAAGCCTCTGAACAAGCAGTACATGAGATTAAAGCGTTCACTGAAAAATATGCCATTGACTGTGATTGTCGAGTCGATGGTACGTTTTATACGGCATCGAACGCCTCACAGCAAAATGCCTTTAAACCTGTGCTCGATTTACTTGCTACACATCAACTCAATGCTTGGCAAAGTGTTACACAAGATAAGCTTAAAATGACAGGCTCTAAAGCGAATTTATCTTCAATATTTTCACCTCATGCAGGCAGTGTTCAGCCTGCCAAATTAGTCCGAGGTTTATTTAGAGTGGCCAAGCAACTTGGAGTGAAAATATATGAACGGACCAAGTATATTCACTATCAGGGCGATGAAACTTTGAATATAAAAACCGACCGAGGCATGATCAAAGCCAATAAAATGGTGTTTGCAGTGAATGCTTGGCTCCCTAAACTTGAGCCACAATTTGCGCGTTCTGTGGTGTTAGTTTCAAGTGATATGGTTATCAGCAAAGCCAACCCAGAAGCCATTAAAGCAATGAGGCTGGATCATGGTGCTCCGATTATAGATAGCCGAATTTTCGTAAATTATTATCGAACCACGACATCTGGTAGACTAATGCTTGGCAAAGGCGGCAACTATTTTAGCTATGCAAATCATGTGTCAAAGAGGTTTGAACAGCCAAGTAGATATTTAGAAATGATGAAGCATTACTGGCACTATTTTTTTAATCATAGCGGCTTAGAAATCGAGAGAAGTTGGACAGGACCGTCTGATAGAAGTGTCAGTGGACTGCCTTTTTTTGGGCAATTAAAAACTCAGAAGAACATTTATTATGGCAGCGGATACTCAGGTAATGGCGTTGTGCAGAGCTACCTTGGCGGTAACATTTTGGCGAGTTTAATTCTGAACAAAGCAGATAAGTGGCGAGATTGTGGCTTAGTTAATCAACCTATTGCACAGTTTCCTGTTGAGCCTGTTAGAACCATAGGGGCATACATGGTGCGAAATGCTATTCGTCGAAAGGAATATGCCGAAGATTTGAATAAACAAGTGGCACCTTGGGACAATTATCTAAGTAAACTCAGTGGTTCAGCCGCTAAAGTGGATACTTCATTGAACAAGCGATAATACAAAGGGTTTTCATCAAGTGGTAGAACCTTGCATTTATAAATATGTACTTGTACCTTATTAGGTAAATTAAGAGAGGATTCATATATCATTGGTTATAAACACCATTTGATTTGAGGTGCATTAGGATATGTATAAATACGTTATTTCAATATTATTGCTGGTTGCGTGCTTTAGTTTAGCTGCAAATAATGATGTCTTGTCTTTGGATAGAGTTGATGTCAGCCAAGTTAAATTTGCTTTTGAAAACGACGCTAATGTGTATCCAGACGAGAGTGAATTTGCCATTGACCATTTTGTGTTAATGAGTAATGACAATGGAGAGCGTTGGGGAATTTTAACCATTACTAATCAATCGAGCGGCCGCAGAGAGTTACAAGCAAAACACATCATGGCGTTGTTCGCAGACGGTTCAAGGTATTCCCCCATAAACTTCAAACAGCCATTTAGTGGCAATGAAACACAGTCTATTACTTTGAGTTTTGGTGAAAATAAATTTCCAATTTTGTCGGTTTACACGAGAAATTAATAATTTACTGTACAGGTCTCAAAATTAGATTTATCGCACAAGTGATAATCTAAATAGTATTTGTCTAGTTCAGGTTTTGCGCCCTGCGTGAGGTAGTTGTACATTAGCTCGGCGCTTTTCCTGCCCATCTCGAATGGCTTTTGTCCTAAATTTACTGTCGAGAGGCCGTGCTTGAGCGCATCAAGTTGAATTTGCTCTGTGTCAGCTGAGATCATCACAAAGTTACCGTCGGCTATTTTATCCTTTGCTGCTTTCATCGTCTCTATATAGTCAGGGTTAAACTGAGCAAACCCTGCCACAGCCAAGAATATTGGCGGATTTTTTAGAGAAGAAAACCGCTTTACTTGTTCCAACGAAGCATGTCTTTTCCCCATGGTATAAAGCGGGCAGCGAGGGTGCTCTACCCAACCACTGTCACCAGACAGACGCTTTTTACTTTGACCAGATAAGGCATGACGCACCCCTGCAAGGCGGGCGTTCAGGTTTGGGGTAGTTTGATGCCCCGACTGTAGACAAATGCTTTGTTTTTCAGCTGTTTTGTATTTTATTGCCAACTTACCTAGGGCGACACCAAAATCAAAATTATTCGTGCCTATGTAAGCAAGCCTGTATTGTTGATGTTTGGACAATAAGTCAGAGTCGAATGTGATAACTGGAATATTTTTCTTTTTTAAGTTTTTGAGGGCATGCGTCACTAAATATTCAGAGTCAGTGGTTGAGACTAAAAAAGCATCGACACTTTGCTCAGCCAATTCACTAATCACTAAAGATTGAGTTCTTACATCTTGATAATCATCAGCGCCATCATAGATGCATTTTAGATTATTAACCTTGCTGGCGAAATTTAGGCATCCTTTAAAAGATTGCTCGTAAAATGAATCATTTTTGGTTTTACCTATCACTGCAATTGTGAATTGCTCGTTTGCATAAGCTGGGTTCAAAGTGCAACAAAATAAACTGAAAACACAGATAGGTAGGTAAATAAATTGACGAAAAGAAAATTTCATTAATCAGACTTCAATGATGTAAAAATGACGATACTGAAACAATTATACATAATAAAATCACTAAACCATTAAGGTACAAAATATTTATTTATGTAAGTTAATATTTCTGAATTGTTTCACGTTAAGATATCAGTTTAATTATTACAACTTAGACAACAAATTCGCTTTGTTCAAATTATCACTAGATTCTGTTTGTCATAAAACTGCAGTAAGCTAGCGCTGTTCAGTCAATTAAATAGTTAGTTAAATAAGTTGCTTATGTTGTTGTATCAAATCATCAGAAATCATATTCAAAATCTGGTCAATGAAGGGCGTTTAAAAGCCGGTTCTAAACTTCCTTCGGAGCGCAGTTTGCAAGAGCAGTTTAACTCTACAAGGATCACAGTGAGAGAAGCACTAGCCAGGTTAGAATCTGAAGGCGTGATCTACAGTCAAAAACGCAGAGGCTGGTTTGTTACCCCTGAAAAGTTAAAATGGCATCCAGCACGCAAAGTGAATTTTAACGCTTTATCTGAATCTCAAGGATTTACGCCCTCTACCAAAGTCATCGAGCTGGTGGCCCCCTCCAATGAGCACAGCATTGCATTTACTCACTTTGATGATAAGCCAATTTACAAATTGACCCGAACTAGATATTTAGATGGCAGAGGTGTACTAGTTGAAGAAATTCACTGTCTTGCTGCGCGTTTCACCCATCTCGAAAAACAAATTTTAAATGGCTCAATTACAGATGTTATGAAACAACATTATCAGGTTGATATTTCTCATGAGCAGTGCAATATCAGTGTCACGGTGCTCCCTGATTATGCGGCTGAATTGCTTGAAAAAAATAGCGGTACGCCTTGCTTAAAAGTGCAAAGGGCGCGTTATGATAACGAAGATAGCTTGGTCGACTTTAACATTGAATTCTGGCTACATGATTGTATTGAAATGGTAGTGGAAGGGTGTTGATGACCCACTTAAATTTTACACAGAACTTCTGAGCCCATACCGATTAGAAATTCGGATGATAAAAAAAGCAAAAGCGACTGGTCAGTTATACATAGGCTTTTGCTTTACTTTCCGGGAAATTTTTCATTTAAAGATAGTAAAAACTACCAGTATTTCGCTTCATTAACGGCGTATAATAAGCCTTCTATGTCTTTTTGATACACTTCACCAATATTGCCTATTCTAAAGCAGTCAGCGTCTGACACTTTTCCTGGATAGATAACAAAGCCAAGCGACTTTAGCTTTTCATAAAATTGTTTAAAGTCATATTCAGGTTCGTTTGGCGAATAAAACGAGGTAATTATTGGTGAATGCAACGGATCGGGCAAAAGTGTCTCAAAGCCAAGATCTCTCATTCCACTGATAAGTAAAGACTGGTTTGATTTATAACGGCTATACCTTGCATCAATCCCCCCTTCTTGTTCAAGTTCAATCAATGCTTGTGAAAATGCTCTCACTACGTGTGTAGGTGAAGTAAAGCGCCATTTACCATTATTCTGTTCCATAGTTTGCCATTGATCATACAGATCTAAAGATAGAGAGTGGGCATTGCCTTTGCACTGTGAAATTAATGCGTGTTTGCAGATCACAAAGCCAAAGCCAGGAACCCCTTGAATGCACTTATTCGAAGAGCTAATTAAAACATCAACACCTAGCTTTATCATATCGATGGGTATTCCACCAAAACTACTCATTGCATCTAAAATAAACGTTTTATTGTAATGGTTCACAAGCTCTGCCACTGCTTCTAGTGGGTTAAGCATGCCAGTCGTCGTTTCGCAATGAACCATGGCAACATGACTGATGTGAGGGTTATCTTTAAGCGTTTGCTCAATTTGACCAACGTCAGGATAGTGCGTCTCTGCAAAATCTAAACTAATGACGTTGAGGTTGAGATAGTCTGAGATTTGTTTAATACGCGCACCATAAGCGCCATTATTTATAACAAGTAAAGTGTCTTTTTTTGAGATAAAAGTGCCCAGGGCCGCTTCAACAGAAGCTGTGCCACTGCCTTGCATTAAAGTGGCAGTTAATAGTTCAGTGCTACCGGCAAGAGAACATAGCTGGGTTCTAATTTTTTCTACAATCCCAATGTTGTAATCGTCATCCCAAGTGCACCAATCTTGTAACATGGCTTCTTTCACTGTTTTTGATGTGCTGAGTGGGCCGGGGGTCAGTAATAAATAGTTATTTTTCATAAAAACTCCATCTGGTCTATACCAGCAATTAAAACATATGTTTTATGATGTTTTGATGATGTAAATGTGACAGTTTGCGATGCATTGAGTTAGATGAAAGGATTAAAAATAACTGTTCATTGTGAAATATAAGGCTAAAATTACGGTAATTGTCAAAGTTTAAAAATCATATGTTTCAACGTTTTTTGTATTTAATCTGTTTGACTGCTTGCGTAACTGCTCAGGCAACAACGCTCAAGTTTTGCTATGAGAGTAAAGAGCTTTTGCCTCATTATCGTGGTGAAGGTGTCTTAACACCTAGTGAAAAACCAGGCGCCGCAATCGAGATTATGCAAAAACTTGATGAAATGCTCTCCAATATACAAATTGAGTTTGTTCGTGAGCCATGGAAACGTTGTTTAAACGATTTAAAGCTTGGTAAAGTTGATGCCTTGATTGCAAGGCACTCAGTCAGCAGAGAGGCGTTTGCAAAGTACCCTAAAACTATAAACAATGAGCTCGATAATGAGCGAGCAATTTCAAGCACTGCAACTTGTTTTATCCATAAAAAAAATGTGCCCTTAAAATGGAATGGTCATGAATTATTAGTAGACATGCCACAAGGTATCTCTGTGCCAAGAGGCTATTCGCTTGTTGAAGATTTGAAGAAAAAAGGTTTTCAAATCTACGAAACCGTGTCGGTTAAGCAAGCCCACGAGTTACTTTTTAATGGTCGAGTAGGTATTTCACTGAGTGACTGCCAACATAAAAACCTGCCCATAAATTTTGTTGAAAATAGAATTCCTATCGTAGAAAATTATGGTTATTTAGTTTTCAGTCACCAGTTTTACTCGCTATATCCAAATCTATCTGAACAATTGTGGAACCAGCTAATGAAAATAGATGACAAAGTTTTCTATGATAAATACTAAAAATATCTCAATTGATCTTGTCTCACCAAGTGTGCAAGTTTACAAATAGTGATGTATTCGCTGTCATCTAAGATAACTGGCGATTCTTCTATAATTTGAAACTTAAAACTTTTTCTATTTTTATTGCATTCAATCCAAAATTCTTGTGTGCCATCATCATAAATGAATATGGTCTGTTTGTTGGTAACATTGATTTTTTCTATGTGGTTGTCGACCATATACTTTATTGATGCGTGAATAAAATCAACGCTCTTTAAGAATTTTTGAGGGTCTTTGCTATATAGCTGTTTTTGATGCTCGTCTAGCGAGTTTTCTGGGGGAATTGGTAGATTTAAAGTTTCTTTTTCTAAGTACATGTATCGCTCCAAATAGAGTCAATATGTACGATTGAAAGGAGTGAATGGATTGCTAATTATAAAATTTTAGCAATCCAATTTTTAAACATGTGTATTACTTAATTCCTCGTAAAATATTGTCTATTTCTTTGGATCTTTCATCACTGACATTAGATTCAAACAAAGCTGGTTTTTGTAGTAAAAAGCCTTGATAAAAGTCTGTGTTGTAAGACTTTAAAATCTCAAATTCGCCTTGGGTCTCGATTCCTTCCGCGATCACTTTGATGTTGTTGTCTTTTGCTATATGAACTAAATGTTTAACTATGGTTTGTTTGTAAGGTTCTGTATCTAAATCTCTTACTAAATCCATATCAATTTTTACATAATCAGGGCGGTATTTGTGCAGCATATTTAGCCCTGACCAGCCTGAGCCTATGTCATCTAGTGCAACACCGAATCCTGCATTTCTGTAAAAATTAAGTATGCCACGCATTACAGACTCGTCTTGAACACTATGAGTTTCGGTAATTTCAAACACTACGTCTTCGGGTTTTATGCCTAAAGCATTAATTGCTGAAGCGGTCGCTCGTAGGCAATATGAGGGGTCATAGATGCTTGATGGGTCAAAGTTTATAAAGAGTTTGCCATTTAATTGTGATTTACTGAAATGAGACACCGCTGAGCGTCTAGCAACTAAATCAACAGAGAATAACAGATCTGAGCTTTCAGCTAATTTAAAGACATGCGCAGGTGGCACTATGTTGTCAAATTCATCTTTGATCCTAAAAAGCCCCTCGAAGGCAAAAGGCTTTATCTCGTTATTCTCAAGTTTAAAAATCGGTTGAAAGTGCGTTTCATACTTTTCGTCATCAATAGATTGTGAGATCCACGTACTGTTGAAACGGTTGATAAGCACATCTGCCGTGACGATTTTCCCCATGTCACTAATTGAAAGTTCACTACCATCTGTCGTCGTTATTTTCGTGCAGGCCAGTTCAGAAGGTTCAAATTCACCATACAAACCAAAAAGAAAGCGTTTTATTTGCGCATGTTTAATGGCAATTGCAAGGCATTTTTCATCTTTTTGTACTGCTTGGTAATGATTTTGTCCGCAAAACACAATGGCTTTGTTGATGCTTTCTATTGTAGGGAAAAATATCCAAAAACATGTTTCGCTGTAAAAATAATTTTCTATCTTTTCGCAATCTGCACAGTACATCAGGTGTCTCCTTTAAGAATAACCTTAAAACCTTACGGTCTGATAATGAGTTTAGATCCATATAAAAGTTTTACTGTTCAAATTACAAAAAACAAATTTATTCCTTTAGAGTTATTAACCTGATCTTTGGATAATAAATCTATCTCCAGAGGCTACCTTCAACGTTAACTGCGTTGAATTTACTTGCAATAGACCAGCTATTGACGCGTAAATTCGCCTTGCCTACATGGATGTAGGTACCTTGGCGATAGCAGGACGCGTGAGCGGTGTTATCACTAAAAGTCTCCGGCTGCAGACTTGAAAAATCACTTACCATTTTCAGTATTAATACGTTAGTAAATCTCTTAACCAAAGCTCAGGTTAAATATTCAAAAAAATTTGCATTTAGAAAATTTGAGCTTACACTTGTGCGCTCAATGGGTGTACACGTGTAAGCTAAAATGGTTTGGACATGCAAAATATCTCACGATTTATTTCAAACAATTTATTTCATCACAGAGACTTATCAGGTTATTTCGAACCTGTGATACAAGTATTTAAGCCTGCTTGGAGAAGCGGATTTTTTCGGGCACAGGTTAAAGGTATTCGAGTGCTTAGCGAAAATGCACTTAAAATAACCTTAAAACCAGAGGGAAAATGGCCAATACATACAGCCGGCCAGCACATTTCTCTGACAATAGAGCAACATGGTCGGTTGGTTTCTCGGGTATTCACCATCGCGTCTGGCGCGAAAAAATTAAAAGAAACGGGCTTGATTGATCTGGTGATCCGCACTCACGATAAGGGGAGTTTCACTCCATACCTTGGAAAGTTAGCATTGAATTGCTGGGTTAATATTTCAAATCCCATAGGTGAATTCATATTTGATCAGCAAAGCAATCATACGACTTTTTTAGCTGGCGGCTCTGGTATTACCCCATTCATAGCAATGTTGGATGACCTACAGGCAAATACTCAGAATCACATTCATTTGTTGTATTACGCAAAGCCTAATGCGCATTTAATGGTGGAAGTTTTAGAGAAGTATTTAACTAGACTTCCTAATTTTAGTTTTGAACTACTTAATCGTAGTGAACACGGCGCGTTTACAAAGTATGTTTCAGTAGAACACACCGACGAGTTCTTCGTTTGTGGACCAGAAGAAATGTTCTTTGAAGCTGAGGAGTTTTGTAAGTCACGTCAAATACCCATCAGAGCAGAGCACTTTCAAGCAATTAAGCCAACTAAATCCTTAAATGAAGCTGCAAGATTCACAGTAAAACTCAATCATGGTGACTTAGAAGTCAGCAACCAAGATTCTTTATTAAGTGAATTTCAATCACAAAATAAGCCTGTGATATATGGCTGTGGTATGGGCATTTGCCATCAATGTCAGTGTTTGAAAAAGAAAGGTATTGTTCGAGATATGCGTGATGGCCGCTTATCAGATAACAGCGAAGAGTTGATCCAATTGTGTGTAACTCAAGCAGTGACAGATTTGGAGTTAGAGCTATGAAACAAGTGAATTTTGACCAGTTAGCCTTGCAACTTGATGAAGTAAAACAACAAGTAAAAGCAAAAGTCGGACAAGAAGATGCGAATTACATTCGTAAAGTTATTGTCTGGCAGAGAGTGTTTGAGTGGAGCGGCAGAATTTTACTGATGTTGGGATTCTGGCAGCCATTACTTTGGGTCGTGGGGGTCTTAAGTCTTGCAGTCGGCAAGATCTTAGACAACATGGAAATTGGTCATAACGTGATGCATGGCCAATATGACTGGATGAACGATAAGTTCATTAATTCTCGTGCCTATGAATGGGATATTGCCTGTGATGGCAGCAGTTGGAATAGGGTTCATAACTACGAACATCATACTTATACCAATATTATCGGCAAAGACAGAGATTTTGGTTATGGCCTTTTGAGGTTATCGAATGACTTCAGGTGGCGTGTGAAAAACCTTTGGCAGTTTATTACTTATGTTTTGTTGAGCGTGCTTTTTCAGTGGGGGGTGTCATATCATGAGATGGCAGCAGAGCGAGTTTTCTTTGGTAAAAAGAAAGACAACCGAGATAACAAAGTATCACACGCAGAGCTAAAAAAACGCTTCTTTAGCAAAGGGGCTAGGCAACTGGTTAAAGATTATGTCATTTTTCCACTTCTAGCAGGACCGCTCTTTCTATGGGTTTTTTGTGGCAACTTAATTGCAAACTTATTAAGAAATTTATGGACTTCAACCATTATCTTTTGCGGTCATTTTACGGAGCATGTTCATACTTTCACAGAAGAAGAGTGTAAAAACGAAAGCAAAGGGCAGTGGTATTATCGTCAAGCTTTAGGTTCATCTAATCTCAAGGGTCGCACATGGTTTCACATTTTAACAGGGCATTTAAGCTTTCAGATTGAACACCATTTGTTTCCAGACTTACCGGCGAAGCGTTACCCAGAAATAGCCCCGAAAGTACAAAAAATCTTTCAGCAGCATGGTATTCATTACAATACGGGCGGATTTTGGCGCCAATACGGCTCAGTCTTAAAACGTATTATTCGATATTCATTCCCTTAGAAAAGTGTCTCCCTCAGTTAAAATTTGGCTGAGGGAGGTTTATCCTTAATACTCTACTCGCTCTAGGTTATCAGATGGGATCTTTGGGAATTTACCATCTATCCAGTTTTGCTTTGCTTGTTCTATTTTTTCTTTACTAAACGATACAAAGTTCCAATGAATATAAGGCACATGCTGCCATTTTTCTCCACCCAGTAAAATAACGCGGCTGTTATTAGAAAACTTAATTGTCGTTTCTGTGTCTTCTAATAATACAAGCTCATAGGGCGAGATAGTCTCTTCGTTGACAGTGACTTTCAACCTCTTGACCAGCTCCCCAGTTTTGTAAAATGTGTCTGCCTTCTAGCAAAACCCCAAAACCGACTAATAATATTGCAATACCTTCTTCGTCTTCTTTGATCTCATGGAGGTGTTCGAGAGTATGGTCTGATAGCAGCAACTGCAATTCATGAAACATTAGCATGGCAATAATGGTCGAAACCACAAGACTGATGAGAAGTAAAAATTGTCTATGAGCGAGGAGTTTAGGTATAAACATAACTTGTCCATTGTATTAATTTTTATTGAGATATTAATTCAACAATGTGGAGACAATATGTTAGTGAGACACTGATTTTGAAAAGATGTTGATGACAATCACTCCGGCAATAATCAGTGTCATGCCGACTAATGCAGCAAAGTCAGGGATCTGCTTAAATAACAAAGCACTTAATGCTGTAATTAAAACAATACCTGCGCCAGACCAAATAGCATAAGCAATTCCTACCGACACATCTTTTACAACTAAAGAGAGACAATAAAAGGCAATAGAGTAGGCAATAATGCAAAGTGTACTAGAAGGCAAATGAGTAAAACCATCAGATGATTTTAGCGCTAGTGTGCCAATAACCTCAGATACAATCGCAATACTTAAATAAAACCAAGCCATGTAAAGTCCAATAATAAAAAGTTGAATTTTACTATTTATTGAATGGTTTTTATAACAAATAACTTAATCTGGCGATTTATTATTTGATTTGGTGAACGAGACTAAAAAAACACCTCCTAAAATGAGGAGAGAAGCTATCACAAGACGGGTTGTAAATGGCTCTGACAGAAACAAAAAGCCGCCAATAGCAGCGATAACAGGCACTAAGAGCTGAGAGGCGGCTGCTTGAATACCAGTTAATAGTGGCAAAGCCTTATACCAAATTATATAACCGATACCTGATGTGACAACGCCAGATACGATTGCAGAGATAAGACCTTTAGTTGTGATAATGCTGAAGTCAACGAATGGCAGTGCTATAAGTGCTAATGGTAGAGTTCTGATGAAATTCATAGAAGTCTCGGCACTTGGTTGCTTTACTCCTTTACCTGCAAGTGTATATAAACCCCACGCGACCCCAGACAACGACATAAGAACAAAGCCAATGAGAGAGGGGGTTGTTAACGTTGGAAATACCAGATAAATAAACCCGATAAGTGCAGTCAACAAGCCTATCAATGCAAGCGATGAGAAGCGCTCTCCTGATAACTTAGAAATAGTTAACATGCACAGTTGAACTGAACCAAAAAGTATTAATGCACCGGTGCCAGTATCTAAAGTGAGATAGGCAAAAGAAAAACAAATTGCATAGATAAACAACATAATTGATGACCACCAACTACCATAATTCAGAGGTGATTTATCAGTACGTTTATTAAAGAAAACCAAAAAATATAAGAATATAGCTGCAGAAATTAACCGTATTACTGTGAAGCCAGCAGCATCAATTTGTTTTTCGCCTAATGCAATTCTGCACAATATAGAGTTTCCTGCGAATGCGATAAGCGCAATAAATGTCAGAACACTTGATTTCAATATTCAGGCCTTTTTTCTCATATCCGAGCAGAATAAGACAGTTAATGGATTAAGTTTATTTCGTGGTTTTGAGATTTTTTGAAAAATTATGAATACTGCTGTACTTGGTACTCATTAAGAAATAAAAGTAACCGTTGCTGGTAATCCATTCTTCAAGTGAGATTTCAAATCTTCAAACTGCTCAGGTGGAAATTCAAATGCCGGCACAACACCGGGTTTTATTTGATTATAAGGCAATGAGAAAAAACTGGTTTCTCCACAAGTATCTAGCGCAACCTTTCGGATCTGATCCACAGGTACGCTGTCAGACCCAATATATAATACGTTGTCGTTAAAAGTCAGGTGATTAATTGGATCTTTTACGATCTGTTGCTTTTGATTTTTCATTAAACTGTTTCCTGATTTAAATAAAACCGGTAGCAAAGTCAGATTTGAGATGGCTGTAAGAGTGAGTAATTCAAAATCGATAAGCCCGGCAGTTGTTATCAGGAGGTAGCAAGCAATAGAGCCCAGCCAGAATAAGGTATATTTATCTATTTTCATCTAATTATCCTTTTAATGGTTGTGAGTGTGTAAGTGTCTGCAAGTGCATCATTTTATTTTATAAAATTTTTACACTGTCTGTTAGTTTCAGTAATGCACGCTGACTTAGTCTTGAATTAAATAAATCAATCTAGATTTTCAACTTTACGAACAAGTGGTTATCGTAAAATGTACCACCTTTAAATATCGCACTTTTCAAAACTGCTTCTTGGTGGAATCCGGATTTAAGCAACACTTTCTTTGAAGGCATATTTGGTTCAAATACGGCTGCAAAAATTCTGACAATAGGCGTCGTTCTAAAAACTTCGGTAGTTATTAACTCGATAGCTTGAGACATAATGCCTTTTCCCCAATACGCATTATCTAACCAATAACCTAATTCGCCCGCGCGCTGGTATTCAAACTCACCAGGGTTAACGCCTATACAGCCAACAAATTTACCTTGATAGCAAATCGCTTTTACAAAACCTTGTTTACTTCCCTCATCGATCCACCAAATGGCATCTTCTTCTTTGTAAGGGGAAGGTATTTTGCTAGATAAATAGCGAGTTACATCAGGGTGATTTAACACTGATATCAATTGAGTTTTGTCAGAAATTACAAAATCTCTTAGAGTAATGTCTTGCTGATTATTCATGGTTTAAGTTTAACTGCTGTACCAAAAACCATAATTTCAGAAGAACCATCCATAATGGTACTGGTTGTAAATCTAATACCAACGATGGCGTCTGCGCCTTTGTCAGCGGCACTTTGCACTAAACGCTCAATAGCAATGTCTCGCGCTTCACTTAGCATTTCTGTGTAGCCACGGATCTCTCCGCCGACAATGCCTTTTAAGCCAGCCATGATGTCACGGCCAATGTGTTTTGCTTGAACAACGTTGCCGGTTACAACACCAACGATACTTTCTATTTCTTTTCCTGGAATGGTTTCAGTGGTCGAAAAAATCATAAATCTCCAAAAATCTGATACTTAGTTTTTGAAATAAAAACACTTATCTCAATGATTGTAAATAATCTTCTTATATAGAGATGGTTGATTAACCTTAGAAAGCTTATAAAGGATTTAACTGGATAGAAAAGGTGATACAAAATTGTAAATAACAATAAGGTGAAGCTACTATTTAGCTTCACCTTGAAGAGTCAGTTTATATCAAAGCGACCTACGAGCCTGTTAAGGCTATTTGCAAGTTCTACTAATTGAGTTGCACCAGTAGAGAGGTTATCAGCAGCTTCGCCTACATGTTGGGCTGAGTCATTAACCCCAGAAATAGTATGCTTGGTCTCACTTGCTGTATCACCTTGTTGTTTAGCTTGCTCAGCAATTTGCGCAATAAAGTTTTGTACCAAACGAACAGATTCAGCGATTTCATCAAAACTTTGATGTGCTTGTTCCGAGCATTCAATGGCCTGCTCTGAGTCAGCAACACTAGATGTCATTTGTTGTGAAACACTTCGCGTTTGATCAATTAATTCGGTTAGTACTTTTTCAATATCTTGCGTCGCATCATGAGAGCGTTGTGCCAGTGTTCTTACTTCGTCGGCAACAACCGCAAAGCCTCGACCTTGTTCTCCTGCACGGGCAGCTTCAATAGCGGCATTGAGTGCTAATAAGTTAGTCTGTTCCGCGATATTTCTGATTACTTCTAGAATATTGGTGATGTTATTTGATTGCTTCTCAAGGTCACTCATAGCGCCGGCTGATTCGCCCAAAGAACCATGAAGTTGTGCAACTTGTGAAACAGTCTGCTTAATTAAATCATTACCATTTTGAGCATGAGAATCAGTCGTTTCAATGGCATTCAAAGCATCACCACAGTTTTGACTAATGGTTATGGCCATGCTTTCAACTGACTCGGTTGTATGTGTTGCTTGCTGCGCTTGGTCTAGTTGCGTTTGGCAGCGTTCTCGAATCTCACTGATGCGTGATTTTGAGCTTTGAGCTTCGTCGTTTAATGTGGCAGCGTTGTTTTGAATGTCTTTAACCAACTCATTTATTGAGTTTAAGAATTGGTTGAACCATGAGGCCAGTTCGCTGATTTCATCATTACCTATGACTTTAAGGCGTTTCGACAAATTACCTTCGCCTTGTGCTATTTCTTTTAAGCCTTCAGATACCATTTCGATTGGGTAAACAATTTTATTTGCTAACACCACTGCAATAATGACAAAGACGATTAGCATGACAACAGCAATCACACTAATACTGTAAGACATGTTGTAGGCAGAAGACAGAATTTCGTCTTCATCAATGATGGCGACAAACGTCCAATTCAATGCATCTGAATGATACAACTGAGCAACCATTGTTTTATTGCTTGATTCGATATTGATCAAAGGCTGATTTATATTCGCTTTGATCGCATTGAAAATAGGTGAGTTTAACTTGTTGATTGATTTGAAGTTGTTATCAGGATTTTTAGGATCTGCTAGGACTGTACCTTGGCCATCTAATAACATTAAATACCCTGTTTCACCTAAACGAATGTTGCTCACAATATCAGTGAGTGTAGATAAGGTAACATCTAACGACTGTACACCTATCGTTTGCCCTGACTTTTTAATTGCCGTTGCTACACTCACCATAGCCTGTCCTGTTACACCTTGATATGGCTCAGTTACAATGACTTCACTTGGATTTTGCGTAACTTGTTTGTACCAAGGGCGTTTACGAGGGTCGTAATTTCCTAAGGGTTCGGCAGGATATTGAATAAACCCACCGTATTGGGTGCCTAAGTAAACAAACAGAAGCTCCTCATGGGTTTGACCGAAAGATTCAAACAATTCAAAAATTTCAGCTTCTTCTTTTCCTGCTGAACGCGGATCCATCATTTTCTCAGCATCAAAGTAAGTAGAGGTGTTTTTTGAAACAGAAGTAACAGTGCTACTTTGCGCTAAAAATCGCGCATTATTTTTCATTTGATCAAAAAATAAATTGAAGGTGTTTTCTACCTGTCGTATCTCACTGTTTGAGCTATCGATAAAGCGCTCTAAAGATTCGGTTTTGGTTTGTGAAATGCTTACAATTGAAATTGCTAAGATAGGGACAATCACGGTTAATACAAAGCTGGCTATCAGCTTTTGGCGCATTCTCATAAATATCACCTCCCGGGTTATTATTTTTATTGTAGATGATTAATTAAGATACTGTGGCATTGAGCTCAATTTGGCAATAGTTAACACTTGATAAACTGATACATTAGTATTTTTTAAATGATTTAGGTATGTATTGAAACTACTGATGAGCAGTAGATATGAATTTTTCGCTGACCTGTCTACAGCTATACACTTTATGCTCTCATTATCAAAACAAGCTAATCTTAAATACGCTTTAATTAATTTATTCAGAATGGGCTTATATGTTTTTAATCTCAGAGCTTGCAAAAAGAGTAGGTGTATCAAGAACGACCTTGTTGTACTACGAGAAATTAGGTGTCATTAGTGGTCAACGTTTAGACAATGGTTACCGGATTTACACCGAATTGGATGCTCAGCGTTTAACTTTAGCCATGCAGTTACAAGCTGGTGGATTATCACTTAAAGAATGTGTCGCCTGTCTGAATGGCAAAATAGATAAAGATATTTTAAGTGAAAGGCTGCGCTTGTTAGATGAAGAAATAGTGCAAAAACAGAAAGCGAGAAAATTACTTTCTGGTTTACTGGGTGAGAGTTCTAATCGTGATTTTCATGCGCAATTAAATGAACTTGCTCCACAAGCGCACTATGAATGGTTATTACAGCAGGGCTTTACTGAAAGAGAAGCGCAAAGAATAAGGTGGTTATCAAAAGATATGAATACACACGACCAATATATGCAAGACTTCCTCACCGTTTTTGAACCTTTGACTCGTTGGGGACCCGGAGACGACAGTGATACGCTCAAAGCGATTTCACATATTCCGAGTAAGGCTGATCGCATTTTAGAAATCGGCAGTGGTAAAGGTTTATCGACTTGTTTATTGGCAGAGTACTCTAATGCTCAGATCACAGCCATTGATAACGAACCCATTGCAGTAACAAACTTAGCAGAGTTGATTGAAAGCAAGGGTTACGCTGAACAGGTTACTCCCATGTGTGCGAGTATGTCTGAACTGCCATTTAAGACACATAGTTTTGATGCAATTTTGGCAGAAAGCTGTGTCTATATAATGGGTTTTGAAGAGGCCCTAAAGCAGTGGCAAACAGTGCTCAAGGCAGATGGTCTGATTATTGTCAGTGATTTAGTTTGGCTAAATTCGAAGCCAAATGAAAAGTATCAATCATTTTGGTCGACTGAATATCCAGCAATGACAAACGTTGATACGCGTTTGATGCAAGCTAAAAAGCTGGGTTTTGAGGTGTTAGATGACTTCATAATTAGTGCAAATGCCTGGCAAAACTATTGGCAGCCTTTGCAAGCAAGGGTAAATGAACTTAAAGCCAGTATGCCAGACTCACAGGCAATCAAAGATATTCAGAGAGAGCTCGATATTTATCAGTCCCATGATGGAACGCAGTTTGGTTATCATTTCTTTGTGCTAAAAAGAAATGCGTTATACAGTTAAGCATTAATAGTTTGTTAGGATGTATGTCATGTACCAGCAAGTACTCGATTTTTGGTTTAATGAAATCTCCCCAAAGATGTGGTGGCAAAAAGATTTGGAATTTGATGCTGAGATTGTTCGACGCTTTGGCGCATTACATCAACAAGCGGTTCTAGGAGAGTTGTTTGAATGGCGAGAGCATACCGAATCGAGCCTAGCAGAAGTGATTGTCTTAGACCAATTTTCACGGAATATTTATCGAGATACGCCACAAGCTTTTGCTGCCGATCCGCTCGCCTTGGCACTTGCTCAGCAAGCCATTAAAAATGGTTTTGATAAATTAGTTGAGGTTGAGAAACGCAGTTTCTTTTATCTGCCATTCATGCACAGTGAGTCAAAACGCATTCATGAAGAAGCGGTAAAACTCTATACGGCACATGGCAATGAAAATAATCTCGAGTTCGAGCTTAAACATAAAGTGATCATAGACAGATTTGGTCGTTATCCACATCGAAATAAAATTTTAGGCAGAGAATCTACCCAAGAAGAAATCGCTTTTTTGCAAGAGCCAGATTCAAGCTTTTAAAATTGAATCTAAAAAAGCCCAAGAGGGCTTTTGTTATTTTTTATGCACATACCGTTACGTGTTGTGAAGGTGCACAGGCATTAGGGTGTGCGGATTCTGCACAATACTCGATATTAGACCAACAAAAATTCTTGTCAGTATAATTAAACGTTCCACCTACAATTGCTGGCGTTGCTTTATTTGCGATCACATTGTGATGTGAAAGTTGCTTGATTGATTTTTTATTTAAATTTAATTTCATTTTCTTCTCCTTGAAGTTTTACATACACCTAAATCATAGTTAAACCGAGTTTGGTTATGCAGTTAGGTTGCTTGTTACTTTATTGTTAATTTTTGTTCTGGTAAAGCATGTTTTCTTCTAAAAAATCATTCTTTAAGAATTTACTGATTACGTGATGTAGATAAGTTAAACTCTCGCCTTTATTTTTAGGAGGCGAATAAGCGTGATCTCAGGACTAACAGCAGCAGAGCAACAATGTCATAATCTAAATGATTTAAAAGCAGGGAAGTACCAAGGTTATAAAAGGCTGCAATTAGTTGAGGGCTTATCTGAATTCCCTGAAGAAATCCTTTCTTTATCAGACACACTTGAGGTGTTAGATCTTTCAAATAATCTGCTTTCAGAATTACCAGACAGTTTTGTTCAACTCAAAAATTTAAAAGTATTATTTTTATCGTTTAATCAGTTTAAAGTTTTCCCTGACGTGTTAGGAAAATGCCTTAATTTAGATATGGTTGGGTTTAAATCGAACCAAATCGAGTCAATCAGTGAAACGGCACTACCAAGAAACGTACGCTGGTTAATTTTAACCGATAATTGTCTAACTCAATTACCACACAGCTTTGGTCAATTAAGTCAGCTCAAAAAGTTAGCGTTGGCAGGTAATAAACTCACTGCAATACCTGAAAGTTTTACACAGTGTAAGCAATTAGAGTTAGTTAGGCTTTCAGCAAATGAACTAACTTCAGTCCCTGCGGGGTTATTTAAACTGCCCAAATTGGCTTGGTTGGCGCTATCTGGTAATCCATTGGTTGGCCAGCACAAAGCCCATTCAGGTATTGCCCAGTATGAACAGCAAGATATTGTACTCAATGAGCAGATAGGTCTGGGCGCATCGGGTGTAATTTACCAAGGTAAATTAAATAATGCTGACACAGACATTGCCATTAAGGTGTTTAAAGGCGGTAAAACCAGTGATGGTTACCCAGAAGATGAGTTAAATGCTTGTTTAACAGCAGGTCACCATGAGAATTTAATCAATACATTTGCGCATATTTCAGAACCAGATTTCTTGGCGCTACTTATGGATTTAATACCGAAAGGCTATGAAAACCTTGGCCTACCACCAAACTATGAAACCTGTACAAGAGACACATTTGTCGAAGGCACGCAATTTTCTATTGAAACAATCTTTAACATTGCTAGACAGTTAGCAGATGTATTGTCGCATTTACATAATCAGCAAGTCAGTCATGGTGATTTCTACGCGCATAATACGATGATTAATGCTCAAGGGCATGTGATGTTTGGTGACTTTGGTGCCGCGACGCAATTACATAACCTTTCTGAGATTCAGCAACAGCAATTTGAACGCATTGAAGTGAGGGCGTTTGGTAATTTGCTAGATGATTTATTGGCACAAAGCCAGTTAAATGAAAGTGAAAACAGCACATTAGCTAAGCTTATACCCCTCAGAGATGCATGTTTGAATGACAATATTACGCTTCGACCAAACTTTGCAGACATCAAAGTTTTATTGGATGAATAAGCTCTCAAACTATATTTGCAAAATAACTCAATCAGAAACGTAATATGGGCACTCTTTAGCGGTGCTTATATTGCGTTTTACAATATCCGCGTGAGATGTCTGGGTTGCGTAATTTTAGATGTTTAGTTTCACGACCCGCCATACGTTTACGCCACATTTTAAAGCTGCTGGGTTTCATTTCTTTTCTCATTAAATTAACGACTTGCGTTTCATTTAAGCCATATAAGGTATTAATTGCTTCAAATGGTGTTCTATCTTCCCACGCCATTTCGATTATGCGGGAAATTTCATGCTCTAATAAATCCATACTTTTTAAATTCTATAAAATTGACTTTGTTTCTACGGAAAATTCTCAGTTTTAGATTTATAAATTTTCTTTATTTTAATGAGTCAGTTAAGTCCCTGTCTCTTCAATAAACTTGCAAATTCCAGACATAAAACGTGAACAAATGTAAATGAAATATTGCAAATGTTTATATTTCGATCTAATACTCTAATTGCATCTGGACTGATGTCATACCAGATGTCGCACGGGAAACCTGATTTCGTGTAATCGAAATCAGGTTATTTTTGCAAGAAACTTGGAGGTTGCAATGGGCAATCTGAACACAATGAAAATAACAAGCTTAGTTTTTGCAGTATGGGCTTTAACACTATCTAATGTTGCAAGCGCAACTAGTTATAAAACCGTTTTAATTCACGGTTTTCAGCCACAGCAATTGTTGTTCGGTTCACCTAATACAGTTAGCAGTGATGGCGAAAGCTATTGGGCTGATTATTGGGGGGCTTTGGCTGATGAAAGAATAGATTGGCCTTCGTTCGAACGCGTAAAAGGTAAAATCGCCACAGACTACGTTTGGCCAAAATTAAAGTCGATGAGTGAGCGCGGCGTATGTGATCAAGGTTGTGTACTTGTTACGCACTCAACGGGTGATTTGGTCGCACGCTATATTATTGATAACCAAGCAAACTGGTTAACTACAGCAGGGCTCAAGCCGCTCAATATCATTGCAACATTCGATATTGCAGGCGCTGGTGGCGGCAGTGAATTGGCAGATTTAGCAGTGAATGTAACTCAAGGAGCGACATCTTGGAACCCATTGATTGAAGCGGCTTTGCAAGCTTGGTTAGGTGGCCCATTAACCGATAAGTTAGGTGTTTTGAACGACCTTAAAGTCAATAATGCGCGTCAATTGGCTGCACTTCCGAGTGACCGTGCACCTAGACTTAGATTCGTAGGCGAGGGCGATCTCTTCCTTGGTGCGACCAAATTATTTTTAAAAGGCAAAGATGACAGTGTGGTTGCTTCGCACTCAAGTTGCGGCTCTAGCAAAGCTGGAGACTTCGGTAGCTGCTCTTCAAGCATCGCTTTTGATGGCAAGATTTCATCACAGGGTGATGCAGTGACAAGCTTTATGCCCAATCATTATCCAATGTTGATGTCTGATAACTATGATCACTTATCAATCATTCTTAATAAGCAAAAAGGCAAAGTGACAGCAGCGAATGACGCTTTAAGATTGGATAATGGCGATACAATTTCATTTTCCACTTACCAAAAAGATTATGGGTTTTGGATTTTTAAAACTCATTACAAATATGTGAGTCAGTCTGATTCTCAAAGCATGTCTAAGTTAATTTATAACACGTTATAAAATTTCAAATTGAGTAATTTTATTAAGGCCGTATAATTTTTACGGCCTTATATGGTCGACACTATGAAAAAAAACAAAATCGTCATTGGACTAGTTGCTATTGGCTGTATAAGCATTTGGTATTTTCTTGGGTCAAAACAAAAAAGCGATAATGAATTAGATACTGTGATAAAAGCAGCTCATGTACTCAATCAAGTTGATGATAAGGAGTCTTCGCAAAAAATCATTCAAGAAATTACTCAAGAAGGTAAGAAGCCTCAGCCTACAAGTTTTGATCAATCCATTATTGAGTCAGCAAAAATCATCGCAAATAAATACGAGCAAACGTTGAAATTCCCGCCATATTCACAACCTCTTTCTTTAAATGACTTTAGCTTATTAAATCCAAATTATTTCGAACCGGTGACCATGATCACGCAAGATAGTAATGTGAAAATATCCATGATGCTAAATAAATATCATTTTGTTGCACCTGAGGCTATTAAGGTTCTGGTCAAAGGAAGCGATATATACGGCGTGAAATTGAAAGTGCAGGATGCTGAAACACGTAAGACCTTGTCAAACCATACGATGCAATTTTCAGAAGATGGATACTTAGCTCAAATTAAAGGGAATAGTGACTACCCAGCAAACTTGCAGATCACCGCATTAGTTAATGTAAATGGTGATGAAATCCCCATTGTTGCGCAAATTAATTACAACCAAAAAAGTGCGGCAATTATAGGTGGAGCAAAACCATTTGTTGAAATCGCTGACCTAGTTTTCCCTATAGATATTAAGGTTGAAAGAGGTGGCCTTTACAGAGTGAGAGCAAATTTGTTTTCAGGCGGGCAACCCATTGCTTCTTTAGTTTCTGAAACTAAATTAGATGTAGGGCAAAAACAGGCTTTGTTACGAGCACATCAAAGTATACTGCCTAACGCAAGTGAATTTGAGCTGTCCACTTTCATCATAGAAAAGCGCTCAACGCACCCCGCAGAGCCATCTCGCTTTGGTAACTCAGAGATTGAAAAATTGATATTCGATGGTGTTGACCTGTCAGGTATAGAAAAAACGGACTACCAACCTAATGAAACAGAGAAAAAGCGACTGACATTTTTAAAAGGCATGACAAAATAGCGTTAGCGAGTCAGCCCGAAATTAAAATTTAATTGTTAACCAAATAACTCATCATTATGGCATCAATCTTAGGTTGTAACTCGTTTATTGCTTTATTAATTATTTTAACTTCGCATGATGTGAAAGACTTGTGGCTTAGTAGAAGGTGTACAGGATTATCATGCACTATGTAAGGCCATACTTTAATGATGTCATGGCCGAGTTCATTCTTGTAGTAATGTGCACTGATAATGTCATCAATAATAAAATCGACACGGTTTTTAATCAGCATTGAGATCCGACTGTTAGCACTTGCCAAACTCACAAACTGTTCTTTGAATTTTTGGTGTTCGAGTAGTTTTTTTAATTCCTTTCCATAATAAGACCCAATGCTTAAGCCAATGGTATGATCTTTTCTGAGAAGTGCTTTGAGGTTTTGTATAGGTCTAGGTTTTGACATAGATATTAATCTCATCTTCTCATCTCGATAGCTTTCTGAGAAAACACCATACTTTTGTCTTTCGATTGTAAAGCTTGTCATGGTGGAAACATCAATGACGCCTTTGCCCATTTCTTCAAAGGTTCTTGCACTGGAGGGAAGCCGCACAAATTTGTAGCACAAACCAGCTTTCTCAAATATTGCTTGTACAACCTCAACATCAAGACCCGTTGCACCTGTACTATCGAAAACGGTTAAAGGGGGCCAGCTAGCTACTACACCAATCTTTTTACAGTTTTGTGCAAATAAAATCTGAGGAAAAATCAGGCAAGTAAAAGAAAGTAGAAACGTAATTCGCCTCATTGAGAACACCATCGTCAACTTTTATTTAAGCATAGAGCAAAAAACACCGAATGATAGATGAAATCTAATAATTGTAGTTCCTAATTTGTTGTTTTTTACATGTGTTTTTATACCTAAAAAAGGTATTTCCAATTACTTTTAGATATAATTCCATCGTAAGTCATTATTTAAATTACTAATAATTTTATTGCGAATTTTTTAATCATTAATAACTGAGAGAAATATGAAATTAAAAACACTATGTGCAATGGGCATCTTCACATCTACTTCATTTGCTGTGATGGCAGACGTGTCTGATAAAGTGATCGCAGATCAGCGTGCTAACCTTGCTAAAAATACTGAGGGTAAAGGTTTTGGCCCGCAATCTCCGCGTGATATTGACACTTTAGAAGGTGAAAACAACATCGCTTTTAATGCTGCGCCTTCACATAAAGAAATGAACTTGTGTAACATCCACTTCCACAAAAATGCTGAGCATAAAGGCGGCGAGTTCACAAAATATGCTGGCAATGGTAATGGTAAAGGCTTTGAAACTGGATTCGTTTATAACGGTGAACTTTCAAAGAAAGAGCTAAAAGCAGTAAAAGGCCAAATTTGTCCATCTAAAACGGGTGGTCTATTCCCAGGTGACACCATTGAACTTCACTACGTTCATACAACAGCACAAGTTAAACCAGGTCCAACATTGGGCGCTTGTTTAAGCGAATCGATTGCTAATCCGCAATTACGAGTAGAAGCACAAGTGTATGTACTTGTAAACGACAAAAATGCATTAGATTTTGCTGATCTAACAAAATTTGGTAAGCAAAATGGCTACTATCAAGCGCTTAATATTCCTAACTTTACTGGTGCACCAGTACAGTATGCTGGTTCAACAACAGGTCCTAGCTACAATGAGCAAGGTTCACCATTACAAGTGAGCTGGAGCGTTCGTCCACGTGTTGCTAAGGTAAATATCGAGACAGTAGGTGAGTGGTGTAAAGATAACGCATTCAACGAAGACCACGCTCATGGTGTGCGTAACCTAGTTGTTAATCCAGCGCTTATTTCAGACATTGAATAAGATAGACTGAGAAATATTAAAAAGGAGTACTAGTTAATACTCCTTTTTTAATAAATTGATGCTTATTTTAATGCATCAATACGTTGCTCAAGTGATGGGTGAGACGCGAACATATCAGCTATGCTCTTACCTGACGCAATACCAAAAGCCATCATTGAGCCTTCAAGTTGCGATTCGTGATTGTTACGCAGGCGCTCAAGTGCCGCGCGCATCTTATGTGCGCCAACTAATTGTGCAGCACCACTGTCTGCGGCAAATTCACGTTTACGGCTAAAGTAGGCAACGACAACTGAAGCTAAAATACCGAAAATCACTTGGAAAATCATATCAAAGATGAAATAAGTCCAGCTTCCTCCACTATTTTCACCTTCTTCGTCACTATTTAAGAAGTTATCAACGATGCCAGCAAGCACTTTTGAGATGAAGATAACAAAGGTATTTACAACACCTTGGATCAAAGTCAGGGTAACCATGTCACCATTTGCAACGTGAGATACCTCATGAGCAAGTACTGCTTCTGCTTCATCACGGGTCATGTTGTGCATTAAACCTGTGCTTACAGCAACAAGGCTATTGTTTTTACTTGGCCCAGTTGCGAACGCATTCATTTCTGGGCTGTCGTAAATTGCCACTTCAGGCATTTTAATACCGACTTGCTCTGCTTGACGCGCAACCGTTGTCATTAACCAATGTTCAGTTTCATTTCTTGGTTGCTCAATGACATAAGCGCCAGTGGACTTCTTGGCCATCCATTTCGACATGAATAGTGAAATGAAAGCACCACCAAAACCAAACACCGTAGATATCATTAAAATCCCACCTAGGCTTCGGTTGCTAATGCCAAAGACACTCATTAGTATGGATAAGACAACACCTAACACGATCATCACCGCTAGGTTTGTAATCAAAAACAACACGACTCGTTTCATAACACCCCTCAAAAAATAAAAGCCAATCAGTAATTTGTGCGATTATTTGTATTAAAGTTCAATATTTATCAATATATGGGCGAAATGTTTCGTTTAAATAGTTTCAAACAAAAATTTGGGTTTGTTGATGTCTAAATACGTTAAATTTGAGGTTTAGGTTTGAAATAGTGTGACCATAAGTAGCCAGGTTTAAACCCTAGCTGCTTATGGTTAGGAGAAAGGGGTTACAGTCTTTTCATAAGTTGATTGACTTTGGCGATAACAGGCCAAGCTGAAGACTCATAATTACCTAACACAACTAAGATATAGCCTTTTTCTTGGTACATATTTAAACGAGCGGTCATACCAAGATGCTGGCCGTTATGACCAATAATGGTATTTTCTTCGTCGCCTCTTATTGAAAAGCCGTATCCCCAGTTATTGGCATTAAGCTCAGGTTTTGCGCTTAGTGCTTGTTGAGCGAGGGATTTGCTTATTAATTTGCCATTTTGTAATGAAATCGCAAATTTATGTAGATCTGACACTGTAGAGTACCCCCCGCCAGCCGGGCCACCTTTCACAGACTGAAACATTAAATTCTCGGTTATTTGGCCGGTTTCTACTGAAAACCAATAATTCCTTGCCGTGTTCTTGACGGGCACGTCTAAGTCAAAACTGCCACTATTACGCATATCTGCTTTGGCATAAACGTATTTGTTAATGTAGTCGAAATAGCTTTCACCGGTCACATTTTCGATGATTTTCCCAAGTAGCATCATACCATTATTGCTGTATCGCCATCTTGAACCAGGTTCAAAGGTTGTATCGATGGAAGAAAGTAGGGGGGTTATATCTTTTAATGATCGGACTTTATTTTGAATTGCATTAAAGCCTTCTCCATTTCCAATACCCGATGTATGACTCAGCAAATGTTTAATTTTAATTTTTGAGAAATCTCCTTCACCTAAAAGGTTTGGGTCAATAAACTTTGTCATAGGGTCGTCTAGTGAGATTTTACCTTGTTCAACTAGCTGCAAAATAGCGGTACTGGTAAACATCTTATTCATCGAACCAATTTGAAATTTCGTATTTAAATTATTTGGAACATCGTAACGTCTCGAAGCTAAGCCGTGTGCCGCAGAAAAAAGTACTTTGTCACCTTTAGCGAGTAAAATAGCGCCGGAGAATGCGCCATTATTTGCCAGTTTGGTACTGTAGCTTTTAACTTCTTCGACAAATCTATCATCTGATAGTTTAGAAAGATGAGAGGCGTCTTTCGGGTTTTCTCCAATATACCAACCTGTGATAGCGCGCTCTTGCTCATTATTGAAATAGATCACCATGCGGTATTGCATATCAATGTTTTTAGAATAAAGCGTACTAATATGTTGCAAGCCGTTATCTGTTTTTTCCAACTTAGAATCTAAGACTTCTAAATTGCCAAGGTAAAGTGCTTTATTCATTGAGTAGCCAACATACCTGTCTTTGCCCGTTCCTTCCCAACGTGATAGCGCATCTTTTGAGAAATGAGAAACAACAAAGTTTTCTATGTTAGACAGGTTTTGACTATTCAGTGCGGTTAAAAACGTATCTGCCAATTTATTGTGATTTAGGGTGTTTTCAGCAGCAACTGAGGCGCTGCTAACAACTGCTAATAGAGAAAGTGCAATAAAAGTTCGCTTCATGTTGTATTCCTTTTGTTTTTAATTGATTAATATGGCTGTCTGCCTTGGTGACTGTTTTACTTTTTTATTCGCAAGCAGGCGATGATGAAGCCATTAAGAACAGATTAAGAAAGGCTTAAGGGAAATATAACTAATAATTACAAAGAGATAAGATTGGATTCATCATATAAAAATTTACCAGGAAAAATTTCTATCAATGAATTTAGGGTTGATTTTGGAACCGGACAGATTTCGACAGATACGAAAATAGAGGTGATAGAGCCAAAAGTAATGGATTTGCTAAGGGTACTTTGTGGTGCACCTAAACAGGTTCATAGCGCAGAAGCACTATTTGAAAAAGTTTGGCCCAAATCTATTTACAGCCCTAACTCAGTAAGAAGAAATATCGCTTTGCTGAGACAAGCATTATCTGATGAAGATAAAACGCTAATTAAAACCCACCCCAAAAGAGGATACAGTTTAGAAGCCTCGATTAAATTGATTGATAGTGCAAATGAAAAAACACAGCAGCAAGTTTCATGTTTAGATACTGAAAAGTCTACATTACTCAAGACAAAGTCATCGCACTTAGCTTTGATATTCTTAATCGTATGTATTGTTGCGGTTTCTAGTGTGGTTTTATTCAATACTAAAAAGTCAAATATCCAGCTTTTAAACCTGAGTCCGATAACATCTAGTAATGATAAAGAGCGTTATATGCAGGTTAGTCCAGATGGTCGATATATGGCTTATATTCAAAGCGGACCTAATCAACGAAGATTATTGTTGAAAGACCTTGTCACACAAAAGGAGTGGCCTTTAAGTCAAAAGGCAAAAACTTATACGTATCTTGCATGGGACATGCATTTGAATAGCCTTGTCTACTCTTCAAAAGCGCAAAATGGCATTTCTTTCAATCGTATTTTGCTGGACGCACAACGAAAGCCGGTGTCTGAGGAAATATTATTTGAGCGCCAAGATATCACTTGGAATAGTGTGTTTTTTATTGACGACAATCAAAACCTATATTACCTAGCTAATCAAAACAGTTCTGAGCACAGTCGTAATGTGAGCTTATATAAACATAATTTAAACACGGGACTTTCAGAGATACTGTTAGATCCGAATGATGATTATAAGCCATATAAAATTTCCCTTTCTCCAACACAGTCTCGTCTAGCCATATTAGGATTTAATAAGGATGGCATTTCTGAAGTCAAGAGCTTAGACCTGAACTCTAAGCGCATAACGGCCATCGCTGAGGTTGATCACAACTGGCACTTCTTATCCTGGTTTGAGAACGAAAATGCTCTGCTTTTAAGTAATGGAAGCCAGCTAAAACAATTAAATTTGTCTGGCGAGATAACAACACTCGACTATAAGAGTTATAACTTTCTTATTTACCCGCAAATCGTTAAAAGCAAGTTATATTTTATTGAGGCCAAATCAGATCAAGACATTCTGAAAACAGATCTTCAAACGCTGGCAGAGCCGGTAAAAGTTGTAGATTCAAATACCGTTGATATGAAGCCGAGTTTGTCACCCGATAGTTCTAGTATTGCTTATATATCTCTCAAAAATGGATTGCCGCAAATATTTATAAGGGACACTTCAACGGGGCAAGAACGCCTAGTATTTCAAAATAAAGAAAATGAATATGCTTTGACTCAGGCATTTTGGGATAAACAGGGGAAATGGCTTGTAAGTAGCATCAACAATAAACCTTTTATTATTCATCTTGAAGAAACCCATCATTCTTTGCAGTGGCTAGATAAAATAATAGGTGTGCCAAAAGCATGGTACCAACACTCAGAAGCAATCTTATTTGTAGATAAAAGTACTCATAATGACAAACTCAAAAGATTTAATTTAAATACCGAAGTATCTCAAAGCTTGCATGTTGAGTTAGCAAAAAAACTGGTTTTCTTAGACGCTAAAGACAATTTAATAAGCTTGTCAGAGGGTCAAATCATTGATCACACTAATGACCAAGAACTTCTGAAAGGTGTTGAGGGTATCAAACGTGTTTATCCGCATTACCAAGGCTTTTCTTATCTGGTAAAAAAAGGCTCCGAAACACACCTTGGCTTTTATGAGTATTACCCCTTTACTTATAACAACAATGAAATACGAAGAGAATTACTAAAGTTCTGTGATTCATGGTGTGAAAGAATTACTACTATATCTAACAAAATAATTTTGCTAGAACAAAGTAACAATTCAGCTGATATTCTTGGGCTTGATATTAAGAGCCTTTAGTGATGAAGGCTTAAAGCTATTAAAGGTTAGATAGTAAAGTTCGATATGATGAGAAATTATTTAAACCGCATTAAATTTGATGTAGCCGTTGTTTTGATGCTATCAGCTGTCGTTTATCTCCTGTTTGAAATTGAGTACGCTGACATTGAAGTAAATAGAATTGATTTATCAAACGCAACTTTACAGTGTAGTGAAGCGGATAAATTTAACAGAGTAAACGGCTATATAAAATTTCACGGCTTACAATTAAGACTAAGAGATTCATTTGCCCGTTGTTCAGATTTTGTAAATGAGTTTCAAAATAAAGTGATAGAGGTGGAATACCATAAAGATGATGGTCTTATCACAAAATTAAAGATAAACGAGGAGGTGTATTACACACGCTCTGTATTATTGACTTCATTTATAAGTTTATTTATCTCAGTAATTGTATGGGTTTATTGTCGCAGTTTTGTACTTGGGTTATTTAAGCTTGCGACCAAGAGAAAGTTGTAGATACTTTGATCTTTTGTTCAAGTAAAAAAGGCGCTAAATGAAGCGCCTTTTAACTTTATCGATTGTTAAAACTGAGGCTTTGGCGGAAAGTTTTTTAAAATCTCAGCTATTGTTTTGTTAATTGCTTCAGTACGTTGCTCTGGTGTTTGTTTTTTTCGTAAACGACCTTCTTTTGCACCACGCCATACCAGTTGATTTGATTTAGCATCTACAATATCAACTACGAGAGTGCCTACATCATATTCACGTGTTGTCGTTTGAGTTTGATAACCCCAGCCCCAATAATTCCAGCGCGCAGAGTAGGTGGTTTGCATAGTGTCCGATTCTAATTTTTGATCAACAGATGCATGATAATTCACTAATACATCCGCGTTTTTAGCGTCAACAAACTTGATCCCTTGCGCAGCTAAATTATCAACAATGGCTTTACGAATACGTTTTTCCATTAAGTCATTAATTTGATAGTCACTGCCGTGATTTTTAATATCAGCATGTTCTGACCATGCAAATGTTTTGTAGTTAGCAAACTCAACAGAGGTATCATAATCCCAATCCGGTGTGCTACCACAAGCTGCAACGAGCGTGAGCAATACTGCAACAAATAAATGCTTTAACATAGCGTTCTCCTAGTTTCTGGGCTCCATCCCAGTTGATAATGTCATTTGCCTTCTGAGACCTAACTGGCCTCAGAATGTTCCACTTCAATCCAATCTTTTTCGTCAACCCAGTTCTGACTGCCATCTTTTACACTACGAATAGGCACTAGGTAGTCACAACTGATTTGCGGTTTAACCGAAGCAAAAATTGGAACAAAGCCGAAACTCAATGCGGTTTCTATAATGGCTTTTTGGTTTTGCGGGTCGATATCTGCCGCTTCATCTATATAGATAGGAATACGATACAATGTCTGTTCCTGATCTGACAATAGATAACGAATAAACAACATACCACATAACAGCTTGATTGTAATACGTGTTCCGTTAGAACCGGCAGAATCGATTTTATCGAAATGTTCAGTCTCACCGGCGCGGTTAACCACCTCAAAGCGAATGTCGAATAGATCGGTAAGCGTTAAACCGGCTTTTTCGCTTGCGAGCTTGATTAAATGATCTTTTGCTGCGTTGACGGCTTTTTCGTCCGTAGGTGAGTCACTTAACAGGTCAAGATTATCACCTTTCTCATAACTGTCAGACGTGCTAATAATGGTATCGATAGAATCAACCAGCATCTTACGAGGGATCACGTTGATCTTAAACGCTTGTAAATTTGAGATCCTATGCTGACTGATCCCTTTGTTAAAGCTGTTCATTTCACGACGTAAACGATCTAAATCTTCACGAAGGCCTTTAATGGTTGCAGCAACTTCAGTGAGCGCAACACGTGCTTGTTTTTCAACCGCGTCACGTTCATTGTCGATATTGTGATATGCGCTGATGAGCTTCTGATATTTTGTAAATTCATCAGATTCATTATCAAACTTCGTGATACCGGCATTGTAAATATGCAAATAGGTATTACGTACATTGACAGCTAGATTACGCAGCTCATGGCAATCTTTATTGAATTGATGGATCACATCGGCCAAGTTATCGAAATCAAGATTTATCTCAACAGGGTAAGGGGTTTGTTGCTCGCTCACTATGTCTAGTGTGTGATCAATACGCTCAGATTTAACCTGTTTTAATCGGTCCCCTTGACGTTTTATTAAGTCTTGCTTCGATAAAATAATTGAACGTCTATCTGAGATTGAGCTCGCGTTGCGTTGAATATCTTGAAGATAGCTGTCTACTTGCTCGCGCTCAGCGTCTAATTGCTCTTTGAGTAATGATTGCGCTTCAACAGATTGCAACATGGTTTGGTATTGTTCGAAGCGTTTTAACGTTGCTTCTAATGCCATTAGCTCGTCATATAATGCATCACGCTCTTGCTGCTTTTGTACTACGTTTGCAGCAACTTCACGCTGTTGTTTGAGCTCGGCTAATGATTGCTGTAACGATTCCAACTGCGCTTTTAATTGTGCTTTGTTCTCGCCACTTTGCATTTGCACTGGGCTCAGTTTTTTAAGCTTAATGGTTGCACCAGGCAGTTTTAATTCACCGCCTTTAACGCTGTTCGATAAGTTAGCCAAGAACTCACCGAAAGCGTCTTCATCATGAATGTCAACTTCACCTTGGCTTGTTGTTGCAAAGCTCAGAATATCCGGATTCAAAATACGAGAAATTTCTTCTACTTCTTTTAAAGACAGATCTTCACGCATACGAGTAAATAAATTGAACTCAAGGTTTTTAAGTTGTAGCTTGAGGCTCTTGATCTGTTTGTTGTTCTCGTTAATACGATAATCAAGGGTATGTAAGCTTTGCCCTTGCGCGCTATTAATAGAAAACGACAATTGCTCATATTCTTTTTTGAGTAATTGCAGATTGGTTTTTAAGGTCGCGTGATTGGTTAATTCAAACTCAGTTTTTAGGGCTGAGTAGTCAATAAACCACTGTTCAATTTGCGCTTGTCGACGGGCAATGTCGCCAGACTGTTGTAAATAAAGCTGTTGTTTTTGTTCAAAGTCGTGTTTTTCTTGCTCAATGTCTTCTAGTTGAACTTCAAGCTCACTCATTTGTGATTCTTGATAATCGGCAAATTCCACCAATGCCATATCAATTTTAGGGGCGTAGGCGGCAAGTTTACCTTTTATGCTACTCTCGCTATCGAGCATTTGTTCAAGGGCTGCAATGGGCTCTTGCATTGACTCAAGGGCTGCAAGTTCGCGACGAGAGTGGTTTACTTTATCAAAAGCGCGACGCCATACTTCATAAAAGTCGACTTTTGAGTTTGACATGTGGCGTTCAAATACACGCAGCATAAAGCGTTTTACGTCTTGTGCACCTAACTTATGTAAGTTAAGAATTCGTCTGAAAATCTCTTTATAAATAGACGCATCTTGCACGTTATTTAATGGGATCATTTTTAGATTAATATCACCATCAAATTGTGTTGCGCCACCAATGAGTAGGGCATTTAGTTCTTGCGCTTTTAATTCGACCGCTTTTTTGCCTTTGCTCTCAAGGTGATTAAACAGCTTGGTATATTTAATGATGCTTTTATCTTGCGTGAAATCATTTAAATCTAGCTTACCTGGGTAGCAGAAAAACTGGTGGGCGTAACCTGCAATCTTGCCTAAACCTGCAACACCGATGACGACATCACCGTGGGGTAGATTAGCTTCAAGTAAGATATAACTTTGATCGCTAGAGAAATAGAACTTACGTGTTTCTTCTAAATCGTGACCATCCCACTCAGTTAAACGCAGGTCGTTGATCAGTGGAAATTGCAGTGCATTAATCACCGAGCTTTTACCAGTATTGTTCGGTGCACAAATAGAGGCACTCTTATTTAGCGGGATCACACATTTTGCATAGCCCGCAGTATTTAGCAGTGCAAGCTTACTTAATCCATATAACTTACTCATACTTCTTCCTCGAGTTCGTCAAAGTTGTTGTCATTTACTTCCATTAATGCGTCTATATACCTATATACTGGTGCGAGTAATACAAAGCCTTGCTCAACTTCTTTAGCCAGCCCTAAGCGCACCATGCGTAAATACACGTCTTTACGAAGCTCTGAGCCTGAAAAAATTTCGAGCTGGTCAAATAGGTGTTTATTCATTTGTACCAGTGTCTGCATCAGCTCTAAATCGGCGATGTTATCAAATAGGGCACGAAGGGGATCTTTTCCTTGGTTCGCATAATGCTCAATAAGAATATAAATAGTTAATGCAATGGCACGAGAAATTTTACCCATGTTTGGGGTGCTCTCATCACTACCTAAATAATAAAAACCTCGGGCATCATGAATAAGATCGTGACCTAGCGCAGTAAATAAGGCTTGGTAAGCATCAATGTTTTGGTCTAGTTGCTGCCATAAGGTGGTGTCTTGTTCACTGATGTGATACCCGCTAACCAATTTTTTATTGATGGTTTGTAATTCTGATAAATCAGTTAAATTAATGTTTGTCATTCTTTTGTTCTTGCTTGTTGGCGGCATTAAATGGATACAGTTTGAATGTCTGTCCCGAAATAGACACGCTTGTGCGTTGTTCGTCCTGTTGTAATTCGAGATCTGTATCGTTGATTAACTTTTGATATAAAAACAGCATTTCATCGGCTTCGAGATCTGGGTACTGTTCAGATAAGAAACCTAAAATCGCCGTTCGTTTTTTGCCTGTTTTTGAGAAAGTTGTTCTTACATTGTTGTAATCTGGAATATTTGGGCTCTGATAGGCTGGCACATCGTTTTGATCGGGAAGTTCGTATTCGTCATGCTCAAACTCTACTAGGCTTGCCATGTAGGCGACCATGTGGCGTTGTTGGCCTAATGAAAAGCGTTGAATATCAGAGACAAACTCAGGCTGTACGGCACTTAATGTACGATCAACGCC
This sequence comes from Pseudoalteromonas sp. SS15, assembly GCF_049257195.1. Lineage (NCBI taxonomy): Bacteria > Pseudomonadati > Pseudomonadota > Gammaproteobacteria > Alteromonadales > Pseudoalteromonadaceae > Pseudoalteromonas > Pseudoalteromonas sp. SS15. The sequence continues at coordinate 54,665 of NZ_JBMMUD010000001.1, forward strand.
GTTTTTACGAATAAGACCTAGTACTTTAGATGCTTGTCGCGTAATCAGGTTGTTACGTCTTAGTTCTTCTCGCAATGGCATCAGCATATCAGCACTTTTACGCAGACTTTCTCGACCAACTAGATGCATATCAAGAATTCGAGTACGAAGTTGCTCTAGCATACGCTTATCAACACTGCCACGGCCAAAGAGTTCAATGTGTTCTATCTGAGCACTAATTTGCATTTCTATGCGGCTAAAGCAGCGGTGAAAGTCACCTCGTATATCGACCATTTCCAGCATGGGCTCAATATACTCGTCGAATGCCTCTATCACGGCTTTATAACGCTTTTGGAGTGAAACATGGCTAGTATCAGACTTTGCTTGCTCCACAATGTTAAAGATAGCGTTTTCATTGTGATTAAACAGCTTGACGATTTTACGCACTCGCTCGTCCATAATGCGGCTAAAGCGACGTAACTCAGTAAAGTCTCCATCTTCCCCCGATTGTGCTAGGCGGTTACCGAGTCGTTCAAGATCTGTGACTAAAACCGTTATTTCTGCAGCAAGGCCTAAGTCCTCTTCTTGTAATAAGAAACTGATGAACTCAGCAATCGCTCTGTTGATTTCTAATTGTGACGATTTTGCCAGTGGTATGATTATTTCCTGATTTAATAATTTATTAGTTTCCTTGAATATTTTGTCACTTTTCCAATGAGGATTTTTGTTTTTTATGATGTTTTGAACGTCTTTGATGCTGAAGTCAGTCATTTTGAAACGTTTAAACAAAAGCTCAATGACTGACCAGTGTTCAGTGAGCGTATTTAAAACTTTCTTCGCTGGGATCATATTTTTCCACTTTGTGTCTTTTTTGTGAAAAAAGACCGTATTTTATACTTATATTGATAGCTTACATGTACCTGAAATGCTAGAATCTGCGCCGACTTACGTTACCCCACCATTTTTGTTAATTTTTAAACACAGGTTGTTTACGCATTATGGTTACTACTATAATCCTAACACTGATAGCGATAGCTTTTGTGCTCATCGTTATAGAGGATATAATCCATGTAAACAAGGCCAAAACTACACTTTTTTTTGGTACTTTATGTTGGATTATCGCCTTTATCTCTCCGATACATGGTCAAAGCCCAGAAAATGTACAACATGAGCTAAACCACAACATATTAGAGATAGCAACCTTGTGGCTATTTTTAATGGCCACCATGACTTTCGTCGCTTATCTAAACTCTAAAGGCTTTATACAAAATATCGTGCACCGTGTCATGCCATCACAAATCAGTGAACGTAAACTCATGTTCCTGGTGGGCATTGCCGCTTTTGTATTTTCGTCAATTTCAGACAATATTACAGCAACGCTTATTTCATTAGCTGTTGTTATGTCGTTGAAATTAGACCCTAAGAAGCTTATTAAATATGCAACTTTAATCATATTTAGTGTCAACTCAGGGGGAGTATCATTGATCACAGGCGATGTGACAACACTTATGATATTTCTTGCCGATAAAGTAACCATTCCAGACTTATTATTGCTTGTAGCTCCAGCTATTGTGAGTGTAATAGTGTTGGCTACATTGCTGTCATTTGGTATGAATGAAACGATTGTGTTTGAAAAAGAACAAACACGTCGCATTGAGAAAACGGATGTGACAATAGCGTGTATTTTTGCATTAACGGTATTTTCTACTTTATTCTTGAGTGTTGAGTATCAAGTTCCACCTTTGTTAACCATGTTATTTGGTTTGTCACTGATGTTCTTAGTTGCTCAGTTCTTAATGCGTAAAAAAGACGTAAACCGCAAAATTATCGACTACATTCGCGAGATAGAATACGACACGTTACTTTTCTTCGTCGGTATCTTACTGGTCGTTGGCGCATTGAAAGAAGTGGGTTTCTTGGTTAAATTCACTCAGTTGTATGACTATCTAAAACCCGAGTATGCGAATTACATTGTTGGTATTATGTCTGCAGCAGTAGATAACGTGCCTTTAACTGCGGCGCTTTTAAAAGCCGATATCACTATGTCTACACAGCAGTGGCTAATGTTTACCTATGCAACGGGTGTTGGTGGTTCAATGCTAATAATCGGCTCTGCTGCGGGTATAATTGCGATGAACAAGGTTAAAGCACTGACATTTGTGAGCTACTTACGTATGTTCTTTTATCTACTTATAGCTTATTCAGTAGGGTATGTAGGTGCTTATTACGCAGGCATGATGATTTAGAAGCGTTAAGTACAAATTTGTTAAAACAGTACTTGACACCTAGACGTCTAAAAGTTACTTTTTAAAAACCCGCACAAACTTGCTTTTGCGCGGGTTTTATTTTGCCTAAGTTCAGCTTAGATTACGCAAAATAAACAGAAGAGGCGCGAAACTTAGGTAGCTGGTTTGAGGTGACGTATACCGATGACAGTCAGTGAGGGAAGTGTTCGCCGAGAAGAATATCAGTACGTCGCTGCTATTTTTCGGTTTACGAGGCTGAATCCTCGGAACTGTCACCGATTTATGGTGGAGAGCTTCTGGCAATGAGCATATCAAATCTATCCGTATATTCTTGCCGAGTTCTCCTTATTGATGTTGAACACACAGTGTTCATAAAGGAGATAAAATGACTTCCCAGTTCACAGTTGCTAAGTTTGGTGGTACAAGTGTCGCCAATTTTGAAGCAATGCATCGCTGTGCACAAATTATTCATGATGATAATCAAGTACGTATTGTAGTAGTGAGTGCCAGTGCTGGTGTTACTAATCACCTAGTGACATTAACTCAGCAAAAAGCTGATTTAGCAGAGCGTAAAACCCTTGTTAAAGCTGTACTTGATATCCAGGACGCCATTTTAGAAAAACTGACACTAGATGCAGACTTAGCAACCGGCTTTTCTCAAACAATTATCGAGTTTGAGCAACTGGCTGAACTCCCTGCGTTAAGCGCACAGCAGTGTGATGAAATGCTTAGTTTTGGTGAGCGCTTATCATCTTTTTTATTTACTCAAGTGTTACGTAACCTAGGTGTTGCTGCTGACAGGTTTGATGTACGCCAAGTACTTAAAACTGATAACCAATTTGGTAAAGCAACGCCTGACGTGAGTGCAACTGCAAACGCAGCAGAGCAGCATTTAATGCCACAACTTGCAGACAAAGTGCTAGTCACCCAAGGTTTTATTGGCAGTGATACGTATGGTCAGACAACAACGCTAGGTCGAGGTGGTTCAGATTATAGTGCTGCGTTACTGGCTGAAGCGATAGGTGCACAAAGTGTACAGATATGGACTGATGTTGTAGGCATATTCAGCACAGATCCTCGTTTATGTAAAAAAGCGTCACCGATTGCACGATTGAGCTTTGATGAAGCGGCTGAGATGGCCACTTTTGGTGCAAAGGTATTACACCCAGCAACCATTTTACCAGCTAGTCGCAGTGGTATTGCAGTCTTTGTTGGTTCTAGCCGCGAACCTCAAGCTGGCGGTACTTGGATTGAAAAAGAAACTGAATCAAAAGCTGGGATCAGAGCTGTTACACAACGTAAGAATCAGATTCTTTTAACATTAAAGAGCCCAGAAATGTTATTAGCAAGTGGTTTTTTAGCGCGAATTTTTACTATTTTAAGTAAATATAATATCTCGGTAGATTTGGTAACCACTTCTGAGATCAGTGTTGCCATCACACTTGATAATGCATTGAGTTCATCTAGACCTGAACTTGATCAAGCGTGTTTAGAAGAGCTGAGTGAATTCTGTCATGTAACTGTAGAAACAAATCTGACATTGGTTGCCCTGATAGGTTCTGAGATCCAGCTTCGTCAACACGAAGTGAATTTTATGAATGTACTTAAAGACTTCAATATTCGATTAATTTGCCATGGCGCTAGTAAACACAATTTGTGTTTCTTAGTTGAGCAAAGTGAATCAGATAAGGTTGTTCAATCAATTCATGCGCAACTTTTAGAAGCTTGCTGATAACCTGCTTACAATTTAAAAGCATTATGATCGGTCATTCTGTTCAACTTTGACCGATTTTTTGTTTATACATGCCATAGCCAATTATCACAAATACTATAGAGATTGCTATACATTGCTCGATTAATGTAATTGATGATTCATTCTCAATGAAACGTAACGTATCGTTGACTATAAATACATTAACTACAGAAAGGTTGCTTGCGAGCAAAAAGCACATTGGCGCACTTTGACTGTAACTCACGCAAACAATTAGCCCAATTAGAGTGATGAAATAACCGAATACCGACATTGCGCCCGGCACAAAAGCGGGGAGTAAAGAAAGTAAAGCGAGTCTATGCCCTAATTTTGGTAATAACATTGCGAATTCCTTGTGAGTGGATCTGGCGAAAATCAGATTACAGAAGATTTTCTTCACTATGCAAATTTATTTAGCCTTATTACTAATAGCTTGTAGTAATTAAACGCAGTCTATTAGCAAAATCAGCTAAGTTGCGTATAATCGTCACTTAACAATAATAAACATATAGATGTATAAATGGCTCAATTGCGTGATGGCTTTCAAAGTCGCTTAGGCTTTGTTTTGGCAGCAGCTGGTGCTGCTGTAGGGCTTGGAAATATTTGGGGCTTTCCCACCCAAGCTGCAAACCATGGTGGTGGTGCATTCTTATTAGTGTACTTTGTGGTTATATTTCTCTTGGCATTACCAGCTTTGTACACTGAGTTGTATATAGGTCACCAAGCACAATCTAATCCAGTTAAAGCACTTAAACAAGCATGGCAGGATAGCAACCCTAAAGTGGGCGCTACAGCAGGTTATGTAGGCCTATGTGGTGCCATTGTGATGTTAAGTTTTTATTCGATCGTTGCTGGTTGGATGCTGGCCTTTTCACTTGAGCCACTTGCAAGGCTATTAGAACTAGATGAATTCGCAACATTCTTAAAAGGTGATTCAACATTGCGGAATTTCATTTTCACCCCGCTTATGTTGTTGCTTACTGCCAGTATCATTTTGCAAGGTGTTAAGTCTGGTATAGAGGCATGGTCTAGAAGATTAATGCCTTTATTATTGTTATTACTTGTAGGTTTAATCGGCTATATGGCAACGCTTGACGGTGCTATAGAAGGCTTTAAGGCTTATTTAGTACCAGATTTTTCAAAAGTAACAGATCCTGATTTGGTTATTGCTGCTATGGGTCAAGCTTTCTTCTCACTTTCATTAGGGGTTGGCTGCATGATGATCTATGGCTCGTATTTAAAACCAAATGAAAATTTACCTAAATTAACAGCAAGTGTTGCCTTGCTTGATACTGGTGTTGCTTTTCTTGCAGGTTTATTAATCATTCCTGCAATATTTGTTGCACAGCAAAGTGGCGTTGAGGTTTTTCAAGATGGTAAGTTGATCGGGGAAGGGCGCTTGATTTTTGCTGTTTTGCCAGAGCTATTTATAAACATGGGGCAAATTGGCTTATTTGTAGGTCTAACCTTTTTCGTACTTATGTCTATTGCTTCATTAACTTCTACAATATCTTCTACTGAAATACCCGTTTCTTTTTTAGTAGAAAACCATGGTTTGAAACGAAAAAGTGCCACAATTTGGGTAACTCTAGTGATTATGTTGGTTTCAACGACGATTATACTTAATTTTGAATGGCTATTTGGTTTAATTATCAGTGTCTTCACACAATATCAATTACCTTTAATGGGACTGTTCTACTTTTTGACAGTCGGCTGGATGTGGCAAAGAGGCAATAAGCTTTTAGAAGCAAGTAGCGGTTTTCATTATTACTTTGCGCAATATGTTCGCTTTGTATGCCCGGTATTAATGACCGCGGTGTTTGTGAATGTAGCTTTGAAATAGGCAATATGATCAAGCAAAGCCAAGCTAGTTTGTATTAAGTAGAAAGCACTTACACATTAAAAATTTATAATTTAGCCCTGACATTTGTTGGGGCTTTTTTATGTTTATTAATTTATTTAAAAACCAATTAAGAATATAAAGAGCATTCCTAAATCGCCTAAGCTGTGAATAACAAATTAAATGACAGCGGCTAATCTCAATTAAAACGGCTTGTACTTACACAAAAAACTGATGTGTAAATTCGCCTTGTTTTCTAAAGATTATAGTCTGATGGTGTGGATTTTTTAAGCAATGTTTCAGGGGTTATTTCAAACAGACTGAGGTTGAAACTTATCCAAGTTTAGAGGAATTTAAACTGCTGTGAGCAGAGCCAAAAGTAATAGGCTTCTTAGTGGAACTGAAATTAAAGCTGCGAACTGTAGTTTATTAATCTTCGAGGGTAATCAGGGCTTTTGTGCATAATCTCTAAATTTTTTACTGCTCGATAGGTAGGGTATCAAAAGAAGTTATAAGAGAGCACTAATGTTTATCGATAACGTAAAATGAAGCGTGCTAAATGATTAAGTCAGTTTAAGATAAATTTGGCGCAAAAAAATAGCCAGTGAAAACTGGCTATTTTCTGATGAATATTTAGTTGCAGTAGTTGTCTACAAACGTTAGGTCATTAATGTGTTCAGGTGCATCCATGACATAGGTTGCAACCGCTGTTTGTGGGTTTACACTGTAAATTTTAGCGTTCTCTCCAGACACTCGACCTGATACGTATAGCGTACCGTTATCAGAAATTGCCAAGCCAGACGCCCAATTAATACCGTGATGACCGATTAATGTCAGCGCCATAGTACTGTCATCAATCGTGTAAAGTGACTTGCCAGTTAACACATAAAGCGTGTTGTTGTCTGCAGAGTAGGCAACATCACCGTGTGAGAATGTGTCACCTGAAAAACGCATTTTACCTAAAACTGTTTTCTCGCCAGTTTGTAAGTCGTAGTCGTACATATATGTTTTGCTGGTAGCACGCAGAGATTGACCGTCAGCTGTAACTGCAGAACGATAGATAGGCCATGAAGTGGCATCAGCTTCAGCAGTTTGAGTACCGGTTTCAAGATCTATTGACCATAGCTTAGATGCTTTAGTTTTTGAATCTAATTGTTCCATGAAATATAGCTTGCCGTTGTGGCTAGCAATGTTAGATGCGGTGTTTTGTGCGCCAGCAACAACACTGAAAGTTTTAGATTCAAGATCGAATTTGTATACGTAACCTGTTTCTAGGTCGCCATAGTTATTGATACCAAAAATACCAGTATGGCATGCTTGCTTTTTAACAACAGAAACGTTGTCAATGAATGCGCCAAGGCTATCGCTTGTGCCAGCACCTGTAAATCGTAATTCTGAGATATCAGAATCAGCAGTAACTGTGATATTAAAAGACTGCCAACCACGAGATGACGCATTAAGATTTAGAACAGTTTCACCATTCCACTTTACTTTTGCCTTGTTTGTTTTGTTGTTGCCCTCAATACGAGGAGAGTAATAAAAAGAAACTTCGTAGCTTTGGCCTGCTTCTGTAGCAATATTTTGGAAAATACTATAGTTCGCAGTCGAGTCTAACTCAATGTACTGATTGCCGTCTTGTGCATCTATGATGCCCAGTCTTGAAGTTTGAATTTCAAATTTTGCGCCTTGATTTTGCCATCCAGTGACTGAATTCAATAGAGTCCATTTTGAGCTTACAACATCTTGTTCAAACGAACCGTTTGTTACTAAATTGTCTGCAACAGCGATTTGAGAGGCAAAAATGGTTGAGATTGCTAATAATGACAATTTCATGCGGGTAACTCCAAGATTAAGGAACAGCTTACAACAAAGCTTGAGTTATAAAGTAGTCCTATTTTCTTATTTGTACGTGGCTCTGTCAACAATAAAATAACAATTACCTCAATAATTTGTTTTATTAAATAGTGTGGTTTTAGGAATATTGTTGTTTGTAAGCTATTTTTCGACTTTTGTAAGGAAGTGGATAAATATAAAAGTTTTCTAAAAAGTCTTTTTAGTCAGGATAAAGGGGGGAGAGGCATTATTCACGTTATGAGTAATGCCTTGTGTTTTAATTTGCAGGTTTCATTGCCTCTAAAGCAAGTTCTAGCGCATCAGCCCTAGAATTACAAAATGCATTTTCACCAAGTTTTTCGTTAATTTGAAAACGATGGAGTTGATCAGATGTTTCTGAGTTTGGAGAGTAGATAAAGACTTTACAGTCTGCATCTAACGCGTCAGTAATCGCATTTTCAAGCGCTAGGCTCACAGTGACATCAAGCATTGGCACATCACTTAAGTCTAAAACCATGGCTTTGTATTTACTTATATCACGGTGTTGGCGAGCAATAGCTTTGGATACACTGAAAATCATAGGACCAGATAAGTAAAAATAGAGCAGCTGGCCGTTCGCTTGTTCAAATAACGCTTGTTCTGATTTATTCATCGGAACATCGTCATCAGAGTCGCTTATGGCTTTCACTTGTTCAGATTGGACACGGCTAAGTCGCTCAATCACCATGATATTTGAGATAAAGACACCTAAGCCTACAGCGGCAATGAGGTCTACAAATACAGTGAGTAACATTACACCATACATAATTGCCATTTGAGAGATGCTCAATTTATGTGCTCTTTGAATAAAGCTCCAATCAAGAATATTTATACCAACATATACGGCAATACCGGCTAAAACAGCTAGGGGAATTGGTTCTGTTAAGCCTCCGGCTACAAAGACAACCGCCATTAAAATCAATGCTCGGAAAATACCAGCCAGTGGAGAACGCGCACCGACTTGAATATTTACCACTGTGCCCATAGTTGCACCTGCACCAGGTAATGCACCAAATAAGCCAGAGATGATATTTGCAACACCTTGACCTCTTAACTCTTTATCAGAATCGTGCTCAGTTCGGGTTAAGCTGTCTCCAATAACGGCAGTTAATAAGGTATCAATGCAACCCAGAGTACCCAGCACTAGGGCATCGATTACCATTGATTGAAATTGGTCAGCAGTAAAAGTCGGGATAACTATAGAGGGTAGGCCACTTGGTATCTCACCGATCCTACGAATGCTATCAGTATCAAAAATGATTACTGACACTAAGGTCACTGCAACGAGTGCGACTAATTGAGCTGGCACATATTGGCGATATTTTTTAGGGAAATAAAACAATATTGCTAATGTGGCCGCGCCTAATAACAACTCTGAAAACTGAATATTTAACAGAAGTTCAGGAAGTTGACCTAAAGTACCTGTGACGCCTCCAGCGGGAGCTTGGTGGCCTAATAAAGGTGCAAGCTGCAATATGATTAGGATTACGCCAATACCTGACATAAACCCGGAGATAACTGAGTAGGGCATTAATGTTACGTATTTACCGAGCTTTAAGGTACCTAGTAACACTTGAAAAGCACCGGCCATCATCACAACTGTGAAGCCCATAGCCAGACCAGATTCAGGATATTTAGCCATCATTGAGGTCAAAACTGCGGTCATAATAACCGTCATTGGACCAGTTGGCTCAGAAATCAGGGAAGTAGAACCACCAAACAAGGCAGCGAAAAGACCGACTAAAATTGCACCCCACATACCTGCTTCAGCACCGGCTCCTGAAGCAACACCAAACGCGAGGGCAAGCGGGAGAGATATTATGGCAGTGGTCACACCACCAAATAAATCGCCCTTTAAATTCATATGCTTATATCGAGATAGAGATAACATAGAACTTCCATACCGCGAGATTTCACGCATTTTACACCAAATTTTCTTTTTAACTATCGGATTTACAAACTTTTTTACAAGTTAGTATTTATATATGTGATGTGACTTTGTGGTAGTATGCAGACATGTCTAATATGAAAGTTGAATTTATTATATATGTTTCAACCAGTTAGCCTTTTTGTTGGGCTTAGGTATGCCAAAGCGAGCAAAGGAAATGCGTTTATTTCATTTATTTCTTTTTTTTCTATCGCAGGTATCGCATTAGGACTTATGTCCTTGATCACAGTGAGCTCTGTGATGAATGGCTTTGAGCAAACACTAAAAAACGCCATGCTTGATATGATCCCCCATGTGCAGCTTAAACCTGAAGGGGAAGTAAAATCATCTAATAATTTAAAGGTGCAATTAGCCGAGTTAAGTACGGTTAAGCGAGTGCAATCTTATCTGACCTCAGACGTTATTCTACAAACTAATGAAGAACTTTTAGGCGTTAGATTACAGGGCGTTTTTGAGGGCGGGACCTCGCTGTTAGAGAGTCATATTGAATCAGGCAGTATCAAGCAATTTCAATCGGGTAAGTATCAATTAGCCATTAGCCGTTACTTGGCAAATAGTTTGAAAGTTCAGGTGGGTAGTCAAATTCGAGTGATTATGCCCGAGGTCACAACTTATTCGCCTATGGGCAGGGTGCCTGCACAAAGGCTATTTACTGTGGCCCTTATTTATAATTCAAGAAGTGAAGCTGATACACAACTTGCCTTCGCAAACGGTCAAAGCCTAGCAAGATTAATGCGAAAAAAGTCGCAATCTCAATTAGATATCAGTATTTCGTTACATGATGCCTTTTCTCTTGAAGACTTTTATAAAGAGCTTTCTAGCCTAGATACCTCAGGCTACACAAGGATTGATTGGCAAGTCCAACAAGGTGCTTTGTTTGCAGCTGTTGCAATGGAAAAAAGAGTGATGTCTTTGTTGCTAGGGCTCATTGTTTTAGTTGCGATCTTCAATATTATTTCGGGTCTTTCAATGATGGTCAAAGAAAAGCAAGGTGAAGTAGCCATATTGCAAACCTTAGGTTTTACACCCGTGATGATATCGAAAGTGTTTATGGTTCAAGGACTTTATAATGGGGTTATCGGTACTTTATTGGGGTTATTTGCTGGTTTATTACTGGCAAATTATATCAATGAAGTGATGTCACTGGTCGGCTTGTCTTTACTGGGGGGGATGACCTTACCCGTTAAGTTTGAAATGACAGGTCTAATAATCATGGCCACATTGAGTGTTTTATTAAGTTTTATAGCTACCCTTTATCCAGCCAAACAAGCTGCGAAAGTAATGCCTGCTGAGGTTTTAAGATATGAGTAATTTAGTAATTGATTGTCAAAACTTAGGCAAAGTTTACCAAGATGGAAAGAACAAAGTCGAAGTGTTGAAAGGTGTAAACTTAGAGTTAGAGCAAGGACAAATGCTTGCAATAGTTGGCAGCTCTGGATCGGGTAAAAGTACCTTATTACATATTCTTGGTACCTTAGATCATGCAACAACTGGCTATGCCAAAATTAAAAGTACAAATGTTGCGGAGCTATCTAGAAATCAACAAGCTGAATTTAGAAATAAACACATGGGGTTTATTTACCAATTTCACCATTTATTGATGGAATTTACTGCGCTTGAAAATGTTGCCATGCCACTACTCATTCAAGGCGCCAAAGTAAATCGTGCGCATTCTGAAGCACTCAATATGCTAGTGAAGGTGGGATTGGGACATAGGGCTGAACATAAACCCTCAGAGTTATCAGGCGGTGAGCGTCAACGAGTGGCAATCGCTCGTGCATTGGTTACAAAACCTGCATTGGTTTTGGCTGATGAGCCCACTGGTAATCTAGATAAGCAAAATGCCATAAAAATTTATGATTTATTAAATGAGCTCAATCAACAACTTCAGACAAGTTTTGTCATTGTTACTCATGACTTGGAGCTTGCAGAAAAACTTGGTCGAAGTGTGCAATTAAATGATGGTGTGTTGACTGAGGTTAGTCATGCTTAGCCTGTTTTTATCAAAGCGCTTTAGCCAATCTCGGCAGAAGGGTTTCGCTTCAATCTTAAATAAAGCGTCTACTATCGGCGTTTTACTTGGGGTTAGTGTGTTAATCGTGGCCTTGTCGGTTATTAATGGTTTTGAAGAGCAACTTGAAAAGCGACTTTTATCTGTTGTTTCTCATGTCACCTATGATGCGCCATATGATCCAATCAATGACTGGCAATCAAAGGTAAATATACTTGAGCAGCAACAGGGTGTTGTTGCAGCTGTGCCAGAAATAAACGTGACTGGTATGGTGCAATTTAAAGGTAAGTTAAAAGCTGCTCAAATAAAAGGTGTTGATGTTCGCTCACATGAAGATGTTTCAAGCGTCGGTAAGTTTATAAAAGATGTCACCATAAAGAACTTGGCACAAAATGAAGTGATTTTAGGTGCTCAGATAGCTGAGAGTCTTAACCTTTCTATTGGTGATAGTTTTACTTTATTAATCGCGAATAAAAATGCGAAATCAATGTTGTCAGCACCTAAACGCTTAAAAGTGACGTTAGTCGGTTTAGTTAAAATGGGCGGCCCGATAGATCAATCTATGGCGCTGATTGGCTTAGAGTCTTTACAAACGGTATTAAACTTAAAACCACATCAAGTCACAAGCTTGAGAGTCACAGTGACGGATGTATTTGAAGCTCATACTATTGCTATGTCTGCAGGCAGAAGCTTACCCGATTTAGTGTATGTAAATAGTTGGTTCAGAACACAAGGCAGTCTGTATCAAGATATTCAAATGGTTCGTACTATTGTATTTCTAGTGGTTATTTTGATTATTGCTGTAGCAAGTTTTAATATCGTTTCGTCTATGGTGATGGAAGTTAAAGATAAGCAATCAGATATCGCAATACTCAAAACAATGGGCGCCAAAGACAGCACGATATTTTCTACTTTTGCCTTTAAAGGTGTTGGTAATGCGTTACTAGGTTCATTAGTTGGCAGTGCGTTAGGTGTTGTAATATCTCTTTATCTGCCTGAATTATTTGTCTGGTTTTATGGTGAGGGTACACAAAACCCACTTTCAGGTGTCTATTTTGTTGAGTTTCTTCCATCAAAACTTATTTGGACCGACATCGCTATCACCTTAGGCATCACGTTAATTCTCGCACTTTTAGCCAGTATTTATCCTGCTTGGCAAGCAACAAAAACTGATCCAGCGAAGGTATTAGGCAACGGTTAAGAATCAAAGTTTGGTTGCTAGAAGCAATATACTTATATGATAGACAAGCTCCGTAATGAATGTTTTTTGTGCAAACAAATCAATAAATAAATTTTTAGGCGTACATATGTTGACAAGATGTTGTTAGGAAGTAGAGTGGCTGCAAGAAAAATTTTGAGAAAACGACATGTCTGAAGAAAATAAAGCACCGGTTGAACTGACTGAAGCGCAAGTTAATCAGTGGCAAAGAGAATGTTTAGGAAATGCACAAAAGTTTTTGGCAGACAAAGGTGTACTGCCTGTTAGCATTTTAGAGAAGGAATGTAGGATTCTTCCACCTCTGTGTGCTGTTTGGAAAATAAAGGGCAATGATGGCAACACTTATTGGGTTATCACAGGCCGTTTACCTACTGATGCAGTTCAAGTTAGTGCAGCAGAAAATGCAAGAGATGTGTTACGTCATTTTTCATTTCAGTGGCAACTGAAGGCCGATGGGATTATAGCAAATAAACCAATCGACAAGACTCAAGTTGACTTCGCAAACTTGCTTGTTAACAGAGCGCATGGTATTTACGAGTTATTTGAGAACGAACAGCTTTGGGCTAATGTAGCATCGTAAAAGGTTCTGCATTAAAGTCATTTACAGGGCAGTATAATTGCTGCCTTGGAATGCCAGCCTCCATAAAAACACAGCCTTTTTTACAAAAACCGTATTCAATAAAAGATGGTACCTCATCTAACACTGAGTTGATAAAAATATTGCTCAAGCCCTTTTCTTTTGCGATCACGACTAGATAATTCAGTATTGAATAATATGCATCTTTATTTCTATGCTGACTTATAATTGCAACTCTACTAATTAGACCATTAGGGCACAGTCTTCCGGTGCCAACTGGCGTATTAGAATCGTCGTATATAATTGCATGCTCAGATTGCTTATCAAGCGAATCAAACTCAACTTTCTTAGGTAGGTTGAGCTCGTACACAAATACCTTTTCTCTCAGTTCGGTCAACAATGTTTGTTGTTCAAACCAGTTAACCTTTGATACATGGTAAACCATGTTCCCTCCAGTAAGATTCAAATCAAATGTGCAAGTCTGAGCGCTCAAAAGTAAATTTGCTAGGCTTTGCTTGCACATGGGAGATTTTTATTCTTCCTCTAGGATATAATAAAAGCCTTCATTAATAAGCTTAGTTAACATTTCGGCAAACTCCAAACATTCTAGCGCCGAGATTATCTCGTCAGCAGCAAAGCTTGTTTTATCTGTGAGTAATTTAACTGCACTTAATGTATTGAAAGGAAATTGAAAACTTTCATTGTTGACACTGAGAAGTAAGCAATCTTCTATGCTTTGGAAAAAGGTTCTAACACCACCAGCTCTGTTAATTACTTGTGATGATAAGTAGTTAGCTAACTCATCTGATGAGATTGGTTCATCTAATGGCAGTAAATCCATATCATGTTTTGGCTGGCTTAAATAATTACCAAGCCAACGCTTGATTACTTCTTTGTCTTGAATTGCATCAAGCATTAAGTTTTGGATCTGCTCGACTTCATCGTTTTTGAGCTCGCCAGATGATTCTCTGAGAGTAAGTGTTTTGTCTGAATAGCGTGTTTTACCGAGCTCATTATCTATTAAGTAATCCGCAAAGTTACTTAAGAAATCTTTCGTGTCAGGGGCTCTAAAGCCAACAGAGTAGTTTAATGCATTCTCAACAGCATAGCCTTCGTGCGGGCAGCCTGGTGGAATATAAAGAATATCGCCAGGTTCCAGAACCTCATCAATGATTGCATTGAATTGCTCAACTTGAAGTAGACTCTTATTTTGTGCAAACTCTTTTAGGTTTGCGTCAGGCATACCCACTCGCCAATGTCTTTTACCTTCACCTTGAATTATGAACACATCATACTGATCAAGGTGAGGCCCAACACCGCCGCCTGGCGTTGAGTAGCTGATCATCAAGTCATCAATTCGCCAGTTAGGAATAAATCGAAATGGCTCTAACAATTCAGCAGCAACAGGGTGCCAATGGTCCACTGCTTGAACAAGTAGGGTACTATTAGTTTCTGTTAATAATGAAAAGTCTTCGAATGGGCCATGGTAAGATTCCCATTTATCGTCATGGTTTGTGATAAGGCGAGACTCAATGTCATCTTCCATGGCTAGGCCCGCTAATTCTTCAGGCTCAATCGGATCTTCAAAATCAGCAAAACCACCTTTGATCAATAACGGCTTTTTTTGCCAATACTCTTTTAGAAATTCGGCGTGAGTTAATGCGTTAATTTTTAAATCAAACATATTTTTTCCATAAAAAAAGCGAAAGGAAACCCTTTCGCTTTATAAACTAAATTTGTGTGTAATTACACTAATTCGTCAATGAAAGCTTCAGCACGGCCGATGTAGTTAGCCGGTGTCATTAGCTTCATTTCAGCTTTTACAGTATCAGGTAATTCTAAACCATCAATGAAATCAGCCATGATTTCTTGGTTTACACGCTTACCACGAGTTAACTCTTTAAGCTTCTCGTAAGGCTTTTCGATACCGTATTTACGCATAACTGTTTGGATTGGTTCTGCAAGCAGTTCCCAGTTTTGATCTAGCTCTTCTAGAAGACGATCAGCGTTCACTTCTAATTTGCTTACACCTTTTAATGTTGCTTGGTACGCAATCAGTGTATAGCCCATACCAACGCCAAGGTTACGAAGAACTGTTGAGTCAGTTAGGTCACGTTGCCAGCGAGATACTGGAAGTTTTTGCGCTAGGTGAGCAAAAATTGCGTTAGCTAGACCTAGGTTGCCTTCTGAGTTTTCAAAGTCGATAGGGTTAACTTTGTGTGGCATAGTTGATGAACCAATCTCACCAGCAACTGTTTTTTGCTTGAAGTGGTTTAGTGCAATGTAACCCCAAACGTCACGGTCGAAGTCTAATAAGATAGTGTTGAAACGCGCGATTGCATCGAATAGCTCAGCAATGTAATCGTGTGGTTCGATTTGCGTTGTGAATGCATTCCAAGTTAAGCCAAGGCTAGTTACGAATTGCTCTGCATGTGCATGCCAGTCGTAATCCGGGTACGCGCTCAAGTGCGCATTGTAGTTACCTACAGCACCATTAATTTTACCTAGTAATTCTACGTTTGCGATTTGCTGACGTTGACGTTGTAAACGAACATACACGTTTGCAAATTCTTTACCCATTGTTGAAGGAGAAGCTGGCTGACCGTGTGTACGAGTCATCATAGGTACACTTTTGTACTCAATTGCTTTTGCTTTGATAGCAGCAAGTAGCTCATCACAGTAAGGTAAAAGTACTTTGTCACGCGCTTCTGATAACATTAAACCGTGAGACAGGTTATTGATGTCTTCAGATGTACATGCAAAGTGAATGAATTCATTGATTGCATTTAATTCTGCATTATCTGCAACTTTCTCTTTTAGAAGATACTCAACCGCTTTAACGTCATGGTTCGTTGTGCGCTCGATTTCTTTAACGCGTGCAGCATCTGCTTCGCTAAAGTTATCAACAATGCTATCTAAAAGCGCATTAGCTTCGTCACTGAAAGCTGGTACTTCATCAATACCTTGTGCTTTAGCTAGGGCTTGTAACCAACGAACTTCTACGGTTACGCGGTACTTGATAAGGCCGAACTCACTGAAAATGCCACGCAATTCAGTAGTTTTACTACCATAGCGGCCATCCACTGGAGAGATAGCGGTTAACGCTGAAAGCTCCATAATTTCTCCTAAACTAATTGGTTTGTTTGAACGATTTCTTTAAATACTGTTTTTCGCGATGTCGATAATTTTCTTTTTGCCAAAGAAAAATTGACGTCGCTTACCACCAAGTTGTCGCCAAAGTACAGCACTGCGTATGCCTGCTAATAAAAGCGCTCGGATCTTATGTTGGTAACTTGGTTGTTTTAATAAATCTGGTTGGCCAAATACTTGAATTTTTTGTCCAAGGGGACTGAGTACTTGACTGTAGATATCAGCAAAAGCAGCAACTATAGTGCTGTCGCAAATATCAAAATGTAATAGTTGTCTTTCAACTTGATTCAAACGGCTTGCCAGCTCTTCTAACGCTTTGGGGTTGGCTGAAAGTGCACGTTCTAGTTGCATCAAACTGCCAACATATTTAACCAGCTCAACATCTTTTTCGCCTTCAGGAGAGAGTTGTTGAATAAGCGTTTTATAACCGTCTTTAATCACCCATTTGTCGTCATAGACGTCTTCTGGCTGAGCAGGATTGAGGTTAACAATACTTTTTAGAAAAGTACTGACTTCAGCTTCATTAAACTGGCCGTATTTTGCTGTTTTTTGAACAAGTTTGCTGATTTGGCACATGGCCGCCAGCGGTAAAACATAACTTGTTGACATTATTTGATCACCGAGTCGATGATACCACCGCCTAAGCAGACGTCGTCAGCATAAAATACAGCTGATTGACCAGGGGTTACTGCTTTTTGAGGCTCGTCAAATAAAACCCGTGCCATCCCGTCTTCACCGACAAGTAAAGTACATGGTATGTCAGTTTGTCTGTAACGAGTTTTTACTGTGCAACGTGTTGTGCCTTTAGGGCCAACACGGTCAACCCAGTGTAATTGATTTGCGTTAAGGCCGTTACTAAATAGGCGAGGGTGGTTTTTGCCTTGGCCAACAATTAATACGTTACGCTCTACGTCTTTATCAACTACATACCAAGGCTCGCCACTGCCTTCTTTCATACCACCAATTAATAGGCCTTTTCTCTGACCAAGGGTGTGGTACATTAAACCTTCATGTTCACCCACTTCATGACCGTCAGTGTCTTCAATTTTACCTGGTTGCGCTGGTAAGAATTTTTGCAAGAAGTCTTTGAACTTACGCTCACCAATAAAGCAGATACCGGTACTGTCTTTTTTGTCGTGTGTAATTAAACCTTGCTCTTCAGCAATACGACGTACTTCAGGCTTTTCTACTTGGCCTACAGGAAATAGCGTTTGAGCAATGTGCTCATGGCTAAGTGTATAAAGGAAGTAGCTTTGGTCTTTGTTATCATCAAGACCACGTTGCATCACAAACTTACCATCACGTTCTTCTCGACGAACATAGTGACCAGTTGCAATGTAGTCTGCACCAAGAGCTTGTGCAGCGAATTCTAAGAAAGCTTTGAATTTGATTTCTTTGTTACACATGATGTCCGGGTTTGGCGTGCGGCCCGCTTTGTATTCCTCTAAGAAATACTCAAATACGTTGTCCCAGTACTCAGCGGCAAAGTTTACGGTATGAAGCTCAATACCTAACTTATCGCAGACAGCTTGTGCATCTTTAAGATCTTCAGCAGCAGCACAATATTCGTCATTGTCATCTTCTTCCCAGTTCTTCATGAACAGGCCTTCTACCTGATAGCCTTGTTGTTTTAATAAGTAAGCTGAAACTGAAGAATCTACACCACCGGACATACCAACGATGACTTTAATCTGACTATTATCGCTCATATTTTTTGCTGTTAATCTCTTTGATTTTGAAAGGCGTGAGTATAGCACGATATTTTAAGAGGCTGAATCCTAAGTTGGCGTTTAACGCTAAAGCACTTTATATTCGCCATTGTTAATGCCATCAAGGGTGTATTTTCCAATACGATATCGTATCAAGCGAAGTGTAGGGTGACCAATATGGGCTGTCATTCTGCGAACTTGTCGGTTTTTGCCTTCAGAAATGGTAATTTCAAGCCAAGTAGTTGGAATATTTTTGCGTTCTCGTATTGGTGGATTACGAGGCCAAATATTTGGTTCGTTAATAATTCTGACTTTTGCAGGCTTAGTAAGGCCATCTTTTAATTCGACGCCTTTATTGAGTGCATAAATTGACTCATCGCTTGGCACACCCTCAACTTGCACCCAGTAGGTTTTATCTGTGTCTTTTTTCGGATTCGTCAGAGTGTGTTGTAATTTTCCGCAGTTTGTTAAGAGTAATAATCCTTCACTGTCTCGGTCTAATCGACCTGCTGCATATACGCCTTTTTCTTTTACGTAGTCTGCCAAAGTTGCACGGTTTTGATCATCGGTGAACTGGCAAAGTACATCAAAAGGTTTATTAAACAGGACAATTTTAACTTGATCTGCAGGAAGCGCTTCTTTGACCACGCGTTTTTTATTAAATGGTTTTTTGTTATGAGGTTTCTTTTGGAATGTTTTGTTAGTGCGATTAGGCGCGCGATTTTGCATTGGTTATATGAGGTAAAAACATTGATGTGAGCATAATAGCAAATTATAGCCTTGCTACTAAGTAAAACACTCATAAAAAAAGGGCATCAAACGATGCCCTTAATCATTCAAATTAGTATTAAGCTAGTTTCGCTAACACTGCATTGAAAGTTTCACTAGGACGCATAGCAGCAAAAGCAAGCTCGTCATTAGGCTGGAAATAACCGCCAACATCTTTGCTTACGCCTTGCGCAGCGTTAAGTTCTTCAACAATTGTTTGCTCTTTAGCGGTTAACTCTTCAGCGATTGGCGCGAACAACGCTTGTAGTTCAGCATCGTCTGATTGAGCTGCAAGAGCTTGTGCCCAGTACAGAGACAGATAGAAGTGGCTACCACGGTTATCAAGTTCGTTTACTTTACGAGACGGTGACTTGTTTTCATCTAGGAATTTACCAGTCGCTGCGTCTAGTGTATCAGCAAGCACTTGTGCTTTAGCATTACCATTCACTTGGCTTAAGTGCTCTAGTGATGCCGCAAGTGCTAAGAACTCACCTAAAGAATCCCAACGTAAGTGGTTTTCTTTTTCGAACTGTTGAACGTGCTTAGGTGCAGAACCACCAGCACCTGTTTCGAATAAGCCACCACCGTTCATTAGCGGAACGATTGAAAGCATTTTCGCACTTGTGCCCAGTTCAAGAATTGGGAATAAGTCAGTTAGGTAGTCACGTAATACGTTACCTGTTACTGAAATCGTATCTTGACCGTCTTTCATGCGAGCAAGAGAGTATTCTGTTGCTTCAACTGGTGCTTTGATAAGAATTTCAAGGCCCGCAGTGTCGTGGTCAGCTAGATATGTGTTTACTTTCTTGATTAGTTGCGCATCGTGAGCACGGTTTTCGTCTAACCAGAAAACAGCAGGTGTGTTTGTAGCGCGAGCACGGTTAACAGCAAGTTTTACCCAATCTTTGATTGGTGCATCTTTAACCTGACACATACGCCAGATATCACCTTGTGCAACGTCATGTTGAAGAAGTACATTGCCGTCAGTGTCTACTACGCAGATCGTACCAGCAGAAGCCGCTTCAAATGTCTTATCATGTGAACCATATTCTTCTGCTTTTTGAGCCATTAGACCAACGTTAGGAATTGTACCCATAGTACGAGGGTCGAAAGCACCATTTTTCTTACAGAAGTCGATAGTTGCTTGGTAAACACCAGAGTAACAACGATCTGGAATAACAAAGCTAGTGTCTTGTTGCTTGCCTTCAGCATTCCACATTTGACCGCTTGTACGAATAGCAGCAGGCATAGATGCATCAATGATCACATCACTTGGTACATGTAGGTTAGTGATACCACGATCAGAATCAACCATAGCAATGCTAGGGCGCTCAGCGTATACCGCTTGAATGTCAGCTTCAACTTCAGCACGCTTTGCGTCGTCTAATTGCGCGATTTTAGCGTAAACGTCACCAAGACCGTTGTTAACATCAACACCTAGCTCTTCAAATAATTCGCCATGTTTAGCAAATACATCTTTGTAGAATACTTTTACAGCGTGGCCAAAGATGATTGGATCAGACACTTTCATCATCGTTGCTTTCATATGCAGAGAGAAAAGAACGCCTTTCTCTTTAGCTGCATTGATTTCTTGTTCTAGGAAAGCTTGTAAGTCAGCTGCGCGCATGCGTGATGCATCGATGATTTCACCAGCAAGAAGAGGTGTGCTTGCTTTAAGTACAGTAACGTCGCCATTCTCTGCAACGTGTTCGATGCGAACGTCAGTTGCATTTTCTACAGTTGTTGATTGCTCAGAACCAAAGAAGTCACCATCAGTCATGCTAGCAACGTATGATTGTGAGTCTGCAGCCCATGCACCCATTGAGTGAGGGTTTTTACGTGCGTATGCTTTTACAGAAGCAGGTGCACGACGGTCAGAGTTACCTTCACGTAAAACAGGGTTTACTGCAGAACCTTTGATTTTGTCATAAGTCGCTTTAATTGCAGCTTCTTCATCTGACTTTGGTTCTTCAGGGTAGTTAGGCAGTGCGTAACCTTTATCTTGAAGCTCTTTGATTGTTGCTTTTAATTGAGGTACTGACGCAGAGATATTTGGAAGCTTGATGATATTAGCTTCTGGTGTTTTAGCTAATTCGCCTAGCTCTGCAAGTGCATCGCCAATGCGCTGCTCTTCAGTTAAAAACTCAGGGAAGTTTGCAATTACACGACCTGCAAGTGAAATATCACGAGTTTCAACTTCAACGCCTGCAGCATTAGTGTAAGCTTGAATGATTGGAAGCAGCGAGTATGTAGCTAAAGCCGGTGCTTCGTCAGTTTTTGTATATATAATTTTAGATGTCATTATCATTCCTAGATCAGGGGCACAGAGTGCCTATCAAAACGCAATGGGAATGCTATGTTGCCTAAGGCAACTTTATATAGCAAGTTTGATAGTTATAACTACTCTAAAAGTCTATATGCACCATTGAAGGTGATATCTTAAAGGTTAATCAAAATAATTGTGTAAACCTAAATAGGCATAACTAACAAGCCTGAAAACAGACACTAGTTTAACAAGCAATTTATATATGGGCTAATTTAAAAATTTAAAGTGGAGAAGAGAAATAAAAAATAAGGGGGGTGAAGCGAGTTAAAACCCGCTTTATTAATGAGATAATAACATCAAGCGAGTTCAGTCTCTCTAGGAGCGATGTTCGTTGCATGAAGTCCTTTTGGACCTTGTTGCAACTCGAAGGTTACATCTTGACCGGCTTTAAGTGTTTTGTATCCATCCATCACAATCGTTGAGTAATGGGCGAAGATATCTTCTTCACTGCCGTCTTCTACGATGAAACCAAACCCTTTGGCGTTATTGAACCATTTGACTTTTCCGCAAGCCATACTTCCACATCCTTCTATAAGTTGACTAATTTAGTTAATCTAAACTTTATAATTTGCTAGACTGCCCATAGATTAGACAATCTAATAACGACTGTAGTTTAAATGAGCAATCAGTCAAGGCTTTTAGACAAATTTTTAACAAAAAATTTATTTTTTCAATTCAAGTTTGCTTGAGTTAACAACACAAGACTATATTTTATTATGAGTGGTATTAAAGATTCTGGTGTAATCGATACAGTTAGAGAGAAGCAAAAGCAAAAGCTAAGCCCACCTCGAAAGTATAAAGTCATTTTAAATAATGATGATTACACTCCAATGGACTTTGTAATCGAAGTATTAATGACGTTTTTTAATATGGACAGCGAAAAAGCAACTGACGTGATGCTGCGCGTGCATCACGAGGGAAAGGCAGTATGTGGCTTGTATCCTTCAGATATTGCACATACTAAGGCGGAACAAGTAAATCGTTACGCTCGCGACCATGAACATCCACTGCTATGTAGTTGTGAGCAGGAATAACCGATATAAATCTCGTTTGGGGGTTGCTTATGCTAAACAAAGATCTTGAAATTACCTTAAATGCAGCGTTTCGTGAGGCAAGAACACGTCGTCACGAATTTATGACTGTTGAGCATTTATTACTTGCATTAATAGATAACCCATCAGCAGGTGAAGCATTAGGCGCATGCGGTGTTGATACAGAAACGCTCAAACGAGAGCTTTCTGAGTTTATCGATGAAACAACACCATTATTACCTGAAAGTGAAAATGATAGAGAAACGCAGCCGACACTAGGTTTTCAGCGTGTTTTACAAAGAGCTGTATTTCATGTGCAATCATCTGGGCGCACAGAAGTTACAGGTGTGAACGTATTAGTTGCAATATTTTCTGAACAAGAAAGCCAAGCTGTTTATCTACTGAAAAAGAGTGATATCAGTCGCTTAGATATAGTGAACTTCATTTCTCACGGTGTGGCTAAGTCAGATGACGAGCATCACGAAGATGACCATGAAGACATCAATAGTGATGACTCTAACGACGTACAAGGTGAAGAGAAGACTAAACTTGAAAACTTCACAACTAACCTGAACGCGATGGCACAAGCGGGCCAGTTAGATCCATTAGTAGGTCGAGATCAAGAAGTAGAACGCACTGTTCAGGTTTTATGTCGTCGTAAAAAGAATAACCCTTTACTTGTAGGCGAAGCTGGTGTTGGAAAAACCGCGATTGCAGAAGGGCTTGCCTATAGAATCGTAAATGAGCAAGTACCCGATGTGATTGCCGATGCGGTGGTATATTCACTTGATATGGGCGCATTATTAGCGGGAACTAAATATCGCGGTGATTTTGAAAAGCGTTTTAAAGCGTTGTTGAAAGAGCTACAAGCAAAACCACATTCAATTCTATTTATTGATGAGATCCATACAATCATAGGTGCAGGTGCTGCGTCGGGTGGTGTGATGGATGCCTCGAATCTGATTAAACCATTACTGTCTAGTGGTCAATTAAGATGTATGGGTTCAACGACTTATAACGAGTTTAAAAATATTTTTGAAAAAGACAGAGCACTTGTTCGTCGCTTCCAAAAGATAGATGTACTCGAGCCAAGTGTTGAAGATACAACAAAGATCCTAATGGGCTTGAAAGACCGTTACGAAGATCACCATGGTATTCGCTATACTCAAAAAGCACTTCGTGCGGCTGCAGAATTGAGCGCGAAATATATTAACGAGCGTCACTTACCAGATAAAGCCATTGATGTGATAGATGAAGCGGGGGCAAACCAGCGTTTGCTACCAGTATCTAAGCGTAAGAAAACCATCAACGTTGCAGATATTGAGCAGATTGTATCTAAGATTGCACGTATTCCTCAGCAGAGTGTGTCTTCAAGCGATAAAGAAACACTCAAAAACTTAGATAGAAACTTAAAAATGTTGGTGTTTGGTCAAGATCAATCTATTGATGCATTAACATCTGCAATTAGACTTTCTCGTTCAGGCCTTTCAAATGAAGACAAACCAATTGGTTCTTTCTTGTTTGCTGGCCCAACTGGTGTTGGTAAAACAGAAGTTACAAAGCAACTTGCAAAATGTATGGGCGTGGAGTTCATTCGTTTTGATATGTCAGAGTACTCTGAACGTCACGCGGTTAGCCGGTTAATCGGCGCGCCTCCAGGCTATGTGGGTTATGAGCAGGGCGGTTTGCTAACTGATTCTGTGATCAAACACCCTCATGCTGTTGTACTTTTAGATGAGATTGAAAAAGCGCACCCAGATATTTATAACATTTTGCTACAAGTTATGGACCATGGCACGTTAACAGACAACAATGGCCGCAAAGCAGACTTTAGAAATGTTGTACTTGTCATGACCACGAATGCGGGGGTTCAAGAAACCATTCGTCAGTCAATAGGATTTGCGCAGCAAGATCATTCGCACGATGCGATGGTTGAGATAAATAAGGTGTTCACACCAGAATTTAGAAACCGCTTAGACAATATCATTTGGTTTAACCATTTAGATAAAGAGGTTATTTTACAAGTTGTAGATAAATTCTTAGTTGAACTTCAAGCGCAACTTGACCGTAAATCTGTGAACCTAGAGCTGACAGCAGCGGCTAGAGAATGGTTAGCTGATCTAGGCTACGACAAAGCAATGGGTGCTAGACCAATGTCACGAGTTATTCAAGAGCAATTGAAAAAGCCACTTGCAAATGAAATCCTGTTTGGCAAGTTAGCCGAAGGCGGCACAGTTAAAGTGGGCCTGAAGAGTAATAAACTTAACTTCCAATTTGATGTTGAAATGGCGGAAGCTTAAAGGTGAGAAGGTGTAAACCCACCTTCCATGAGACCATTAAAAAAGCCTAGCTAAGCTAGGCTTTTTTATTTAACACATCGAATGAAATCACCCTGATGGGTTAAAGGTAAAACGAATGAACTTAACCAATACGCTTTACAATCACGGCGTAATTAACGCGCGCGGAAAACGATACGACCTTTAGTTAAATCGTATGGCGTCATTTCAACAGTTACTTTATCGCCTGTTAAAATACGAATGTAGTTTTTGCGCATTTTACCAGAAATATGAGCAACCACTACGTGGCCGTTTTCAAGTTCAACGCGGAACATTGTGTTTGGTAAAGTATCAAGGACCGTGCCTTGCATTTCAATTACGTCTTCTTTCGCCATGTGTAGCGTAACACCTCTTTGATTAGATTAACGCTGCAGATTTTGCCGAAAACCACACAATAAGTAAAGGTAAGGGGGGAAATTAGTTAATTTAATTACAGCTTCAGTTGCCAAACATCCGATATAAAACGCTCTGCAGGTTTAAATTGAGACTTGTAAGACATCTTTCTGCATTCATCAATTTGATAACCCAAATACACGAAATCTAAACCAGAGCTTTTTGCGAATTCTATTTGAAGCAATATCATCACAACACCAAGGCTAAACTTGTCATAGTCAGGGTGATAAAAGGTATAAATCGCAGATAAAGAATTTGGCATAGTGTCTGTGACTGCAACAGCGATAAGTTCATCTTGATCCCACAACTCAATAAAGGTAACTGGTAACCAATTACAAAATAAAAAACTTTCATATTGTAGGCGGTTTGGAGGGAACATAGTCCCGTCATGATGCTTTTGATTTATATAGTTCTCATATAATGCGTAATAATTTGATTGCTCTTTATCACTCACCTTAATATAGAAATTGTTTTTCGCTGTTTTTAGCTTTCGCTTTTGTGATTTTGATAGCACAAAATCTTTAACAGGAATACGCATTGACTCACAGGCATGGCAACTAGGACAATGAGGGCGATAAATTTGATCACCGCTGCGTCTGAAACCTAATTCTAATAAGTCTTGAAACCGTGCTGCGTTGTAGCATTGACTATCGAGGATGACGAGCAGCTGTTCTTGTTTATCAGGTAAATAACTGCAATCAAACTGTTGGCTTAATCCAATCTTTGAAGGAAAATGTTCAGTCATAAATCTCTTCCAATACCTGTGGTTTCCACATCGAACTGGGTATATCAAAGCTCTGAGCTAACTTAAGTTTAGCTAAAAACTCAGACCTTGAAATTAATTTTGCACCTAAAGTGGTTAAATAGGGGTTTTCCAACTGACAATCTACAAAATGGGCGTTGTGCTTTTTAAGCCAATTAACTAACGCCCACATGGCTAACTTTGAGCCGTTTGGTTGATTAAAAAACATAGACTCTCCACAGAAAACACCTGAGTTCATAACTCCATAAAGACCACCCATCAGATTATTGTTTTGATCCCAGACTTCGAGGCTATGTGCAAAACCTAACGTATGCATATGAGTGTAGGCAGCCAACATCTGATGGTTTATCCAGGTACCTTCTGCATGTAACCTTTGCTCTCGGCAGGCATTGATAACAGTGTCAAATGCTTTATTAACAGTGACGATAGGTTTTGTTCTTCTTGCCACTTTTTTTAATGAACGACTGACATGGAAATCATGCAGTTCAATCACACCTCTGTCACTTGGCGACCACCACATGATGGGCTCTTTTTCATTAAACCAAGGGAAAATACCTGACTTATATGCAAGGTTGAGTCTTGCAGGTGTAAGACAGCCTCCGATAGCAAGTAAGCCATCAGGTTCATTTAAAGCCAAAGTTGGTGAAGGAAAATCGATTGTTTCAGTTGATAGCTGATATAGGCGTGGTGTCATTTAAGAAATTAATCATATTTTTAATGAAAAACATCTTAAAGTGAAAGCGGAGGGTTAAACAACCCTCCAGGTCTGAAATTTATTGGTTATCTAGGAAGCGCTCAGCATCTAGTGCTGCCATACAACCAGTACCAGCTGACGTAATTGCTTGACGATAGATGTGATCAGATACATCACCAGCTGCAAACACACCTTCAACAGAAGTTTGCGTTGCATTACCATTTAGACCTGACTGGACTACTAAATAACCATCTTTCATTTCAAGTTGGCCTTCAAACATATCTGTGTTTGGTTTGTGACCGATTGCGATGAACACACCAGCTAAATCAAGTTGCTCAACATTATCTGAGTCTGTATCTTTAATTTTGATGCCAGTTACACCCATTTCATCACCAACTACTTCATCTAAAGTACGATTGAAATGAAGTGTTACGTTGCCGTTTTTTGCTTTTTCCATTAAACGGTCAGATAAAATCTTTTCACTGCGGAATGAGTCGCGACGGTGAATAACATGAACTTCATCTGCAATGTTAGAAAGGTATAGAGCTTCTTCAACAGCAGTGTTACCACCACCAACAACCGCTACTTTTTGTCCGCGGTAAAAGAAACCGTCACATGTAGCACATGCAGAAACACCACGACCTTGGAAAGCTGTCTCAGATTCAAGGCCTAAATATTTAGCAGAAGCGCCAGTAGCAATGATAAGTGCGTCACAAGTGTATGTACCTTGATCGCCTGTTAGCGTAAATGGACGCTTTGTAACGTCTACTTTGTTGATATGGTCGAAAACGATTTCAGTTTCGAAACGTTCTGCATGTTCTTTCATACGATCCATCAAAGCAGGACCAGTTAAGCCGTGTGCGTCACCAGGCCAATTCTCAACTTCAGTTGTTGTTGTAAGCTGACCACCTTGCTGCATACCAGTAATTAGCACAGGGTTTAAATTTGCGCGTGCAGCATAAACTGCAGCAGTGTAACCAGCAGGACCCGAGCCTAAAATTAAAAGTTTACAGTGTTTTGCATCACTCATGAGGTATTCCTAATCAATTATCTTTTTAATGAAGTGAGGACGATTCTATGTAAAACAAGTGAGAAGTAAAATAAATTAGGAATATTGAAAATTAATAAATTTAAAAGGTGTCAAATAATCTGTACTTGTTGAAAAAAACATCCAAAAATCGATGTTTTATCAGAAATTCATGACCTAATAATATTTTTTTGATATGTTCTTACTAATTTTGTGTGAGACTCTGGATTGAGTCACCTTTATTTATAGGTTGTTATGGCATTTTGGCAGGACATTCCAAGCTTTGAGTTAGCAGACAAAGACGTTGAAGTACTAAATAGCGCAAAGCAATATCATGAAAGACTGTTAAGTCTCATTGAAAGCGCTAAATATCGGATTTATATCACTGCTTTGTATTTACAAGACGATGAAGCGGGTAGAGAAGTGCTTTTAGCACTTCATAAAGCTTCACTAGCAAACCCAACGCTTGAGATTAATGTATTAGTTGATTTTCACCGAGCTCAACGTGGCCTTATAGGTGCTGCGAAATCGGAGGGAAATGCAGCCTTATATTGTGATGAATTAGAAAAACATCAAAGTAATGTAAAAGTATTTGGTGTACCAGTTAAAGGCAAAGAACTATTCGGCGTTCTACATTTAAAAGGCATCGTTATCGACGATATCTTGCTTTATAGCGGTGCGAGCATAAACAATGTGTATATGAATGTGGGTGAAAAGTACCGACTTGATAGATACTTCATTTTACAACAACCAGGGTTAGCGGATTCTTTTTGTAACTTCACAAATGATTTTTTATTGTCGTCAGAAGCTGTACCAAGAATAGATAGTCGCCCAATACCTAAATACAATGAGATTAAAGTTTCTCAGCGTCAATTGATGAAAGAGTTGAGAAAAGGTCGATACAATATAGAATCAAGTAACTCTGATTCTACCTTGAGTGTTCGACCATTCTTAGGGTTTGGTAGACGTGCAAATAAGTTGAATAGGTTAATTAAAGCCTTGTTTGACACAACAGAAAAAGAACTATTGCTTTATACGCCATACTTTAATTTTCCAGCGCCATTACTTCGCTCTTTACGTCGTTTACTAAAGCAAGGTAAAGAAGTAACCATCGTTGTTGGTGATAAAACAGCGAATGATTTTTATATTTCTCCAGAACAACCATTTAGCAAAATAGGTGCGTTACCTTATCTCTATGAAACGATTTTATTTAAATTCTTAAAATCTAATAAAAGGTTCATTCAGTCAGGGTTGCTTAAGGTATACCTTTGGAAACATGAAAATAACTCTTTTCATTTGAAAGGCGTGAGTAAAGATGGTCAGCTACATCTTCTAAGTGGTCATAACCTAAATCCAAGAGCCTGGGGATTAGATATTGAAAATGGAATTTTGATCGAAGATAAAGCGCATAAGCTCGATCAATTGTTATTGACAGAGAAGCAAGACATTCTTCAACACTGCCGATTATTATCTAGTCATGAAGATCTGGAATCAGTTCAAGATTACCCGCAGCCAGTCAGGAAATTACTAGGCCAGGCGAAGCGTGTAAAAGTTGATTTCATAATTAAACGATTTATTTAGAAAAGGCCAGATATGGCCTTTTTTATTATGTGTTTTTTATCTATATACACGCTTAAATTTCTACAAAGTTGATTTTTTGAACTAAGGTTAAAAAAACAAAATCAACCAGATGAAATTATGAAGGCCATCCAATATTGTTTTATTATTTGTTTTTTTGCCTATAGTTCATCAAATTGGGCGCAATCAGTTCACCAATTCAATATTTATCATGACTCAGATTACTCAAACCATTTTGCATCTGCCAATGCAATCAAAATGGGATTTATGTCTGCGTTAGAATCTGAAAAAAATAGGCTAGAAAACGTCGAGTTTAATTTTTTAGAAATGGATCATCGAGGTAATAGCAACCGTAGCTTGTTACATATGAAAAAATTCCTCAAGGATCCTAAAGCATTATTCATATTGGGGGGCCTTCATTCTCCTCCTTACATAAAAAATAGGACCTTCATAAACAAAGAACAGATCTTACTATTGGTGCCTTGGGCTGCAGGTGGTTCTATCACTCGCTATGAACATGGGACAAACTGGGTTTTTAGATTATCTGTAGACGACACTAAAGCGGGCTACCGGATTATCCAATTCGCAAAAGAAGCACGTTCTTGTGAACAGCCTCATTTACTCCTTGAAAACACGCCATGGGGCAAATCAAACGAACGAACCATGCAAGATGCTTTAGGGAAAAATAAAGCTGAAGTGACTTGGTTCAATTGGAATACGAGACTAAAAAAATCAAAGTTAATTTTGAGGGGGATCATAAATACAGGTGCGGACTGTATTGTTTTTGTTGGCAATGCTATTGAAGGTAAATACTTTACTCAGGCAATGGCAGAAATAGATAAAACTTTGCAAAAACCAATCATTAGTCATTGGGGAATTACAGGAGGTAATTTTTTCGATACGACTAAGCAATACCTTAAGGGGGGTATTGAGCTTAATTTTATTCAATCCTGCTTCTCCTTTGATGAACTACCTCATTCAGATAGTGTAAAGAAAGCAATTAAGTCTGCTAAGAAGTTGTTTAAGCAAGATTTTGACGTTGAAACGCTGCAAGCCCCCGCAGGTTTTGTGCACGGCTACGATTTGGGATTACTGTTTGTTCAGGCCATGACACAAATTGAGGCGACAAAAGATACAGCCAGTACAAGACGGTCGTTAAGACATGCGCTCGAGAATCTCAACTTACCAGTAGATGGCTTGGTCAAGGTTTATTCAAAACCATTTTCAAATAAGGGTGAAGATTCGCATGAGGCTTTAGGTTTAGAAGATCTTTGTATGGCCAAATACAAAGAGAATGGCTCTATTTCTATCATCAAGAATAAAGGCTAGTGTGTGAAGTCACAATTCTTAAAGATGCAGCTTGATGCCAACAAAGCTTTCATTGTCTTTGTAGTGATGAGCCTTTTTTTATCGGTTTTGATAAGCGTGATGCTAGTAGGGAGGGAAGCTTCATCTGTATTAAATGGCTACAAGCAACAAGCATCAGAAACAGAAGCGAAACTCAGTGCAAAATATATAGAAAACTTTTTAGAAACGAGAATTTTGCTGCTGAAAGATTTATCAAGTCAACCCATCATTATTAACGGCGTTATGGGTTCAGGTGTGTCAGAAGCGTCTTTAAATGATTATTTGTCAGAGTTTAAGATTCTAGGGATAAAGGAACAACTTTGGGTCTTCAATGTCCTTGGTGATTATGTCTATAGAAATAGCGAAGAGCAGGCTATTAGGGAAACTCCAAGTGACTGGCTTGAAGATTTACTTAATGGGGAGCTTTCACATGCCGTATTGCTTGATCAAAGCCAAGGGCAAGCATATTTCAAATTGGCAGTGCCTATAAACTATAATGGATTCACCGAAGGGGCACTGATTGTCAAGTTTGAAACTCCTATTGATGTTTTATTATCTGAAGTCCTTGAGTCAAATACACATGGCGTTAAACTATCAGGCCCTTGGTTAAGTTATTCAAATTTAAGTACAAATAATAAGTACGATTCAGTGTTAAAGTCTGACCTTCATAGTTCGGGCTTAATGCTTAATTACTTAGTTGATTCTACTTTGGTAGAAAAACAAGTGAAGCAAGTCATCATAAGTATTGCTAGTGCAATTTTTGTAAGCCTGTTTTTATCTTCTTTATTTTTATTCTTAGTTGGTCAGAAACTACTTTTAAACCCCTATAGAAAGCTTGAACTGTCTCAACAAGCAACAAAGTTGAGTGAAGAAAGGTTAAACCTTGCTATAAATGGGAGTCTAGATGGTATTTGGGACTGGGATATAAAAACAGGAAAGGTATTTTGTTCTGAACGTTTCAGGGAATTACTCGGTTATGCACCTCATGATGAGTTTCCCGAGGACTATACGGTCTTAGAAAGAATGGTTCATATTGAAGATCGTGAGTTTGTAAAAAGCAGCTTAAAGGCACACCTTCAGCAAAAAGCAATTTATGATGTGCAACACAGATTCATGACCAAAAAAGGGGAATTTAGAGTTTACAGAGTGAAGGGCGATGCCCTATTTGATAGTACTAACAAAGCGATCAGGATGGCAGGGTCAATGACTGATGTCACAGAGCAAATACAAGCCCAACAAGCGCTGAAAAAAGCAAAAGAAGAAAATGATTTATTAGCCCTTTCTATTGATGCTAGTAACCTAGGAGTAACAATAAGCTCAGTATCTGATCCAGAGCTACCTCTCATATACATAAACCAAGCTTTTACCAACATTACAGGTTATGGAGAAGAGATCCTAGGGAAAAGCTGTCGTTTATTACAAGGGGAGCAAACGTGTCAGCTCTCAGTTGATAAGATCAGGAAGGCTTTGAAAAATCATGACATAGTGAAAGTTGACCTCTTAAATTACAAAAAGAATGGCCAACCATTTTGGAATAGTTTACAGCTTTTTCCTGTACATAATGAAGCAGGAGAGCTCACCGCTTATGTGGGTATTCAACAAGACATAACAGATAGAGTTGCTTCAGAAAAAGCGTTAAAAGAAGCCAAAATGATGGCGGAGCAAGCCAGTATTGCCAAAAGCGAGTTTTTGGCCTCAATGAGTCATGAAATACGTACCCCAATGAATGGGGTGCTAGGCATGCTCAATTTACTGCTTAATAGTGACTTAAATGCAGAACAACAACACCGAATAAACGTTGCAATGAGCAGTGCTAATTCTCTTTTAACCTTAATCAATGACATTTTAGACTTTTCAAAGGTGGATGCAGGAAAGCTCGAGCTAGAACACTTAGAGTTTGATTTGCGAGGGTTGCTCGGTGATTTTGCGGAGTCAGCCGTTATACAAGCACACAACAAAAGCATAGAACTTATTTTAGATGTAACAAACATAGATGAAGCCGTTGTAGTTGGTGATCCTGGTAGGTTGAGGCAAATCTTAAGCAATTTGGTTGGTAATGCCATTAAGTTCACTTCAGATGGTGAAGTGCTGATTGAAGCGTCTTTGATTGAGTATGACACTGATAATTGGCAGTTAAATTGTAATATCAAAGATACAGGCATTGGAATATCATCTGAGCAGCAGGCAAAATTGTTTCAATCATTCAGTCAGGTTGATGCCTCAACAACCAGAAAATATGGCGGAACTGGACTTGGACTGGCAATTGTAAAAAAACTCTGTGAACTGATGGATGGTGCAGTTTCTGTGTCAAGTCAGGCTGGTAAAGGTTCCTGTTTTAGCTTTTCGATTCTACTAGGAAAGAGTAATGCGTCATTTCATGTTATTCCAGATGTTGAGATGAAGCACCTTAATATTTTACTGGTAGATGATAACAAAACTAATCGTGAAGTACTTAGGGCACAGCTTGAACATTGGGGCGCGACTGTAACAGAGGCGCGTTCAGGCATCGAAGCTTTAACCATCAGCGAAAGTTATTTTGCAAAGCACAATAACTGCTTCGATATCGCATTTTTGGATATGCAAATGCCTGTCATGGATGGTGCACAGTTAGGGGAACATATAAAAGCAAACGAACACTTAAAAGCCATGAAGTTAATTATGATGACTTCGATGTGTCATAAAGGCGATGCAAAGTTTTTTGCTAACTTGGGGTTTGATGGATATTTTCCGAAACCTGCGACAACATTTGATTTATTTGCAGCGCTTTCAATCGTTGCAGAAAATGGAGAAGCCCTCAAAGGCGCTAAGCCTTTAGTGACGACTCATTACATAAAGTCGCTTAAAGCTCAGTCAGCTTTGAAGCCTGAAGAGATAAGCTGGGGAGAGGGGATCCGTATTCTTTTAGCTGAAGATAATCGTGTTAATCAAATTGTTGCGCAAAGTATGCTGGCAAAACTAAATTTAACGCATGTAGATATTGCGGCAAATGGTGAAGAAGTGATCCAAGGCTTACTTAATACAACAAGAGATACTAAATACACCGTCATTCTTATGGATTGCCAAATGCCAGAAATGGATGGATATGAGGCCACAATAGAAGTTAGAAATGGAAAAGCAGGGGAGCTTTATAAAGATATTCCGATAATAGCAATGACCGCGAACGCGATGGTTGGTGATAAAGATAAATGTCTAGAAGCTGGTATGGATGACTATATTTCTAAACCAATAAAACCCGAAGTTCTATTTGAACGTTTGTTACAATGGCTTCCTTACAAAGAAATAGAATCATGAGATTAACAGAGCTTGAACTTATTTTTTCGAAGTGCGAACCACTCCCTGCTTATACTAACCCTTTTTTTAGTCACGATTTCTATCGCCTCTAATGACAAACTTGTACCGCTTGTTTTTACCTATTTATTCATAACCAATTCGATCTTTTGTTTTTTATTTTTACTTGATAAAAAGCGGGCAAAAGTGGATGGGCAAAGAATCAGTGAATTAAGTTTAAGTGTCACGGCGCTGCTATCGCTCAACCTTTCAACTTTATTGATGCAAGAGTTAATACGGCATAAGACAATAAAATGGCAGTTCAACGGTAAGCTCTTTATTACATTTGTAATTCAAAACATTCTTTTACTCTCTTATTTTGTTGTTACGATATTTTAATTTTATTAATTAGTAGGTTGTTGTTGCGCTTTATCATCATGACTAAGCTGTTAAAATACGCCCTAAATTTCAAGGGCTGAGGAATCAAATGAAAAGAACAAAACTTGTTAATCAATTAACCGAACTATTAAAACCATTTTCTATTAGTGACTATTGCCCGAATGGTTTACAAGTTGAAGGGGCTGAAGAAGTTAAAAAAATTGTGACGGGTGTTACTGCCAGTCAGGCGCTGATCGATGCTGCCATAGAAGCTGGAGCTGACACGATTTTAGTTCATCATGGCTTCTTCTGGAAAGGTGAAGATCAAACTATTACGGGCATGAAGCAAAGACGTATTAAAGCGTTATTAGAAAACAACATCAATTTACTTGCTTATCATTTACCTCTAGATGTTCACCCAGAACTTGGCAACAATGCGCAATTGGCTGAGTTACTAGATATTACTTACGAAAGGCCTCTGGAGCCTTGGAATAAAAACTGTGTTGCAGTGAAAGGCAAACTCAAGACACCAATGAGCTTAGAAGCATTTGCGCAACTGGTAGACGAGAAACTTGATAGAAAACCATTAGTAAATCAAGCGGGCGATCATCTAATTAAAACCATCGCTTGGTGTACAGGTGGAGGCCAAAGTTTTATCGATATGGCCGCAACCCAAGGTATTGATGCCTACTTAACCGGTGAGGCTTCTGAGCAGACAATCCATAGCTCAAATGAACAAAACATCCACTTTATAGCAGCAGGCCATCATGCTACTGAACGTTATGGTGCCAAAGCTTTAGGTGAGTATCTTGCTAAAACCTATGATTTAGACGTTGAATTTATTGATATCAATAATCCGGTTTAACCGCTAAATATGAGTAACAAAAACAAAAGCTACAAAGATAAATTAGCGCGCGATAGAAGCTTTAATGCTATCTCGGAAAAATTTAAGAAGAATATTTACGGTACACCTAAGGGCAAAATACGAGAAGCCATTTTAAAGCGTGATTTTTCTCAGCATATTCCATGGCTAGATAATGCGACTGCACCAATACGAATAATAGATATTGGTGGTGGGCAAGGTCAGTTAGCGATTTATTTGGCTAGTTTAGGCCATCACATCACGCTGGTGGATATATCGGAAGATATGCTACAACTTGCAAAAGAGCATGTGGAGCAAGCGGGTTTAAGTGCTCAATTTGAATTTATTCACGCACCATTACTGGCATTGCCTGAATTAGAGTTAGGTACTTTCGATTTTGTCCTGTGCCATGCTGTGCTTGAATGGTTAGTTGATCAAGTTGAGGCGATTACGATTTTGTCAAAACTTGTCAACGATGCGGGTTATTTGTCTTTAATGTACTTCAATAAAGACGCACACTTATTTGCAAATATGGTCTATGGAAATTTTGATTATGTAAATCAAGGGTTGCATGTAAAACAAAAAGTTGGTTTAAGCCCTAACCACCCTGTAGAGCCAGAAGTTGTAGACAAAGCTTTAAATCAAGAAAACTTCCATCGTCTCTGCAAAACGGGTGTGCGTTGTTTTCATGATTATTTGCGAGAGCTTGAAAAAGGTAAAACGCAATTTGATGATTTACTTGCATTAGAGCTTAAATATAACCAACAAGAGCCTTATGCGTCGCTCGGTCGTTATACGCATTTATTGCTGCAAGCTAAGTCGAGAAACTCATAACTAAAAATTATATTAACCAGAACTTAAATAAAAAGCCCTTAAACAAGGGCTTTTTCAATTCAGTTTTGGTGTTATTTATCTGTCATTAACGCCTTGACGTATTTGACTGGTGTACTGCCATAGCTTAAAAACTGCTCATGGAACGCTTTTAGGTTAAAGTCATCACCTTGAGCGGCTTTTAACGATTCTCTGAAATCATAAATCTCTCTGTAACCGCTGTAGTAGCTGGTTAACTGAACTTGGCTTAATGTCGCACGACGCCATTTGCCTTCAGCTTCTGCTTTTTCTTGGAATGCACCGTTCATTAATAGGTCTAAGCCTTCTTCTTTGCTGATCCCTTTTACTTGAATAGCATAATCTAGGATAGTGTTGCAGATAACACGAAGGTTCCACTTATAGTACATAAGCCACATTTCTGGCTCAAAATCACCATAGCCTTCTTCTAGCATCATACGCTCTGTATACACAGCCCAACCTTCGATCATCGCGCCATTTGCAAAAATACTCTTAATTAAAGAAGGAGACTCGTTTGAGTAAACTAATTGTGTATAGTGACCTGGGATCGCTTCGTGAATATTTAAGATCTGTAAAATCCAGTGGTTATATTCTCTTAAATATGACTCAGCTTGCTCATCAGACATGTTATCTAGTGGTGTTACATTGTAATAGGTGTTTTCTTTTTTATCATATGGGCCCGGCGCACTAATAGACGCACCAGCAAAGCCACGCATATACTCTGGTGTTTCACGGACAACAAGCGGCTTTTCAGGGTCTAGCGTGATCAGATCTTTTTCTCTGACGAATGCTTCTAAGTCTGGAATTTGGCGCTTAATTTCAGGCACGAATTCGTCACGAGCAACATGCTTGACTGAAAGGTGTTTAATGAGTTTAGCTACCGCATCTCTGTCGTTTGATGGGCGCTTAGTGTTCGGGAAATACTTCGGCCACAGCTTATCTGTGATCTTTACCATCTCAGCTGTCACACGATCTTTGTCTGCAACCGCTTTGTGATACATCTCTTTTGCGCTGTACCCAGATTGAATATCTAGTTCGAACTTTTCTTCATAAAGCTTTTCACCAATTCTAAATGAACGCGCGTTACCATTTTCTACCAGAGATTTTTCAAGTTCAGTTAAAAAGTCGATGTAGCCATTGATTGCGTCTTTTGCAGCATTGAAACGCTTAACAAACAGTGCTTTATCACTTGAAGATAAATTTGAACCTTCAACTTGCGTTAATAGCTCATCTTTTAGCACACTGAAAGCGCCTTTGTTTTGGCCGATTGCAAGCTGTGTATATTCTAAAGTGGGGTTATCAATATTTGCTTTCGCTGCATCGTAATATGCAGGCACGTATTGAAGACGTTTTAAAACGGTCGCAAATTTTTCGTCATCAGTTTTAAAGCGGCTGTTTAAAATTGTCGCAAAGCCGCCAGATACATTGTAGTTAGATGGGTTCCATTGCCAGCTTTTGAAGGTTTCTGAGTGCCAAATGGTACGTTTTAAAGCATTTTCAATTAGGTAATAATCCGTCTTTTGCGCTGTTGGCAATGAGTCTAAATCAAATTTTGCTAGTTCGTTTAATTTTGCGTTAGCAAAAGACAAAGTGCTGTCACGATAGGCTTGATTTGGAATACTGATAATATCATCGTATTTACCATAGCCTGCCCAAGCAGAATGTTCAGGGAACTGTTTCCAATAATCATGGATAAACTGTTCAGAGAAGTTAGCGAAATTTTGTTGTACTTGAACGCTGTTATTTTCAGCTTGTTGTGTACTTGTTTGCGAACAAGCAGTCAGTCCAAGCGCTGCGACAAGTGCGAGCGAGAGTGCAGTTTTTTTCATGGGTGTTCCTTGTTAGTGATTCTTATCTATTTTATCAGTTTTTTTATGATTAGCCTGCGCATCAGGGTTAGAAGGCAAAAAAGCTGCGCCGGATTGCGATTTGCCACAGACATCATCTGGGTTATACATAGGGCATTGCGTCATAGATAAACAGCCACAGCCAATACAACCATCGACTTTGTCTCTGATCTGCTCTAAATACTCAATTTGCTTGGTCAGCTGTGCACGCCATCGCTGAGATAAATTTGCCCAATCTTTTTTAGTCGGGGTTCTATTATCAGGCAACGCATCTAGAGTAACTTTGATGTCTTGTAATGTGACGCCCATTTGCTGGGCTGCTTTGATCACAGCAATTCGCCTGAGCACATCGGGTTTATAGCGACGTTGATTTCCTTGATTTCGCCAACTTCGGATCAGCCCTTTGGTTTCATAAAAATGCAGAGTTGACACTTTTACGCCTGCACGCTTGGCAATATATCCGACAGACAAGGTCGCGTCTTGAAGTGGTTTGCTCATTTTAGTCTCATAAAAAACGTGTTTTAGCGACTTTAAACACATTTGTCAGAATTTGCTAATGGTATAACGTGTCAATATGTTACAGTTTACGTGATATTTCACGAGGAATGCTATGTCTCATTTACTTAAACGTTTACTAAATGACCCTGAACTACTACTTAACTCTGTTGGCGAAGGCATTTACGGTTTCGACCTATCTGGTAATGCAGTATTTATAAACCCCGCAGCTGAGCGTATGACAGGTTGGAAAGCAGAGGAACTAATAGGTAAAAAAATTCATCAATACCATCATCATAGCCATGCTGATGGTTCACCGTATCCGGCAGATGAGTGCAACATCTACTGCACTATGTTTGATGGCAAAGTAAGGCAAATATCTGACGAAGTGTTCTGGAGAAAAGATGGCAGTAGTTTCCCTGTAGAATATACCTCTACACCGGTGTTTAAAGACGGACAAATAATTGGGGCAGTCGCGATATTTCGCGACGTAACAAAGCAACACGAAGCAGAAAGCGCACTAAGAGCAGCACTAGAGCAAGTTCAAACCTTAACTGAGCAATTAAAGGAAGAAAACTCTTACTTGTTGGAAGAATTAAATGCAGATTGGCAAGAGTCAGGTTTAGTTGGGCAAAGTCATATCTTCCAAACTATGCTTGAACAGATCAACCTGGTTGCACAGACCAGCAGTACCGTATTGATTTTAGGAGAAAATGGCACGGGTAAAGAGCTCGTTGCCAGAAACCTGCACAGATTGAGTAATCGAAGCTCGAAGCCATTTGTAAAAGTAAATTGTGCTGCGTTTACACCTAGTTTATTAGAGTCAGAATTATTTGGTCATGAAAAAGGGGCGTTTACTGGTGCCAATGAGAGAAGAAAAGGGCGCTTTGAACTCGCAGACACAGGCACTTTATTCTTAGATGAAATTGCGGAGCTGTCGCTAGAGGCACAAAGTAAACTTTTGCGCGTACTGCAAGA
This sequence comes from Pseudoalteromonas sp. SS15, assembly GCF_049257195.1. Lineage (NCBI taxonomy): Bacteria > Pseudomonadati > Pseudomonadota > Gammaproteobacteria > Alteromonadales > Pseudoalteromonadaceae > Pseudoalteromonas > Pseudoalteromonas sp. SS15. The sequence goes on from NZ_JBMMUD010000001.1 coordinate 93,905, forward strand.
GCAAGAGTTTGAGCGAGTAGGTGGGAGTAAAACGCTAAAAGTAGATATTCGTATCATAGCGGCAACCAATAAAGATTTGTGGCAAATGGTTGGAAAAGGTGAGTTTAGAATGGACCTTTATTATCGCCTCAATGTCTTTCCTATCAGAGTACCAAGCCTAAAAGAGCGAAAAGAAGACATTCCATTACTGTGCACAAACCTCATTAATCAGCTCAATAAAAGGCTAGGTAAACACTTAATGGGGCTGACAAAGGCAGCGATAGACAAACTTCAAGCTTATGATTGGCCGGGAAATATCAGAGAGTTACAAAATATACTAGAGCGAGAGGCTATCTTGTCTAAAGGACGATTAGTGTCAATTACTCAGCCACTCAATATGACTGATGAACAAATGCTTGAAGGTCAAAGTTTAAGGCTCGATGAGACAGAGAGACTTCATATCGAACACGTATTAGAACTTTCTAATTGGCGAATAGCCGGCCCAAAAGGCGCTGCGATTAAATTAGGGCTTCCCGAGAGCACACTACGCTCTAAAATGAAAAAGTTGAAAATAACTAAAAATCGCGAAATATAACGCTGTTCGCGACATTTCGCGTATGTGCATTTTCTTCATAAAATAAAATATATAAAAAACAGTGGCTTATAAACTTTCAGATTGGACTGAAACTTGCTCTATAGACATTAACCAATGTTAGTAGAGCAAGTACTATGAAGTTTGATATTAAAGAAGAAGACATGATCATTAAGCCACATAAATCGGAGGGCCCGATTTATGTGCGAGAACAAAAAGGTTTTTTCCAAAAAATACGCCGTAATCTTGGTTGGCTTTTAATGCTGACCTTTATTGCTATTCCTTGGCTGCAATATAACGGCCAGCAGGCGATATTGTTTGATGTAGGCAGTCAACATTTTAGAATTTTCGGCCTCACATTTTTACCACAAGACTTTATGATTTTAGCTTGGGTATTTATGGCTGGGGCGTTTGCACTTTTTTTTGTGACCAATTGGCTGGGCCGAGTATGGTGTGGTTATGTATGCCCACAAACCATTTGGATGCTAATGTTTACTTGGGTGGAGCACCGTATTGAAGGCAGTCGCAATAAACGCATTAAACTAGATAAAAGCCCTTGGGATGCAAAAAAAATTGCTTTAAAAACAGCAAAGCATAGTGCTTGGTTAGCTATCTCTCTCTTCACTGCTACGTCATTTATGGCGTATTTTATACCTGCACAAAAATTATATATCGACATGTTCACACTAGAATGGTCAGGTCTAGTGAGTTTTTGGGTCTTCTTATTTGCATTCTGTACCTATGGTAATGCTGGGTTTTTAAGAGAAAAAATGTGTACGGTTGCTTGCCCATATTCGCGTTTTCAATCTGTGATGTTTGATAAAGACACGCTATTAGTCACCTATGATGCACAGCGCGGCGAATCACGAGGCAAACGTAAACGTAAACAAGACCCAAAAGAGCTCGGCCTCGGTGACTGTGTTGACTGTAACTTGTGTGTTGAAGTTTGCCCAGCAGGCATTGATATTCGAAATGGTCTGCAATATGAATGTATAAACTGTGGTTTGTGTATTGATGCTTGTGATGACACCATGGATAAATTTGGCTATGCCAAAGGGTTAATTAAATATCAAAGTGAACATGAAGCAAATGGCAAAAAAACCAATCCGTTTAGGCTAAAACTACTTGGATATGCAACCCTTACTGCGTTGATTATTTTAACTATGGTGGTGTGGGCGTTTAATCGTACGCCAATTGAAGCATCGGTGATCCGAGACCGCAATGCGTTATATCGTGTTAACTATGAAGGCTTAGTTGAAAACCCTTATACGTTAAGCGTGATCAATAAAACGCAAACCACCATGACCTACACGGTCAGTCTTGAAGGGTTAGAAGATGCTCAGCTCAATGTGCCTGCTGTGATTGAAATTGAAGGGGGAGAAATGCTGCAAATACCTGTTACCGTTATTAAAGACGGTTACGACTTAAAGCTCAAAGCGACTCCAATTAGTTTTACCATTGAATCTAAGCAAAGAGCAGACATAAAAATAACGAAAGAAAGTTATTTTTATAAAAACTAGTTAGACATATGGGGCTTATATTAGCCCCTTTTTTGAAGCAGTTGCGTACGTATTGGTTAACTTATTGACCATTACGACTGGATACTAAGAATTAAAACTGCATATTTTTTTGAAAAATATATTTCAGGTCATAAAAGCTAAAGCTTAAGTACCATATCCGCAAAGATGGTTTATTTAATAATTCATCATTGTTACCAGTTAAAATTTATTGATTGTTTAATTCATTGACTAAGTTGTGTTGTAAATTTACTGGAACCCATCTCAACATTAACGAAGTGTATTCTGATGATGCCTTGATCGTACTAAAGCTCATATCAACTTTCGTTAAAAATTGCTGGCTTTCTTTAGACTTATTACATCCAATGAATCCTAAAACGGTTTTTGGCGATTCAGAGATTTGCAATTGAATAAACTGACTCTCTTTTTTTAGTTTGGATTGAAGATAAAGGTGCTCACCGGGATAGCCAATAATTAAATCGACTCTTTTCTTGAGTAGCATATAAGTTAGACTTTGTAAGGAATCTTTACCTGCACGAATTATCATATCGTCTTTCGGAATTTTAAGGATAATCTTATCAACATGTTGCCCATACGAACGTTCAGTTGATTTGCCAAGGATAAGATCGTTTTTAAAGATGAGGTCTTTTAACGAAGTGGTAGTAATACCTTTGGGTATTACTTTTTCAGCAACATCTTTGTGCATTGCAATGGTTGGTGCTAGGCCAATCGTGGAGTATTGATCAGAAAAATAAAATTGCTGTTTTCTTTGCTCTGTTTTATACAGTGACAACATGCATGTTGTTTGTTTGCTATGCTGTAATTCAAATAAAGCTCGACTAGATGGAATAAATACCTGTTTAAATTTGTATTCAGGAAGCGACTGCTCTAGTAAATTTATGACAGCTTCATCCCTACCTTGTCCTTTCTCTTCCCCTTCTAAAATATAATATGGCGCAAAGTCTACTTTTAAAAAAGTGACTGTTTTAGCAACTGATTCAAAATCCAATAGCAGAAAAAAAATAATAACTAGGAACTTAAACATTCTTCTACATTTCAAGTATACAGATGTTAAGTGTAGCAAATGGTGGATATAAAATTACGGATAAACAAAATCTTTACAATTATTTATCAAGTGGTAGATTGTAGAAAAGTTAATTTCACATCACCAATACGTTGTCAGTGGTAGAATATGAAAGTTTAATAAGAGTCTGTAAATAAGGGCCCGCAGCTATGAGAACATTAATTGTATCCGATATCTTTGGTTGTACAAACCAGCTTAAAGATTTTTGTGAGCAGTTTTCAGGTAAAGTGCTAATTGTTTCACCTTATGATGTAACGGCATCAGATGATGAACTGCATGAACAATTAATGTACGATAAGTTCATAGACAGGTTAGGCCACGACGGGTATGCAAATAAAGTTCAAGAGGCTCTGATTAAATTTAGCCCTGATTTTATAATTGGTTTCAGTGCAGGTGCGACCGCTGCCTGGCGTGCTTTAGCTATGACCCCCTTGAAGCGAGTACAGAAGATGATCGCTTTTTATCCTGGCCAAATTAGACATTTCACAAGTTTAAATCCAAACTGCCATGTAGATATTTACTTTCCTGATGTTGAAAAGCATTTTGATCTAAACCCTGTTATTACCACACTTAAGACAATTCCATGCCTTTATGTGATTAAATCACGGTATAAACATGGCTTTATGAATGCACTATCTGAGAACTTTAACCATGATGCGTATCAGCACTATGCAAATATTTGTTTGAATGAGCAACAAAACTTACAAGAGATAACAGACAATCATCTTCTTTCATGTCAGGCGTAGATTATTTTTTGTAATTTACAAGTAGCTTATTGAAAAACAAAGTTAAGTATCTCCTTTGGTCACATAAGACATTTAAACTATACTTCGACTTGCACACCTAAATCTGCACTGAGAGTATGGAAATGTCTAACTTATCTCCGAAAAGCCTTTTATCAACACTGATATCTTTGTCTTTAATGCAATCGTGTTATTCATACGCAAAAGAAAGTATTGAAGTCATCGAAGTGTATGCGCAAAAAAGAAAGCAACTTGAAAGTAAAGTCAGTGTGACTGTTAGTCAGCTAAAAGGGGAGCAGATAAGTAGTACTGGTTTAAAAGATACAACAGACCTAGGCTTGCTTATTTCAGGTCTTAAAATCAGTCAAAATGCAGCAGAAGGCACGCCACCCGCAATAAATATCCGGGGAATAGGCTTAATAGATTACAACACTGCAAATACATCCCCGATAGCCATGTATGTAGATGGTGCATCTGTTGGCTCTGCTAATAATCAATTATTAAACCTATTTGATATTGAACAAGTAGAAGTTTTGAAAGGCCCTCAAGGTACTTTGTTTGGGCGAAATAGCACAGGCGGTGCAATATTGATTAGAAGTAAACGTCCGGATGCAGGTGATTATGGGCAACTTACAGTCGGTGCTGGTACCGATGGTTTTTATAAAAGTAATGGCTTTTATAATGTACAGCTAGATGATACATCAGCGTTTAGGGCTTCGTTTAATCATAATCGCTACGACTATACGAGCTATAATGTATTTCCTTCTTCACCAGAAGCGGGAATGGAACAAAATGATCTGCGATTGAGCTATCTGGGTCAGTGGGATGAGTTGGAATGGTACTTAAAGTTAAATTACAGTCACTGGAATGGTATTGCTCAACCGGTCGGTAATATAGGTATATTCGCAGATCCTATTAATCGTGTTATGTGCTCTGTTGGTGATATTAATGCCGGAAACTGTGTAGATGCATTTGGGTTTAATGATGGCGTTGATGACTTCTGGGCTGTGAGCGTAAATAATGACTCTCCTCATCATGGTATAAGTAAAGGTTGGACAAGTGAATTAACTTGGCAATTAAGTGATGATTCATCAGTCATTTGGCTTAACAGCTTTAACCGCTTAGATAGAGAGCATGCATTCAATTGTGATGGCTCTCCAGCGAGGTTATGTGAAGGTCAATTGGGTGTTAAAGCAGAAGTGTTAAATAACGAAGTACGTTTGAACTATGAATTAGGTGATGATCATTTCACACTTGGTCTATTCTCATTACATGAAAGAATTTATCAAGACAACTACAATGACATTCTGAGAGATTTACGTGGCACGCAATTTGGCAGTAACTCCGCCAATTTCTTTTATGATAATGACTTAGTCAGTAAGTCATTCGCAGTATTTGGACAATATGATTGGCAACTGTCTGAACACTTAATCCTCACAGCAGGCCTTCGTTACTCTGACGAAGTGTTTGAATACGATTCAATAAGCAACATTAACGTTGTAGTAGACCCTAACTCATTAGAGGGGGTTTTATTGCCTTTCTATCGCGTTGAAGGCGAAGTTAAAGATGATGACATTTCAGGCAAACTTTCACTCATTTACTCATTGAGTAACAATCATTCAGTATTTTATAGTCTAAGCAATGGCTATAAAAGTGGTGGTTATTATGGGGGATACTTATCAAGCCCTGAGCAAGCTATGCTTGCAGATTATGGTCCAGAAGAACTTATTTCGAATGAAGTCGGTGGTAAGTATATTAATGACAATAGAACGTTAAAAGTAAACTGGGCCTTGTTTCACTATGACTATAAAGGTCAACAAGTCTTCATGAATCAGCCCTCTCTCATTGAAGGTGCTCCGCCGATACAACTTTTAGAAAATGTCGGTGACTCAAAAATTATCGGTTCAGATATTGATGTTAAGTATAAATTAACAGATGAAGTTAACACCACCTTAGGGTTTAGCTATATTCCACATGCCGAATTTGAAAAATTTATTGACCCACTTGGCAATGAACTGACAAACCATCGCTTACCTTTTACTTCAGAAATGAACATAAATGGCGCGCTTACTTATGAAACAGACCTACAAGCTAACCTAAGGATGACAGCAACGTTGGGTTTTGATTACCAGTCGGATTATTATTTTGATCAAAACCAAAATATCCTGGCTCATCAACCAAGTTATACCTTATGGTATTTGAATAGCCAAATTTCTTTTGAAGACTATCAGCTAAGATTTTGGGCTAAAAATCTATTTGATAAAGAATATAGTCACTTAAAATTCGATTTATCTAGCTTCTTAGGTATGTTAGAAGACTTTAAAGGTGAGGGCAGGCGTGTTGGGCTAGAGGTTTCATATAACTTTTGATTGATACGATGAATAAATATAGAAGAGTAGTTGGCTGACTAAATGCGTAAATTGATATTTTCTATTACGCTAATTATATTGAGTATTGTGTGTGCTGTGTCACACGCACAGACATTTAATTATCACCATAACATGCAAGAAACAAACTTGCATGATTTTGCCTTACTTTTAAAGTCGAAAGAAAGTGTGGTTTTCCCTTCAGAATATCAGTCTGTAAAAGCGTGGCAACAAGGCCTTGAGATACTGCCAAAGAGGGCGCTTTTCGGAGGAAAGTACTGGCTTGTTACAGAACTTGTAAATCATACCAATGACACAGAGTTTGTCTTATATCCCTACAATACCGTTGTATCAAGAATAGAAAGTAAGCTATTCAGTGAAGAAGGCGAAATTCAAACTATTGTGACTGGGGGGGAAGTCAATAATGAATTTGCCTTTCATTACGGTAACTCGATTCGACTCAACCCGAATGAAAAGTATATATTGGTGACTTCTTTTGAAAGTGATTATTTTTACACACCTATCAAATTTGTCATTAAACCGAAAGCTGAGTTTGAGCGTTTAGTCGTTACTGAAAACTTGGTAATGATTCTATGCTTTGGTGTAGGCTTAGTTCTAGGCTTGTACAATCTACTTATTTACTTCGGGTCAAAAGACAAAACGCATTTATATTACGCATTATTTGCTATTTGCTGGGTCTTTGCATGGAGTCACTTTTTCCATATTTCTGATCAACTATTTGGCCTTTATTCGCCGAACTTACACTGGCTTGGTTTTGCCTTAACGCCGCTAACGAATATCCTGTTTTATATCAACTTACTTAAACTTAAAGAAACCCATCCAAAATTAGCCAATGGGTCACTGGTACTTGGTGTTATAGCAGCGTGTGGGATACCAATGGCGATGTTGTTTCCAAGTTTTGGTTTTCTCTGGGCCACAGTTGTAACTGGAATAGCACTTTGTTTGGGACTCTATGTGGGTTTTTTGCGAATAAGCGAAGGCTTTAAACCAGCAAGATATTTTGTACTTGCGTATGTCGCAATGGCCATTCCAAACATGATTGGTAACCTAACTAACCTTGGCGTGTTGCCTCCATCTAGTTTAAACCTCTATCTACTTGGGCTAATAGGGACAGCAATGGATGCGTTGTTACTGGCATTTGCTGTTGCAGATAAGTTTAGATTAACCAATTTAGAAAATATTGAGCTTAATAAAAATCTAGAATTGAAAGTACTACAAAGGACTCAGGAGTTAGAAGATTTAGCTTCTGAATTACGTGATGCCAGTGAAGCAAAAAGTCGATTTTTAGCAAATATGAGTCACGAAATTAGAACGCCGATGACTTCAATTATCGGTTATGCAGATGGCATGTTGCTAGGTGACATAAAGCCCTCTGAAAAAGGACATGCTATCAATGTCATTCTCCAAAATGCCAGACATGTACAAAACCTGATAAACGACATTTTGGATATGTCTAAGATTGAAGCTAATAGGTTGGAAGTAGAATTAATTGAAGCAGATATGTTTAGATGTATTGCTGAAATTGAATCACTCCTCGGTAAACAGATAAGAGATAAAGGCTTAGAATTTGAGTTAAATTATCATTTTCCTTTACCGAACTTAATTGTTATTGACCCGACTAGATTTAGACAAATATTGCTAAATCTAACTTCAAACGCATTAAAATTTACCAGTGTGGGTAAGATCTGTATTGATGTGTCATGTGGTGACGAGAAGTTGAAAATCTCGGTGAGAGATACCGGAATAGGCATGACCAAAGATGAAATTAAATCATTATTTACTGCTTTCCATCAGGCTGATACTTCTACCACACGGCGTTATGGCGGTACAGGCTTAGGTCTTAACATATCCAAGAGTTTAGCTCGTAAGCTTGATGGTGATATTACCGTTGAAAGTAATGTTGGCTCTGGGACTACATTTACACTTGAGTTAGGTTTATATACAACTAAAGATACTCAATGGGTGAGCAACCTAAATGAGCTGCCGCAATCTCAATTAGATTTACAATCTATAGATACATCTGGCACGCTTAAAGGTAAAGTATTACTTGCTGAAGACCACCCTGATAACAGAAAGCTTATTGCCATTATACTTGAAGGCATGGGACTTCAGGTGATCTCAGCAGAAAATGGGCAAGAAGCCGTTCAAGCTGTTTTAGATCATGAGTTTGATTTAATATTATTGGATATACAAATGCCTGTAATGGATGGTGAAGAAGCATTTAAGTTTATCCAAGCAACAGGGGTTAGTTCACCTGTATTAGCATTAACCGCCAATACCATGACTCATGAAGTAGAGCGTTATCTAAAAATGGGTTTTACAGATCATTTGTCAAAACCCATCGACAGAACAAAGTTCCATAAGAAAATCAGTCACTATCTTAATCTAGAAGTGGAAGAGTTAAACCTGCCTATCGGTGAATTTGAAGCACTACAAAATAACTATCTTCAGGGGTTAGAGGAACAAAAACACCTATTGCACTCAAGTTATGAAAATAGTGATTTCGTGGCTCTGAAAAGGCATGTACATGCCATCAAAGGGACTGCAGGTATGTTTGAGTGTCACGAAATTCATAACTATGCGACACAACTAGATGAGTTACTTAAAAGCGGTAGCTTGGAAGGTGTTGATGTACTGCTAGATCTTTTAATCAATGCGATGTCTGATGCTTCAAAAGCAGTTCTGAGTGAATAACTCTGCAAACTTCTCCTGTTTTTTAAAGTAATAGTTTTTTTATAAGATCTCCCTCTAAGAATTAATGCTTTACATTGCTTTATGTTTTGATGGTATATTGTATGCAAAAATAAAAAGGGGAAGTTAAAGTGTACTCTAATCATAAAGCTGGATTTGGAAAGAGCTTTTATATTGCCAATATCATGGAAATTTTTGAGCGATTAGCTTGGTATGGCTTTTTTGCAGTGTCATCTATTTATATGACAACACCAAAGTCACAAGGGGGGGTCGGATTTTCTGATATTGAGAGAGGAGCAATTCAAGGGATCATTCCTTTCTTTTTGTATTTATTGCCTGTTCTAACTGGTGCACTTGGCGATCGAATTGGTTATAAAAAAATGTTTATCATTTCTTTTGTCATTATGGCGCCGAGCTATTTCTTACTTGGGCAAGTGAAAGACTTCTGGCCATTTTTTATAGTACTTAGCTTTGTCGCTTTAGGTGCTGCATGCTTTAAGCCAGTCGTTGTTGGCACGATTGCTCATAGCACCAATGAGCAAAATAGAGGGCTTGGTTTTGGTATATTCTATACCATGGTTAACGTCGGTGGGTTTCTAGGTCCGCTAATAGCCGGTGCTATGCGAGCGATAAGTTGGGATGCGGTCTTTATGATGTCAGCGGCTTGGATATTACTAAACTTTGTGCCTGTTTTATTTTTCTACAAAAACCCGCCATCACTTAAGAAGCAAAACGATAAAAGCTTAAAAGAAACAATAAATGAGGCACAAAGTGTGTTAGGAAATGGTCGTTTTGCTTTGGTTTTATTTGTTTCTATCGTATTACTAATGTGTGCGGGTGTAGAGTGGTTAACTTACCCTCAAGCGTTTTTGGCCATTGCACTTTGGCTTATATCAAATGTAGTTTGGAATTTATTTGCAAAAGAAAGTGCATCATACTGGTGGCAAGAGAAAATAAAAGTCAGTAATGCTAAATTCGCGATTTATCTTGCGATATTAACGGGTTTTTGGACTGTCTATAACCAACTTTTTTACACCGTACCGCTGTTTATTCGTGACTTTGTTGATACCAAAGATTTAGTTCAGTTCTTATCATTATTTGGGCAGGGTGCTGTTGATTTCTTTGCCTACGTAGATGAAGAAAAAATATCTGCAGCGATAGTGGCTTTGTTTAATGATATAAAGTTGAACAACACTATTGAATTTGAAACATTGAGGCTCGAGTGGGTGCATTTAAAAGTAAATGTACCAACTAATGAATTAGCGAATCTGGTCACAGAATTACGTTTAATTACCAACAATACAGACGAATTAAATAGTAAACAAATACAAAACTATACAGCTCACCTTTTGGCATACCGACAGGTTAACCCAGAGTATCTAATTAATTTAGACTTTGCTGCAATCGTTTTGCTACAAATATTTGTGAGTTTGCTTTGTCAAAGGTTTAAATCTATCTATGTGCTAATTGCTGGACTCATCATCATTGCGGCTGCATTCATATTCTTAATTGGCTCTCAACACAATATGGTTGGCTGGGTGATTACAGTTGTGATTTTATTAATTGCATTAGGTGAAATGCTTACCTCACCAAAGAGTCAAGAATATGTGGCAAGCATAGCACCGAAAGAGCAAGCAGCCTTGTATATGGGTTATTACTTTGTTTCTATGGCATTAGGTTTTTTGTGTGCAGGATTTTTGTCAGGTTGGAGTTATGCGAATCTAGCATTAGGTATGAATAAACCAGAACTGATGTGGTTACTATTTGCTGCTATTGCCGGCATCACATCTATTGCGTTGTGGTGTTTTAATCTTTACTCGAAAAATAAGGCCCCAGAACCTGTGATGAATTAACGTCGAATACTTTAACAAAAAATGAAGCCTTTATAGCTAACCCTAAAGGCTTTTTTCTTGTCTATACAAGTGTTAAACCTTGATTATAAATACCAAAACAAAAGGTAACTCACTAATAATGCGGGTATTGCTGAATATAGCGTGGCAATTAAAGCTGCCTTAGGTGCCATTGCTAAAGCAGGGAAAAGCGCGTCTCCATCATTAGATATGGCATTACCAACTAAAGCACTAAATGGGATAATACCTTGTATATACAATGTGGTGATGACGATTTGAGGGCCGCAACCAGGTAATAAGCCGATTGCAACAGCAATGAGCGGTGCATAAATCGCATATTCACTAAACCAAGCTCTAAGGTCTAGGCCAAACACACTCACTGCAATTTCATAAAGCATAAAGCTCGTGATGACCCAGGCTGTTACAAAGTGGGTATCTTGTATTATTCGAGAAAACTTACTTGGCGGTGATACTTCCTCATCTTCAGCAGCAATTTGTTGATAGGTTTTCCCTTCTGAAGAAAATGCCCAAATGGTGACTGCGATAGCTGCAAACAAAGCACCAAAATAAGTGATGGCATTATCAAATTCGCCGAAATCTACATTAAATGCAATGAGTAAAGATATAACCACACAAGGCGCTAGAAAGTACTTCCATAACTTTTCACCAACATGAATGGCCTTATTAGATTTCATGCAATCATGTGCATAGTTTGCAGCTTTTTGAGGATAGCAAAATGAATCAGCATGGAACAAATGGACAATTAAACCACTTATTATACCTGTAACAACGCCGATACTAATTACACTTAAAGCAGCAAAAGGATCTTTAGCTAACAGTAGAAAAGCAGCATCTCCCATGGTTGCAGTTAATACAGCGACAACAGAAGCAAAACTGGCTTGTTTTTTGGTAAATTGTGTCACAACGATAATTGCACCGCCACAGCCAGGTAGTGCGCCGAGTATTGCTGCGAATGTAATTTCTAATGAAGGTGATTTTGCTTTTAAGTAACTGAGTTCAAGTTGAGGTAACCTATCGACTAAATAGTAATAGATGAATAAGGTTGCGGCGACAAAAACAGTAACCTGAAAAAATGCATCTGCAAGAGTAGGTATTGTAATCGATCTTATTGGTTCATAGAGTAAAGACAGAAGTATAAAAACAGGTAAAACAAGTCGCTTGTTGGCAAGCATGAATGTAAGCGAATTGAGAACAGGTGAATGCCTTAACGTTGTGAGAGTGATCATAAAGTGCAACCAATAAATATTATCAGTTGCACTTTAGTGTTAATTCAAATAAAAATCAATCTCATTTAAATTTATTTGCGTTTGAATTCAGCGCCGGCTTTCCATGTTGGCCATTCAGCTTGTTGAGAAACGTCATAACCGACTTGGAAGAACAACTGCAAATCTTGAACTGCACCGCTTAAGTCCCATTCATCACGGTATCTGTCACATGGTTGATGATAACAACCACGAAGTACTAAACTCATTTTCTTACGATAGTTTGCCGTTGCTTCATCTAGTGCTTCTGTACCGCCACCAGCGTACATCGCAGGTACGCCCATATTTGCGAATGCAAAGTGATCTGAGCGGTAATAACCACCTGATGCCGGGCGTGGATCTCCAGAAACTACACGACCCTGAGCTTTAGCAGCATCAGCCAACATTTCGTCTAGGCTTGATTTGCCGATACCCACTACGCTGATATCTTTCACTTTACCAAGTAGGTTTAAGCTATCCATGTTGATGTTAGCAACGGTTTGTTTTGCTGGAATGACCGGCGTATTCGCATAGAATTTTGAACCAAGTAAGCCTTGCTCTTCTGCGGTTACTGCTAAGAAGGTGATGGAACGGTCTGGACGAGTTGGCAACTTAGCGAATGCTTCTGCTACTTCAATCATACCACCAGTACCCGTCGCATTATCATGCGCGCCGTTATAGATTTGGTCACCTTTACGGTTTTTATCTATTCCTAAGTGGTCCCAGTGAGCAGAGTACACAATGTGCTCTTCTGGTTTTTTGCTACCAGGTAAAGTCGCAATAAAGTTATAAGACGTTGAGGTTTTAATTTGGCTCTTCACAGTAACGGACGCGGTTAAGTCACCCATATCAACATGATAGGCGCCTTGTGCCGCTTTTTTCTTAGCATCCTCAAAGTTTAGACCAGCTTTTTCGAACAGCTCTTTAGCTACATCGACAGTTACCCAGCCTTCAACGGCTACACGGTCCATGTTTTTATTCTCTTTTTGGAAGCCAAATTGCTCGCCACTCCAAGAGTTCTCAACAACGCTCCAAGGGTAAGAAGCAGGTGCTGTTTCATGAATGATGATGGCACCCGCAGCACCTTGACGGCTCGCTTCTTCGTATTTGTATGTCCAACGACCGTAGTAGGTCATGGCTTCACCGGTGAACATGCTCGGATCTTTAGTCGCAAAGCCAGGATCATTAACCAGCATTACAACCGTTTTACCTTTAACATCTAGGCCTTCGTAATCGTTCCAGCCATACTCAGGTGCATTCACACCATAGCCAACAAACACCATTTCAGAGTTGTTGATAGACTCAAGTTCGCTAATGCGACCAGTGCCCATCACCATTTCTTTCTTATATTGGTAAGCTTTACCACCAATCACTAACTCCATGTCAGAGTCAGCTTCAATTGAAACAAGCGGTACTTCTTGGAAGAAACTATCGCCATTACCTGGCTCATAACCGAGTGCTTTAAAGTGTTTTGTTAAGTAGGCTAGAGTAAGTTCTTCACCTTTTGAAGAAGGTGCACGGCCTTCAAACTCATCAGAAGCCAGTGTTTTAATGTGCTCTGCAAGTTGTGTTTCGTTGATGCTGTTATAAGCGGCTTGAATATCGTTAGATGTGTTACTTGTTGATACGCAACCTGCAAGCACGGCTGCTGCAATTGCGCTAAGTGTTATTCTCAGTTTCATAATCACTTTTTTCTTTTAATTAAAATCGCTTAAGTATACACATTTCTAGACTGCTTGTTCGAGTTAAAGCGATTAAGCGACTTGGTTGGCGTGAAGACAAGTTTACGATAAAATCGCGAAAATTTTTAAGTCTGTAGCCCTATGAAAAGATTTGTTGCCTCAGAGACATTTTCTCAATCCTGTCTTAATAATGGTGCTTTTGAGCATCTAAATACATTGTTTAACCTCAACTCACATACAGACTGGCCAAGTTTTGACTGGTTAAACGGGTTAAAAGACTTAAAAAACCCGCAAGGATTAAATATTCGTTTTACGCCTAACTCTGAATTAGAAAATGAAACCCGATACTACGAAGCGATTATCTTCGAAACAGGGCAAGTGCCAACACGAGAGCAAAACTGGCATGACTTATTCGGCGCTTTCATTTGGTGTCTATTTCCAAAAACCAAAGCACTTCTGAATGAATTGCATATTGAAGAAATAGAAGCGCATGGCACTAAACAAAGAAGTAAAAAAAGAAATGCAATCACATTATTTGACGAGTGTGGCGTTATATTAGTGGTTGATAATGATGAAATAATTTCTCAGCTTAAATCACATCAATGGTCTGAAGCTTTTGTGGAACAAAGAGCACAGTGGGGTAAAAACTATTTACCTTTTACATTTGGCCATGCTAACTACGAAATGATGACCAACCCATTTATCGGGCTTACAGGTAAGCTAGTTTGCATTAAAGCTGCAGAAAGTTTTTACGAATTAAGCTTAGAACAGCAATATCACTATTTAGACACGCAGCTTTATCAAATGATTAAAGATGGTTTATTAGAAGATAATAAAAAGATGTCACCCGTACCATTATTGGGTGTTCCTTCCTGGTATGAAGAAAACCAAGAGGCAAGTTTTTATGCTAATACCGATTACTTCCGTCCAAAGCGAAAATAATAGGGTGTTAAGACAATAAAAAAAGCGGCTGTATTGCCGCTTTTTTTGATGCTGTAAGATTAAGCTTTTATTGCTTTCGTGATTTCAGCAACTGCTGAATCAATATCCAGCATGAGCTTTTCACCAGTTATACGGTTCTTAAGCTCAACCTTATTTTCGTCAAGGTTACGCTCACCAATTACAAGTGTGTATGGAATACCAACCAGTTCCATGTCATTAAACATGACACCAGGACGCTCTTTACGGTCATCGAATAACACATCAACATCTGCAGCTTGGAATTCGCTGTATAAACGCTCTGCAATATCAGGAATACGATGCGACTTGTGCATGTTCATTGGCACAATAGCAAGTTCGAATGGCGCAAGCGTTTTTGGCCACTTAATACCAAACTTATCATTGTTTTGCTCAATCGCAGCAGCAACGATACGCGATACACCAATACCATAACAACCCATGGTCATGATTTGGTTTTTACCGTTTTCGCCAAGCACACCTGCATTCATTGCTTCAGAATATTTACTGCCAAGTTGGAAAATATGGCCAACTTCAATACCACGTTTGATATGTAAAGTGCCCTTACCACATGGGCTTGCATCGCCTTCAACCACGTTGCGAATATCTTCTACAGTGTAGTCAGTTACATCACGGTCGAAGTTGATACCACTGTAATGCACACCATCTTTGTTTGCACCCGCAACAAAATCAGCCATTACAGCAGCACTACGGTCAACAATAATTGGCATATCAAGACCTACAGGGCCTAATGAACCTGGACGAGCACCAATTGCTGCAACGATGTCTTCTTCTTTCGCCATTTCAAGCGGTGAATCGACAAGAGATAGCTTTTCAGCTTTTAACTCATTTAATTCATGGTCACCACGAACGATAAGTGCAACTAAACCACGTTCTTCATTTTCATCAGGTGCACCATAAACAATAAGGGTTTTAACACCACGATGTGGTTTAACACCATGTTTTGCTTTAAGCTCTTCAATGGTTTTTGCTTCTGGCGTATCGAATGTGTTTAATTCTTTAGATGGAGCAGGGCGTGCTTCGCTAGGTGCAACTGCCTCGGCTTTTTCAATATTTGCTGCATAATCACTTGCATCACTGAATGCAATTGCATCTTCACCTGATTCTGCTAACACGTGGAATTCATGGGAAACACTACCACCAATTGAACCTGTGTCTGCAATTACTGGACGGTAATCTAGACCTAAACGCTCAAAAATATTGCAGTACGCTTGATGCATACGTTGGTAGGTATTATCTAGACACTCTTCTGTCATATGGAAAGAGTAAGCATCTTTCATGGTGAATTCACGCGCGCGCATTACACCAAAACGAGGACGTACTTCGTCGCGTACTTTAGTTTGAATTTGGTAGAAATTAATTGGTAGCTGTTTGTAGCTGTTAATTTCTTTACGTACGAGATCTGTGATCACTTCTTCGTGTGTAGGACCAAGCGCAAACGGACGATTATGTCTGTCGTTGATACGCAATAGCTCAGGGCCAAACTGTTCCCAGCGGCCAGACTCTTCCCAAAGATCAGCAGGTTGAATAACCGGCATAAGTAACTCGATTGCACCGGCTTTGTTCATTTCTTCACGAACTACTTGTTCAACTTTACGTAAAACTTTTAAGCCTGATGGCAACCAAGTGTACAAACCTGATGCAAGTTTACGGATCATGCCTGCACGAAGCATAAGTTGGTGGCTGATAATTTCAGCATCAGAAGGCGTCTCTTTTAGAGTCGCAAGAATATATTGACTGGTACGCATGGTGGTTCCGTTCGTATAGTATTTTGTTTTTCTAGAAAATGGCCGTTAGTTTAGCAGTGCTAACGAGCCATACAAAGTGTTTATTAACGTTCAATACTGATTTCTGTGACAAGATTGTGCTCACCGTCGACTTGCCATCGAATATTGTAATGATACAAGTTCATTCCGTAAGTCTGTGTGCCTGATTTTTGCTTTTTGTAAGCAGGTCGAGGATCTTGTTTAAGTACATTGGCAATAAACTCTGGCAGTGATTTATCTGTTTGCTTTGCCAAAAACTCAGCCGCTTGCTCTGAAAACTCAACGGTCATTAAGGTTTCTGGACGTGTATCGGCAAAACCTGCTGAAGCTTGAGGCATGGCATCTGAATAGGGTAAATAGGGCTTTATATCGAGAATTGGCGTGCCATCAAGTAAATCTATACCAGATAAAAGTAGCGCAAGTTGACCATTCTTATATTCAACACCCTCTAATTTCACCGCACTCATGCCAATGCCATTAGGTCGAAAAGTGGCCCTGGTTGCAAATACGCCTTTTTTTTCATTTCCGCCTAAACGCGGTGGACGGACAAGTGCAGAATAGCCTTTGTCAGCGGTTTCGTGAAAACGAAACAACAACCATAAGTGTGTAAACTCTTCGATACCTCGAACAAACTCTTCGCGGCTAAATTCTTTACTAAAGATAAGTTTGGCTTTTGCCTCAGGCACTAAACGGGGCTGTCTAGGTATAGCAAACTTTTGTTTATAAGGAGATTGAATAAAACCGATAGGCTCAATTTGGTAGTTTTCCACAAGCAACTAAATATAAAAACATAGATGTTCGGATTGTAACTTTTCTTAAGCAAATAAACCATGTAATGAAGGTGTAATGGCGTGTAATTGGATTATTTTGCAAACCGACATAATCTAATATCTGAATTATCATTTAAGTTACAGAAAAATGACCGATAAAAAAAACGCATCTAGGTTTATTGCCAGTAATCATCAACCTCCTGAGCATGAGCGAGAATTATTGATGAGTGCAAGAGCTTCAGCATTAAAAGATCATTTTGCTTCTAGAACAATATTTAACCTTAAGGGCACGATTAATAACTCAAAAGGGAGTGATGAGAGTGAACATGGGATTTGAGCACAATATTGATGTCGTATGTAGAAAGGTAATCTTAAAATATAGTTGTGAAGAGTTACACAATTCGATTAAAGATTCACTTATATCGAGAAAAACAAAGCTAAATGAGCTTGTTTCACAGATCCAAGATGGCTTAGTGAGTCCTAAAAACTTTGAACTCTTGATTGAAGAACAAAAATCACTATTAATTCATGATTTAAAAACGAGCAAACATAATCAGCAGCAAATAAATGACATTGCAAATATGGCCATTTATGAACTTGCTAAGCATGCTCTTAATTAAAACGTTTTATTCATCTACTGTGCGATGAAGCAAGGATTCAGTTTCAATCGCTATTTCTTTCATTTTAATTGCATATAGCTCTAACTTTTTCTGCTCTTTGGTTTTTGCTACAAACTGAGGCACTGGCACTGGGTAACCTGCTTTATCCATCGCAATAAAACTAATAATGCAGTGATTACTTTCAGATAGAATATTGTTTTGTGGATCGCCACATTTTACTCGAATGAAAATTTGCATGCTTGTTTTACCCGTATGTGCGATTTGCGCTGTGACTTCTACAACTTGGCCGACAAGAATAGGGCGTTTAAACCTGACACCTGCAACCGAAACGGTGACACAATAACTGCCACTCCAGCCCGCAGCGCATGCATAACCGGCTTGATCTATCCACTTCATAACAATGCCGCCATGCACTTTACCGCCAAAATTGACATCAGTGGGTTCTGCTAAAAATCGAAAAACAAGCTCAGATTGCTGATTCATATATTTAAACCTTTTACGATGTGTAATGTTAAGTATAGTCAACAGGCTGTAAAACGAAAAAAGGGCCATAAGGCCCTTGTGCAATTTAGGTATAGGAATATAGCTTTACATATTCGGGTAGTTTGGACCTCCGGTCCCTTCAGGCGTCACCCAAGTGATGTTTTGACTAGGATCTTTGATGTCGCAGGTCTTACAATGAATACAGTTTTGGGCGTTAATGACAAACTGCTTCTCACCTTCATTTTCAGAAATCTCATATACACCAGCAGGGCAATAGCGTTGTGCAGGCTCATCAAATTTAGCAAGATTCACGCTAATAGGAATAGCATTATCTTTTAACTGCAAGTGACAAGGTTGCACTTCTTCATGGTTAGTATTTGATAAAAATACAGAAGATAATTTATCAAAACTTAGTTTTCCATCAGGTTTCGGGTAGCTAATGGTGTCACATTCACTCGCAGGTTTCATGCATGCATGGTCGAAGGTTGTGTCTTTAAATGTGAATGGCAAAGAGCCATTAAAAAAGTTTTGGTCTAGCGTGTTATACGCGCCACCTAAAATACTGCCAAATTTATGAATGACAGGGCCGAAGTTGCGCGATTGGTATAGCTCATCATACAACCAGCTTGATTTGAATAACTCGGCAAATGTACTTAGATCAGCAGATGGGTTTTCTTGCGATAGCGCATCAACAATAGCATCGGCAGCTAACATGCCTGACTTCATTGCGGTGTGATTACCTTTGATTTTGGCAAAGTTTAACGTGCCCGCATCACAGCCAATTAATAATCCACCAGGGAAATGCATTTTAGGTAGTGAATGGAAACCACCTTTTGCAATAGCTCTTGCACCATAGGCGATGCGCTCACCACCTTCTAGTGTTTCTTTAAAGACAGGATGGTGTTTCATTCGCTGGAATTCATCAAATGGACTCAAATGTGGATTCGAGTAATTCAAGTCAACGATAAGACCCACAACGACCTGATTATTTTCAGCATGGTACATAAATGAACCACCCGTTGTATCGCCAGTTAGGGGCCAACCTGTGCCGTGTACAACCGTGCCTTCTTTGTGCTTACTCGGATCAATTTGCCAGATCTCTTTAAAGCCTAAGCCATAATGCTGTGGTGTTGCATCTTTATCTAGTTCAAACTCTTTAATTAATTGTTTACCTAAATGACCACGGCAACCTTCTGCAAACACAGTATATTTTGCTCTAAGCTCCATACCCGGCATGTAGCTATCTTTCGGCTGACCTTCTCTGTCTAGGCCCATATCACCTGTGACAATGCCTTTCACTTGATTGTCTTCAATAATGAGAGAGTGGGCACTGAAACCTGGGAATACCTCAATACCCAAGCTTTCAGCTTGTTCAGCAAGCCAACGACATACATTACCCATAGATACAATGTAGTTGCCATCATTCTTGAATGTCTTTGGGATCGCAAAATGAGGAATGCTGGTGGCATTTTCTTCATTTTTGAATAAATATATTTCGTCTTCGGTGACTTGCGTATTTAAAGGTGCACCTAAAGTTTTCCATTCAGGTAATAATTCATCCAGTGCTTTGGTTTCAAATACAGCACCAGATAAAATATGTGCGCCGACTTCAGAGCCTTTCTCAACAACGCAGATCATTAATTCTTGTTCTTTTTGTTGTGCTTGTTGAGCCAGACGAATTGCACATGAAAGGCCTGCAGGTCCTGCGCCAACAATTACAACGTCAAACTCCATCGTTTCGCGTTCGACCATATTATCCTCACTTATCTTGACGGTAGCGTAAACGTTTAAATGTTTTATTGTGACCTAGTTATATGATGCAATCTTGATCTTGACCGCAATTAAATGACTCTGAACACATTAAAATGGCTGACGGATTGCCAAATAAACGTTTATTTAAATATTAAGTTTTTTATAAGTTAATCTAAGGTTATTTTAGGTTGACGTTTACGTCAACAGGAAGTAGGCTGATTGCATTAAATAAATGTATTGACGTTAGCGTCATCTTCAAGAATTAACCAGATCATGGAGTAACTATGAAAGTACTTGTGCCAATCAAACGCGTGATTGACTACAACGTCAAGGCAAGAGTAAAGCCTGATAACAGTGATGTTGATCTAACGAATGTAAAAATGGCGATGAACCCTTTCTGTGAGATTGCGGTAGAAGAAGCCATCCGATTAAAAGAAGCGGGCATTGCGACAGAAGTGATTGCTGTGTCTATTGGTGATAAAGCTTGTCAAGAGCAGCTACGTACCGCACTAGCACTAGGCGCTGACAAAGCCATTCAAATTGATACAGATGCAAAGCTTGAGTCAATTCACGTTGCTAAGCTACTAAGTAAGCTTGTAGAACAAGAACAACCTGAATTAGTTATTTTAGGTAAGCAGTCGATTGATTCTGACAATAACCAAACTGGTCAAATGCTTGCAGCATTAACAGGTCGTAGCCAAGGTACATTCGCTTCAAAAGTAGTTGTTGAAGGTGGTAAAGCATTAGTTACTCGTGAAGTGGACGGTGGTTTACAAACTGTGTCGCTATCACTTCCAGCAGTTGTTACAACAGACTTACGATTAAATGAACCGCGTTATGCTTCTCTACCAAACATTATGAAAGCAAAGCGTAAGCCATTAGACGTAATTGCAGCTGACAGCCTAGGTGTTGATTTAGCACCTCGAACTGAACTTTTGAAAGTTGAAGAGCCAGCTAAGCGTGAAGCAGGTATCATAGTTGAAGATGTAGCAGAGCTTGTAAATAAATTAAAAACTGAAGCTAAGGTGATCTCATGAGTGTATTAGTAATTGCAGAGCACGAGCAGGGCGCTCTTAAACCTGAAACAGCTAAAGTTATCAATGCAGCTGCAAAGATTTCAGACAATATCACAGTGTTAGTTGCAGGCCATTCAGTAGCAACTGTCGCTGAATCTGCTGCTAAAATCGCAGGTGTTACATCAGTAATTGTTGCTGATAGGCCTGTCTTTGAACATCAGCTAGCAGAAAGTACAGCGGACTTAGTTGTAGAGCTTGCTGCTGATTATTCACATATTCTTGCGAGTGCTTCAACCACAGGTAAAAACACTTTACCTCGCGTTGCTGCACTACTAGATAAGTCGCAGATTTCTGAAATCATTGATGTTATTGATGCAGATACTTTCAAGCGACCAATTTATGCGGGTAACGCAATCGCAACGGTTAAGTCAGCAGAAGATAAAAAGATTATTACAGTGCGAGCAAGTGCATTTGATGCACAAGGTGAGCAGTCTGCAGTTGCAGTTTCATCTGTTGAAAGTAGTGCTGATAATATTCTTTCTGAGTTTGTTTCTGTTGAGCAAACTGAATCAGAACGCCCAGAATTAAATGCTGCACCTGTCGTGATTTCAGGTGGTCGCGGTATGCAAAATGGTGAAAACTTTGCCCTACTAAATGGCATCGCAGATAAGCTAGGTGCAGCTATTGGTGCATCTCGCGCCGCAGTTGATGCAGGCTTCGTACCAAATGACATGCAGGTAGGTCAAACAGGTAAGATTGTTGCGCCTGACTTATATATTGCAGTTGGTATCAGCGGTGCAATTCAGCACTTAGCAGGTATGAAAGACTCTAAAGTCATTGTTGCCATAAACAAAGATCCAGATGCACCAATTTTCCAAGTCGCTGACTATGGTTTAGTAGCCGACTTATTTGATGTGTTGCCTGAACTAGAAAACGCATTATAAAAACAACAATAGTTTCTGGTTGTAAAGCCGCGCTCCATCTAATGGTCGCGGCTTTTTTATTTGCTATTACACATTAAATTGACTGACTAGAGCTTTTAAGTGTGAGGCTTGTTTATCCAAAGACGCACCGGCATGACTGGTTTGCTCAACAAGCGAGTTGTTTTGTTGAACACTTTGGTCGATTTGTTTAATGGCAATATTGATTTGTGACACGCCATTTGACTGCTCACTACTTGATACTGCAATGTCATTCATAAGTTTAGACAGAGTTTGAATACTACTTACGATATCGCGTAAGGTATTACCTGATTGCTCAGCAAGCATCAAACCATTTTCAACCTTGTCGGCACTGTCTTTTAGCAAACCAGAGATTTCTTTAGCAGCATCTGAGCTTCGTTGTGCTAACTGACGCACTTCTGCGGCAACCACGGCAAAGCCTCGACCTTTTTCACCTGCTCTCGCGGCTTCAACGGCGGCATTGAGCGCAAGTAGATTAGTTTGAAATGCAATACCATTGATTACTTCAATGATATTAGAAATCTCATTTGAACTGTCACTAATGGCCTTCATTGCGATAACTGTATTATTAACTAATTCACCACCTTCGATGGCTTGTAGGTCGGCATTTTGTGCGTGTTCATTTGCGGTTTGTGCATGCTTGGTATTACTGGTGACTTTATCAGTTACTTCACCCATAGAGACGGTCGTTTCTTCAATAGAAGCCGCTTGCGATTCTGTAGACGAATTCAACTCTTGTGTTGATTGACTTATTTGCGCAGATGCGTTTGCAACGGTATTTGCTGTTTCATTAATTTCACTGACCATACCGGCAAGATTTTCAATGCTTTTGTTGACTGAGTCTTTGAGACTTGCAAAGTCACCTGAGTAGTTACCGTTGATTTTTTTAGTTAAATCGCCTTGCTCTAAGGCATTCATCACGGTGATACAAGACTGTAATGGGGTAGAGATAGCATCTAGTGTGTCGTTGATTGAAGAAACTATATCTCTATAAGCTCCTTGATGTAATTCACTATTTGCGCGCTTTGATAGCTCACCTAAATTAGCGGCTTTTGCTAGCATTGAGGTATCAGATAAAAGTTGCTCAATGGCATGCACGCTGGTTTCAAAGCTATTCAATATTTTTTCAAAATCACCTTTGAATTGTGTTTTATCTAGTTCGGGTAATTGCCCAATGGCAATATTATCAAGATAATTAGACGTGAGTTGTACAGGTTTAATAATTGCATCAAGCGTTTGATTGATACCGGTGATAATAGATTTAAATTCTCCATTATGTGCGTTGCTATCTGCACGGTTTGAAAGCTTGCCTGCTAAGGCTGAGTCTACTAAATACGTCGAGTCAGAAATTAATAAGTTAATCGCTTTAGCGCTTTGTTCTAAAGATTGTTTAATCTTTAAAAAGTCGCCTCTATAGCTCCCTTCAATTTTACTTGGTATTTCACCACGTGAAATAGCAGTAAGATATTTTTCTGTTTGCTGGACGGGCGAAACGATAGCATCAAGCAAGCGATTGATACCTTGGCTCAGTGTCATCATGAAGCCGTTTAGATTATGAAGCTCTAACCTGGCGTCTAATTGGCCTGCTACTGCAGCATTAATAATGTCGTCAACTTTATTTTCTGTGTTTCTCTGTTCGGTTAGATCATTGAGTTCAACGACCACACCAATGACTTCATTAGCATTATTTAAAACAGGGCTCGCTGTAACATCGAGATAAACATGCTCGACATTCATTTCGAATTGAACTTGTTGAGTTTTAGCTTGCTCAATATGTTGTTCATAGTTACTCGACAATATCTGAATAATATTAGACCCAATCAGTGTTGAAGGAGGGTTGATTAAACCTTGATAGCGATTGAATAGGGCGTTTGTTTCATAATTTGCATAAATAATTTCATTATTTTCTTTGTAAAGTAAAACTGGGGAAGAGGCGTTGTCTAATGCTTGTTTAATTCGGCCGCTTTCTTCTGCTTGTAATTTTTGCTGGAGCATTTGTTGGGTCAATTGCTCATTGGCTTCACGAATGTTGGTTTGCATCTTATCGAGGGAAGTAAGTAAAGCGCCAATCTCATCTTTACTAGTTGAGTTGATGCTGTTTTCTAAATTACCGTCAGATATTTCAGTTGCAACTTGTGACGCTATTTTTATAGGGCGAGTGATCCATCGCTGAATTAACAATGCCATGATCACGATTACAATAAATGAAACAACCAGGGTGATTACAGTACTTTCAAAGATCGCAGTTTCTTTTTCATCACGCAGTCTTTTTACTGCATTGTCAACATATTTATCTATGGATTGATTGAGTTCTTTTAGCTGAGTTGCAGCTGCTCTATCTATACCTTTAACGGCTTTGTCACCTGCTTGCGTATTGTAATTCGCATTTTCAAAATCAGACAAACCAATACGATATAATTCGCCAAGCTTATTATGCTCAGTTTTAAATTTATTAAGTTGTGACCGGATAGCTTCTGGCAAATAGGCTTTAGCCATAAGCTCAGAAGTTAGGTTTTGTACAACCTTTTCTTGTTCTGTAAATTGCTTTAAATATTTATCGAATTGTTCAGGGTTTTCACCACGAATAAGAATATTTTTCCACTCTTGGACCTGAGTTTTGAAAGTATTTAAGATGAGGTTAACTTTTAATTGTGCACTTAGCTCTTCTTCTATTAGAACATCATATTCTTGTGCAATATATTTAACAGAGTTAATCGCGAACATTGCACTGAGAAGTACTAAGGCTAATCCACCAAAAACTGTGCTGAGTAACTTGGCTTTAACAGTCTTCATCTTCATTCCCTAAATTTATTTCAGTATTATGAAGACTAGTGAAATATAATATTAATTCAATGTTTTGTAAGGAATAATATAAAAAAAGGCCAATAAATTGGCCTTTTTTTAGTGTGATTACTTTAAATTTAGAAGAATGCTCTAACACCTAATTTAAAGTTTCTGCCAGGAAGCGGTGCTTGCTCTTTAATTACAGAGGTATGTACGAAGCCTAATTCATCTGTTAAGTTATCGATATTAAAATAAGCCATTACATCATTACCGGCGATATCAAAATCATACTGCATGCTGAAATCAACCAACGTATAAGCGTCTGTTTTACTCTCGTAGGCAGTAATTTTATTTTGACTTGCGTAATGGGTAACAGTTACATCTGCAACTAAATTCTCTAGTGCGTATTCGTATTTAACACCAATTTTATTACTCGGAATACGAGGTAAATAACTTGAGTCTTTTAGTTTTGCTGTGATTGAATCTGCAAATAGTTTAATCGTGTTTTCATCGTTTAGCTTATAGTGCGTATCTAACTCAAAACCATATAGCTCAGCATCTTGGCTATTGAATTGGTATACAGGTAACGCGCCTTCATGCTCATGGTCAGCTTCTTCAATACCATGTTCAGAAGAGTAAATTAAACCAGTATTTTCTTGATAATAATAGTTTTCAACATCGTTATAGAAAAAGTTCAGTGTGTAACCAAAATCACCAGTGAATTTTCTAAAGCTGATGTCAAAGTTCGTAGAAACTTCTTGTTGAATATCTTCTGGTTCGAAGTGGGCTTCACCATTTTCTAAATGATAACCAAGCCCTAACTCATAAGTACTTGTTGCTATATGCGTACCGTTAGAAAGTAGTTCGGCGGTTAAAGGTGAACGTTCAGAGTGTGACAAGTTAACAGCTATGTTTTGTCCTTCAGCATAATCATATACACCACCAATAGAGTAGCTCATATTTGTTTGGTTTAACTCATATGCAAGTAAACGTTTTTCGTCATGCTCTTCGTGCTCGTGCTCGTGCTCGTGCTCGTGCTCATCATGCTCTTCGTGTGCTTCCTCAGTGATAACACTAGAAAGTTTGTAATCTTCAATTCTAGCACCAAGCTCAAGGGTAAAGTCACCAAACTTTTTTTCTTCTAAGACATAAAGCGCATGACTTCTTGTTTCAGTAGCAGGCGTAAATGCCTCTGCACCTTGAGCTTCATAATCACTATCAGAGAAATGATAGCCAATAATGCCATGCCAACCAGCAAGTTTATGCTCAACACTGGTTCTTAATTCAGACGTTTTATTTTTGAAAGTTGTGCCTACAGCGCCGCCTTCAATTTCACTGTGTTGATAATCTGTAAAACCTGCTTTCACATTAATATTTTCAATGTAATCGTTGTGAAGTGCGTAATTTAAAAGTGCTTGCCAACGGTCTTGTTTTACCCGTGCAAAAACACTTTCTTCATTATGACCTTCGTCTTCATGAGATTCATGTTCATCTTCTTCATGGCCTTCATGCTCGTGTTCTTCGTGCTCGTGTTCTTCGTGTTCGTGGTCATGATGAGCATGGCTATGAGCTGGAATACCATAATCTGTATCAATTCTGCCAAATGAAAATCCTAAAGTCAGATGGTCATTGACATAGCTGGTACCAAAATTAACCTGTTGAGAGTCGATGAATGTATTTGGTACAGATTTTAGTAGTGCTTCCTGTTCATCGTGCTCTTCATGCTCTTCGTGTGCTTCATGTTCACCGTGCTCTTCATGGGCTTCGTGTTCATCATGATCACTATGTTCTTCATAAGAAGGATATTCAGGTGTGTCATAATCTTTACCGTTTCTTACCACACCGTCAAAATGGAAATTGAATCCATCATTACCTGTTTCGAATAATGCAGCATAAGTATTCGTTTTAGACACAGTATCGAAGCTATATCCAACAGCACCCGTTGACGACTCAATGATGTCTGTGGGAATACGGTTATCTACAACGTTTACAACTCCACCTATTGCACCAGAGCCATAAAGTAGGGTTGCTGGGCCACGTAATACCTCTATTTGTTCTGCTGATAAACTTTCGTTACTAGTCGCATGGTCAGGACCAATACGAGAAGCGTCGCTACTATCTAAGCCATTTTGCGTGATTTTTACTCTTGGACCATCTAAGCCACGAATAATTGGGCTAGAAGATACTGGCCCGAAGTAGCTCGCATTAATACCAGGCTGACCTTTAAGTGTTTCGCCTAGAGTTGGCTTAGCTTGCTTTTTCAATTCATCGCCAGATAAAACTGAAACAGGTGATGCCATTTCTAAATTGTTTTTATGAAGGGCAGAGGCATAGACAACGATACTTTCAACTGAACTAGGCTCTAAAGACACTAGTACGTTACCTTGATCTGCTTTGATATCAATTCGCTGGTCGATGTAGTTGTTTTTAGTGATGTGTAGCTGACTATCAGAATCAGTGTTGATGCTAAATTTGCCAAACCTATCAGTAATAACAGATTGCTTTTTACCATGAAGGTGGACCTTTGCACCAGATATAGGTTGTTTGTTTGAGTCAATCACTTTACCAGTGATTTGAGCGGCATATGCATTGCCTGCAGAAAGAGCTGTTAGAATTGCAGTCGCAAGTATAGAGTGTTTTTTCATCTTAGTACTTCATAAGTGTTCTCAGTTATGGTTATGGTATAACAACACTGTGCCTGCGATCAACGAATGTTATACTGTAGCTTTGTTGAATTATCGCATTTTTGACCTAAAGTTTGTTTATTAGGGATAGGAGCATCTGATGAGCAAACCTTTTGTATTTAAAGCAAGGTTAAAAGTGGCGGATCTTTTTCACCATGCAAATCATATTGAAGTGTTTACAACTGCTGTTGCAAAAAGAGAAACTCTAGAGCACTTTCTACTTAGGATATTAGGGTTTTGTGCACTTTCCTATAACCAACGTACTTTTTTGAATCAAAAGTCAGATAAATCGTATCCGGATGTTTGGTGTGAAAACGATGAGCAAGAGATTGTTATAGCATTATATGTATCAGAGTTAGACATAAGCGAAATCAACAGGCTATGTAAACTTTACGATAAACTTTTGATTTTAACTATCGACGGTGAGGGCTGGTACGAAGAAGTATCACCACACTTAATACAGCATCACAATATTAGTATTTTCACCCTTAAAGCAAGCTTCATAGAAGAACTAAAAACAAACCTAACCAATAGTATGCACTGGAATATTCTAATTGAACAGAATTCGATGAGTGTGAGTGATAAGTCAGGTTACTACCAAACAGAAGTAAAACAACTTTTTTAAAACTAGAGTAATGTGATTGAAATATCAGTTAAAGGTTTAGAGCAACACATTAATACTTCACCATCTCTTACAAATGCTAACGGCTCTTGGTTGTAAATCACTTCACCTGAGTTAAGTTTGGCTCTACATGCACCACAAAAGCCTTCTCTACATTGATAAGTGACTTCGATATTTGCTTTTTCGAGTGCATCAAGTATGGAAGGGCACTGAGCCGCAAATGTAAGCGGCTCAGAATGTTCTTCAATAGATATTTTGGAACTAGGTTTCGAGTTCATTATAAATCGAAATCACCGAAGTCAGATGCATCGACCTGAGAGTCGATTTGGCCGACTAGGTAAGAGCTGATCTCAGCTTCTTGCGGAGCAACTTGAACGTTGTCTGATACTAACCAGGCATTGATCCAAGGGATTGGGTTACTCTTCGTTTCAAAGATAGGCTTTAAACCAACAGCTGACATACGAGTGTTCGTAATGTATTCAACATATTGGCAAAGAATGTCTTTGTTTAAACCAATCATGGAACCGTCTTTAAACAGATATTCAGCCCATTCTTTCTCTTGCTGTGCAGCTTCTTCGAACATACGAATTGCTTCGGCTTCACATTGCGCAGCAACAATAGACATCTCAGGATCGTCTTTACCTTCTTGCATAATATTTAGAATATGCTGAGTACCAGAAAGGTGAAGGGCTTCGTCACGGGCGATAAGCTTGATGATTTTTGCGTTACCTTCCATCAGTTCACGCTCTGCAAAAGCAAATGAACAAGCGAAGCTGACATAGAAGCGGATAGCTTCTAAAATGTTTACAGACATGATGCAAAGATAAAGCAGTTTCTTAAGTTCAAATAAGTTAATTCGAACTTCTTCGCCATTAATGACATGCTTGCCTTCACCGTAAAGGTTATAAATAGAAACCTTTTCGATTAATTCGTCATAATACTTAGTAACCGCGTCAGCACGCTCATTGATTTTATCGTTGCTTACGATGTCGTCAAAGATAACTTCAGGTGACTGCGTGACGTTACGAATAATATGTGTATATGAACGGCTGTGAATTGTTTCACTGAACGCCCAAGTTTCAATCCAAGTTTCAAGCTCAGGGATTGAAACGATAGGTAATAATGCAACGTTTGGCGAACGGCCTTGAACACTATCAAGCAATGTTTGATATTTCAAGTTGCTTAAGAAAATGTGCTTTTCATGTTCAGGCAACGCTTGGAAATCTAAGCGGTCTTTAGACACATCAACTTCTTCTGGACGCCAGAAAAACGAAAGCTGCTTTTCAATTAACTTTTCAAAAATAGGGTATTTCTGCTGGTCATAACGTGACACGTTTACAGTTTGACCAAAAAACATTGGTTCTTTTAACTGGTCGTTATGATTTCTGCTAAATGTAGAATAAGACATATTTAATAATACTCGATAACGCAAAAAAATGAGTAAGCACACTGCTTACTCACGTCTTAATTAAATTTTACACGCGCCGCCTTCGCAGCCATCATCTTCAATTTCTGGTTTTAATTCGTCTTGAGAGTCTGACGCACCATCACGTGTATTGTGATAATAAAGTGTCTTAACACCCAACTTATAAGCAGTAAGCAGGTCTTTAAGAAGCAACTTCATTGGTACTTTACCACCTTCAAAGCGGCTTGGATCATAATTTGTGTTTGCAGAGATAGTTTGGTCTATAAACTTCTGCATAATACCAACAAGACCAAGGTAACCGTCATTCGATGGGATGTCCCAAAGTAGCTCATATTGATCTTTTAGCTTTTCATACTCAGGCACTACCTGCTTCAAGATACCATCTTTACTTGCCTTAACACTGATATGGCCACGAGGTGGCTCAATACCATTTGTCGCATTTGAGATCTGTGAAGAGGTCTCTGATGGCATCAGAGCAGATACTGTCGAGTTACGCATACCGTGCTCTTGAATGCTTGCGCGTAGCGCATCCCAATCAAGACGAAGTTCTTCGCTACAAATGTTATCTAGGTCACGCTTGTATGTATCAATCGGCATAATACCTTTTGAATACGTTGTCTCATTGAACTTAGGACATGCACCACGCTCTTTCGCTAGTTCATTTGAAGCTTTCATTAGATAGTATTGAATCGCTTCAAATGTGCGGTGTGTTAGGTTATTTGCACTGCCATCAGAGTATTTTACGCCATTTTTCGCAAGATAATAAGCATAGTTAATTACACCAATACCTAGCGTACGACGACCCATAGTTGCAGTGTGAGCAGCAGGAACAGGGTAGTCTTGGAAATCTAATAGATTATCCAGTGCACGAACGGCAAGCTCGGCTAACTCTTCAAGTTCATCTAGAGATTCGATTGCGCCAAGGTTAAATGCTGATAGCGTACACAGCGCGATTTCACCTTCTGGGTCATTAATATGTGAAAGCGGCTTTGTCGGCAACGCAATTTCAAGACATAAGTTAGACTGACGAATAGGTGCAACTTTTGAATCAAACGGACTATGTGTATTACAGTGGTCAACGTTTTGTAAGTAAACGCGGCCTGTACTCGCACGCTCTTGCGCAAACATAGAGAATAATTCAATCGCTTTAATGCGCTTTTTACGAATAGACTCATCTTGCTCGTACTGCGTATATAAACGCTCGAACTCTTCTTGATCTTCAAAGAATGCATCATAAAGACCTGGCACATCAGACGGGCTGAATAGTGTGATGTAGTCGTCTTTGATAAGGCGAGCGTACATCGTTTTGTTGAACTGCACACCGTAATCTAGGTGACGAACACGGTTTTCTTCAACGCCACGGTTGTTTTTAAGTACCAGTAGGTTTTCTACTTCTAAATGCCAAAGCGGGTAGAATAAGGTCGCTGCACCACCGCGCACACCACCTTGGGAACAACTTTTAACAGCCGTTTGGAAATGCTTATAAAATGGAATACAACCTGTGTGGTAAGCTTCACCGTTACGAATTGGGCTGCCTAACGCGCGAATACGACCCGCATTAATACCGATACCAGCACGTTGGCTAACGTATTTAACGATAGCTGATGAAGTCGCATTGATTGAGTCTAAGCTATCACCCGTTTCAATTAATACACAAGAGCTGAATTGACGTGTTGGTGTACGAACACCAGCCATGATAGGTGTAGGTAATGAAATCTTGAATAAAGAAACCGCATCATAGAAACGTTTGATGTAATCAAGACGAGTTTCTTTAGGGTAATCAGAGAATAAACTTGCAGCAACAAGAATGTATAAAAACTGAGCGCTCTCATAGATTTCGCCAGTTACACGGTTTTGTACAAGGTACTTACCTTCTAACTGTTTCACAGCTGCATAGCTAAAGTTTAAGTCGCGGCTATGATCTAAGTAGTTATCAAGCTCGTCAATTTCTTGCTCGGTGTAATCGATAAGAAGGTGTTGATCATAACGCTTTTGTTCAACCAGCTTTGTAATGTGATCGTATAAACGTGGCGGCTCAAACTGGCCATATGCTTTTTTGCGTAAGTGGAAAATAGCTAAACGCGCAGCAAGGTACTGGTAATCTGGAGAGTCTTTATCGATCAAATCGGCAGCAGCTTTAATGATAGTTTCATGAATATCTTCAGTACGGATCCCATCATAAAATTGAATGTGTGACTTTAATTCAACCTGAGAAACTGAAACATTATCTAGGCCTTCTGCAGCCCAAGTAATGACGCGGTGAATTTTATCGAGATCGAGCGGCTCTTTGCGGCCGTTTCTTTTACTGACAGATAACTGTTGGTTCATAGCTGTGCCTGTAATCCTTCGGATTGAATATTTAAAAAATAATTGGCGAAAAATAGCTCAGGTTTTGACCACTATATATGGTGGTTCTTCTGATTGGGATCACAAGATAGTGGGGTTCAATTTAATTTGCAATAGCAAGGTAAATGCACAAATGTGGATAAGTTTGGGATAAATAAAAAGTGTTAGTAACTATTAACCTTTTGAGGTTTGACGCAAGTAACCTCAGCAGGAAATCAATAAAAATGATGCGATTTTTAAAGAAAATAAAAAAATTTTTAGAGTGTTTTCTTAATGAGCAGCTTGTGGCGATGAAAGAGCCAAAACACTAGATATAGTGTTCTGGCGTAAATATGAGCACTAGATATGGTCTAGTACTAAAAGTGGGTTAGTTAAATTTAGATCTGCTTGCCAACTGTAGGCGTCTTCAAGACTAGGGATGTATCCCCATAACGCACAGGCAGAAGTCATACCAGCCGCTTTTGCTGCTTGAATATCTCGTTGTGCATCACCGACATAAAGGCATTCGGATGAGCTAGTGCCTAATTGTTCCGCTGCATATAATAATGGTTTAGGTGAAGGCTTAGCTTCATCTAATGTGTCTCCACAAACAATAACTTCAATTTCTTTAAGTGCTGAAATTTGTCCAACAAGAGGTAAAGTCAGGAATGTGGGCTTATTTGTCATGATAGCGACTTTTATATCATCATCATGCAAAGACTGAATTAATTCTGGTACACCGTCAAAGCAACTAGTATGCACTGCAATATTGGCTTCATAACGATCAAGTACATCTTGTCTTAAGCGAGCTAAATCAAATTCAGCGAGCCTACTACCAAAGCCAACTTCTAAAAGTGCTTTTACGCCGTCAGAAATAGCAGGGCTATATACTTCTCGAGATACAGCAGCAAGGCCATTTATTTCAAGAACGTGGTTTAAAGCTGCCCCCAAGTCGTCAGTGGTGTCGAGTAGGGTGCCATCTAAATCGAATATGACAGCCTTCATTAATCAAGTTTCTCGAAATGTAGTAAGTAATTCACACTGACATCATCAGTCAAGGTGAATGTTTTATTGATTGGGTTGTAATTGATCCCCGCACTGGCGCGAACTTTAAGACCTGCTTTTTCAGCCCAGCCGATTAAAACAGAAGGGCGAATAAACTTATCGTGCTCATGTGTACCCTCAGGTACCATTTTTAGAATTTTTTCAGCACCGACGATAGCAAGCAAATACGCTTTAATGGTTTTGTTTAACGTTGAAAAGAACACACTTGCGCCAGGCTTTGCCATTTGTGCAGCAGCTTGAATAATAGATTCAGGATCTGGGACGTGCTCAAGCATTTCCATGCATGTTACTACATCAAATTTCTCAGTATTGTTTGCGGCAAATTCTTCTGCGGGTACTTTTATATAGTCAACTTTTACACCCACTTCTAAAGCGTGCAGTTTGGCAACATTGAGTGGCTCTTGGCCTAAGTCTATACCGGTCGCTTTGGCTCCAAGTTTCGCCATGCTTTCAGTTAAAATACCGCCACCACAGCCGATATCGACAACTTGTTTATTAAATAAACCATTAGATTTGTCATTAATAAAATCGAGACGTAACGGATTAATATCATGAAGGGGTTTAAATTCTCCTTCTGTATCCCACCATCTTTCTGCGATGCTCTCAAATTTCGCAATTTCTTGTGGATCTACATTCTGATGCTCGGTCATAAAAAACTTCCTCGTGAATCTGAGCGCATTTAAATTGGATTATTTCAAAATCACACGGATTTTGCGCCTGTAATAATAATAAATCTGTGTTAGCATGGGCGTTGATATTAATAATAACTTAATCTCTAGGGCACTTGATAGTGCTAATAGAGATAGACTCTGAAGGAAAGTGCAATCAATGACTGATCTCGCCAATGAAATCCTCCCGGTCAATATCGAAGACGAGTTAAAAAATTCATACCTAGATTACGCGATGAGTGTAATCGTAGGTCGTGCATTACCAGACGTACGTGACGGTCTAAAGCCTGTTCACCGTCGTGTATTATTTGCCATGAATGAGCTTCGTAACGACTGGAATAAGCCTTATAAGAAGTCGGCTCGTGTTGTCGGTGATGTTATCGGTAAATACCACCCACATGGTGACAGTGCTGTATACGACACGATTGTTCGTATGGCTCAGCCTTTCTCTCTACGTTATATGCTGGTTGACGGTCAAGGTAACTTCGGTTCTGTTGACGGTGACTCAGCAGCTGCGATGCGTTATACCGAAGTGCGTATGGCGAAAATGTCGCATGAACTGCTTGCCGATCTTGAAAAAGAAACCGTTGACTATGTACCAAACTATGATGGTACAGAGCAAATCCCTGATGTATTACCAACTAAAGTACCTAACTTACTAGTGAATGGTTCTTCAGGTATTGCTGTAGGTATGGCAACAAACATTCCACCTCATAACTTAACTGAGGTGATCAATGGCTGTTTAGCGCTTATTCAAAACCCTGATTTAACGATTGAAGAGTTAATCGAATATATCCCAGGTCCAGATTTCCCAACTGCCGCGATCATTAACGGTAAGAAGGGCATCGAACAAGCATACAAAACGGGTCGTGGTAAGATTTACATTCGTGCGCGTGCTGAAATTGAAGTGGATGAAAAAACAGGTCGTGAGACTATTATCGTCCATGAAATTCCATATCAAGTTAACAAAGCGCGTTTAATCGAAAAAATCGCTGAGCTTGTAAAAGATAAGAAAATCGAAGGCATTAGTGCACTTCGTGACGAATCTGACAAAGACGGTATGCGTATCGTTATTGAGGTTAAGCGTGGTGAAGTGGGTGAAGTTCTATTAAATAACCTTTACGCACAAACACAAATGCAAACTGTATTCGGTATGAATATGGTTGCGCTAGATAATAACCAACCTAAGTGTTTCAACCTAAAAGAAATGCTTGATGCGTTTATTATCCACCGTCGTGAAGTTGTTACTCGTCGTACGGTATTCGATTTACGTAAAGCCCGTGATAGAGCGCATACACTTGAAGGTTTAGCAATTGCACTTGCGAATATCGACCCCATTATTGAGTTAATTCGTAAGTCTCCAACGCCTTCTGAAGCGAAACAAGCGCTTGTTGCTCGTCCTTGGGAGTTGGGTACAGTTAAAGCCATGCTTGAAAAGGCTGGTGAAGACAATGTTGCACGTCCTGATTGGTTAGCTGCTGAGCTAGGTATTCGCGATGGTCAGTACTATTTATCTGAACAACAAGCACAAGCTATTCTTGATTTACGCTTACACAAGCTAACAGGCCTTGAACACGAGAAGATCCTTGGTGAATATCAGGAGTTATTAGACCTAATTGCTGAACTGCTTTATATCCTTTCTTCACCAGATAGATTAATGGAAGTTATCCGTGATGAGCTTGTTGAAATCAAAGAGCAATATGGTGATGAGCGTCGTACTGAGATCAGTGCTGCTGCCCACGATATTAGCCTTGAAGATCTGATTAATGAAGAAGATGTTGTTGTGACACTTTCTCACGAAGGCTATGTAAAGTATCAACCATTATCTGATTACGAAGCGCAGCGTCGTGGTGGTAAAGGCAAAGCAGCTACTAAGATGAAAGATGAAGACTTCATCGAACGTTTGTTAGTTGCAAATACACATGACACCATTTTGTGTTTCTCAACAGCTGGTAGAATGTACTGGTTGAAAGTGTATCAATTACCTCTAGCTTCTCGTCAAGCACGCGGTAAGCCAATCGTTAACTTGTTACCGTTAGAAGCGGATGAGCGTATCACGACCATTTTACCAGTTCGTGAATATGAAGATGACAAGTATGTATTGATGGCAACGGCAAACGGTACTGTTAAGAAGACACCTTTAACAGCGTATAGCCGTCAACGCGCAAGCGGTATTATTGCAATCAACCTTAACGAAGGTGATAACTTGATCGGCGCTGACATCACAGATGGTAGCAACGATATCATGCTATTCACTGATCACGGTAAAGTAGTTCGATTCAACGAAAAGCTTCGTGATTCAGAAACAGGTGAAGTTAAAATTGACCCTGAAACTGGCGAAGAAATGCTGGCCTTACGTCCTATGGGCCGTACAGCAACCGGTGTTCGCGGTATTAAGATGCCTGACGGTGTTAAAGTTGTATCATTGATCGTGCCTAAGAATGACGGTGCAATCTTGACCGTTACTGAAAATGGTTATGGTAAACGTACACCACTAGAAGACTACCCAGCGAAGAGCCGTGCAACACAAGGTGTTGTATCAATTAAGGTATCGGAGCGTAACGGTAACGTAGTCGGTGCGGTGCAAGTTGAAGATAACCATGAAATCATGATTATCTCAAACCGCGGCACGCTTGTGCGTACCCGTGTTAACGAAGTTTCTACAGTAGGTCGTAACACACAAGGTGTTATTTTGATAAGAACTATTGACGAAGAACAAGTAGTTGGTTTACAACGTATCGAGGAAATCGAAGTTGATGAATTACCTGAAGACGGTTCTGAAGCAGTAGTGCAAGATAACCCAGAAGGTACACAAGAGAGTAGCGAAGATACTCCGAGTGAATAAATCTTAAAAAGCGGCTTCGGCCGCTTTTTTTAACTCTAAAAAGCGTGAAGTTATTTATAACGATAACTCAATGTGTTCACAAATATACAGTTTAGGAATGAGGAAATGACGGTATATAACTTTTGTGCTGGTCCGGCAATGTTGCCACCAGAAGTAATGAAAAAAGCACAACAAGAATTTTTAAATTGGCAGAACCTAGGTGTATCTGTCATGGAAGTGAGCCACAGAGCTCAGCCTTACCTAGAAATGGTAAAAGAGTGCGAAGCAAGCCTTCGTCGTTTAATGAATATTTCAGATGAATTTGAAGTTTTATTTATGCATGGCGGTGGTCGTGGACAATTTGCTGCTGTGCCTTTAAATCTTCACCTAGATGATGCTCCTGGTGTTTATGTTGAGAATGGTATTTGGTCTAGTGGCGCGACGACAGAAGGTGCAAAATTTACTGAAGTAGAAGGCATTAATATTCGCACTGATGTAGATGGTCAATTCGATATTCAGCCAGTTGCACAGTGGAACTTGCCAGAGAAAGCATCGTTTATTCATTATTGTCCTAACGAAACAATCGACGGTATTGAGATATACGATGTACCAAAGCACGATGCACCGATCGTGGCAGATATGTCTTCAATGATCTTGTCACGTGAAATCAATGTAGATGATTTTGATTTAATTTATGCTGGTGCTCAG
Organism: Pseudoalteromonas sp. SS15; assembly: GCF_049257195.1. Classification (NCBI taxonomy): domain Bacteria; kingdom Pseudomonadati; phylum Pseudomonadota; class Gammaproteobacteria; order Alteromonadales; family Pseudoalteromonadaceae; genus Pseudoalteromonas; species Pseudoalteromonas sp. SS15. Next base: position 131,145 of record NZ_JBMMUD010000001.1, read on the forward strand.
AAAAATATCGGCCCTTCAGGTTTATGTATTGTTATCGTGCGTAAAACCTTGTTAAAGCGAGAAGGCTTACCACGTCCAGCTATACTTGACTATGCGATTGAAGCTAAACAAGGCAGTATGTATAACACGCCGCCAACTTTTGCTTGGTATTTAGCAAATGAAGTATTTCAATACCTAGAGTCAATCGGTGGTGTTAAAGCAATGGAAGCGCATAATAAGAAAAAAGCAGCGATCCTATATGACTATATTGACAGCTCAGACTTCTATTCTAATAAAGTTGCTACACACTGTCGCTCATTGATGAATGTCCCATTCTGGTTAAAAGATGATGCTTTAAATGATAAGTTCTTAGCTGAAGCTGAAAACGCAGGATTGTTAGCTCTTGAAGGACATAGGTTTGTTGGCGGTATGCGTGCAAGTATTTATAACGCAATGCCAGTAGAAGGTATTGAAGCTCTAGTCGCGTTTATGGATAAATTTGCACAGGAAAATAGTTAATGGAACAACTTACCTTAAAGCCAATTAAAAAGGTAAGCGGTTCAGTAACCTTACCTGGCTCAAAAAGCCTTTCAAACCGAATTTTGCTCCTTGCAGCACTTGCTGATGGTGTGACGCAAGTCACTAACTTGCTTGATAGCGATGACATAAGACACATGCTAAAAGCACTTGGACAGTTAGGTGTTAAAGTTGAACTTAACGAAGACAAGACCATTGCAACAGTGCATGGTGTTTCAGGCAAATTTAAAACGCCAGATGAACCGCTATTTTTAGGTAATGCTGGTACTGCATATCGTCCTCTGACAGCTGTTTTAGCCGCTATTGAAGGCAATTATGAGCTCATTGGCGAGCCTAGAATGGAGGAGCGCCCGATAGGTCATTTAGTTGATGCATTAGATTCTATTGATGCAGATATTACTTACCTTAAAAATAAAGATTATCCACCATTAAAAATCCTTGGTAAAAAGCTAGCAGGCGGACATGTAGGAATTGATGGCAGTATTTCAAGTCAGTTTTTGACAGCGATTTTAATGGCTGCCCCTTTATTCGGTGGAGATTTAAATATCTCTATAAAAGGTGAACTAGTTTCAAAACCCTATATCGATATTACAATAGGTGTGATGGCAAAATTTGGTGTGCATGTAGAAAATGACAATTACCAGCATTTTGTTGTTAAAGCAGGTCAAGGCTATCAGTCACCAAAGAGCATTATGGTAGAAGGGGATGCCTCATCTGCGTCTTACTTTATTGCTGCTGCAGCCATCAATGGTGGTGAAATAGAAATTAATGGCGTCGGCAAGGCAAGTGTGCAGGGAGATATTGGTTTTGCAACAGTCATGGAGCAAGTTGGCGCGAAGATCGATTGGTATGATGAAAAACTGGTCGTTCGCAAAGGCGAATTAAAGGGCGTTGATATCAATGCCAATGCAATTCCTGATGCTGCTATGACTTTAGCGACAGTGGCACTGTTTGCCAAAGGTAAAACGGCTATTAGAGATATATACAATTGGCGTGTAAAAGAAACAGATCGACTACATGCTATGGCAACTGAATTAAAAAAATTAGGTGCTGAAGTTGTTGAAGGTAATGACTTTATTGAAGTTACACCACCTGAAACATTGAACTTAGTTGATATTGATACTTATGATGATCATAGAATCGCCATGTGTTTTTCAATGGTCGCAGTGGGCGGCCAAGAAGTGATCATTAATGATCCAAAATGTACGGCGAAAACCTTCCCAACATACTTCGATGTACTTGCATCATTGAGCACTCATTAATCTCCCAAGATCTTGAAAAAGCAGGGTTATAACATTATAGCCCTGTACCTCAATTATATTATTTAACAAAAAGTTACAGCTAAAACAGGATCTATTCATAAAACATGATGTATAATGCCGCGGAATTTTTTGGTGAGCATTTCAGGAGGTTTAAATGCAGGCTGCAATGCCAGTTATCACCGTTGACGGTCCAAGTGGTTCAGGTAAAGGAACTGTTTGTCGTTTATTAGCTGAAAAATTGAATTGGGAAGTGTTAGATAGTGGGGCGATTTACCGCGTTTTAGCGCTTGCTGCAATTCATCACCACATAGAATTAGACAACGAAGAAGCATTAGTGCCTCTTGCTGCTAATCTTGATGTGCAATTTCCAATCGACCGTGAAACTAAATCATGTAAAGTGATTTTAGAAGGCGAAGACGTTAGTTTAACGATCCGAAATGAAGAAGTGGGCGCTGCTGCATCAAAAGTTGCTGCGTTACCACGAGTTCGTGAAGCTTTGTTGCGTCGCCAGCGTGCATTTAGAACCGAAGCAGGTTTAATTGCAGATGGTCGTGATATGGGCACAGTTGTATTTCCAAATGCAGAAGTTAAGATTTACCTTACAGCAAGCGCAGAAGAGCGTGCTCAACGTCGTTTCGACGAGTTGAATGGTCGTGGGTTAAATGTTACACTAAGTGGTCTTCTTGCTGATATTCAAGCGAGAGATGACAGAGATATGAATCGTAAGGTAGCGCCGCTAGTGCCTGCTGAAGATGCCATTGTAATTGATACGACAACATTAAACGCTGAACAAGTGTTTAATGAAGTTCAAAACATTCTTGAACAAGCCGTCATTAATGGTAAGTTAAAACAATCTCTTATAGCATAGATTTTTAATGTACTGACAGGAAGTCGGTGCTTGTTAAACTACCCCATGCGGCATGGTTGCCAATTGGATTATTAAATATTTAGAGACGTATAATGTCAGAAAATTTTGCGCAGTTATTTGAAGAAAGCCTAAAGGGTTTTGAAGCAGAACAAGGTTCAATCGTTAAAGGTACTGTTATCTCAATCGAGAACAACATCGTTCTTGTTGACGCTGGCCTTAAATCTGAAAGTGCAATCCCTGCTGAGCAATTCAAAAATGCTGCTGGTGAACTAGAAGTTGCTGTTGGTGATGAAGTAGACGTAGCACTAGATGCTATCGAAGATGGTTTCGGTGAAACTATCCTTTCTCGTGAGAAAGCTAAGCGTCACGAAGCTTGGATCCGTCTTGAAAAAGCATGTGAAGAGCAAGAGACTGTTACTGGTATCATCAATGGTAAAGTTAAAGGCGGTTTCACTGTTGAAGTTGATTCAATCCGTGCATTCCTACCTGGTTCACTTGTTGATGTTCGTCCAGTACGTGACACAACTCACCTTGAAGGTAAAGAGTTAGAGTTCAAAGTAATCAAGCTTGACCAGAAGCGTAACAACGTTGTTGTTTCTCGTCGTGCAGTTATCGAGTCTGAAAACTCACAAGAGCGTGATGAACTACTTGCTAACCTTGTTGAAGGTCAAGAAGTTAAAGGTATCGTTAAGAACCTTACTGACTACGGTGCATTCGTAGACCTAGGTGGTGTTGATGGTCTTCTACACATCACTGACATGGCTTGGAAGCGCGTTAAGCACCCAAGTGAAATCGTTAACGTTGGTGACGAAATCGCAGTTAAAGTACTTAAGTTCGACAAAGAGAAGACACGTGTTTCTCTAGGTCTTAAGCAACTTGGCGAAGATCCATGGGCAGCTATCGCTGGTCGTTACCCTGAAGGTGCTAAGCTTTCAGGTCGTGTAACTAACCTAACTGACTACGGTTGTTTCGTTGAAATCGAAGAAGGTGTTGAAGGTCTAGTTCACGTTTCAGAAATGGATTGGACTAACAAAAACATCCACCCTTCAAAAGTTGTTTCACTAGGTGACACTGTTGAAGTTATGGTTCTTGAAATCGACGAAGAGCGTCGTCGTATTTCTCTAGGTCTTAAGCAGTGTATTGCTAACCCATGGCAAGAATTTGCTCGCCTACAGAACAAAGGCGACCAAGTTACTGGTAAGATCAAGTCTATCACTGACTTCGGTATCTTCATCGGTCTTGAAGGTGGTATCGACGGTCTTGTACACCTATCTGACATCTCTTGGAACACTCCAGGTGAAGAAGCGGTACGTGAGTACAAGAAAGGCGACGAAATCACTGCAATCGTACTTCAAGTTGACCCAGAGCGTGAGCGTATCTCACTAGGCGTTAAGCAAATTGAAGCAGATCCTTTCAATAACTACCTAGACGCAAACAAAAAAGGTGCTATTGTTAAAGGTAAAGTGACTGAAGTTGACGCGAAAGGTGCAACTGTTGAGCTTATCGAAGGTGTTGAAGGTTACATCCGTGTAGCTGACATCGCTCAAGAGCGTGTTGAAGATGCAACAACTGTTGTTTCTGCAGGCGACGAAATCGAAGCTAAATTCGTAGGTGTTGATCGTAAGAACCGTACTATCAGCCTATCAGTTAAAGCTATGTTCGAAGCTGAAGAGAAAGAAGTTCTTGAGAAGCTTAAGAAAGAAGAGCCAGCATTCGAAAATGCAATGGCTGCAGCTTTCAAAAACGCTCAGAAAGACTAATTTCGAGTACAGATAGAAAGGGCACTTTTGCCCTTTCTTTTTATTTTGAGGAAAAATTATGACAAAGTCAGAATTGATAGAACAGTTAGCTGAACAACATATTCATATTCCTGTGAAGGACGTTGAAAATGCCGTTAAAGAGATTCTTGAACAAATGGCAGGGTCATTAGCAGATTCAGATCGCATTGAGATCCGTGGATTTGGTAGTTTTTCGCTACATTACCGTGCCCCTCGTACTGGTCGTAACCCTAAGACTGGTGAAACAGTTGAATTAGATGGTAAACACGTCCCACACTTTAAGCCTGGTAAAGAGCTTAGAGACAGAGTAAACGCAAGTATTGCAGGTTAAGGGTAGGGTAGCAGTTGGTAAAGATCGCCAAAAAAGGATTGTTGTTAGTTCTAATAGTTTTAGCTTTTGTAATAGGTTCACAAAACCCTTCAGAAGTACAAGTAAACTATATATTAGCGAGTAGCACTTTACCTCTTGCCACTATTCTCGCAATCACATTTATTATTGGGTTGTTGATTGGTTGTTTAATCGGCACTGCTTCAGTTTCTAAACTTAAATGGCAGAATTACCGTTTAAATAGAAAAGATAAAGTAAACGCTGATCAGATAAATACTCAATAATGATAGAACTGCTGTTTTTACTTCTTCCTGTTGCTGCTGCTTACGGTTATGTAATGGGTAAGAATAGTGCTAAAAATCAAGCTCATGAATACAGCAGAAAAATCACGTCCGAATATAGTAAAGGGCTAAAATTCTTACTAGACCGTGAAGAAGATCAGGGTCTTGAACACCTTATTCAACTTCTTGAAGTTTCTGCCGACTCTGTCGAGCATTACCTTACTTTAGCCAGTTTATTTCGCAAACGAGGCGAAATAGATAGAGCAATCAAAATTCATGAACTCCTTCTTAATCAGCCTAATTTAGATGAACGCATCATGTCTGATTGCAGACTAGAACTTGCGCAAGATTACATTATGGCTGGCTTATTAGACAGCGCCGAAGAGCATTTAATTATTCTAGTTAAGTCGAATAACACGCAAGCACTAGAGCCAATTATTAATTTATATTCACAAATGAGCGAATGGCAAAAAGGCGTGAATATGTTTGAAGCTCACAGTGACTTATTTAGTAAAAGAAGTCATTGTGCCGCAATCGCAAACTTCTATTGTGAAACCGCATTATCTAATCAAACGCCTAAATTAATGGAAAAGACGTTTGCACTAAACCACAAAACAATTCGCCCTATGTATGAACTTGGTTTAGATGCTTATAACAATGAAGATTATGTGAAGAGTATATATTATTGGCGAAAACTCATTTGTAGCTTTACTGATACAGCGCCAATTTATATGGAACAACTTGAGCATAGCTATAATGCACTTAATTTACAGTCTCAGTTTTATGAATTGATCAGTGAATTATTGCCAAAGGGCGGTATGCTGATAAAAATAAAACATTGCCAATCTTTATTGGAATTAAATAAAGCAAATGAAGCGATAGAATTTCTAACTGATAGTTTAAAACGTGAGCCATCAATTAGAGGTTTTAGTTACTTATTAAAACTGCTGAGTAGTAAAAACCACAAACTACAAGATGTATTAAATGAGATAGATCATTTAGTTACATCCTACATAAATACTAAACCAGAGTATCAGTGTCGTCACTGTGGTTTTACAAGCCATAAATTATATTGGCTTTGCCCTTCTTGTAAGCATTGGGAAACTATACGACCAAATAAAGGCGTTGATGGTTTTTAAGGCTTACTTAACTTTATTCGATTAGGATTATTATGTCTCAACACGATTCTAAAAAAGTATTAATTGCGCTTGATTATGACAATGAACAAGCAGCATTAGACTTTGTTAAGCAACTTTCTCCTCAAACGTGTCGCCTTAAAGTCGGTAAAGAAATGTTCACCTATTTCGGTCCTCAGTTTGTTAAACAGTTAGTTGACTTAGGTTTTGATGTATTCTTAGACCTAAAATTCCATGATATTCCTAATACAGTTGCTAAAGCTGTAACAGCTGCTGCTGAGCTAGGTGTGTGGATGGTTAACGTGCATGCAAGTGGTGGTCTAGAAATGATGCAAAAAGCAAAAGAAGCTTTAGCTAAATATGAAAATGGTCCATTACTGATTGCTGTGACTGTTCTAACAAGCATGGATCAGGCACAGTTATCACGTTTAGGTGTTGATAAAACGCCACAAGAGCAAGTTTTATATCTTGCCAAGCTTGCACAAGAAGCAGGCCTTGATGGTGTCGTATGTTCAGCTCAAGAAGCTGAAAGCTTAAAAACTGAATTGGGTGCGGATTTCAAATTAGTGACACCAGGTATTCGTCCTGTTGGTGCAGATGTTGGCGACCAAAAGCGTATTATGACACCAAAGAAAGCGGTCGAAGCGGGAAGTGATTATTTAGTAATTGGTCGACCAATTACTAAAGCTGAAGATCCTGTTAAAGCGTTAGAAGCCATTAATTTGGAAATTAACGCTTAAATTGATTGACGAAAATATAAAAGGCAGCGCAAGCTGCCTTTTTCTTAAATAGTTATTTTTACTTTTCTTTCAAAGAAATAGACTTAGCTTCGATATCAATCAAGCCTTGTTTAAACAAACCGCCGATGGCTTTTTTAAAGTTTGCTTTACTTGAGCCAAAACGTTTCTTAATTTCTTCAGGATCAGATTTATCGCCAAGAGGAATAAAGCCCTCTGAGTTTTTAAGTTCAGACAAAATCTGCTCACCAAGATCTTTAAATTTTTGCACGCCTTGCTTTTCAAGTACGACATCTATTTTGCCATCTTCTCTAACTTGTTTGATAAAGCCTTTTAATTTCTGACCGATAAACAGTCTTTTGAAAACGGTATTGAAAAACACAACACCTGTATGGCTGTCATTAATGATAACTTTAAAGCCAATATCTGTTTTAGAAGCAACGATTAAATCGACTTCTTCGTTTGGTTGATATGACGGTGTTTCTTTGTCTAAAAATTTCTTTAAGTTACTAGAAGCACAAATACGTTTGCTTGCATTATCTAAATATAATTTAACAAGATAACTATAGCCTTCACGCATTTTTGGCTTTTGTTCATTGTAAGGAGACAAAATATCTTTATCGATACCAATATCTAAGAAAGCACCAATCTTATTTATTTCTTTAACTCGTAATAAAGCGAAATCGCCTACTTGAGCAATTACATCTTTAGTCGTAGCAGTAGGGTGACCTAAATTATCTTGGTAGATGAAAACCTGAACACTATCACCTTCTTCTAAATACTCTGATACTTCAGATTTTTTCAGAAAAACTTCGCCTAGTTGACCGCCGTCTAAATAAGCCCCTTCAGCGCAAAGTTCTGTGATTTGTAAATGTTGTTTTGTGCCTAACATAATTATTCCTCAGTTGGCTTTGGCTTACGTCTTAATGGTGCTGCACCATCCACGTCGAATGGCGCAGGGATAGGCTTTTTATTTTTCTTAATCGGTTTTTTATATGGTTTTTTCTTAACCTTTTTAACCGTATCTTTTGATTTTGAGGTAATATTTTTGGCCGGTTTTGGTGGTCTGAGGCCTTTAAATTTGCCTTCTAACCCTTCAATGACTTTAAAATCAGGGATTTCATGTAAATATGACTTAATGGCAAGGTAGCTCTTCCAATCTTTAGGACCTACGAATGATACTGCAACACCTTTAAAGCCAGCACGACCGGTACGACCTATTCGGTGTACATATTCTTCAGCTTGTTTAGGAAGATCGAAATTAATAACATGCGTGACGCTTAACAAGTCAAGACCCCGTGACGCAACGTCTGTGGTCACTAATACTTTAAATAAGCCGCGACTAAAAGAATCCATAATATCTAAGCGTTTGGCTTGCGTTAAATCACCCGCAAGACCTACTGCAGAGATATCCATTTCTTTAAGTAGTTCACTAATGCGCTGCGTGTCGTTTCTTGTGGCTGTAAAAATGATGCATTGACCAACAGAGGCATCAGTAACTAAATGTTTGAGAAGTGCTTCTTTGTGATCAAGGTGATCTGCAAAATATAGTGCTTGCTCAATGTCGTCGTGTTTCTGCTGCGCATCACTCAAAATGATGCGTTTTGGTGCTTTTAAGAGCTGACGAGAAGTGACTTCAACTTGTGCATGATCTAAAGTCGCTGAAAATAGCAATGTTTGCCTTAGACGATGATCAGCTGATTGGTTGATTAAGTTTAATTGTTCTTCGAAACCTAAATCTAACATGCGATCAGCTTCATCGAAAATAAGCAGTTCTAAACCGTTCAATTGCACGGTGTTTTGAGAAAGGTGATCAGCCAAGCGACCAGGTGTAGCCACAACAATGTGTGGGTTTTTACGAAGCGCTTTCACTTGGTCATTAAAGTTCTCACCGCCAAGGATCTTTACTAAAGAAATATTGGTGCTTGCAATTAACAGTCGACATTGATTAAAAACTTGGGTCGCGAGTTCACGTGTAGGTGCAATGATAAGCGCTCTTGGATCGCGCTTACTTAGTGCTTTTTGTTTCATTATTCTGTGCACTGCAGGCAGTAAGAAAGCTAATGTCTTACCTGAACCAGTTTTAGATTGTGCAAATACATCGTGACCTGCGATTGCAGTCGGAACGGCCTGAGCCTGAATTTCAGTAGGTGAAACTATCCCTTGGTGCGAAAGTTGTTGAGCCAAGCGGCTATCAATACCTAATTCGGTAAATTGCAAAGTTACTACTCCAAATAAAGTTTAAGCAGCAATTATATCAAACAGAGTTGTGCAACACAGGGATATTTTAGCTTTATTAGTGCATTTTTTTGTTAAATCCGTACAATACCGCCTCCGGCGCCGGATTTACGATCCGGTAGTTAGCTATTAGTCGTGCTTAAGAACTAATAGCCTTATTCAAAGCTAATTAGGAATATTATGTCTGCTCAATATGTTGTATGTGCACTTTATAAATTCGTTTCATTACCAAACTTCAAAGAAATTCGTCAGCCTCTTTTAGAAGTTATGGAAGCAAATGAAGTACGTGGTACTTTGCTTCTTGCTGCTGAAGGTATTAACGGTACTGTTGCTGCAAAACGTGAAGGTATCGATACATTACTTGCTTGGTTAGATGAGCAACCAGGTTTAGATAATATTGTTTCTAAAGAGTCTTACGACGAAACGTGTCCGTTCTATAGAACAAAAGTAAAACTTAAAAAAGAAATCGTGACTATGGGTGTCGAAGGTATCGACCCGTTAAAAGTGGTTGGTTCTTACGTTAAGCCACAAGATTGGAACGCGCTTATTTCGGACCCAGATGTTGTTGTTGTTGATACTCGTAATGATTACGAAATTGAAATCGGCACGTTTAAACATGCTATTGACCCAAATACTAAGACTTTCCGTGAATTCCCTGAGTGGGCAGAGAAAAACTTAGACCCAGCTAAAAATAAAAAAGTAGCGATGTTTTGTACTGGCGGCATTCGTTGTGAAAAGTCGACTGCTTATATGAAAGAGCAGGGCTTTGATGAAGTTTACCACTTAGAAGGCGGTATTCTTAAGTACCTTGAAGAAGTACCAAAAGAAGAATCTTTATGGGAAGGTGAGTGTTTTGTATTCGATAACCGTGTAGCCGTCGATCATGACTTACAAAAAGGTCAATACGATCAGTGTCATGCTTGTCGTATGCCAATCACCGATGAAGAAAAACAAAAGCCTGAATATGAAGAGGGTGTTTCTTGTCATCACTGTATTGATAATGTAACTGAAGAGCAGCGTGCACGCTTCGCTGAGCGCCAAAAACAAATGAAATTGGCGCAAGAGCGTGGCGAAGGCCATATAGGGCATGAAGCTCAAGAAGCTTTACTACAGCGCAAGCAAGCAAAACAGCAGCAAAAAGAAGCTCAACGAAAAGCTTTAAAATCATAATTAAGAAAGCGCTCAATTGAGCGCTTTTTTGTTGCCCGAGACGGTTGTTTTATAGCCAGTATATTTGTTAGTCTTATAAAGATATTAATAATAATAAAATCATGTGACACTTTATGGGCAATCTATTTTTAAAAGAAAAAGAGAATTGGTGGGTTTGGTTATTGTGGTCCGCAATAGGGGCTGCTCTTTCTTACTATTCATCTTATGTCACGGAACAAGTTCAATATTTATTTCTTCCAGCTTCATTTTTACTTTTAGTACTTACTTGGTGGATGAACTATAGTAAACGCTATGAATTCTCTAGAGCTTTTAAAGTGTTGCTTTTTGTCGGAAGCATTTCATTTGCACCGCTTTTATATACACAAAATTATACATTAGATGAGATCACAAAATTATTTGTTGATTCAGCATTTGTACTCATAAGCTTAACTTGCGTGAGTTTAATGGGTGCATTCATAGCAAAACGACCAAAACAGTATTATTAGTAATCAAACAATTCAATGTTGGTTCTTTTTTTAAAATAGTACTTTACAAGGTTTGTAAAACTCTCTATTATTCGCGCCAACAACGGAGAGATGGCTGAGTGGTTGAAAGCACCGGTCTTGAAAACCGGCATACGTTAATAGCGTATCTAGGGTTCAAATCCCTATCTCTCCGCCACCTCATTCCCAAAACCGCCTTTAGGCGGTTTTTTTCGTTTGGAGGAAGTATGAAACTTGATTTGGTAAAGCGTTTTTCACTTTGGATCATTTTTAGTTTTTTCTATGTCAGTGGCTTGGAAATGGCATTGCAATTATCAATCGATGCACAACAAGACCCGAATCTTCTTAACACCGTTCTCTACACATTTCTGTTTAATCTATTAGTTGGTCACTTAATTGTGAAGTACGAAAAAGTATGGCCAATATTCTGCGCAATGATAGTTGGTGCTTTTGGTATTATTGGCTTTGGGTATTTTTTCACAGAGCAACTTATCGACTACAGCAAAGAGTTAAAACTTGCCTTGGTATTAAGTTTACCGTTTGCAACATTTGTTGTGATAGAACTCAAAAAATTAATGGATAAGCAGCAATCAGAGTAACCTTTATCTCAATCTGCAGTGTGTTACACTGCAACATTCTTTAAATTAAAAAAGCGAAAATTTACATGTCTGATTTATTTAATACAGGTGCAGAAAAAGCAAGCTACGGTATCGGTCTTCAAATGGGCGAGCAGCTTAAAGCTAACCCTTTCGATGGTCTTAACCTTCACTCAGTGTTTGAAGGTATGAAAGATGCGTATGCTGGTGAAGCACTTCGTGTTGAAATCCCTGAAATTCAAGCTGCATTTGAAGCAATCAATGCAGAAATTCAAAAGCGTCGCGAAGAAGAAGCTAAAGTTTTAGCTGCTGAAGGTACGGCTTTCCTAGAAGACAACGCAAAGCGTGCAGAAGTAACTGTTACTGAGTCAGGTCTACAGTACGAAGTACTAGCAACAGGTGAAGGTGACAAGCCAGCTGCAGATTCAACTGTACGTGTTCATTACCACGGTACATTAATCAACGGTACAGTTTTCGACAGCTCTGTTGAACGTGGTCAACCTGCAGAATTCCCAGTAAACGGTGTTATCAAAGGTTGGACAGAAGCACTTCAACTAATGGCGCCTGGTGCTAAATTCCGTCTATATATCCCACATGACCTAGCATACGGTGAGCGTGGTGCTGGTGCATCAATCGCACCTTTCTCAACTCTAATCTTTGATGTTGAGCTATTAGAAGTTCTTTAATTAAGAATTTATAAATTGCTATCAATTTCACACAGTGAGTTGAACTAGCTATAAAAAATCCTCGTTCTGAACGGGGATTTTTTTTGCATGAGATTATTGTTCATCTTTTCGTAACACACAAAAAAAGCGCCAATTTGGCGCTTTTTTATAAGCTAATGCAGATTAATAGTTTGCATTGCCTTTAGTACGAGGGAAGGCGATTACATCACGTACATTGCCCATACCTGTCACATAAGCTACTAAACGCTCAAAACCTAGACCAAAGCCTGAGTGAGGTACTGTGCCGTATTTACGTAGATCGCGGTACCAGCTGTAGTCTTCTTTGTGTAGACCCATCTCTTCTAAACGTGCATCTAGTACATCTAAACGTTCTTCACGTTGAGAGCCACCGATGATCTCACCAATACCTGGTGCTACTACGTCCATAGCTGCTACTGTTTTGCCATCTTCATTCTGGCGCATGTAGAATGCTTTAATGTCACGAGGGTAGTTTTTAATTACTACAGGTGCTTTAAAGTGCTCTTCAGCAAGATAACGTTCGTGCTCAGATTGTAAATCTACACCCCATTCAACTGGGAACTCAAATTTCTTACCACAGTTCTCAAGGATTGTGATTGCATCAGTATAATCAACTTGTGCGAAATCTTTTTCAACAAACTCTTCTAAACGAGAGATCGCTGTTTTCTCGATTCGTTGTGCGAAAAATTCCATATCGTCACGACGCTCATCAAGTACTGCTTTAAATACATACTTAAGCATATCTTCAGCAAGGCTCGCGATGTCTTCTAGATCGGCAAATGCAACTTCTGGTTCTACCATCCAGAACTCAGCAAGGTGACGAGACGTATTTGAGTTCTCAGCACGGAAAGTTGGACCAAATGTGTAGATTTTTGACATCGCACTTGCGTATGTTTCACCATTTAACTGACCAGATACAGTTAAGAACGCTTCTTTACCGAAGAAATCTTCAGAGTAGTCAATGTCACCTTTATCTGTAAGCGGAAGATTCTGCATATCTAATGTTGATACACGGAACATTTCACCCGCACCTTCACAGTCACTTGCAGTGATGATTGGTGTGCTGATCCACATGTAACCACGCTCGTGGAAGAAACGGTGAATGGCTTGTGATAAACAGTTGCGAACACGTGTTACAGCACCAATTACGTTTGTACGAGGACGTAAGTGCGCGTGTTCACGTAAGAATTCAATACTATGGCGCTTTGCAGCCATAGGGTAAGTATCTGGGTTTTCAACCAGACCAATAACTTCAACTGTATCAGCTTGGATTTCGAAAGCTTGGCCTTGGCCCTGAGACTCAACCAGTTTACCTGTAACGCTGACTGAACAACCAGCAGTCAAATTGGTAACTTCATCATAATTATTGAGCGAATTCGGAACAACTGCTTGAATAGGGTTAAAACAAGAACCGTCGTGTACGGCTAAGAAAGAAATACCTGCTTTAGAATCGCGGCGTGTACGGATCCAACCTTTTACTGTTACTTGGCTGTCTACCGCAACGGTGCCTTTAAGTAGCTCCGTTATCGCTATGTGGCTCATCTTCACTCCAATGATTTAGTTACTCTAATAATTATTTAAACTGTCGTACCCTTTAGTACGAGGGCATTATCTTACCTGTGATGAGCAAATAAAAAAACCATTTATGACAACTCTTTTAAGGTCAATTGCACTAAATATCACTCCATATATAAGTATCATGACTAATTTGCATAAATATGGCATCATTGGCGTATATTCAGTGATAGAAATTAGTAATTAGTTGAGAGGCAATGAAGCAAGTTTTTATTCTAAGAGGGCTCCCAGGTTCAGGTAAAAGCAATTATGCACAAAACTTAGTCGACGAACTTGTCGCAGGTGATGAAACACAATACGCGATTTGTGCAACGGACGACTACTTTTATAACGAACAAGGTGAGTATCATTTCGATAAATTCAAGCTATCAGAATTTCATAATTTGAACCTTGCTCGTTATATCAATGCGCTTGCTGAGGGCATCCCACTTGTGATCGTTGATAACACTAACATTAAAAAATGGGAGTTTGTCGCGTATGCACAAGCAGCCTATGCGTTAGGTTATCAAGTTAAAGAAGTAGTGGTTGGTGAGATCAAAGATAAATCGTTACAACATTTATATGCTAAACGTAATACACATAACGTCGCTTTAAGAACTATTAGTAAAATGGCTTATATGTTTGAGTGGTAATGTTTGTAAAAAGGCATTTATCTTTTAGATAGGCAATTTAAATATATATAAAAAAACCCGCTGAAAGCGGGTTTTTTTATTTCACTTATAGATTAAGCATTTTCTAGTGCAGTACGTGCATCTACAAATTCCATGTTGAAGCCTTCAGCAACTTCTTTACACGTAATTTGACCGTTGATCACGTTTAAGCCATTCATGAAGTGATCGTCTTCAAGAAGTGCAGCTTTATAGCCTTTGTTCGCAAGCTTGATGATGTAAGGTAATGTCGCATTGTTAAGTGCAAACGTTGAAGTACGCGGAACAGCACCTGGCATATTAGCAACACAATAGTGAACAACCTCATCAACAATGTAAGTTGGTTCAGCGTGTGTAGTTGCTTTAGAAGTCTCGATACAACCACCTTGGTCGATTGCAACGTCAACGATTGCAGAACCAGGTTTCATGTTCTTGATGTGTTCAGCAGTCACTAGTTTTGGTGCTGCCGCACCAGGGATAAGTACACCACCAATTACAAGATCAGCTTCTAGTACGTGTTTTTCAAGTGCGTCAGCAGTTGAGTATACTGCTTTAACACGGTTACCGAATTGCGCGTCTACACGACGTAGAACGTCAACGTTACGGTCAAGAACAACAACATCAGCGCCCATGCCTACAGCCATTTGTGCAGCATTGTTACCAACCATACCAGCACCGATAACAACTACTTTAGCTGGTTCAACACCAGGTACACCACCTAATAGCATACCGCGACCTGCATTTGATTTTTCAAGTGCCTGAGCGCCAGCTTGAATTGACATACGGCCAGCAACTTCTGACATAGGCGCAAGAAGTGGTAAGCCACCACGAGCGTCAGTTACAGTTTCGTATGCGATACAGATAGACTTGCTCTTAACTAGGTCTTCAGTTTGTGGAAGATCTGGTGCAAGGTGAAGGTAAGTGAATAGGATTTGACCTTCACGTAACATAGCGCGCTCAACAGCTTGAGGCTCTTTTACTTTTACAATCATGTCTGCTTTTGCAAAAACATCAGCAGCTGTTGGTAAGATTTCTGCACCAACTGCAATGTAATCTTCGTCAGTAAAACCAATGCCAATACCAGCATTTGTTTCAACAACAACTTGGTGGCCGTGGTTAATTAATTCACGAACACTTGCTGGAACCATACCAACACGGTATTCATGGTTTTTTATTTCTTTAGGTACACCGATAAGCATAATAATCGCCTCATATATAAGAACGGGATAAAATTTTCGACTATTATATTGGTCATTAGCTAGTATGTCCTACCTTTTTTGGTGTATCTTCTAGATATAAATTCTAAAAAGTATCATATGGCAGATTAAAACTCTGAAAAGCACATGTACCAACAGTTAGATCGAATAGACAGAAACATTTTAGTAGAACTTCAGAAAGATGGCAGACTTTCAAATGTAGAGTTAGCAAGGAGAATAGGACTTAGTGCAACGCCTTGTTTGGAGCGTGTAAAAAAGCTAGAGCGAGAAGGCTATATAAAAGGGTATAAAGCAGTTGTTGACCCGGCAAAGTTAGGACAGGGGCTTTTAGTTTATGTAGAAGTAACAGTAAATAAGAATAGCCCAGACGTATTCGATAAATTCAATCAGGCAGTGAGGCAACATGATGAAATAATCGAATGTCACTTAGTGTCAGGTAATTTTGACTTTTTACTCAAAACAAGAGTAACAGATATGTCTGAGTATCGAGGTGTACTTGGCGATATACTACTGCAGTTACCAAATATAAGTGAAAGTCGTACTTATGTTGTTATGGAAGAGGTGAAAGGGGAGCTCGGAGAAGTAATAAAACCCTGTGAAGCTTAGTTATTTCTTGGTATTGTTATAGTCAATACAAAAGCGTGCTTAAGCGCTTATTCAGATAAAAAAGATTTTAATATCCAAAAGTTTAGATTTACTAAAAAAGCATCAGCTGCACTCTATAAAAAATCTAAACCAAGGCAAACTAGGGGTAAACGCACTTTATGCGTCTTAATGGAATTCAAAGGCTACTTGAAACTGGTCTGATCGTCAGCACATTCACGGCATTATTCACTTTATGTGCCTTGATAAGCTTTGACCCATCTGATCCTGCTTGGTCTCAAACAGGTGAATATCTTGAAGTAAAAAATATTACAGGCACAGCTGGTGCGTGGGTTGCTGATATTTTATTAGTGAGTTTTGGCTGGATGGCCTTTTTAGTGCCTGCAGCCATTCAACTAGCTGGCTATTTGTTGTTTAAGAAACCGCACAAGTTATTTCACCTTGATTATGTCACTCTAGCCCTAAGATTGATTGGTCTAGTTTTGTTTGTGTCTTCAGCAAGTGCCATCAGTAGCATCAACTTTGATGATATCTATCATGTCTCCTCAGGTGGATTTATTGGTGACGTCGTTCGTGATGCGATGATCCCGGCTTTCAAATTCACGGGCACTTCAATCATTTTATTATGCTTTTTCTTTGCAGGTTTAACCTTAATGACGGGGGTATCTTGGGTTGAATTTGTTGACTACATCGGTGAGAAGGTTATTCAAGCTTGTCGTTTATTATTCAATAAGCTCCAAGATTTCCAAACAAGCAAGCAAGTAAAGCCTGTCTCTAGACAAGAAACTGAAGTGCAGTTAGATGAAATAACAACTCTTGAAGATATGTCAGATAAATCCGAAGTCACCCATGCTGACTCTGAACTTACTTCTCAACAATCGCTAGAACAAAAACCAATTGCGAAATTAAAAGACAGGCTATTTACAAAGAAAACAGAGTCAGAAACAAATCTAGACACTGAAAGCAAAGTAATAAAAAGTGAACCTAGCCTTGATAGCTCAAATTTGAATGAGACTAGAGCTGATGTATTTGACGAGCTAGATGACATTTTAGAGCAAGAGATTAACTTTTCAGCGATTGATGATGACGACTTTGATGCATCTAGCGCTTTACAAGGGTTAGACGATGCACCTGTTTTAGCTCACGAACCAGAAACCAGAGTTCAATCTCCAGCAAGACCGCTCAAGCCAAAAACTGACCCAGAAAAACCAGTTTTCGTGCCAGAGCCAACTGCGAAAGAAAAGTTTGAAGAATTACTGAGTGCTGAGCCGCCAAAGGATCCTCTTCCATCACTCGATTTATTAGACAGGCCAGATAAACAGAAAAATCCTATATCAAAAGAAGAATTGGATGCTGTTTCTCGTCTTGTCGAAGTGAAGCTACTGGATTTTAATATTCAAGCGAGTGTAGTGGGGGTGTACCCAGGTCCCGTTGTCACGCGATTTGAGCTCGATTTAGCACCAGGCATTAAGGTTGCGAAAATCACCGGCCTTGCAAAAGATTTAGCGCGTTCATTATCAGCGGTTAGTGTTCGTGTTGTAGAAGTAATCCCAGGTAAAACCTATGTTGGTCTTGAGCTACCAAACAAACATAGAGAAATTGTACGCTTATCTGAGGTGATTAACGCGCCTAAATTTGAACAAAACCCATCACCATTAACCATGGTGTTAGGTAAAGACATCGCGGGTCAACCGGTGGTAGCGGACTTAGGCAAAATGCCGCATCTATTAGTTGCGGGTACAACGGGTTCAGGTAAATCTGTTGGTGTAAATGTGATGATTTTGAGCTTGCTCTACAAGTCGCCGCCTGAAGATGTGCGTATGATCATGATAGACCCGAAAATGCTTGAACTTTCTGTCTATGAAGGTATTCCGCACTTACTATGTGAAGTTGTCACAGACATGAAAGAAGCGTCAAATGCACTGCGATGGTGTGTTGGCGAGATGGAACGCCGTTACAAACTCATGTCAGCACTTGGTGTTCGTAACTTAAAAGGTTACAACCAAAAAGTGCTTGCGGCCAAAGAAGCGGGTCAACCAATATTAGATCCGCTGTTCAAAGACACAGATGGTATGGCGAATGAGCCTGAAGCGCTGGATAAACTGCCAAGTATCGTTGTTGTGATTGACGAGTTTGCCGACATGATGATGATTGTAGGCAAGAAAGTTGAAGAGTTGATTGCGCGCATAGCACAAAAAGCACGTGCTGCAGGTATTCACTTAGTGCTAGCAACACAAAGACCGTCTGTTGATGTTATTACGGGTCTTATTAAAGCGAATATTCCAACTCGTATGGCTTTCCAAGTATCAAGTAAAATTGACTCTCGGACCATCTTAGATCAGCAAGGGGCGGAAAACTTACTTGGCATGGGTGACATGCTGTATTTACCACCAGGTACCAGTGTACCAATTCGTGTTCACGGCGCGTTTGTTGACGACCACGAAGTACATGCTGTTGTAAATGACTGGAAAGCACGTGGTAAGCCGAATTATATCGAAGAAATCTTATGTGGTGATGCCACTGAAGATATTTTATTACCGGGTGAAACGCCAGAAGGTGGCGACGACGAATCTGATCCACTTTATGACGAAGCCGTTAGTTTTGTTATTGAATCAGGCAAGGTGTCTGTTTCGAGTGTGCAACGTAAGCTTCGTGTCGGTTATAACCGAGCAGCACGCTTAGTTGAACAAATGGAAGCATCAGGAGTCGTAAGTTCACCAGGGCATAATGGTGCTCGAGAAGTATTAGTCCCTAAAGGGGGAGTAAATTAAATGATGAAAAAAACACTATTATCAAGTTTAGTCGGTTTGTCTTCGCTGTTTTTATCACAAGCTGCATTTGCAGATGCTGCAATTGAACTTAAAGCTAAGCTTTCTGAAATGACGACGTTTAAAGCAAGTTTTAATCAAAAAGTCACTGATGAACAAGGTGAGGTATTACAAACTGGCTCGGGTAGCTTAGCCCTAGCACAGCCTTTAAAAATTCATTGGCAACAGCAAGAGCCTGACTCAACTATGCTGGTTTCTGATGGTCATCGTGCTTATTATTACGATGAATTTGCAGAGCAAGTGACCATTATGGCCAGCCTTAACCTGATCGAAACAACGCCTTTTGTGTTATTAACTACAAATGCAAAAACACAATGGGAAAAATATCAGGTTTCTAAGACTAAAGAGAATTACAAAATCATCCCTAAATCGACAACTGATTCGCAAGTAGAATCTTTAGAGCTACAGTTTAATACTGACAAACAACTTTCAAAAATATTGGTGGTGGATTTATCAGGTCAATCAACTGAGTTTAAATTTTCTGACATCAAATTAAACGGTACTTTAGACAGTAACCTGTTTAACTTTACCATTCCTGAGCATGTTGTTATTGACGATCAAACTCAAAGTGAATAGTTTTTGTGAGTAATTTAGGATTTGATTTTGGCAACGACGTAAAGCCATTGGCAGCAAGAATGCGGCCAACACAGTTAGAAGACTACATAGGCCAATCACATATATTAGCCGCAGATAAACCCTTATATAAAGCCATACTGTCTGGTAAAGCACATAGTCTAATCGTTTGGGGTCCGCCTGGCGTCGGCAAAACCACCATTGCTGAAATAATAGCTAACCATGCCAATGCGCGCATACAGCACTTATCTGCTGTGACTTCAGGTGTAAAAGAAATTCGTGAAGCCGTGTTAGAAGCTAAACAAAACCTCAGTATGGGACAAAGAACTTTATTGTTCGTTGATGAAGTTCATCGATTTAATAAGTCTCAGCAAGATGCTTTTTTACCTTACATTGAAGATGGCACTTTTATATTCATTGGTGCTACCACTGAAAACCCAAGTTTTGCTCTGAATAACGCGATTCTATCGCGGGCACGTGTTTACACTTTAAAAGCTTTAACCGATGAAGAGCTTTTCCAGGTATTAAAACGCGCTATCTCCAAAGATGAGACACTCTCGAAGCTGAAAATCACGGTCTCAGATGCACAACTTATGCAAATTGCACAAGTCAGTAGTGGTGATGCCCGTAAAGCTTTGAATCTATTTGAGCAAGCTGTTGAACTATCTGATCAACATGGCGAAGTGGTTATTACTTCTGATGTGCTTACCCAGCTATTACCTTCTCATTTTGCAAAATATGATAAAGGCGGCGACTTATTTTACGACCTGATCTCTGCTTTTCATAAATCAGTTAGGGGGAGCGATCCAGATGCGGCACTTTATTGGTACTGTAGAATTCTAGCAGGTGGTGGTGACCCGCTTTATGTCGCTAGAAGGCTTTTAGCCATTGCCACCGAAGATATTGGTAATGCAGATCCAAGAGCGATGCAAGTGGCATTAAATGCGTGGGATATTTTTCAACGTGTAGGACCCAGTGAAGGCGAGAGAGCTATTGCCCAGGCAACAATTTATCTTGCCAGTGCTGCGAAGAGTAATTCGGTTTATATGGCGTTTAACCAAGCAAAGCAAGATGCTTCGACCGACCCAGATTACCAAGTGCCCGTTCATTTACGCAACGCACCAACAAAGCTCATGAAAGAGCTAGGTTATGGCGATGAATATCGTTATGCCCATAATGAAGAAGGAGCATTTGCCGCAGGTGAAAATTACTTTCCTGAAGAAATCAAAGACAGGCAATATTATGTGCCCTCAGAACGTGGCTTAGAAAAGCAGATAAAAGATAAGCTTGAATATTTAAAGTCATTAAATCATATGAGTGTGAACAAAAGATATTCAAATGATTAAAATGTACCTCTCAATTGCACTTGGAGGCGCACTTGGTGCGTGTTTAAGGTTTTTTATTAGTGATACAATGCTCAAACTGCTGGGTAGGGGATTCCCATTTGGCACTTTGACCGTTAATATAATCGGTTCATTATTATTGGGAGTTGTATTTGGCTTACTTGAAAAACAAGTACTCGCGGTAAGCCCTTATAAGTCACTTATTGTGATTGGTTTCTTAGGTGCATTAACAACTTTCTCTACATTCTCGATGGACTCTTTGTTGCTACTTCAACAAGGGCAAATTGTGAAGATGATTCTCAATATCACCTTAAATGTGGTGTTATGTATTTTTATGGCTTGGTTAGGCCTTAACTTAGTCATGCAAAAAGGTTAAAAGCAAAATGTTAGATTCAAAATATTTACGTCAGGATATTGCTGAAGCAGCAGCTCGACTAGCTAAACGTGGCTTTGAGCTTGATGTTGATGCGATTAATGCTTTAGAAGAGCAACGCAAAGCGCTTCAAACAAAAACACAAGAATTACAAAGCGAAAGAAACAGCCGCTCCAAAGCAATTGGTCAAGCAAAAGCAAAAGGCGAAGATATTCAGCCACTACTAGACGCTGTTGCTAACCTAGGCGACCAACTTACAGCGGCTAAGAATGAACAAGACGAAATTTTAGCTAAGCTAAATAATATCGCTTTAACTTTACCTAACTTACCGGCTGAAGATGTACCTGCAGGCAGTGATGAAAGTGAAAACGTTGAAATCATCAAATGGGGTGAACCTAAACAGTACGATTTTGAAGTTAAAGATCACGTAGATTTAGGTGAAGCGCTTGATAAAGGCTTAGACTTTGAAACGGGTGTTAAACTAACTGGCTCTCGCTTCACTGTAATGCGTGGTGGTGTTGCGCGTATGCACCGTGCACTAGTTCAGTTTATGCTTGATACACACGCTGATAAGCATGGCTACACAGAAATGTACGTGCCTTACCTTGTAAACAAAGACAGCTTGCTAGGTACAGGTCAGTTACCTAAGTTCGCAGGTGATTTATTCCACACTAAAGGTTTAATCAACGACGATGGTGAAGAGCAAGAAGGTTTCAGCTTAATTCCAACGGCTGAAGTTCCGCTTACAAACTGTGCACGTGATGAAATCTTTGATGAAAAAGAACTTCCAATCAAAATGACAGCGCACACGCCTTGTTTCAGAAGTGAAGCGGGTAGTTACGGCCGTGATACACGTGGTTTAATTCGTCAACACCAGTTTGATAAAGTAGAACTTGTTCAACTTGTAAAACCAGAAGACTCAATGGCAGCGCTTGAAGAGCTAACTGGTCACGCTGAGTATATTTTACAAGCATTAGAGCTACCGTACAGAAAAGTCGTGTTATGTACTGGTGATATGGGCTTTGGTGCAACAAAAACATACGATCTAGAAGTATGGTTACCGGCGCAAGACACGTACCGTGAAATTTCATCTTGCTCAAACATGTGGGATTTCCAAGCTCGTCGTATGCAAGCACGTTTCCGTCGTCAAGGTGAGAAGAAGCCTGAACTACTTCATACATTAAATGGTTCTGGTCTAGCTGTTGGGCGTACATTAGTAGCAATTTTAGAAAACTACCAACAAGCTGATGGTTCAATCGTGGTACCAGAAGTATTACGTCAATACATGGGCGGTTTAGAAGTCATTAAATAAGACTTCATTTAATAACTGTTTATATGATCAAGGTCGCTTTGTTGCGGCCTTTTTTGTGTCTGTAAGATACTAAAAAATAGGCACTTTATTTAAGCAAATAATTACTTTGAAATGACAATGTGAATTTTCACTTTTTTTAGAATTATAATCCTAAAATGTAATTTTTTTGATTTTAAATTTTAAATATCGCGTCTTCTGTGGTTAATTTATTCTATTTTGGGCTGGGTTAATTTTAATTATGTAAATTATATTGCAGCTATATGAAGAATATGTTTTATTAGGTTCTAAGGGTTGGCCAATCCTGCTTTTATGAAGCGTTAAAGTCATTTCTTTAACAGTCTTCGTGTTCTCGTATTTACAAAATTAGACTTTATAAAACATGCATCATTTTAATTTGAGCGTAAAGGCTAATAACATTTGAATTTTACGTTTTTATTAACTATTCATTAAATGTTGCAATGTTTTGCAGTGTTAATAAACAAAAGGTGAGGATTTACCTATGAAGAGACAAAAGCGTGATCGATTAGAAAGAGCACATTCCCAAGGATACAAAGCAGGTTTAGCAGGACGCTCAAAAGAACTTTGTCCATATCAACAATTAGAATCTAGATCAGAATGGTTAGGCGGGTGGCGAGAAGCCATTGATGACCGTAATATGTTTAAAACTTAATTTACAGAGAATTTAATACAACAAAGCCCTCAATTGAGGGCTTTGTTGTTACAGAAACTTTTAAAAAGTCTAATTAGAAAGCGCTCGTATCCTGGAACAGGCCTACTTTTAGATCTTTTGCTTCATAGATAACGCGACCATCTACTTCAACAGTACCGTCAGCAAGACCCATGAATAATTTACGCTTAATTACACGCTTCATATCTACACGGTAAGTTACTTTTTTAGCTGTTGGTAAAATTTGACCTGTGAATTTAACTTCGCCTACACCTAGTGCACGACCAAGACCTGGGCCACCAGACCAACCAAGGAAAAAGCCAACGATCTGCCACATTGCGTCTAGGCCAAGACAACCTGGCATTACAGGGTCACCTTTGAAGTGACAATCGAAGAACCAAAGGCTAGGGTCAATGTCTAACTCAGCAATAATTTGACCTTTGCCAAATTCACCACCGTTATCGTTGATCTCAATGATGCGATCCATCATTAGCATGTTGTCACTTGGTAAACGGCAGTTGCCTTCACCAAACATTTCACCACGACCACATAGGATCAATTCTTCTTTTGTGTAGCTGTTCTTTGGTTCCATAGTATTAATACTTTTTCTTCAAAATAAAAATTCAGGCTACTTTAGCTTACAGATGTACGCCAAACAACTCTGAACAGTTGATTATTGTTAATATTTTAAACATTTAAGCATTTTTATATGACAACTTGCATTAACTTGGGCGATTTTTAGAATACATTTCTTTATAATGATTCTTGTTAACTAGTTCATTTTGGATCGACATGATTTTATTCGTAGACGCTTTAACTGTTATTGATTTTTCATACTTTTGTAATAAAAGAGGGCCGGTAGGTGAAAGTTGGATTGCTGACTTAACCCTTCATGGAGACTTGAATGATGAGTCTATGGTTTTAGATTTTGCACTGGTAAAAAAACAGATTAAACGCATTATCGATGACACAATCGACCATAAACTTGCCATACCAAAAGGTTTAAATGGCACATGCAGTATTGAAAGCGAACAAGTCAAGCTTGACGCACAATTCGGTGACGAACATCACATTGCGATGTATGCACCTGAACAAGCTGTTTGCTTAATTGATGCTGAAACAGTGAATGAACAATCTGTGATAGCGTTCTTGAAACAACAAATTATGCCTAAGATGCCTGAAAACGTAAAAGACATCGATATTGAACTTCGTCCAGAACAAACTTCTAGCTTTTATTACCACTATAGCCACGGTTTAAAAAAGCATGATGGTAATTGTCAGCGCATTGTTCACGGCCACCGCTCATTGATTGGGATTAGTCTCGATAACATTCCTATGCCTCGTCTCCAAAAAGAATGGTCACGAAAATGGGAAGATATTTACCTTGGATCTGAAGAAGACTTAATCGCTAACTCAGAACTAAAACATATTAAGGCCTTAGACACTGATTACGCATTTTCTTATACGTCTACACAGGGCTATTTCGAATTAGCAATCAGTAAAGCCCGTTGTGATATTTTACCTTGTGATACAACAGTAGAGTGTATTGCTGATTACTTAGCAACAGAAATTAAAAAAGCGCACCCTGAAAATGCAGTGAAAGTAAAAGCATTTGAGGGCGTAGGCAAAGGAGCCATTGCATATGCTTAAAGCCGTGTTATTCGCTTTAGTTGGTTTGACAGCCAGTGTCAGTTCTATGGCTTTAGAGCTGAAAGGTAGTCTAACGCAAGGCGGTATGATCATTGGTAAATTAAACAAGCCTAACTCTGTGTATTTTAATGGCAAAGCATTAAAAATAACTAAAGACGGAGAGTTTGTTTTCGGTTTCGGTCGAGATGCTGATACAAAGCATACTTTAACTTGGGTTGACCAAGCAGGTAAACAGCATACCCAAGATATTGTGATCACTAAGCGTGAATATAAAATTGATCGCATTACGGGTGTCGAAAAGAAGTACGTTTCACCACCTGACTCCGTACTTGCTCGTATTAAAGATGATGCAAAACGTGTGCGAGCTGCACGAGCAGGAGAGTCTGATTTTACATATTTTAAGGACACCGTTTTACGTCCAGCCAAAGGCCGTATTTCTGGCGTTTATGGCAGTCAGCGCTTCTTTAATGGCAAACCAAGAAATCCACATTTTGGTTTAGACATTGCCAATAAAACGGGCACGCCAGTTTGGGCCCCACTTGCGGGTAAAGTCGTAATGGCAGATCCTGAACTATATTATAGCGGTGGCACGGTGATCATCGACCACGGTCATGGCATTACATCAACCTATATTCACCTTAATAAAATACACGTAAACGTGGGTGATAAGGTTAAAGTCGGTGACCATTTTGCAGATATAGGTGCGACCGGCCGTGTAACTGGCCCGCATTTAGATTGGCGTTTCAACTGGTTCAATGAACGTCTTGACCCAGCATTATTAATGACAGATAAATTAGCAAATACGAAGTAGTAACTTAAATGAATGATATTGATAAACAAGCAGTGATTGAGCAACGCATTAAAGAGTCTGTTACGTCTGTAACTAAGACAGTTTTTCCTGGGCGTACAAATCACCACAATACCTTATTCGGTGGTGATGCATTGGCTTGGATGGACGAAGTTGCCTTTATTGCCGCAACGCGTTTTTGTCGCAAGCCTCTCGTTACTATTTCTTCAGATAGAGTAGATTTTAAAGAAGCTATTCCAGCTGGGACTTTCGCAGAATTAGTAGCAACTGTGTCTCATGTTGGTAATACCAGCTTAAAAGTGGATGTTAATATCTTCCTAGAGCGTATGCACAAAGATGATAAACACTTAGCTATTTCGGGTAGTTTCACCTTTGTTGCTGTTGATGATAATCACAGGCCGACACCAGTTGTTTGTGAAAATATGCTTAAAGGCTTTAAATAGCATTTATGTAATGAGGGCTTTTTAGCCCTCATATTTCATCTGTAATTTCTTCGATAATACTAAATAACTGTTCTTCTTCCATATCTAGATGATCTATTACGTCATCCATGATGTTTTGCCATTCACCATTTATTTCGCTTGGTTTCTCTTTCAAAAAAGCACAGTGTCTCGAGAGTTTGAGAATACACAGTAAATCTAAGCCGACTTTATCCAATTCTTCTGATTGGAATAAACCATCAGTGTCATGTTGGTAGTAAATAATATTAATCATGACTTTGGGTAAGCGCCATTGCTGCGCTAGTAAAGCACCGATGGTCGCATGATTTGTCTGGTATTTTTCAAACTGCAATTTAGCAGCATCATCCCAATTGTTTTCATCTGCATAAGCCATCACAGCTTCAAAATCGTCAAAATGTTGATTCAGAATTGCTACACCAACACCGTGAAAAAGCGCAAGCATATAAGCGTGATTAGACAAAGCCGGTTTATCGAGTTTCATCGCAACTATACTGGCTATATGAGCAATATCGGTTTGAACATCCCAAAATTTAGCCATAGTTGGATCTGTACCAACAGCAGCTTTAACAGCCACGGCTTTAACCAAGGGAATTAACCGCTTTAAGCCTAAGATCATAATGGCTTGGTCGATTGATTCTATTTCTTTTGCACGTCGAAAAGCACTGGAATTTACAACCTGAAGTATTGCTGCGCAGATCCCCACATCATCTTGCAGTATTTCAGATACCCGTGAAATATTGGGTTCTGGCTTTTTTGTTTCTTCAGAAAACTTTATTAAAGCTTCTGGTCGAGGCGGGATTGAAACGCTTCTAAGAATCGCCTTTTCTTCATTGGTTAATGATATCGGCATACCATAACTCCAATCTAATTAACTATTTAAATGATAGTTTATGCTTCAGAAAAGTGGTATTGAATTGACGGGTAGGAGTGGAAAAGAATTGCGTAGTTAACTACGCAATTCATATTTAACTTATTTACATTGCTTCGTATTCTTCTTGCCAGAAGAACTTTTCTTCACCGAAAGCTGGAACAAGTCCATCAAGCCAAGTGGCTTCTTCATCGTATTTTGCAAAGAACGGACGTTGAACCCACTCAGGATTACGCGCTTGAATAAAGCGAAGTACAAATACTTTTTCACCAGCAATTTCAGTAACACCTGATACTTCAACTTTACCAGGGCCTGCACTCATTGAAGGGCCACGTACTGTTCTACTTACACCTGAAACTTGTTTGTAAGCATCACGGAAAATTTCCCAAGTTTTGTAAAGTGGTAATTCGAAGTAGCGTTTAGCACCTGTATCACGTTCAATGAACATATAGTAAGGGATCATGCCCATTTGCGTTTGTTCTTTCCACATTTCAGCCCACATATCAGAATCAACGTTTAAGTTGTTTAACAGTGGAGCCTGCGTACGGATCTGCGCGCCGGTTTTACGGATAAGTTTTATCGCTTCACGACTAATATCAGTACGTAATTCTTGTTTGTGGTTAACGTGCGCCATAATTGACACATGCTTGCCAGCATCTACAAGCTCTTTTAATAACGCTAATAAATCTTGTGCATCGGGATCAGTAACGTAACGGAATGGCCAGAATGTCAAAGACTTAGTACCAATACGAATTGTCTTGATATGATCAAAACGGGGTTCTTTTAGTGCTTCTAGGTACTTACGTAACTTAACAGTACGCATTACCATAGGGTCGCCACCTGTCATTAATAGGTCTGTCACTTCTGTGTGTTCAGCAAGGTAGTTATGCAGTAACTCTTCATCGTTATTGTTAAAACGTGTTGCTTTACCTACGAATTGCGCCCAACGGAAACAGAAAGTACAGTAAGAATGGCAATATTGACCTTGAGCAGGGAAGAACAATACAGTTTCTTTGTATTTGTGTTGGATACCTTCAACTTGCTCACCTTCAAAAGTTGGCACATTCTTATCCATTTGACCGGCAGGGTGCGGATTCAACTTTTGACGAAGTTGTGTTGCTAATTCAAAAACTTCTTCAGGTGTATGCTCGCGCTTTAATAAAGCAGCCATTTGCTCATATGACTCATCATCAAGCATGCCACGCTGAGGGAAAGTTAATTGGAATACCGGATCATTCGGTACTTTATCCCAATCAATTAGCTCTTCGATTACATAATTATTAACTCGAAATGGAAAAACATTGGCCACAACGCGCATCTCAAAGCGTAAATGCTCAGGAAGTTGATGAAGTTGTTCAATCTTATCTATTTGACGATGTTGATAAACATTGAATTTTGGTGGTACATAAGCTTCTGCTGGCTGCAATTGGACGGTTTGCTGCATATGTTTGTTTACTCTACTACTAATTACATAAAGCGCAGTAGTCTAACAAAATTATGGTTATGTTTCAGCGTTATTTATATCAGCTCGAACAAATAACGCTAAATTTTTGATTATTAGATTTAGTATTCTTCTGTGGAGATAGCTTGATAAATTGCAGAGCATAAAGCCATTATGTCGCTATCTGTACTAATATAAGGTGGCATTATATAAATTAGTTTACCAAATGGTCTGATCCAAACCTTATGTTCTCTAATAAAATACTTTTGAATTTTTGCGACATCTACAGACCGATTGACTTGTACGACACCTATCCCACCGAGCACTCTGACATCATCAACAGCATCTAGCTTTGAACATTGTTTAAGATTGGTATTCATTGTCTGTTCGATTCGATTAATTTGTGCAAGCCAATCGTTTTCTTGAAGCAATTCTAAGCTAGCATTGGCTGCAGAGCAGGCTAGGGGGTTTCCCATAAACGTTGGTCCATGCATTAACACGCCAGCTTCACCTTGACTGATCCCGACAGCGACTTCTTCTGTTGCCAATGTCGCAGAAAGAGTCATCGCGCCTCCAGTCAGGCCTTTGCCAATACACATAATATCAGGGCTGATGTTTGCGTGTTCACAAGCAAACATTTTTCCTGTTCTGCCAAAGCCAGTAGCAATTTCATCTAAAATGAGGAGTACATGATATTTATCACACAGTGCTCTGAGCTTTTTAAGATAAGACGGATGATAAAAGTTCATACCACCAGCGTTTTGTACAATGGGTTCTATGATAAAAGCGGCGACTTCATCGCTATGTTGTTCAAACGCCTGTTCTAACGTTGCAAGTTCAGCTTCATTTTCATTATCGTAAAAACCAGCTTTTGGTGCTTCGACAAAGATATGCTCAGGTAAGAAACCTTGATACATACTGTGCATAGAATTAACTGGGTCACAGACACTCATCGCTGCAAAGGTATCACCGTGATAGCCTTTTTTGGCGGTCATGAGCTTTGTTTTATTTGTTTCACCTTTACTTATCCAATATTGCAATGCCATTTTTATTGCAACTTCAACGCTTACAGAGCCGCTGTCGGCTAAAAACACTTTTTGTAAAGGCTCTGGGCTTATTGCAACCAGCTTTTTACATAGCTCTACTGCAGGAGCATGTGTGATACCACCGAACATAACGTGACACATTGTTTGTGCTTGTTGTTGTATTGCAGAGACTATTTTTGGGTGATTGTAACCATGTATGGCACTCCACCAAGAGGCCATGCCATCAATGAGTTCAGTGCCATCATCAAGATAAAGTTTGTTCTTATCAGTATGTGTAACACCGTAAACAGGTAGCGGATCACCTATAGACGTATAGGGGTGCCAAATATGTTGTTTATCGAATTTGATATCTATAGGTTGATAATTGCTCACTTGTAAACCTTTAGCTTTGCTGTGACGTTGACAATACTACGACACTCAGTAGACTAAGCCAATCACCGTCAAATCAAACGCCTAATTAATAGACAGGCGAAGAATAAAAAGAGTATCAGATTATGGCTACAGTTCGTCACGATTGGACTTACGAAGAAGTAAAAGCACTATTTAACATGCCGTTTAACGACTTGCTATTTCAAGCGGCAAGTATTCACCGTGAGAACTTTAATCCAAACGAAGTCCAGATCTCGACCTTACTTTCAATTAAAACGGGAGCTTGCCCTGAAGATTGCAAGTATTGTCCACAGTCAGCGCATTATAAAACAGATTTAGACCGTGAACGTTTAATGGAAGTAGAAAAGGTTGTTGAACAAGCGAGATTAGCGCGTGAAAAAGGCGCAACACGTTTCTGTATGGGCGCTGCATGGTCTGACCCAAAAGATAGAGACATGCCTTACATTGCTAAAATGGTGCGTGAAGTAAAAGAACTTGGT
The DNA here is from genome assembly GCF_049257195.1 of Pseudoalteromonas sp. SS15. Classification (NCBI taxonomy): domain Bacteria; kingdom Pseudomonadati; phylum Pseudomonadota; class Gammaproteobacteria; order Alteromonadales; family Pseudoalteromonadaceae; genus Pseudoalteromonas; species Pseudoalteromonas sp. SS15. The sequence continues at coordinate 161,522 of NZ_JBMMUD010000001.1, forward strand.
TTAGAAACTTGTATGACACTTGGCATGCTTGATAACGAAAAAGCACATGCACTTAGAGATGCGGGCCTTGATTATTACAATCATAACTTAGATACCTCGCCTGAATATTATGAGCAAATTATCACAACACGTACTTATCAAGACAGACTTGATACCTTAGACAATGTGCGTGATGCAGGCATGAAAGTGTGCTCTGGTGGTATTGTTGGTATGGGCGAGCAAGCAGGTGACCGTTACGGTTTATTAATGCAGCTTGCTAACTTACCAAAACAACCTGAAAGTGTACCAATTAACATGCTTGTAAAAGTGAAAGGTACACCACTTGAAGACGTTGAAGATCTAGACCATTTTGAATTTATTCGTACGATTGCCACTGCACGAATTATGATGCCACACAGTTATGTGCGTTTATCAGCGGGTAGAACAGCAATGAATGAGCAAATGCAATCAATGTGTTTCTTCGCAGGCGCTAACTCCATTTTCTACGGTGACAAGTTACTGACGACTGAAAACCCAGAAGCTGATGCAGATATGAATTTACTTAAAAAGCTAGGTATGAATCCAGAGAAGCGTCAAGACTACTCTGATGAGGCATACGAAGCGTCTTTAAGTTCAAAAATTGCTGATAAAGCAACGTCAGAGCTATTTTACGAAGCATAATGAATGGCGTTTGAATTTATAGAAGCAGCGCTGCAACAAAGACGAGTAGAGTCTTTGTTGCGTGCTCGTCATGTGATTGCTGATTCAAGTGACGCACGCTTTTTAACAACAAAAGATGGTAAGCAATATCTAAACTTTGCCAGCAATGATTATCTTGGTTTAGGGTCTAAGTTAGAGTTACAAGGTGGGCTAACAGGTAGCCGCTCCTCGGCTCTTGTTACAGGATACCAGCAGTGCCATAAAGATTTTGAAACCTTACTGTGCAAACATTTTGGATATGGGTCTGCTTTACTTTTTAGTACGGGGTTTAGCGCAAACAGCAGTGTTATTAAGGCTCTTTTTTCACAAAGCTCAGGCTCAAAATCCGCGCTTGATTCTGCCATTTTCCAAGACAAACTTAACCATGCCAGCTTAATTGATGGGGCTTTGCAATCTGATGCCAAGCATATCCGTTTCAACCATAATGACATGGGGCACCTACGTCAGCGTTTAGAAAAAAGCAAAGCTATAAATAAGTTGATCATTAGCGAAGGTGTGTTTTCGATGGATGGAGACAGCGCGCCACTACAGCAGTTAATGGAATTAAAACAGCAGAACAATGCTTGGCTGATGTTAGATGATGCACACAGCTTTGGTGTATTGGGCGAACATGGCCTAGGAAGTGTAGGTTTAGGTTGCAAGCCTGAAATTCTAGTTATTACTTTCGGTAAAGCAATGGCGTGTCAGGGCGCGGCTGTTTTAGCAAGCAAAACAGTCATCGACTTTTTACTTCAGTTTAATCGTGACTATATTTACTCGACGTCTATGTCGCCGCTCATGGTACAAGCTGCAGAACAACAGTTCTTACGTGTCCTTGACGCGAATGAGCAGAGACAGCACTTGTTTAATAATATTGCGTTATTCAAGCAGCTTTGTGCCGATGCAAACATTCCCGTAATGCCGTCAGACACTGCGATACAACCGGTTGTGTTAGGCAGCGCTGAAAATGCATTAAATGCGCAAGCTAAGCTTAAAGAGCAGGGGATTTGGCTAACTGCAATTCGCCCTCCTACTGTACCACATAATACGGCCAGACTTAGGATCACAATTACCGCAGCACATACTCATAATGATATCGAAAAGCTTGTATCAGCCTTAAGGGTATCAATATGATTGCAACACCCGATAAACTGTCAACGGCGAAGCAGTTTTCAAAAGCTGCAGGGCAATACAAGCAACATGCACATGTGCAAAAGCTAGCTGCCGAATTGTTATTTTCAAGATTGAAAAAACACAGTCAAGTTATGCTAGACCTTGGCGCTGGCCCTTTATTGCATCAGCATAAACTTAAACATCATAGTGACTGTCTGGTTGCGATGGATCTGAGTTTGGGCATGTTGGCTGAAACACATCCAGAAAATAACGTAAGTCGTGTTTGTGCCGATATGGATAAACTGCCTTTTACAGACAACGTATTCGATGCAGTATTTTCAAATTTTGCAATTCAGTGGAGCGCCGATCCTGAAATTTTATTTAAATCACTTTATTATGCGAGTAAAGCAGGCTCTCAAGTTCTACTATCGACGGTTTTAGATGGCTCTTTGTCTGAAATAGCACAGGCATGGAAAGCAGTGGATGATAAACAACACATTAATGATTTTTTGAATTTAACTCAGTTGATTAAAATTGCACAAAGTGTTGGATTCAAAGTGGCGTACTCAAATCAGCACTGTCTTCAAGATCACTATGACAAACCAATCAACGCCATAAAGTCGGTGAAAAATATCGGCGCAAATCATCTGACCGATTGTCAAAAAGAGCAAGGCCTATTGGGCAAAGCGGCTTATAAAAATCTATTGTCAGCTTTTCCATTACAAGACGGTAAAGCCGTTATTAGCTACCAAGTCGGTATTTTGGAGTTAACTAAATAATGAATTCATTTTTTATCACAGGTACCGATACTGAAGTCGGTAAAACCCATGTTACTTGTTTATTACTCAAGTTTTTAACCCAACATAAACGCTCAGCGATTGGTTTTAAGCCTATTGCAGCCGGAGCTGAAGAAGCATTTGGTCAATTAGTCAATGAAGACGCTTTAAACATAATGGAGTCTTCAAATGTCCATGCTAAGTATGAACAAATTAATCCAATTTGTTTCGAGCCGCCAATTGCGCCTCATATCGCAGCGCAACGTGCAAACAAAGTAATTACACAAATTGAACTTAATCATCATTATAAAGAGATTTTATCTATTGGGGCCGAGTTCACTCTTGTAGAAGGTGCTGGTGGCTGGTCTTTACCAATTAATGACACGGAATATTTGTCTGATTGGGTAAAGGCCCGTGAAATCCCCGTTATTTTAGTTGTTGGTATGAAACTCGGGTGTTTGAATCACACGTTGCTTACAATTCAAGCGCTCAAAGCTCAAGGGGTGAAATGTGTGGGCTGGATTGCCAATGAGATTGACCCTAACATGTCAGAGTTTGATGCAAACCTTGAAAGCTTGAAAGCGCGTATTGATGCGCCATTATTAGCTGTTGCACCATTTGCAAAAAGCAAAGCAAAATTGAAAATTTATAAGGCACTAACCGATCTTTTTGCAATTAACTTGTAAGTGCGTGGCTTAAGGCAAGTTTAATTTGAATGTAAAAGGTGATATCTAAATAGATATCACCTTTTATTTTGAGGTTTGTATCTAATACCAATCATCAATAATACTCAATCATTATGAGGGACTAAAACTGACGCTAACTTCGTTAGAAATTTCTTATTTAGAGCAACTAAATAGCAAAATTCCCGCCTCGTTACCGACAAGTTTTACTTGCCTCAAAATAGATCGCTTAATTAAGAGGATTGGTATAATAAGATCTCGTTTGAATTTAGATTAGAAAAATTCGAAGAATGAGATCACAAATTCGGTGCCCTTATCGGGCTCACTTAACACTTCAACTTTCGCATTATGTTGTTGCAAAATACTGTATGAAATAGATAAACCTAAACCAGTGCCTTCACCGGGCGCCTTAGTAGTAAAAAACGGCGTGAATATTTCTTTTATGTTTTCTTGAGGAATGCCTTTACCTTCATCTTTTACACGCACCATGATTTTTGTACGCTCTCTATAGCAACGTACGAACAAAGTGCCACCCTCGGCCATGGCCTGTTTTGCGTTAACAAACAGGTTTATAAAGACTTGTTGTAATTTACTTTCTATTCCTAAAATTGTGGCGCTTTCTAACAAGTCAGTTTCGATATGGTGCTTATATTTGAATTCATTACTTACCATATTAAGAGATTTGTTTATAACTTTGGTTACATCGATAGGCTCTAATTCATCGTTGTCCATCCGAGAGAAAGTACTCAAATCAGCCACAATGGCTTTGACTCGCTCTAGGCCCTCCACTGAAGATTTTAAAATTTCGTCACTGTCTTCAAATAAAAATGGCAACTCATATTCTTCATAGTTTTTATTTAAAGTTGACAGCGAGCTACTCGAAGGCTCGTCAGCAAGTGGTTGCAATGCTGATTTTATATCTTGAATATAGTCAGCCATGGTATCGAGGTTACTTAATACAAAGCCTACTGGGTTATTAATTTCATGGGCAACACCTGCAGCCAAGTAGCCTAATGAAGCGAGCTTTTCTTGCCCAACCAGTTGTAACTGTGTTTGTTCTAAAACTTTGTTTGTTTCTTCAAGGTTTATAAGCTGTTGTTGGAGCTCTTCTTCAGCTCTCTTTCTTTCTATGGCGATAGAAAGCATGCTTCTTGATGACTCAAGGGTTTGTAGCTTGGTGATATTGATATCTTGTTGATCTTGGTAGAGTAAAACTGCAACTCCAACCGTTTTTTTATCTTCGAGTGTGAGTGTGTATAAAGGGACCATGACACAAAATTGATAAAAGTCTTGTGACTCGTTACTTATGTCTTTGGTATCGATGAGTTGTGTTTCTTGTTCTTGTTGCAATAAATCGAATACTTTTTCTCTATCAAGTTGAGCAAGAAAAGACTTTAACAGTTGCAAGTGCTCATTTATGTCAGATTCGGTAGATGATTGAGTATAGTATTGAAATTGGCTGTAATTACATTGATTATCAAGTTCAATGAATAAATTATCTGGTTTAGATAAAAACGCACAGGTTCGCTCGAGATAGTTTTCAACAATCTTTTTTAGTGTGGGCTTGCTCCAGGTTTCAGCTAAAAGACCCGTCAAAAAAGACAGTTGAGTTTGTTGGTTTTCGACTTCCATACGCGTTTCATCATTTAAAACTTCTTGTTCTAATAGCTCTCGAGTATAGTTTTCAAGCTGCATTTCGGCGAGCTTTCTTGCTGCCCGCTCTCGTTTCAGTGCGCGTTCGAGTATGTCTACTTTGTTTTGTGCTTCTTCACTCATAGAAACCTTACTTCTATATGGCAAGCATCATCACCTTCATGACAACATTTCGATTGAGAAATAGAGACTTCTTCACCGAAGTGTTTAGCAGCCCCTAAAATCAGGCCCTCTGACAAATGACATAGTTTTCGTTCTGAGCGATAAATCATCGTCAGATGTTGATCATTTTGGTCTGCATAATCAAATTCAGGTAAGTTTGAATCTGCGTAAAATTTTTTTACCTCGACATGAATTAAGTTATCAACCATATAAAGAAACGCGTGCAGAGAGGGGGCTTGTTTTGCTTCATTGGGTGCCATAGGCATAAGCTTCACAAATAAAAACTCACCAAAAGTTCTAAGTAAATCAGAAGCTGGTACGTTTAATGCTTCGCAATAATAAGTAACGATGCTGAACATTTCGCTATCATCGTATTTAATTGAAGATGTGTAGATCCCTTGAGAGGGAAGGTCGAGTGTATTTAACATGGTGTCCCATGCTTCTAAGCCATGATTATTTTCTACAAACTCTTGTAGCGCGTTGAAAACACTGCCTTTCATATAAATCTCCGCATTTCGCGTTATGAGGTTGATATATTTTTAAAATAGTGTCACTTTTTACTTAACGCAATGTTTTAAAATCATTTGTAGAAACATAAGGTTTTATTAAATGTCTGATAAGTTGCCAATTTTAATTGTGGATGATGAGACACAAGTACTCAACGCTTTAAAACGCCTGTTTAGAAAGGAGTTTGAAGTGACTGTGTGTGATAAACCACTGGAAGCTGTAGAAATTTTAAAACAGCGTGAATTTGCGGTCATTATATCAGACATGAAAATGCCATTAATGAGCGGAGCAGAGCTGCTAGCTCAGGCTTTTATCATCAATCCAAATACAGCGCGTATTCTTTTAACGGGCTATTCCGACATTGACTCAACTGCTTTAGCAATTAATGAAGGCAAGATCTCAAACTATGTAAGTAAGCCTTGGCGCAACGACGACTTAAAAGAAATAGTGATGCAAGCTTGTGATCAGTATCAATTGAAGCAGTCTGTTATTCGTTTGCAAAATGAGCTGGAAGAGAAAAATCAACAATTACAAAGTTACAACGATGAACTAGAAAGTAAAGTTCAGGCTCGAACTTCATCACTTTCTCAACTTACTGACAAACTAAAAAACGTCAATCAAAAGCAGCGCAAACTTTTTCATGACGTCATTGAGATGATCAACCTAATCATTGAAGACACCACAGGCAGTGATGACGGCCATATAAAACGTGTAGCTTCTCATTGTCGGCTCGTTGCTAAGCATCTAGGTTTAGAAAAGCCGCTTATTACTCAAGCCTATTTAGCTGGTCTAATGCATGAAATTGGCAAAGTGTCATTACCTGATGAGCTTGTTAAGTGTACTGAAAATGAATTGACGAAAGATCAACTCATAGCAAAGCAGCAAAATGCCATCAAAGGTGCTGAGATTCTTCAAAAGCTGCCTAACCTGCAGGTAATAGGCAAAGGTATCTTGCATCAATATGAGCACTATAACGGCACCGGGCTACCGGAGCATTTAATCGCAGACAACATACCGACGATCAGTCGTATTCTCACCATAGTAAATGATTACGACAAGTTATTAATCGGTCGTATTACAGGTGAGAAGATGCAGCAAGATCAGGCAATGCAAACCATGAAGACCTTGGCAAATGAGTTTTATGACCCTCACATTCTAGAGATTTATTTTGAATTACTGTCTAGCGGCAAAGTATTTGAAAATCATGATATTGATGTGTGTGTCGGAGTAAGTTGTTTAGAAACAGGTATGCACCTAACACAGGATTTGTTGAACAAACAAGGTGCGGTGATTTTAACTGCTGGCACCGAAATCACACCAAGCATCATTGAAAAGTTACAAAAGTATCAAAAAGATTGGAATTATATTTTTAACGTGTTCGTGCATTAGTTTCTATTCTTAGCCACTCTCTGGTGGCTCTCAAAAAACCTTTAGTTTAAAATACGGCTAGTTTTATTTTATATGCTATTTGGAGCTCGTTATTTTAAACGTATCTAATGTCACCATGCAATTTGGTGCAAAACCACTTTTTGAAAACATTTCTGTTAAATTTGGTGATGGAAATCGCTACGGTCTCATCGGTGCCAATGGATGTGGTAAATCGACATTCATGAAGATATTAGGTTCAGAACTTGAGCCTTCTACGGGTAACGTGAGTGTAGCTCCAAATATTCGTTTAGCGAAACTTAATCAGGATCAGTTTGCCTACGAGCAATACACAGTCATTGATACGGTTATTATGGGTCATAAAGAGCTGTGGGAAATTAAAGCTGAGCGTGACCGTATCTATTCTTTACCAGAAATGAGTGAAGAAGACGGCATGAAAGTGGCAGATCTTGAAACGCAATTTGCAGAAATGGATGGTTACTCGGCTGAAGCAAAAGCCGGTGAGTTGCTTTTAGGCGTTGGTATTGGTACTGAGCAACACTATGGCTTAATGTCAGAAGTTGCACCGGGTTTCAAGTTACGTGTTCTTCTTGCACAGGTGCTATTTGCTGATCCTGATATCATGTTACTCGACGAGCCAACCAACAACTTGGATATTTATACAATCAAATGGTTAGAAGAAGTACTTAACCAGCGTGATTGCACCATGTTAATTATTTCCCACGACCGTCACTTCTTGAACTCTGTTTGTACGCACATGGCTGACATCGACTACGGTGAATTACGTGTCTATCCAGGTAATTATGATGAGTATATGTTTGCAGCGACTCAAGCGCGTGAAAAACTATTAAACGAGAATGCTAAGAAGAAAGCGCAAATTGCAGAACTTCAACAATTCGTGTCTCGCTTCTCTGCAAATGCATCAAAAGCAAAACAAGCTACGTCTCGTGCAAAACAGATTGATAAAATTCAACTTGATGAAGTTAAAGCGTCATCTCGTCAAACGCCTTTTATTCGTTTTGAACAAAGCAAGCAGCTTTTCAGAAATGCACTTGAAATTACCAATGTATCACAAGGTTATGACAGCACTTTATTCTCAGGCTTAGAAGGTTTAGTTGAAGTGGGTGAGCGTATCGCTATCATTGGTGAAAATGGTGTGGGTAAATCAACGTTACTACACACTTTAGCGGGTCGTTTAGCGCCTAAAACAGGTGAATTTAAATGGTCTGAGAATTCAAACATTGGTTATTATGCCCAAGACCATGCTGACGAGTTTGAAAAAGACCAAACTGTATTTGAGTGGATGGAGCAATGGCAACAGGAAGGTGACGACGAGCAAGTAGTTCGTGGTTTCTTAGGTCGAATGCTGTTCTCACAAAATGACATCAAAAAGTCAGTAAAAGTACTGTCTGGTGGTGAGCAAGGTCGTATGTTGTTCGGCAAATTAATGATGCACAAGCATAATATTTTGCTGATGGATGAACCTACAAACCACATGGACATGGAATCAATCGAAGCACTTAACTTAGCACTTGAGCAATACGAAGGTACCTTGTTGTTTGTGTCACATGACCGTCAGTTTGTATCATCACTTGCAACCCGTATTTGGGAAATTAAAGACGGTAAAGTTATCGACTTTAAAGGGACATATGACGAGTACCTAGCCCAACAAGAAGCGGCTAACTAACCGCTTTATACAATGGTACTTTTCAATGGTATTACCTAACTAGATAGGTATAATACCCACATAGAAACTGCAGGCTTACCCCCAATAAGAGCCTGCAGTTTGTTTTTCTATCGTTCAAAACTTCTGAGGATTTATTATGACGGTTGGCATTATCATGGGCTCAAAATCAGACTGGCCTACTATGCAACATGCAGCAGACATGCTGGACAAGTTTGGCATCGACTATGAAACAAAAGTAGTTTCGGCTCACCGTACACCTCAACTTCTAGCTGATTACGCGTCTAGCGCAGCTGATCGTGGTATAAAAATTATTATCGCTGGTGCTGGTGGCGCTGCACACCTTCCGGGTATGGCTGCGGCTTTCACAAGCTTGCCAGTTCTGGGTGTACCAGTTAAATCAAAAACTCTAAACGGTGTTGATTCATTACTTTCAATTTGCCAAATGCCAAAAGGCGTAGCGGTAGGTACGTTGGCAATCGGTGATGCGGGTGCGGCTAACGCAGGCTTACTTGCAGCTCAGATTTTAGGTTGTCAACAACCAGAAATCTTTGCAAAAGTTGAAGCTTTCCGTAAAGAACAAACAGAAACAATTTTAGCTAACCCAAATCCTGCTGAGTAATATGAACGTTTTAGTCCTTGGCGCAGGGCAACTTGCGCGAATGATGAGCTTGTCATCGAAGAACTTAGACATTCATGTTACAGCTTACGATGTTGGCTCTGAAAAAGTCATCGATCCTGTTACCTTTTTAACAGTTGATCAGTCATTACAACAAGCCATTGATTCTGCAGACGCTATTACTGCTGAGTTTGAGCACATTCCTTTAGATATTCTAAAGTTATGTGATGAAAGTGGTAAGTTTTACCCGGGCACAGAAGCCATAGCAACGGGTGGTGATAGAGCGAAAGAAAAAGCGCTGCTAGACACTGCAAATGTAGCTTGCGCGCCTTATAAAATCATCACTGAAAAACAGCATTTGCTAGACTCTATTGATGAATTGGCAATGCCTTTGGTAGTTAAAACATGCCAAGCAGGTTACGACGGAAAAGGCCAGTGGCGTGTAAAATCTCTGGATGAGGTAGAGCAAATTTGGGCTGAAATGTCTGAATTTTTAGCGAAAGATGCATCTCATCAAATTATTGCAGAGAAAATGATCCCATTTGATCGCGAAGTATCTATCATTGGTGTTCGTTCGAAAAATGGTGAAACTGCAATCTACCCACTGACTGAAAACCAACATACCAATGGGGTATTAACGCTTTCAATCGCGGGTAAAGAGAAAAATGCAATTCAAGCGCAAGCAGAGTCTGCGTTTAACGCTATCGCCAATGCATTAGAGTATGTCGGCGTATTAGCCATTGAGTTTTTCGATGTAGACGGCACTTTATTGGTCAATGAAATTGCCCCACGTGTACATAACTCGGGTCATTGGACTCAGCAGGGGTGTCATGTTAGCCAATTCGAAAACCACATGCGCGCCGTTACGGGCCTACCACTCGGTTCAACGGTTTTGAATCGCCCGACAGCGATGATCAACGTGCTAGGGCAAGCTGCTATTCCAAAAGCGGTATTGGCTGTTGCTGACACAACCAGTCACTGGTATGGCAAATCTGCAAAACCAGGCCGTAAGATGGGCCATATTAACGTTTCAGCTAATAGTCTATCTGAATTAGGCGATAAACTTGCTGATTTGGCAAAAGTACTGCCAGAGCAAGATTATCCTGGTGTTCAGGTAACTGCTGAGCAGTTAAAAGCACTGTAGTAAAAAAGCCGAGTTTAACTCGGCTTTTTTGACTCAATTTATTGTAATTCAATAAACTAAATAAGGCATTTGCAAGGTGACTAGTCAGTCTATTAAACAGTTTTCGTTTATTGGGTTATTTGTACTTTGTCTGACAGGGTTTATTGGTCCTGCATTCTCTCTTCTTCTCGGTCTTGCTTTCACACTGATTTTTGCTAACCCGTATTTATCGTTAAGTAATCAAGCTAGCAAATGGTTATTAAAATTAGCAGTAATAGGGCTAGGATTTAATGTCGACTTTAATGATGTACTTGAAGTAGGGCGAAGCTCATTTGTTCTTACCATTGTAAGTATCACAGCCATAATAGGACTTGGTGAAATATTAGGGCAGCTCTTTAAAGTAAATAAAAATACCAGTGTTTTATTGTCTTTTGGTACTGCCATTTGTGGGGGCAGCGCAATTGCGGCAATGGCCCCAGTGATAAAAGCTAAACAGCACGAGATTGCGGTGTCTCTTGCCATTGTATTTTTATTAAATGGCTTAGCTTTGTTGATTTTTCCTGCAATCGGGCATTACTTTCAGTTAACTGAAGAACAATTTGCGATCTGGGCAGCCCTCGCGATCCATGATACGAGCAGTGTGGTTGCGACTGCATCTACATACGGTCCGATCGCAGTCGGTATTGCAACAACGATTAAGCTCACTCGTGCAATGTGGATCATTCCATATACAGCATTGGCCGGTGTATTTTGGAAAAGTGAAGAAAAGGCAAGTATTCCACTATTTATTGTCGGCTTTTTATTCGCTGCGCTTATTAACACGTACCTTCCTGAATATTCGACTTTTTGGCAGTTTGGTTATGCAGGAGCAAAACATGTACTTTATGCCTGTTTATTTTTAGTCGGCTCAAGCGTGTCGCTGGCTATGTTAAAAGAAACAGGATGGCGCCCACTAGCAATGGCCACCTTACTTTGGGGCATCGTCAGTTCAGTAATATTGTTACTCATCATCGATGGAGTGATAAATTAATGCAATTTTCTTGGAACTTTTCAAAAATGGACTAGTCTTAGGTAATGAGGCGCGGATAGGCCTCATTTCATAATCGTTGTTCATCAACGACTATGTGAGCGCAGAGAGTATTTGGCCAGCATCCTATGCTGGCCTTTTTTATGTTCATAATTCCAATGTTTTTAGTCTAAGAATTACGCACTTCCTTAATTATTGTTATTTTATCTAAAATTATTCGTATTCTATCGTCGCATTTGCTTAAATTGACCTAGTCTAACAAGTTGAAGAATAACTATGATCAAACACTCTCTAATTTCTGCTGCGGTTGCAGCGAGCCTGTTCTTAACAGGTTGTCAAACAACCTCATCGACTGACGCTGTAAAGGCTGAACCAGCTTCAAACTTCGCTCCTGTTGTTGCAACGCCTTTAGATTTTGGTGGTGAGAACATCACATTAAAGCAAGCAATGGCACACCCTGATTGGTTGGGTCGTCAACCTGAGCGCGCATTTTGGGCTGCAGATAGCCAAACTGTGATTTTCAACCGCAAGCAAGCGGGTAATGAATTACGCGATACCTTTGCTGTTACAGCTGGTAAAGCGCCTACGCAAGTTGTATTAAACCAACTTCATACAGTTGGTGCAAAAAACGCGGTTTATTCAAAAGACGGGGCAGTGCAAGCCTATACGTTTGAAGGCAATGTATTCGTTAAGAATATCAAAACGGGCGCAATCAAACAGCTTACACAGAGCTCTGATAGAGCACGCTCTTTGCAGTTTTTAAATTCTGGTGAATTAGCTTATCGCACTGGCAATAGCTTCTTCAGCGTTGATATTAATTCAGGTCTTACTAAAGAGCTTGTTAAATTACATTTAGCTGACAAACCTAAAGGTACGCAAGAGCCATCAACTTACATCGCCAAAGAGCAACACAAGCTGATTGATTTTGTAAAGCTAACGCATAAAAATGCGCTAGATAAAGAACAGCGCAAAGCGCAATTAAATGCTGAAAATGACACAATTGCGTCTAACCAATTTTATCTAGGTAAAGGTAACCGCCTTGTAGAAGCAAGCCTTTCTCCAGAAGGTGACAAACTTATCGCCGTTGTGACAAAGAGCACACCATGGCGCGCTGATACCGACATTATGCCTAACTATGTTTCACAAAACGGTGACATTGAAGCAGTACCTGCTCGTCGTCGCGTAGCTGATTCGAAACCATCTAGCTCAGATGTGATTTTCATTGATATCGCATCTAAAGCACAAACAACTTTAAGTTATGAAACACTACCTGGTTTTGATGAAGACGTTTTAGCTGCTGAAAAAGCTGAAAACGCAAAAGCTGAAGGTAGAACTTACGAATCAAAACGTGAACCACGTCACATTAATTTGATGATGGACTGGGGTTGGGATCAAAGTGCGGTACAGTGGAATACGTCAGGCTCTCAAGTTGCGGTAATGCTTGAAGCATGGGATAACAAAGACCGTTGGATAGCAACCGTTGACTTTGACAATAACGAGTTCAAATCACAACATCGTTTACACGACGATGCATGGGTGAACTACACGTACAATGACTTTGGCTGGATGAACAATTCAGATACTTTGTATTACTTGTCTGAAGAATCAGGTTATAGCCATATTTATACTAAACCTGTAAATGGCAAAGCAAAGCAACTCACTAAAGGTCAATTTGTTGTATCACACCTAACGCTAAGCAAAGATGATTCGCAAATTTACTTTAAGGCGAATGTTAAGCACCCAGGTATTTACGAAGTTTATCGCGTGAATACGCAAACAGCTGAAAAAGTAGCGCTGACAGATTTAGATGGTATGACGGATTATGAATTGAGCCAAGATGAGCAAAAACTATTGCTTAATCACTCAAAGATCATGATGCCTAATGAATTATACGTTGCAGATGCTAAGCCAAATGCACAAGTAACGCGCTTAACCAATACTGTGTCTGACGAGTTCTTAAATAAAAAGTTAATCGCACCAAAAATCGTTGCTGTGCCTTCAAGTCATACAGATCAACCAATCTATGCAAAAGTCTATTACCCGGCTGACTACGTAGAAGGTGAGACTGGCAAAACACGTAAAGCTGTTATTTTCAACCATGGTGCGGGTTACTTACAAAACTCACACATGGGGTGGTCTGGTTACTTCCGTGAGTTTATGTTCCATTCACTGTTAGCAAGCGAAGGCTATGTGGTTATGGATATGGACTATAGAGCGTCTAAAGGTTACGGCCGTGATTGGCGTACAGCCATTTACCGCCAAATGGGCACACCTGAAATTCAAGATTTAGAAGACGGTGTTAAATGGATGGCTGAAAATGTAAATGTTGATACAGGCGCAGTAGGTACCTACGGTGGTTCTTACGGTGGCTTTATGACATTTATGGCACTACTCACAAAGCCTGATTTATTCCAAGCGGGTGCAGCACTTAGACCTGTGTCTGATTGGGCTTATTATAATACGCCATACACGTCTAACATTCTTAACCACCCAGACGTAGACCCGATTGCGTATCGCCGTAGTTCTCCAATTTACTTTGCTGAAGGTTTAGAGAAACCATTACTTATCAACGCACCAATGGTTGATGATAATGTTTTCTTCCAAGACGTAGTTCGACTTGTACAACGTTTTATTGAGCTTGAAAAAGAAAACTTCGAAACAGCAATTTACCCAGTAGAACCGCATGGTTTTAGACAACCAACGGGTTGGTTAGACGAATACCGTCGTATTTATAAGTTGTTTAAAGAGCATCTTTAAAACATAAAATGAATAGTAAGGGCCTTTATAGGCCCTTTTTTATGGAATTAAAAATGTCACTGTTTATTCATACAGTCATTTAATTTTGTCCAATAACATTATTACAGCGCGTTTTGTCCAATTTTCACAGGTGAACAAAATTGGACATTATAAACTCATGTTTACAATGAACTTTTCTTGTGTGAATATTGGGACACGTAATATAGCCCGTTTTGTCGGTATTTATACAGGCACTTTGGGAGAGAATAAGCTGTTAGTTACTAATGGAATTCATCCAGTAAGGAGATAAGGTGAATCTTAAAAAGCACAAATCAGGTTTTCTAGCTGGCTTCATGTCAAGTACAGCACTTCTAGTAAGCGACTTGTTTATTTTTGGTAACTTACAACTAAATCAGTTATCTATTATTTGTTTAAGTTTAGTAAGCATAATTTGTCTTCTCGGTTTTATTTCTTCAATAAAATCAGATGTTCAAAAGGTATCGTAACTAACAAGGCCGTTAAACCAAGGACACAAAACAGCAGGCTTGTGCTCCTTCGTCGCCAATTTTAGCCTGCTATTTTGTGCCGTTTACGGCAAGCGTTATGCGTCACTTTAAATCGCTGTCTTTACAACGGTTTTTGCTTCAAGTCTTTTCTTCAAATCAGCTTTTAGGTACAGTGGCGTAATCAAATTTTATGTTGGTCTTGGCTTTTCGTTTTTCAATTTAAGCTGTGACCAGAAGGGTCATTCACCAGTCGAACGCTTCTTTGCAATTTTGAGTTTGGTGGGTGTTTTTATAAATAACAGTTTGGCTTATTGGTGCAGGCGCAAGCGCTTCTAAATTTGCGTGTCAACGCATAACACATATGAGCCTTAACTCTGTCAATAGGCATTAGTCGTCTTTTTGACCGTTTTTTCATTGACGGTCAAATTCTAAATCAATAAACAAACTCGTTTACTTCGTCTGTCGATGCGGCTGTTAAGCAAGTTGCTTACGGCAAACACATATAGAGGCTCTCTTATCACGATCTCATCGCAGCCTGTTTCTTTTCCATATCCTTGTGGTTTAACAGGGGCACTAGACATGCTTCGGTTAACCTAATCATGGCGCTATTCAAGGTGACTGGTTTAGTAATCTATCCAGTTAGTTTAAGGCTCAAGTCAGGTGTAAGCGACTTTGTTTATTGCATTAATGCACGCGTACTGAGTGTCCAATCAAAGCAAATGGGCTTAGGCGTTTAGGCATATAATGAGGTTAAAGCAATATTGGCTAATAACTCACCCAATTGATTGATACTCAACCTTATATCCAGTTAGACGTTCAGCTCACTCAGTACCGTGACTAACTCTTTAAGAATCGGGCTTCATCGAATACAGTCTCTTTTTTAAGCATGTAATAAACACAGCGGCCAAGCTTATGAGCGAGTGCAGATAACGCTTTGGCTTTACTCATTCGTTTTTGTAATTTTTCAATATACTTATTTGCATTATCACTATGGCGTAGCAGTAAAACGGCGGCTTCAGAGAAAGCCCATTTGAGATGGGCATTACCAATCTTGTTACCTTGTGAGCCATAGATTTTGCCAGCAGATTCAGCTTTACATTTGACTAATCGGCTATACGAAGCGAACTTTTGTACACTTGAGAATCGATTAATATCACCAATCTCATAGATAATGGTGAGTGCTAGGATACGTCCAATTCCATTAATCGTTTGTAAAATATTCAGGTGTACAGGGTTGTGCTGTTTAGCCATTTGCTCGATGTAATGCTCTAAAGGTTTGAGCTCTTTGTGATAGCAGTCGAGTATAGCCATGTCTAAATTAATAGAGCGCTGAACGACTGGATCAGGAAAGTAATAACGCATTTTTTCCCTGTCACAGACATTTTTTAAATTTACATTGTGGGCAGGTAAATTGTACTGACTAGCAGTATTGGCGACATGGGCTTTTAAGTCAGCACCATGGCGAACAATTTTGGTTCTACGTCGTAATAAGTCGCGGGTAGCACGCATTTCTTTGTCATAGACATAAGCGAGAGGGAAGTTACCGCCACGAATGAGTTTGGCAATTTTATAAGAATCAATCTTATCGTTTTTAGCTTTCCCACCATGAATGGCTTTCATGTATAGGGCATGGCCTAGGATGAAGTCGATAGCGTGTTGTTTGCAAAAATCAGCGACCCAATACCAGCAATGCATACATTCTACACCAACAACAATATCTCCGATGTAAGGTTTGATTAAATTAAGAAGAGCGTGAGGGTCATCTTTAATTTTTTTGTGAACAAGAATAAGTCCAGTATTATCAATGATACAGACATAAAGTAGGCGAGCGTGTAAATCGATTCCACAATAATATGGATGCATGTTATTGTAAAAGTTCATTGAGCTTTCTCCTGTAAGGTTGGTTGCCTTTTCAGCGTAACGAATAATCGCGATGCTGGGGAGGAGGCTCAATGAGTATCAAAGTCGTCAACACGGACAAAAAACTGTTGGCTGTTACGCTTCGCTTCACATTTTAGCCAACAATTTTTTGCCGGTTACAACGGCGTTATACGCACTAAGAGTAATCATGGAAGTCAGAGTTAATAACAAAAAAGAAATCCTAAAATCATTTATTGGTTGGTTGCCTTTAGCCTTAGGAGCTACTGTATTCTATGGTATGCTTTTCATATTTATTATTAAGCGGTTACTCACCGAATTTATAGATATCGACCAAGAACTAGCAGGAGAAGTAGGTTTGCTTTTGGGTGTGGTAGTTCTTGTCACCTGTATATACCTTTACCTAAACTGGATAACTAAATCACTTTCATCATATCGACTAGCCATTAGAGGTGAAATCCTGTTAGTAAAAGGAATATCAGGATGGAAAACCCTTGATAAAGAAGTCCCCATCAATTCTATTCAAAAAATATATTGGTGCAAACGCTAGCACTGTAGAAAAATTATCCTTTGGGCACAATGCAGTAAGTGAACAAGTAGCTTCAAGGTTAGTATTTTTTACTCGTGAAGGTAAGTCATTTAAATTAGACTTTGCAGCAAAAGCTTTTGATAATAAATCACTTTTTGACTTCTTAGTCACGATTAAGAGAAATGGTATTGATACCAATGTCGGCGTATAACAAGTGCCTAAACCAAAGGACGCAAAACAGCAGGCTTGCGCTCCTTCATCGCTAATTTTAGCCTGCTATTTCGCGCCGGTTAGGCAAGCGTTAAGCCTCCGAGATAGATATGGATATACGAAAAATATTTGAAGCTATAAGCCTAGAGTTATCGGCAAAATTCCAGAAAACCGTTCAAATAAAGCACAATGGCGGAAAGGGAGATAATAGAGAGGATGCTTTTGTAGACTTTCTTGAAGAGTACTTGCCAAATAAATATGGCGTAGGTCGGGGCGAGGTAATTTCACCTGAAAATGAAATTAGTGGTGAACTAGATATTGTGATCTTCGATAAAGATCATTGCCCTTTGTTTTTAAAATCTGATTCTCACTCCTTATATCCAAGAGAAAGCGTATTCGGTGCTATTAGCATGAAATCGCATCTTGATAGCGATGAGCTCAAAGATGCTTATCATAATATTGCTAGTTTAAAGAAAATAATACCCACAAAGGGGTTTACTAGCTCATCTATACCTGGAATGGATGCAGGGTTAAGCCCTGTGGTTCCTGTCACTGCAATATTTGCTTATGCCGCAAATAGAAGTCTTGAAGCTATAGCGAAACAAGTTAAGAACTTAGATAATGAGCTAGATGATATTAATCTGAGGCCTGATTTTGTTGTTGTTCTCGGGCTTGGCATCGTCGGCCCTAATGGTCAGATAAGAAACAATTTTAACATGTACAATCTGCCACAAGATCGAAATGATCTAGCGCTATTAAGAACAACTGGCAGACATACGCTTCTTCGCTTTTATATGCAACTGCTTGATGAATTAAATTCAATAACACAACCCTCTCTCAATCTTCATTCATATTTTGATATGCCTTCTAGAGTTGGAAAATACAAGGTAAGGAAGC
Source organism: Pseudoalteromonas sp. SS15 (assembly GCF_049257195.1). Lineage (NCBI taxonomy): Bacteria > Pseudomonadati > Pseudomonadota > Gammaproteobacteria > Alteromonadales > Pseudoalteromonadaceae > Pseudoalteromonas > Pseudoalteromonas sp. SS15. The sequence continues at coordinate 179,689 of NZ_JBMMUD010000001.1, forward strand.
ATGATCAGCTAATGATTCAATTTGATGGAGAAGATGAAAAATCTGTTAAGCGGCTTACACTTTCAGCTATTGATAGAATCGTTGAAAACTCAAAAATGGTCACACTAGAACAACATTTCATAAACCATTTGGGTAAGCCACCATTAGGTGCTGAGCAAATATATGATCTAACTACTTGTGTGTATGAATATAACCCCGAGAACAAACCCTCAATGCAACATGCAAATATCCAGTTGAATGAGCATGGACATCCTGTGGGTGATGTAAGTACTTTTCAACCACTTTGGATTGAAATAGATGGAAAGCAATATGCAGTAGATGCAGGCAGTATCAATAAGGATGATTTTGAAGAAAATCCTGATTTCACAGTTACGGAGCTAATGTCGCAATGAGGCTTAACAAGTGCAATCAGCCGGAAAATTTACTCGCTGCGCTCCCAAATTTCCGCTGTTGCGGGCGTTATGAGCCTTATGAGATTTCAGTGTGAAATTTAAATTTGATAAAGCTAGATACAAAGTCGTAGATTCTAAAATTAGCTTAGGTTTATGTCTTTTGGTATTAATCTCTGGCGTTTTAGATCTATTGTTTGGGATGAAATTCCTATTGTTAGGCTTTGTAGTAATACCTTCAGTAGCCTACTGGAGCCACAAAGGTTTGATGTCTGAAACTTATTACGCGTCAAAAGAAGCCGAAGTTGTAGAAATAACAGAGTCAAAAGTTAAAGTACTTAATGAATTAACTGGTTATGAAGTCTCAAGGGAGCTAGCTCAAATTAAAAACGCTCAATATAAAGCTCTCTTTGGTTTCGGTGTTGTAATTATACAGTTCACAACAAGCGAGACTTTCAAGTTTCTTTGCTATAAAAATCCAGAGCAACTATTGGGCCTCTTAAGTAAAAACGGCTCATAACAAATTAATTAAACAATGGACGCAAAACAGCAGGCTTGCGCTCATTCTTCGCTTAGTTTAGCCTGCTATTTTCCGCCGTTTATTAAGGCGTTATATTTCAAGGAGAGATTGGTGAAAATTTTTACTGTCTTTATTCTTTTCTTTAGTTCCTTGCTGCAAGCAAATGATATTGTATTTCTGGGGTCACCTTTTTCAGTAGTCGAAAGCGAAAAGTCATGTGATAAATATGTAGAAAGCGGTATTTGTATGGATGTTGCTTTTGAATTGAAATATAACGTCTACGAATGGTACAACGAAAACCCTGAACCAGAAATTATTGAGTTTATAGGGTTCACTCATTCAAGTGGTTTACCTAAATTCACTTCGTTCAATTTCGCTTTAGTGCACTTGAAAAAGGTAAATGATCATTATTTGGTAAAAGACATAAAGCCTGTGGTTGAATTAACAGACGAGTATATTATTTGTGTAGATAAGCAACTGCCATATTTTAGTGAGTGTATAAATAGGCAATCAGTTGCGAGTTACTTGGATCTCAGCAACTGAAATATAACAAGTTAATTAAACAATGGACGCAAAACAGCAGGCTTGCGCTCATTCTTCGCTTAGTTTAGCCTGCTATTTTTCGCCGTTTATTAAGGCGTTATAAGTACTAGGAGAAATCGTGCATCCAAATAGAAATGCAATTGCATTTGGCGGTCTTGTTGCCACAGTATTATTTTTTGTAATCCTAATTGTCCTAGCGCTTTGGGCGTGGCCAAAGTACAAAGTTTACAAGCTCGAAATGAATGGTATTGCTGCTCTGAAAGAAGCTGAATGGAGTAAGCAAATTCTAATTGAAGAAGCTAAAGCTAGAGAACAGGCAGCTTTAATGCAAGCTAAGGCTCGAGTTACTTTGGCTCAAGCGGAAGGTGAGGCGAAGATAGTCCAGGCCAAAGCTGAAGGACAGGCTGATATTGAACGCGCGAAAGCTGCTGCTGAAGCTAATAAAATTATCGGCGAATCGCTTAAAGGTAACGAAGCTTATCTACGTTATGTTTGGATAAAAGGGCTACAAGATGGTAATGGAGAGCGCATTTACATTCCAACAGAGGCTGGACTCCCAATTTTAGAGGCTGGAAAAGCTGGAAAATAACGTACTTATAACACATATGAACCTTCTCCGGTCAAGTAAGCATAACGATTCTTTTTAGCTGCTTTTAAGCAGCTAATTTGTATCTGCAACTTTATCCTTGAGTGTTTTGGGTTTGATAACTAAATATATATTCTGAAAAACTTGATGCGTTTACCCTAGGGTTTCATAACTAGATGGTTATTATGAGTCTTTATGTATTTTTTCGCACATAAACCTCAACTCAGAGTAAAAACAAAACATTAAAGTTGTTATCTATTTTTTTAACCAAACATAAGGTGAGCTATGAACAGCCCTTTAACACTTTTAGTTGTTAAGAATATTGCGGAGTCACTTCATTTTTACATTGAGACCTTAGGGCTTAAATTACTAGAGCAATACGATGACTGTATTAAATTGAAATCAGGGGCTCATGAAATCATTATGTTTGAAGGCACAAATAAAGCGACTGAATACGCACATGGCTATAATGCAAATTCTACTTTATTATTTACTGTTGATGACTTAGACAGTCGAATTAAAGAGATGAAGTCTTTTGGTGTTCAATTTGTTCATGACTCGCCGAATGAAAATCGTTGGGGAAGATATTCTGCTTTTAAAGATCCATCAGGTATTGTGCATGAGTTATTTCAGCTTCATGTATAACTATGATTGATATAAAAATGTGGTTACCTTGAGGTATCTTTATACTATATAAAAAGCTCCAAAATAGAGCTTTATATATAATTCTATGAGCTTTACTCAGCTAAACCTAGCAATTCAAGTCTTTCTTTAGCCAGCAAATATCTTGCTCTAACATCTTCAATTTGTTCTTGAGTCAATTTCTTTCCAAGTGTGCGTAAACCGCCTTCAGCGTCATTATGGTGAACACCAAAAGCAAACTTTAAGTACTCAAGAAGTAATGGTTGTGCGTCAAGGTATGAGATAGAGTTCATTGCTTGAGAAATTTTGTTCGCTTCTGCCCATTGCCCATTATTTACATACTCTTGCATCGTAACGCTTGCTTTAGGGAAGATACAACCAACACCAGTAATACCACCGCATGCGCCTGCCAGACCTGCGTGTACAGTAACAGTGTCGACACCTGCTAGTACTTTTAATTCTTTGTTTTCTAGCATTAGTGTTTCAATGACTGATACATCAGTGGTTGAGATTTTAAGCGCTGTTACCTCCGGTAAAGCTGCAAGTCTCATTAATAATGAAGTTGACAGAGCATGGTAGCCAGCGGCATCTGGATTATTATATGGCATGATCGTAACCCCAGCTTCTTTAGCTGCAGATGCTGATAACGCGTAATAGTCATACATTTCATCATCTGATGGTGTAGCTTCGGTTTTTGGCGGCATAACCATAACAGTATCAACGCCCACTTTTGCGAGCTCTTTTACGATATCGGCTAATTCTTCTTTTGTTTCTGCCGCTGCACCACTAATTAAAGGTACATTAAATTCTTTGGCTACTTCTGAAAGAGAAGCAAGTAAAGATAAGCGTTGTTCATTTGTTAAGTAGCTATTTTCGCCAAGTGTGCCAGAGCCAACTAAACCGCCCATTCTGGTTCCTGCTTTACCTTCAACTCTTAAAATATCTGCCGCATACTTTTTTGTTGCGGCTAAGTCAATTTCTAAAGCGCCAGACTCAGACTCTTTTAGCCATGTAAAAACGGCTGGCATAACCGTATAACGCCAATCTGTACTGTTTGTTTCCATCGTAATACCTTAAAGAATAAAAAACGTATCATAAATAACATCGTATAAAATATACAATTTGATTGTAGCACCTAAATTGCACTCAGAAAAGTATGAGTTTTATTGACTTCATTTTTTAGAGCAGAGAACACACTTAGTGTGTGTTTAACGTTCGAGTGTAATTAAAATAATATAAATAAAAGCAGCAAGTTAGCTCTTGTTGTTTTTGTGTATTTTGGAAAGAAAACTTTTCTAAATGTTCATTATTAGGTACATTGATTAAAGATAGCATTCTGTATAACTATTAGATTTAGACTCATACAATCCTCTTTTACTTTGGCTTTAGGTCGAGTTGTAATTAATTTTTAAAGGAATAAAGATGAACACTTTAATTTTTTCAGCAGGTATTTTGGCGCTATTAACGGCATTGGTTCATATAATTGCAGGTCAGATTGATCCGGTCAGGCCTTTTCTTAAATCTGACTTACCCGATATACCAAAAGCAACCCTGTTAGGCTGCTGGCATATGGTATCTGTGATGCTTTTTATTTCAGCAGCAGCATTATGCTTTATTGGCTGGTTTAATTTTGTTGAATTTCAGAACCTTGTGATTTTACTTTCTGCAAGCTTTGTCTTTTTTTCTATCGTATTTATTGTGGTTGGGTGGTTCTTTTTTAAGACGCGTACATTCATAAAATTACCGCAGTGGTTACTCTTGCTATCAGTCGGTTTATTGGGCTTTTTGGGGGTAATCTAGTCTTAATTATTAGAAAGATCCCATGTCAAAAGTTGAGATACGGCGCTTTTTAAAAGATATTGGTAAACATTTTCCAGAAGCTGTTCCGTTAATGGAGCAACATGAAAAGTGGGCTTATACTTTTAGGCTCGAAGCTTTTTCTGATTTGACCAACCAAGCCTTCAATTCAGGCGATATCGATAAAGCTATATCTTATTTAAATTACATGAGTAAAAAGTTTGAGTCGGCTTCAAATATCGAAGCTGAATATATTGATGTCTATTATATTGAGCACTTGTTCTTTTCTTGTACCACCAAAGCCATTGATTTGGGGTGGCCATTGATTCCTAAAAATTTACAGCAGCTGTACATAAACTTTCATGGTCTCGCACCAAATAAAAAATTGTAAATTGATTAAATATTGATTGTTTTTATAGTTTTTTTATATACGATAGCCGAGTCGAAATTAACTCATTTTTAAAAGAGGAACAGATGAGTAAAGATAAAAAATATCAACACGATCACCATCGTGGTGAGATAAAAGACAATGCGATTAAGGCGCTTGTGACGAGCGTATTGTTTAAGAGTAAAGTCGAAAAGCCTAAAAAAGGTAAGGGCAGTTATCAACGTAGCAACAAACACAAAGGCCGAGAGCCTTATCTTAAGGCAGCCTAAGCTTTAAGATAAGGTTTTTGTTCATATAGATAAGGATTTTCTATGTTTATTGTGTCTTTGAGTTACTGTGCACCGCTTAGCGTTATTGATAAATACATTCCAGAGCATAAAACGTTTCTAGATAAGCATTATGGCAATGGCAACTTTATTTTGTCAGGCCGCAAGAACCCAAGAACGGGTGGTGTGATCATTTCTACAATTAAAAATAGAAAGCAGTTAGACAAGGTAATTGCGCAAGACCCATTCTTTATTGAAGCTCTTGCGCATTATGAAATTACAGAAATTTTACCAACCATGGCTGCGCAGCCATTGGCGTTTCTTCTCCAAGATTAATCCGATTTTTAAATAAGTATCTTAAGCACTTTGGTTTTAGGTACTTATTTAACTAGTAGTAGCTCTACCACTTCTTTGTTGGCAACTTGCCTTTTTGTCACTAACAGTTTGTTGTTCTTTATATCTGTAATATTTTCGGTGTTCTTTGTAAGTGTCGTAATAGTCTCGAAGTCTTTAGTTTGTATGTCATAACACCAAACTTGATTTAGGTTGTTTATGCCGTAAATCTTATTATCGCGGATAAAGAAACGTTTGTTATCACCGCCTTGCATATTAAGTGCGGTAATAGATTGATACTCTATCGCGCTAGAAACCCAAAACCTACCCATATGATCGGTAAGAACAATTGCGCCAGTGTCTGTTTTTGTTGCCCAGTTGACACGCTTGTCTGTTAGCTTTTGCACTACGCCTGAAGATAAGTTTACTTGAGCCAGTTTTTTCACTCCATTGAACTGTGCAAATACCAATGCCGAGTTTTTATTATCGTCCCAGTGTAATAATGCAAGTATGGGTAAGCTTGTCTTTATTGGTGTTTGTACTTTATCTAAAGAAATATTAAATAACGTGCTATTTGCGCTCATTAATATATTTTTACCATCGCTCGACCATTTCATACCAGTGACATAGCTGTCTGTTGGTAACTGACTCAGTTGCGTAGTGATACTGTGATTTGTAACCCAAACTTGTGCCTCACCTGAGCGGGCTGATTCAAAGGCAATATAACTGCCGTTTGGTTGATACACTGCATTATTTTCAGCTGTATTTGACCTTGAAATAACACTTGATGAGCCATCGTTTAAATCGACTGATATGATATCGGTATCATATACCCCTTTGATAACCAGGCCTCTATCACCATCAGGGTGAAACATTGGACTTGAGAAAGGCTTGTCAACAGGAATACTAATATTCTGGATTTCGCCATCAAACGTCATTGAAAACAGTTGCCTACCTGTACTAAAAATTAATGTGTTTTCAATTGGCGAAAAGTTAGGGCGAATAAAACGGTGGCCTGTAATTTCTGGAGGTAAATGAATTGGGTGGCTAGAAATCAGCTCGCCGTTAGGTTTAATGATATCTATATAGTACTGGCTATCTTCCTTTATACTCGTGACGGCCAGTAAATCTTGTTCTGGCGAATAGTCGTAGTGATAAACAAAGCCACTGTGGAGTACTTTGCTATGCTTTTCGTTACTTTCAAAACTGACTAGTTGCCAACGCTCAGTGTGTTTTTGCATAAGGGCAATATTGCCATTGTTTAGCCAATAAGGACGTCTAATCTCGGAGTTTTTGCATTCTAGGATTAAATCCATTTCCTGCGGTGCGTTTAAGGCTTTTTCGAAATCAAGACTCATAAGCTGATAGCATTTTTTCTGCGTAACAGGTTCACCACAGTCAACGGTTCGTATAACAATGATTTTCTTTCCGTCTTTTGAGAAGCGGTGTTGTCCATAGATATCCATATTTTTGCTGAGTTTATATTCTTGCTGTGTTTCGAGGTTTTTTGCCCAAATATCATTAATACATTCTTCTTCTGAGTAACGATGAAAAATAATGTACTTACCATCTGGGGAATAAATACTGGCTAATTCTTTGCCGTCTGTAGCGGTGAGGGCCCTGATCTGGCCAATAGAAAAAGGTTTTGATGGTTGTGCTGTGAAGTAATAAACACTTATTACTACAAGGATCAAGAATGTAAATAAAGACAAGACGTATGTGTTTTTTAAAAGTGGCTTATTAATGCTTTCTTCATAGTCATCGCATTGACCAATTTTATTAACATGACCTAAAAGTGTGTCTGCAGGATCTTGCTTTTGGAATTGTATTGCTTGCTCTTCTTTGGTGAGCCAATGTACGTTTTGCTCAAGGCTGTAACCCTGTTTTGCATGGGTTTTAATATAGGTTTGCTCTTTACCATCATCGCCTAATGCTTTTCTGAGCTGGGCGATACTGCGTTGTAATGTGTTAGGTGAGACAACTGTGCCTTTCCATACGTTATCTAATAACTCGTCCTGACTAATTACTTTGCCTTGATGTTTGGCTAAATAAGTAAGAACGGCGAGGGCTTTTGGCGGAATAATTTGTGGTTTAGTGTCTTGTGTAATTTGATTGCGCGAAAGGTCTATAAGAAATTCGCCAATTTTATATTGCTCTGCCATGCCAGCTCGAAGTGCCAATTAGAATTAAGTTATTTATGAATAGAGTACCTTTGGGTCTTTCAAAACGCAATTATCTAACTAACTGATATCTATGCTTTTAAAAATTATCAGGTAAACGTCAGTAGAAAATCATTGTCATTTCATGTGTTTTTAAATGTTTTAAGTAACTTTGTTCTAGAACTGACTAAAAGGAGGCTGTATGAGTCTTAAAACAAAATTAAGCATTACACTAATTGTTTCTATGAGCATTTTATCAAGTAATGCGGTATCGCATGAGTTTACCAAAAAACTACCGCTTGCATCTAAAAATGAACAAACCATGTCATTTTGGGATTTACCATACTTAGAAAGTGCTTATATTAGTACTCGTCCCGAAGAAAGAATGGATGGGTTAGAAGTAGGCGACCTTTCTAAAATTACCAAAAATAAAAGTCAAATTATTCAATTATCAAAAGACATTCAGTCAGGAAAGTATGGCTTGTATGACAGTTTACTTATCAGTCACAAAGATAGATTGATTTATGAATCTTATTACCGCCGTTCAAGAGTAGATTTACCTACTGGACAAGCCTCTGCGACAAAAGCCCTTACGAGTCTCATCGTTGGTATCGCAATTCAAAAGGGACATTTAACTCTAGACGATTTACATAAGCCATTAGTGAGTTTTTTCTCTGACTTAGATCCGAGCAAATTTGTGTTTGGAGTTGAAAAAATTACGCTCCACAAAGCACTGACTATGCGAGGTGGGATTAAAATTGATCAAGAAACGATTAAAGAACTTGAAAAACAACCAGACAAACTGAAAGGGCAAAAACATATACAAGCGATATTTGAAACTTCTAAAGCCATTACAGACGATTCACAAGCCTATGCATATGGAAATTTAAATGATGTGCTGGTAATGCAAGTCATTGATGCTGTAGTGCCTGGCGGTGCAGAACAATTTATTAAAACCGAGTTGCTAGATAAGTTAGGGATTAAAAATTATCAATGGAGAGAGTCTATCAGTGGCTTACCCACAGGCGGGTATGGAGCCAAATTCACATCAAGAGACATGCTAAAATGGGGAAGCCTATTACTCAATGATGGTCAGTGGCAAGGTAAGCAACTTGTTTCTAAAGCGTACTTAGATAAAGCGAATTCTGCCATTGTTGATCCGCTTGATACATGGATCCCCGACACCTTTATGTATGGCTATTTTATTTATCAGAAGGATATTGCGATAGATGATAAACAGTATAAAGCTAACTTTGCATGGGGCGGTGGCGGTCAATATGTTATTTCAGTAAAAGAGCTTGATCTGGTTGTTGTGATAAAGGGGCACGACAGAGAAGATAGAATTCTTGATGCTGCTTTGAACACGGTTTTACCCGCATTCTTATAATCTAATTAAGTATGAGGTGCTATCTAAAACTCCTCATACTTCAAAACTGCAATCGTACTCGGCTAGAGTCAGTTTTAAACAAATCAATTTAAGATAATCATTATATTATCTCATCTACTATTCACGCGTCCTCTAATTATGTACTCTTAGAACGATTTATTTTTGGAGGACATTCGCGATGATGCGAACGATTGTATCAGTCAGCTTAGGACTGGCTTTAAGTGTTGGTGCTTTTGCCAATGAGGTGATGACACCAGAAAAGTTGTGGGAACTAAAAAGAGTCAGTGCCTTAGGCCTTAATAAAGATAAAACCCACGTTATTTATAAAGTTACAACACCGAGCATTGAAAACAATAGTTTTGATAGCAAAGTTTATCAGGTTTCTTTAAATGGTGGCGATGCACAACTATTAGAAAACTACCAAGGTGTTGTGATCGACAAAAGCCTTTCACCTGATGGCACGAAAAAACTTTTCCACAAAAAAGTTCAGCTTGAAGATGTACTTGCGACAGAACGTTACAAAGAATTAGGCAAAGCCAATGCGTATGTGTTCGACGATTTAAATTACCGTCATTGGGATACTTGGAAAGACGGTAAGTATAAACATGTGTTCTACCAAGACCTTAAGACAGAAGAAAAAGTCGATATCATGAAGGGCATGCCGTTTGATAGCCCAACATCGCCGTTTGGTGGTGCCGCTGATTATACATGGGGTCCAAAGGGTGAAAACATTTATTATGTAAGCAAAAAGCTTACTGGTACTGAGTATGTAAAAAGCACTAATACTGATATTTATCGTTATAACCTTAAAAGCAAAAAGACGACCAATATCACCGAAAGTAATCTAGGTTACGACAAATACCCTGCATTCTCTGTAAAAGGCCACTTAGCTTGGCTTCAAATGGATGAAGCAGGTAACGAAGCAGATAAAAACGATATTATCGTTAAAGTTAAAAATCGTGAGCTTAACTTAACTGAGCACTGGGATGGCACAGTAAATAGTTTTAAGTGGAGTCATGATGGTAAAAGCATTTACTTTATTGCGCCTATCGATGGCACAGTTCAACTTTTCCAAGTTGCTGTGAATACAAAAGGTAAATCTAAGCCAAAAATTAAACAGCTTACTAAAGGTCAGTTTGATGTAAATGGCATTGTCGCTGTGCTAAAAGATAAACTCGTCGTTACCCGTAATAGCATGAATGCGGCACGTGAAATTTATCGCTTTGACCTACGCAGCAAAAAGCTGACTGCTCTAACCAAAGAGAACGATGCTTTCTATGCGGGTCTTGATTTACCAAACGTTGAAAAGCGTATGGTTAAAACAACAGATGGTCAAGACATGCTGACTTGGGTGATTTACCCGCCTAACTTTGATAAGAAGAAAAAGTATCCAACACTTCTTTATTTACAAGGTGGTCCACAGTCTGCACTTTCACAGTTCTATTCTTTCCGTTGGAACTTCCAAGTAATGGCTTCTCAGGGCTATATTGTTGTTGCACCTAACCGTCGTGGTATGCCAGGTCACGGTGAGCAATGGAACAGAGACATCAGTAATGATTGGGGTGGTCAGGTAATGGAAGATTACCTTGCTGCAATTGATGATGTTGCGAAAGAGTCTTACGTTGATAAGTCTCGAATTGGTGCTGTAGGCGCGAGCTACGGTGGCTATTCTGCGTTTTATTTAGCAGGTAACCATGAAGGTCGATTCAAAACCTTTATTGCACACTGTGGTATTTTCGATTTACGTAGTATGTACGGCACAACTGAAGAGCTGTTCTTCGTAAATAACGAGCTAGGCGGTGCTTATTGGGAAAATAACGCATCTACAAACAAAGCATACGGTCAATTTAACCCAATCAATCACATTGATAAGTGGGATGCTCCGATGTTTGTTATCCATGGAGCAAAAGATTACCGTGTACCACTTGAGCAAGGTATTGCCGCTTTCCAAGCTGCTAAGTTACGTGGTTTAAAGAGTCGCTTCTTACTATTCCCAGAAGAAAACCATTGGGTACTGACACCGCAAAACGGCATTGTTTGGCAGCGTGAGTTCTTTAAATGGTTAGAAGAAACACTATAACAATTTCCTTGAGTGATTTACCAAAACGCCAGAGATTAGAGCTCTGGCGTTTTTCATTCAACTTTCTTATTTATGCAGTCGCGTATAAAGTGACTTTTTGCTGCTTTAATCTTTATAAACTTATAAGGTTATTGATTTGTTTTCTTACTCGTTCAAAACATTCTATAAGCTGATTTTATGTTTTTCTTTATTGATTCTTGCTGGGTGTGGAGGCTCTGGTTCTGACGGTTCAGAAAAGCCGAGTACTCAGACACTTCAACCTTTCCAAGCTGGAGAGCGTTCAATACTTAAGCCTGTTTCTTCTTCATTTACAGGTGTTACTTATCCAATTCAGCTATATTTGCCAAAAAACATAAGTGCCAATAAAACTTACCCTGTTTTATATGTTTTAGACGCAGAGTGGCATTTTAGTAAAGTGGCCGATAGTTTGGATGAACTAGAAATTGAAGCCATTATTGTTGGCATTGAAAACTTTGTCGATGCTAGCTACAAGCACCGTGAAGATTACTCTCAATGGCCGTTAGCGCAAGATTACTTTAATTTCATTGTTAATGAGTTAGCGCCAAAATTAGAGTCGAATTATCCAATAAATCAATCTAAACGCAGCATAGTTGGACACTCTTATACCGGTTTGTTTACAGGTTTAGCCATGTTAATGGATGACCCACAAGATCCGTTTTTTAGCGCGCATGTCTCGTTCGATGGTAGCTTTTGGGCGCATACAGAAATTACCCCTTTACTTGTTTCTGATAGAGGCGTGCTTGATAGTCGTTTAAAAAGCAAAGCCATTTTGATTGCAGCTAGAGGCAAAGTAAGTAATGGCCGATATGTAGATTGGTTTCAAGAGATGCTGGAGTATGAGCAATTTAAAGAGCTCGAAATCGTAAAACTAGACTATAATGTTGATCATATCCCTGTGGTCAAACACGCAATGGATGACGCGATGAGAGCATTACTCATCGACTAGTGAGTCTATTAATTTAAAAAGGCCATATCACTCTATGGCCTTTTTAATATTTATTTAATCTGTCTTTCCTGACTTGTCGTTTAATTTGTTTCTAATTAATCCTAATCCCATTATTAGACCGCCAATTGCACCAATTAAATGTGCTTCAATGGCGACACGTGATTTGATCAATTCGCCGACTTCAGCGCTTGGTCCAGCCCATTGCTCCCAAGCGAGTTTTGCCCAAATACCAATGAACAAAAGAATGCCTGACCGCATACCCACTTGAATGTCTTTAAGTGCGCCCCAAACGATAACACCATGTAACAGGCCACTTAGCCCAGTGTAGACTTTTATATCAGGTACAAATAGCCAAATACCCAATCCTGTCCATAAAGCTAAGAAAGCGGTATGAATATAATATTGGCTTTGTGTTCTATGTTCTGCGTGTAACAGCCATATGAAACCAATACCTACAATGTTAAGTAGTAAATGTGTTGTGTTCGTGTGTACAAATTGGCCTGTAAAGATCCGCCAGATTTCACCTGCTTCGATTTTATCTCGATGAAACTCTAGTAAGTCATTGGTATTTAGGATCATTAAGGTAAAGCTTAATAATGCAAGCAGGATGGGAGGCAATATGTATTTTTTATCTAGTGGCAATTGGATCATCAATCAAAATTCTTTTTTATTTTTTGCATATTTTGCCCGTTTACTCTTATCATGCAAACCAGAACTTGAAAATTAATGACAACAACTATGACATTCAAATCTCTGCCTTTTGCGTTATCGCTTTGTTCATTGGCTTTATTAAGTGCCTGCTCTAGCCAAATCTCACCAAAACAAGAAGTAAGAGAGCCAGAAGCAGCCACTGGTTTTACAAAAAAGCAAAAGCAAATCGCCGATAATTATATGATTGCGGCTGCAAACCCTTACGCTGTTAAAGCGGGAAAGTTAATGCTCGATAAGGGCGGCAGTGCAATTGATGCGGCAATTGCCACGCAATTGGTTTTAACCTTGGTTGAGCCTCAATCTTCAGGTATTGGTGGCGGTGCTTTTATTTTGCATTACGATCAAAGTGAAAACACACTTACAACGTTAGACGGCCGCGAAACAGCACCCGCTAAAGCAACCTCTAGTTTATTCTTAGATGACAATGGTAAGGCTGTGCCTTGGATTAAGGCCGTTGTAGGTGGTCGTTCGGTGGGTGTGCCCGGTATTCTTCACGCCTTTGATAAAGCACACAAAGAACATGGTAAATTGGCTTGGGCAGAGTTATTTGAACCAGCCATTGATTTAGCAGAGCAAGGGTTTGTTGTTTCGCCACGATTAAATATGTTGTTGTCTAAAAAGTTTAATCCGGGTCTTACCCGTTTACCCGAAGCGAAAGCCTATTTTTACCCAGATGATCAACCTTTAGCAGTGGGCAGTATTCGTAAAAACCCTAAATTGGCTACGTTATATAAGAATATATCTGAGCAGGGTATTTCTGCTTTTTACACAGGCCAACATGCAAAAAATATGGTTGATGCAGTGCAAAACTCTGAAATTGCACCTGGGTTATTGTCTTTATCAGACCTGGAAAATTACCAAAGTAAATATAGAGACGCTATCTGTACGTCTTATCATGCTTACAAAGTGTGCTCTATGGCACCTCCGAGTAGTGGTGGCGTTGCTGTACTGCAAATTTTGAAATTACTCGAAGGTAAAAAGTTAAGCCAATATCAGCCTAATGACCCTAAAGCGCTGCACTTATTTACCCAAGCTTCACGCTTGGCATTTGCAGACAGAAATCATTATGTGGCTGATCCTGACTTTGTGACTGTGCCAACCGATGCACTACTTGATGATGAATATCTAGCTGAACGTGCAAAGCTGATTTCAGACACAGATAACCATAAAGTCCCAGTAGGTAAGCCGCTAAACGGCACGTTAAGTTATGCCGCTGATAACAGCTATGAACTGCCTTCAACTACCCATGTTTCAATTGTGGACCAAGCGGGCAATGCGGTCTCTATGACCAGCTCTATTGAAATGGCCTTCGGTTCGACAGTTATGGTTGATGGCTATTTGTTAAATAACCAACTAACCGACTTTGCGCTTTCTCCTAAAAAGAATGGCCAATTGCGCGCTAATCGCGTTGAAGCCAATAAACGTCCACGTAGCTCTATGTCGCCTGTTATGGTGTTCAACAAAGATGGCAGTCTACGTTTAGTCGTCGGCTCTCCGGGGGGAAGTCGTATTATTAACTATGTTGCGCAAACAGTCATTGGTGTACTAGATTGGCAGTTAGATATACAGTCTGCCATTAATCTTCCTAAAGTAACTAACCGCAATAAAGTCACGACTTTAGAAAAAGGCACTGAACTTGAAAAACACCAAGGTTATTTCGAAAGTTTAGGCCATAAAGTCTTTATTCGAGATTTGAACTCAGGTTTACACGGTATCGAACTGGTCGGAGGTCGTCTTGTAGGTGGCGCAGATCCTCGACGAGAGGGTATTGTGCTCGGTGAATGACGGCTAAACCCATAGGTTTAGTGATATTTTTAAGATATACTGCAAGGCTCTTTAATTATTTAGTTGTGTTAAAGCGCCTTTTTTATTTACAAGCAATTTTTTGCTTTCTTGCTTATTCACAGCTAAGTAATAATAAAATCAGCCAGACGTATCATTACAAGTAAATATGACTAAACAAACCGATCCAAATTATCTATATATCCCATATTCAGGTCCTAACCTGTTAGAAACGCCTTTATTAAATAAAGGTAGTGCATTTAGTCAATCAGAGCGTGAGAACTTTAACCTGAATGGTTTATTGCCACCGCGTTTCGAAACCATTGAAGAGCAGGTAGAGCGTTGTTATCAGCAGTACTCTTCATTCAAAGATAACTTAAATAAGCACATTTATCTGCGTGCAATTCAAGATAACAATGAAACTCTTTACTACCGTTTAGTCCGTGATCATTTAGAAGAAATGATGCCTATCATTTATACGCCTACGGTAGGTGATGCATGTGAAAAATTCTCTGATATTTATCGCAGCTCTCGCGGTCTATTCATTTCATATGAAGAGCGTCACAACATCGATGATATTTTACGTAATGCGACAAAAGGCAAGGTAAAAGTGATTGTTGTTACAGACGGTGAGCGTATTCTTGGTTTAGGTGACCAAGGTATCGGTGGTATGGGTATTCCAATCGGTAAACTATCTCTTTATACCGTTTGTGGCGGTATTAGCCCTGCTTACACGTTACCTGTTATGCTTGACGTGGGTACTAATAACGAGAAGTTACTTGCTGATCCTATGTATATGGGCGCACGTCATAAGCGTATCAACCAAGAGCAATACGACGAGTTTTTAGACTTATTCATCAAAGCGGTTAAACGTCGTTGGCCAAACGTGCTTCTTCAATTCGAAGATTTTGCACAACCAAATGCCATGCCTCTACTTAAGCGTTATAAAGATACGATTTGTAGCTTTAATGATGATATTCAAGGTACTGCGGCGGTTACTGTAGGCTCTTTACTTGCTGCTTGCCGTGTTAAAGACGTAAAACTGAGCGACCAAAAAGTTGTGTTTGTAGGTGCAGGCTCTGCGGGTTGCGGTATTGCTGAGCAGATAATCAGTCAAATGGTATCTGAAGGCATTTCAGATGAGCAAGCGCGTAGCCAAGTGTACATGGTTGACAGATTCGGTCTACTTACTGAAGGTATGGAAGGGCTACGTGATTTCCAAGCTGCGCTTGTGCAACAAAAAGATGCGTTAACTGATTGGCAATATAGCGGTGACTTTGCGTCATTATTAGATGTAATGCACTGTGCGAAACCAGACATTTTGATTGGTGTTTCTGGTCAGCCTGGTTTGTTCACTGAGCAAGTGATTAAAGCGATGCATGCAGGGTGTGAGCAGCCAATTATCTTCCCGTTAAGTAACCCTTCACGCCAAGTTGAAGCACATCCAAAAGATGTTATCGAGTGGACGAATGGCCAAGCGATTGTTGCAACTGGTAGCCCATTCGGTGAAGTGGAATATAATGGTGAAAAGTTCATTATTCCTCAGTGTAACAATAGCTATATTTTCCCAGGTATTGGTTTAGGCGTTATTGCAGCTAAAGCCAAGCGCATAACTGATGCAATGCTGATGGTATCAAGTGAAATGCTTGCTGAAGCGTCACCTCGTGCAAACACAGGTAAAGGCAGTTTATTACCTGCGCTGGTGGAGATTGAGCCATTAAGTAAGAAGATTGCGTTTGCTGTTGCTAAGAAAGCGATGGAAGAAGGCGTTGCATTAGAAATGTCTGATGAAGCTATTCTTAAAGCAATCGATAAAAACTACTGGTACCCTGAGTACCGTAATTACAAGCGTTGTAGTATTTAATACTTAGCTTGTAATTTAAATTGAGCCAGCAAGATTGCTGGCTTTTTTTATGTCTAATTTTTCCAAGCTTCTATACTTATAACAATCCGCAATAACACTTAATCATATTGAGGGATTAAACCTGATGATAGCTGTGTTAAAGACCTCTAATTTAGAACAACTAAATAACGAAATCTTTGCCTTGCTACCAACAAGGTTTTCTTGCCTCAAAATAGATCACTTAGTTAAGCGGATTGGTACTAACCTGAGTTCAGGTTAATTACCTTAACTATGTGGTGAGGCAAGTTGATGAAGTATGCGCTAGTGTTCTTATTGGGATTATTTAGTATCGGACTTTATGGAGCACCTTTAAAAGTGAATATCGCTTCTGACTATGTACCGAGTCCTAAAAGTAGTGCCGATATGGTTACACGTTTATTAATTGATATTTCAAAAAGACTATATCCGCAGTTAGAAATAGACTTTATGCCCGCAAGTCGCATTCGCGAGTGGCGAACTTTGAGTATGTATCCAAATACGTGTTTGTATAACAAAGTTAAAAACCCAAAACGTGAAGCCCTAGCTTATTTCTCAGCCAGACCGCTTACGGCATTTCCTGCGAATAGATTAGTTTTAAGAGATAAAAAAGGATTCTCCGCTGATGTTGCTTTAAATGATTTAGTCAAAACCGACTTTAAGATTGCCATAACGAAAGGCCGAAGTTACGGAAAAAACATTGATGATTTTATTAAGTCCCATCCACAGCTATTTGTTGTGAATGAAGGAGAAGAAAGCGCGAAGCGTCTACGCAAAATGCTCATGCAAGGTCGCTTTGATGGCATGATTGAATATACGTCAGTCATAATAAGCGAGTATGCGAAGGTACTAGGTGAAAATAAAATTAGTTTTCATCGCATAATTGATCAAGCGCCGAGTGTATTTGGTTATATTGCTTGTGCAAAAACACCGCAAGGAAAACAAGCGATTAATTTATTTAATAAAAAAATGGCCGAATCAGAGGTTCAAGAGTTGATAATTGAAGCGCATAGAGACTTATTTTCACCTCATGAGCGTGACTTTATTAGCGACTCTTTAAAAATTGCCTTTTCTATTCAGCCATAATTAATCAAGTTTTTACTTTAATAGCGCATCTTTGGTCAAATTAGGCTGTTTGTCGCTTATATTGGCTTAATACCTATAAATGGAGCAGGTATGTTTAAAAAATTACTAGCCGTATCGTCTTTACTTTTATCTTCAAGTTTTAATTACGCTTATGCAGAGCCAACAAGTCCACACTTAAGTGTGGCAGGGTACGCAGAGAAGCTTGTTCAGCCAGATCAAGTTGTTTTAAGTGTTGCAATTTCTCAGTCCAATAAAAACATTAACAAAGCAAAAGATGAAGTAGACAGTGTGATTGCGCGAGTTATTAAAGTCGCTAATACTTTTAATGTCAGTAAAAACAACATTGATGCATCGCAACTTAATATTTATCGCCAACATGAATACAACCGAGGCACGCAACAGCAAGAGTTTACGACTTTTCAGGTAACACGTAATGTTGAGATAAAGCTGACAGATGTCGATAAATATGCGCAATTTTTACAACAACTTGTTGAAGCCGGCGTCAATGAAATTGGTTTTACGCAGTTTTCTTATTCAAAAGCTGATGAAGTGCAAAATCAGCTTAAAAAGCTTGCTATAAAAGACGCTAAATCTGAAGCTAAAGAACTTGCCAGCGCATTCGATGCGAAATTAGACCGTGTTTACTCTGTAAATTTTGCAAATGCGCCATCTATGCCAACACCATATGCAAGACAGACGATGATTGAGACGGGGCAAGCTCGTAGTCAGGCTTATAATGTCTCTGATATTGTTATTTCTTCAGAAGTTTTCGTTACTTATTTAATTAAACAGTGATACCCATCCTCAATAATACTCAATTATTTTGAGGGACTAAAACTGACGCTAGCGTCTTTGAAAATTTCTTATTTAGAACAAGTAAATAGCAAAATTTCGATTTGCCTATATGGATGTAGGTACCTCAGCGAGAGCAGGACGCGTTAGCGGTGCTATCGACAAGTTTTTCTTGGCTCTAAATAGATCGCTTAATTAAGAGGATTGGTATAAATTTTTCGTTATAATGCGCGCTTACTATTGTAGGGCGCATTATGAGTAAAATCTTTATTATCGGGTTACCGAGAACGGGCACAACAAGCTTATGTGCCGCATGCATTGAACTTGGTTTCACGACAGCACATACAGCTTATACAATAGAGACATTTAATAACGCACAAGTCATTGCCGACACGCCCGTATTTAATGATTATGCGTTGCTGTCTCTAAAATATCCTGATGCTAAATTTATCTATTTAGAAAGAGACTTAGAAGTTTGGCTGCCGTCTATCTCTAAATTATTAACGCGCATGTCAGGAAACCTTTTTTCTGATAAAGGGGGTTTTAATGACACCATCAAGCGCTGTTTTTTAAACTCCTTTTCGGGATTAGATGCCGAGCATCTTGATAACTTTGAATTTCTTACTAAGTGTTACGAAACACATAAAGCCAAAGCCATTACGTTTTTTGAAGACACTCAAGCGCAGCATTTGTTTTTGAATGTTAGCCAGCCAAACAGTTTTACAAAACTGTGTGATTTTCTAGAAGTTGATGTTGCTAGCACTGAAATTACAGACATGCCTAAGCTCAACGTGAATGGTAAGGTTACGGCTTGGAATGACTTAAAGCACCCACTTAAAGTCAGCTCTACGCGCATGGGGAAAGTAGATAAAGACGCCGATTTACTTACATTTATGCAATCGGTTTAATTCATGTATGTCCTACGCTAAAATACCCGCAGTTTATATTGATTAAGAATGTTTATGTTTGAACTGAAGTACCACACCCCGTTTAATTGGACTGAAAAAGTACTCGCTGATTTTGATACCTTTTTACAAGATCACGCTGCCGCAGAGAAAAAAGCATCTGGCATGGCTATGTCTATGTTGGGGCATTACCCAGACAGAATTAAGCTTGTGAAAGCCATGACCGATTTAGCCATCGAAGAGATGATCCACTTTAAACAAGTGTTGAAATTATTAACAGAGCGTGGGGTTACCTTAGGTAACGACCAAAAAGACCCTTATATTAAAGGTATGCGCGCTTTATTTAGACAGGGCACTGATGAATTCTTAATCGATCGTCTATTAGTGGCTGCAGTGATTGAAGCGCGAGGCCACGAACGTTTTTCTTTAGTTGCGGAAGCTTTACCAGAATGCAAAGAGAAAGACTTTTATGTTGCCATTGCTAAATCAGAAGAAAAACATAAAAACCTGTTTGTAGAATTGGGCTACGAATACTTCGATAAAGACATTATTGATGCTCGCTTAGCTGAAATACTGGAAGCTGAAGCTGAGATCTGTAAAAAGATCCCATTTACAGCGGCGCTTCATTAATCAATTTATTTGTGGCTGAATCAATAAGGACTAGCGAATGAAAACGATTATTTTTGGGAACTCGGGCTCTGGAAAATCAACGCTTTCAAAGCGTTTAGCACAAGCACATTCAGCCGCACATTTAGATTTAGATACACTTGCTTGGTTGCCCACGTCACCACCAACTCGGGCACCACTTGAGTCTTCGCTCGATAAAATCAGTGAGTTTGTTCGGTCCCATTCAGATTGGGTGATTGAGGGTTGCTATAGTGATCTCATTAAACCGATCACAGAGCAGTGTCAGCATTTGGTTTTTATCGATTTAGATGTGGAGATCTGTAAAGCCAACGCTAAAGCGCGTCCTTGGGAGCCGCACAAATACCCATCAAAAGAAGCACAAGATGAAAATCTAGACATGTTATTGGCTTGGATTGAAGACTATGACACCAGAGACGATGTATTTTCAAAAGCAGCCCATACAAAACTATTCGAGACTTTCAATGGCAATAAAGTGCGTTTAGAAAGCAATCAGCAAAGTAGGGCGTTTAGCTTGAAGTAGTACGTAATAAATCAAACCTCTCAAAATAGAGCTACTTATAGTGAGAGTTGGTATAAAAACTCAGCGGCTTGGTAAACATCAAGCCGCTTTTTTTTGCCGGCTTTATTCTAAAAGCGCTTCATAGCGCCACTTGGTAACGCTGTTAAGCTTGCCGATATGACTAATTATACATATACTGTATTTATATACAGTATATGTATTTTGGTGCAGTATGAAAGTAATACCTGTTAAAGCAGCAGCGGGGATCACCGGTTTTGAGTCTCCCGCAGCCGAATATAAAGAGCTCGGTTTATCCCTTGACCAACTTATAGTTGGTGACCCTAACGCCACTTTTTTGGGCCTCGCATCTGGTGACTCGATGCAGGGCGTTGGTATTTTTGATGGTGATTTATTAATTGTAGATAGGGCGGCCGAGCCAAAACACCAAGATGTCATTGTTGCCAACTTTAACAATGAGTTTGTATGTAAAATCCTTGATATCCATAATCGACGCCTATTGTCTGCATCACCTTTGTTTAAACCTGTGTTTATCAGTGATTGTGATGTTTTTCAGCTCGAAGGTATTGTGACTGGTTCATTAAGAATGCATCGGCAAAACATGAGATTAAAACAATGTATGCGTTAATTGATGCCACCTCGTTTTATGCTTCAGCCGAAAAAGTGTTCGACTTATCAATACGTAAGCGACCCGTTGTGGTGCTCTCAAACAACGACGGCTGCATTGTTGCTGCATCTCCTGAAGTAAAAAAACTTGGCGTTCCAAAGTTTGAGCCTTACTTTAAATTAAAGCCTATTTTAGATAAGCATAATGTGGTTATTCGCTCTTCAAATTATGAGTTATACGCCGATTTAAGTGACAAAATGATGGCCATTATCAACCGTTTTAGTGATCAACATTATGTATATTCCATTGACGAGTCATTTCTAAAGTTTGATGGCTATAGTGATGTGGTGAGCTCTTGGTATGAATATGGTCATCTTATTCGTCGCACAGTCTGGCGAAAAACCAAATTACCAGTGGGGGTAGGTTTTGGGCCAACACCGACACTTGCGAAAGCCGCTAATCATGCGGCTAAGAAGTTTGTAGGCGCAACAGGCGTTGCCGTTATTGACAGTGAAAAATCTCGAAAGCAAATTTTAGCCAATATGGCAGTATCGGATATTTGGGGCGTAGGGCGCCGATTAACCAAGCAACTTAAGTTATTCGGCATCGAAAGTGCGTTAGATTTGGCTAAACAAAACCCAAAAATAATGCGAAAACAATTTAGTGTTGTGCTTGAGCGAACGATATCAGAGCTTAACGGGGTGTCATGTTTATCATGGGATGATGTAAAACAGCGCAAAAAAGAAGTATTCAGCACCCGCAGTTTTGGTGAGCGCGTTGAAAACCCATTCGCACTTAAAGCGTCATTGGTAACGCATTGTTCAATCGTAGCCAAGAAACTACGCAAACAAGGATCTTTAACGAAGCGATTAATTATCTTCGCTCATAGTTCACCACATGAAGATAATTACTATAAAAGGTCGTTTATTCAGAAACTTGCTGTGCCATCGAATGATAGTATGGTATTTGCCAAACAAGTCGAGTTGGTATTCAGCCAATTGTTCCAACCTGGTGTGCGATACTACAAAGCGGGTATTGGCGCCATTGAACTCGAAGACGATATGCACCAACAAATTGATATGTTTAATGTTTCTGGCGATAAACCTGAGCTTATGCAATGTTTAGATACAATAAATAAACGCTACGGTAGTAGTAGCTTACGTATTGGGACAGAATTACAAAGTAATCAGTGGCAAATGAAACGAGATTGGTTATCGAGAAGATATACAACGCGATGGACTGAGATCCCGCTAATAAAATGCCAATAAAACATGGTAGAAAATATCGGTTAGAAAAAACAATCTATACTCAAAGCAGTAAAGCTAACGCAAAGTGCTTATGGTGAAGGAATATGTTTAACAAATTGATATTTGCAATAGTGATATTATTAAATTCAAATTTAGCAAACAGTACAAGCAATGAAATTTCAATTGGTATTGCTGTCAAAGAAAACAAATACATTGCAGATATAAAAGAGATTGTCACACAAGCTTACAACGAATTAGATAAGACCGTTATTTGGAAAAACTTGCCAACAAGCCGATCGCTCAGGTTAACGAATAAAGGTAAGTTAGATGCAGAATTTTTGCGAGTCAATTCAGTTGCTGATGAATATGAAAATCTAATAAAGATAGATGCGCCATTAATTTATGCATCTATCAATCTGTATTGTAAAAGCCCGAAAGATTGTGAAATGGCATTACAAGGAAAAATTCCGGTTGGCTACAACATGAGTTATAAAATCTACGAACATATCTGCAGAAAAGAATATTTGTCATGTTATGGCGTTAACACTAAGGGCGATCCAAATATACTATTCAAACACAATCAACTAGACGCGATTTTATCTAACGATTTAGAAATAGCAGCAAGCTTATCAAGCTTCGAGCAAGTTTTGTTTAAGAGTAAAAAATTAGAAGATGTTACAGGGCATCACTATATAAACAAAAAACATAAAAGCTTAGCTTCAAATTTAGAAGCTCAACTCTCGAAGCGCAGTCAAAACATAAAAAACAATTCGAAATCGATTTCAGATCTGGTAAAAAATAACAAACATATAAAACAATTAGATTTTTAAAAGTTCGGTGTTTGAAAATTCAATCTATGGAGAAGAGTATTGATAAGAGTAATAAAAGCTTAAATAAATCAAAGGCAGTGTATGTTTAACCAAGATATTCAGATAATTTAACATAATATAAATTATGTGATATTACGTCGTACTTAATGCAAATATGGACTTCTCCGTTTTAAACATTAAAAACACACATTAATGTCCAATACTAGACGGTATCGGACATTTTAAAGCGCTGTTATGTATTGTTTAATCTTGGCTGTTATCTTAGTATGAAGAAAAAATTTTTAAGAAGTAAAAACATATGGAATTTGTTAGACCACTAGAACCTATTTTAATTATCGACGACTCAGTTGAAGCCCGTGAGTATTTAAGCAATATACTAGAAAACCTCGGATTTGAAGAAGTATCTGGTTCTGAAGACTTCGAGTCTGCAAAACATCTCCTTGAAAAAAATCCCCCTAACTTAATTTTCCTCGATATTGAACTACCTAATACTGATGGTTCTGGCATTTTAGAATATTTAAATGATCACTATCCTAAATCACATGTCATTATGTGTTCTGGTCACAATAGTCTGGAGTGTGTACAAAATACTTGGGAATGTGGTGCTAAAGATTTTATAGAAAAACCATTTAATGCCAAGAAAGTTGATACCGTATTAAAAAGATTAGAACTGGTTACATGAATACAAAAATAAATACGCTCCTAGAAGCGCTTTCAACCGTTATCTATGACAAACAACCACAAGTAAAATTGGCGATTTGTAGTTTACTTTGTAAAGGCCACCTACTGATTGAAGATTTACCTGGTATGGGTAAAACCACTTTATCCCATGGTTTAGCTGAAGTGTTAGGTTTAACCTATCAAAGAGTTCAATTTACCAGTGATTTACTGCCTGCTGATATAACTGGCTCAACTATATTTAATACCGATAAACAAAGCTTTGTATTTCATGAAGGCCCTGTTTTTACACAAGTTTTACTGGCTGATGAAATAAATCGAGCGAGCCCAAAAACACAAAGTGCATTACTTGAAGCCATGGAAGAAAGACAAGTAACTATGGATGGCCAGACTCATCACTTACCTGAACCTTTCTTTGTAATTGCAACACAAAACCCACTTCATCAATCAGGTACACACCCCCTGCCAGAATCTCAATTAGACCGATTTTTTATGCGTGTAAGCTTAGGTTACCCGTCTAAAGATGCTGAGAAAAAACTTATACTTGGTGATCATGGTAGAAAAACAACGCTTACACAATTGATGGAATTAAACACCCTATCAGAATTGCAATCAGCCATTGAAGAAATGGAAATCAAAGATCAAGTTGTTCAATACATACTAGATTTAGTGAGTTTCACTAGAGAGTCTGGGTTATTTAAAGATCCCCTATCACCACGTGCGAGTATTGCATTAGGAACAGCCAGTAAAGCATGGGCCATGATCCATGGCAGAGACTATGTGACTCATGATGATGTACAGGCTGTTTTTCCAGCAGTTGCTGGCCACAGGCTCAACTTAGATGCCACAGAGCAATTTAGAATCATCGACGATATATACGCACAAGTGCCGGTTCAGATGTAATGATTAAACTGCCCCAACCTGCTTGGTTTGATGCTTTGTTATTAAAAAAGCATCAAGGAGACAGTATAAAACTCAAGCATGACACCATTTATGTTTCACCATCTAAATCAGGGCTGGGATTCTTAGGAATCGCAGTCTTAAACTTTATATTAGGCATTAATTATCAAAATAATTTGATATTAGCTGTCTCTTATTTAATGTTTGTTCTTCTACTTATGTGCTTGATATATGCTTTTAGTAATTTCAATGACATGCAGATTGAAGTAGCAGCAATTAAAGATGATTTTGCAGATAAGCGACCATCGGTGACCTTCAAAATTGAAAATCAAAAACAACGTTACGATATTCAGATTGAACATGTTGAAACAAAACAAAAAAACATTTTAAAAAGAATAAAAAATAACGAGTTTCTCGACGTGTTCTTGCCTGTAAAACGTGGTAAGCATACACTCGGTCGTTTTAAAATTCTGACTCACTATCCGTTTGGGTTAGTCACTATTTGGAGCTATTTGATAAGCGAAAAACACATCTATGCCTACCCAGCACAAATCGAAACAGAGCTTCCGAAAAATAGCTTCATTATCTCCGAAAAAGGCGAAAAAGCACTCGACGATCAGGCTTTAGCTGAAGACTTTAATGAATTAAAAAGTTATCGCGAAGGTATGAGTATACATAGGATATCTTGGAGGCATTTTGCCAAGAATAAAGAGCTATTAGTCAAAGACTATCAATCCCCAAATAAATCAGCAAGCTATGGTTTTGATTTTGATAAAGTTTCAGGTACTAAAGAAGATAAACTGTCACAGCTAAGTTTTTTAATCGTGCAGGCCGAAATAGAGCAACAAAGTTACGCCCTTAAATTACCAAATCGACTCATAACGTTAAGCCAAGGAAACAGTCATAAAAAGCAATGTTTGGAGGCGTTAAGTGAAGCTTAATCAAATTGCTTGCTCTGTGATTTATCTATTACTTGCTTGGATAATGGCCAATGATCTTGGTTTCGTTATTGTGTCTTATATTACGGGCTTATTTGTAGCTTATGAGTTGAACAGAGTAATCTACAAAAAGACCATAACAGGCAGTATTGTCAATGGCAGCGCGTTGGCGGGAATTGCACTGTTAATGGGGTTTGTTGGTGTAAAAAACTCAGTCGCATTTTTTGTGTCTATGATGTTACTTGCATCATTGCTCAAAATCTATCAAGCGCAAAGCGAAAGACAGACCATGCAGGTTTTTGTGCTTAACTTTTTCACAATCCCCTGTTTATTTATTTTTTCACAAAATTTCTTTTCAGCATTGCTGGTATTTATATTAATTGGCTTTAATTTAGCCTTAATACTGATCCATCAATATGAGTTTTCACCAAAGGAAGCCGTTAAAAACGCATTCAGCAAACTGGCCTTAACAATTCCAGTAAGCGTAATGCTAGTGCTTTTTATTCCTAAATTACCTGCATTTTGGCAACTTCCAGGACCGAACTCCGCGAAAACGGGCTTATCAGAGAACGTTGATCCATTTGAAATTTCAAAATTATCCGAGTCAAATGAGTTAGTCTTTCGAGCTATTTTCCCAAAAGAGCGAAATATAGAAGGCCCTTTTTATTGGCGTGCACTTGTGCATGATGAATTTGATGGTACGCGTTGGAATATGTCGTCATTGCAAAGTGTTTCAGCCAATTATCAAGCAAGTGATAATATACATAGCTACACTATTATTGCTGAGCCCAGTCATTTAAAGTGGTTATATGCGCTCGACAAAATGACAACAGAGCAAGATTTAGTTGCTACTAATGTATTTGGTCTGCCCTATAGAAAGCGCCCCGTCAGTTCAGCATTTGAATACAAAGTTTATAATGTCGTTGACACGCAAGACTCCAGTATTACCCGTTGGCAATACAGACAAAATATTCAATTACCAAGTAATTTAAACCCACAAGCAAGAGAACTAGCTGAACAGTTTGATAAGCAAAGTACTGATACTGCAGAATTTATTGCTTTATTAAGAAACTATATATTAGAGCAAGGTTTTACTTATACCCTTAATCCACCTATCAGTCAGTCTAATAACAAAATTGATGAGTTTTTATTTAATAACAAAGCAGGTTTTTGTGGGCATTATGCTTCTACAGTGGCCATGATGATGCGAAGTGTTGGGATCCCAGCAAGGTTAGTGTCGGGCTACTTAGGTGGTGAACTGAATCCAGAAAATAACTACTTCAGCGTTTATCAATACGATGCGCATGCTTGGCTTGAATACTACGTGCCTAATCAAGGTTGGCTTGAGTTAGATCCAACAGCATGGGTATCACCTGAACGTCTAAACGGTTCTTTGTCACAGCATAGTCAATTGTCTGAAGAGTTAAAAAGTAATATCGGTATGACACTGATGGGGTTGTCTGATGTCGCAATGGTTAACTGGCTACGCTTGCAACTAGAAGCATTTGATTATCAATGGACACGTTGGGTTTTAAATTTTGATGATCAAAAGCAAAGTAGTTTTCTCAAAGATATATTTGGTGAAAAAGCTAAAATGCTGTCAGGTATTGCAGTAATCATAGGGCTTTCTCTATTATTTGGAATAGTGTATTGGTTATTACAACGCAGTTCACATCAACCAACCCCCTTACCTGTTAAACTATTACGCAAGTTACAAGTTAGGGCTTTTGGTGAATTTGATAATACTAAAACGCCAGGGCAAATCATTTCGGCTATTCAATCAAAATATCCAAAGTTAGAAGCAGAACTGAGTAATTTTTTATATGAATTCGAAAAAGTCCGGTACGGAAATAAAAGTGGATTAGCAGAGTTAAAGAAACACTATTTAGCATTAACAAAACAGTTTAAAAACAATAAAAGAGATTAGTATGAATTCAGTATTAATTGGGGTTTTACTCATGTTAGGCCTGTCTTTGGCCAGAGTGAACGTGATTGTGGCAATGACAATCAGTGCGCTTTCTGCAGGTTTGATTGCAGGTCTTGGCTTAGGTGATACATTACAAGCATTTAACAGTGGTTTATCTGGTGGCGCAGAAATCGCTTTAAGTTACGCCATGCTAGGTGCATTTGCAGTAGCGATATCAAAATCTGGTTTAACACTCATTCTAGCAGATAAATTGCTGTCAAAAGTCGACAAGGCGCACTCTAAACATATGCAAACATTAAGTATGCTGATCATGACCATCATTTTGGCATGTGCGATTGCGTCACAAAATTTGGTCCCCGTTCATATCGCATTTATACCTATTTTGATCCCGCCATTGTTGGTGGTCTTTAATAAGCTACAGCTTGATAGACGTGCTATTGCTTGTATTCTAACATTTGGACTTGCGACTTCTTATATGGTTCTGCCATATGGCTTTGGCGGTATTTATCTTTATTCTATTTTGCATAAAAACTTATCTGAAAATGGCTTAGAAATAGTAAATACAGATGTGCCTGAAGCAATGGTTATTCCAGCGCTAGGTATGCTTGTTGGCCTGATCATCGCAGTGTTTTTTAGTTATAGAAAGGACAGACACTACTCAGAGAAAGCATCAGAAAAATCATCGACCAAGATAAATGTCGAGAATCCTAAAAAGGTAATGATCATTGGCGGTATTGCCGTTGTTTGTTCATTACTGGCACAAAATGTCAGTGGCTCAATGATTTTAGGTGGCCTTGTTGGCGTTATGATTTTTAGCATATTCGGCATTGTTAAATGGGAGCAAAGCTCTGATGTCTTTAGCCAAGGTGTTGCTATGATGGCCATGATTGGCTTTATCATGATTTCAGCTCAAGGCTTCGCGTCAGTGATGAAAGCAACAGGTGATGTAGCTAGTTTGGTTAACACCACAGCAGATATAGTCGCAGGTAATAAACCTTTAGCAGCTGCAATGATTTTACTAGTTGGTTTATTAATCACTATGGGCATAGGTAGTTCATTTTCTACAGTGCCAATTATCGCAACTTTATTTGTACCACTTTGCCTCACTATTGGTTTTTCGCCAATGGCAACTGCTGCATTGGTTGGCACCGCCGGGGCTTTAGGCGACGCGGGCTCCCCTGCTTCAGATTCAACTTTAGGCCCTACATCAGGGCTCAATGCTGACGGTCAACATGACCATATAAAAGACTCAGTGATCCCAACATTTATCCACTTTAATATTCCATTGCTCATATTTGGTTGGATTGCTGCCATGGTGCTATAAAGCAAAGCATCGTTATGAACAAACATGATAAGCCGCATTCACTTCTGATGCGGCTTTTTCATAAATGGCATAAATTAAATCGGCTAGATTAACCAAGGCAGATTAAAATAAAAAGAGTACTGCTTTATGAGTGATATTTCCAAGAAGGATAAAAAAAGGCCGCTAAACGCGGCCTAAAACACATCATGGGTAAACATGAGGGATAAGTGTGAAAACAAGTTCATTGTAATCATCCCTATGTAAAATAAAACCACATTATAGCGTCTAATAGATTCGATAAAACCTGATTAGATTGCTGGCGCGATTTCTACTCTATTACGACCATGGGCTTTTGCTAGATACAAAGCCTTGTCAGCAGAAGCAATAAAGTCCTCTAAACTTTGCTTTTGTTTATAAAAAGCAATACCGAAACTCGCAGTTATATTACGTATAGCTTTACCGGTTTTCTTGCCTTTAACTGAGAGCTTTTCTATATCTTGACGAATAGCCTGACAGAAATTTAATGCCTCGCTAACACTCTTGAAATCAGCCAAAATACAGAACTCTTCACCACCATATCGGTAAGCATTAGCTTTATTTAAACAATGTCTTGAAAGCTTATTGGCAACAACTTTGAGTACATCATCCCCTTTCTGATGACCAAAATCGTCATTAAATTGTTTAAAGTGGTCAATATCTAAAAAGATAAGTGTTTTAGAAATCGGGTTGCTGCTAATAAACTGATTGATATGTACTACAATATCATCGTCGAACTTACCTCGGTTAAGTAAACCTGTAAGTTGATCTGTCACTGCTGCTTCTTGTGTACTTACAAGGGCTTGTTTTAACTCTGTAATTTCGCTATATGCAGCTTGCAATTTTTTTTGAAAAGAAAAAGCTGTTTGCTGCATAACAACTGACTCTTCAGTCAGTTTATCAACATAGCTCAATACATTATCAAAACTAGATATATCATTCTTATCGAGCGCGCTGAGATCAGATTTACACTGCAACAAAACAGAATTAAAGCTTTGGGAACTCGCAAGTGTTGAGTCTATGTCAGTTTGTACAGACTCAAGTGTACCTTGAAAATTATCGGAGATCTGATGAAAAAGCGCTAAGTCTTTGTCAGACAAGTATTTGTCAAATAAATATCTAGCTGATGAAGCTGGGCAAGTGCCATGTTCTGCGAGAATATTATCAAGCTCAATATTCAAAGCTAAATTGCTACCTAGAACATAACAATACCAAATAGCATAATTTATTGGTGTTACGGGTATTTTATATTTGACCAGGAGCGGTATTGCTTGCTTAAGACACTGGGCAGAATGAGATAACGAGGTATTAAAATCCATAGTTGAGATAACTCATAGTGGCATTCACAATCAGTGATGCGCTTTATTTTTATACAATGGCAAGAAAAAACTAACCCTTAAGTGCTAAATTAATGGAAATCCAAAACGATATCAATTTAAATTTAAGGGATTATAAGAGAAAGGGATAAAGATATTAGGGGATGAATAAAAAACTAATACTTTTAACTAGTTAAAAGGAATTTGAATATACATCCCTATAAAAGGTAAAACCCAAACCGTTGAATAATAATAATTTTATATCAACTCTTGATTTAAGATTATTTTATTTTTTACAAAATTCACCTGCGCTGCCGCACCATTCACGAGTGTGAAATTAGGAGAAACATGGCCAATATCAAGGTTTCCGAAAACCGGAATTTTTAGATCAGCAAACACTTCTTTCAAAATAATTTCTTCATTTCCAAGTGAGTTATTCGAATACTCGAATTTATTTCTTCCGACTAAAATACAACGACAATTAGAAAAGAACCCTTTAATTTTAAGACTCAAAAGTGCACGTTTATATTGTGTTGGACTTAACTCCGCATTTTCTAAATAAGCTATGATGTTTTTTGAACCCCCCATATTTTCAAAAGACAAAAACTCTGAGCCCATCGTAAGCTGGAGAGTGTCAATACATCCGCCAATTAATGAACCTTTTAGAGGCGTTTGTTCATGATTGTTAATGATGATTAATTCACTCAATGTATCTAAAGAATAAGAAGACAACGGCTTACTTTTATAATCAGGGTAATCAAATTCATGAAAAGAAGATGACTTCTGTTCAAACGAATAACCCTCTGCTGCATTAAAAAGTAAATCAAACAGCAATTTAACATAATTGCAGTTTTCATTTCCTGCAATTTGCATCAAGTTAGCACTATGAATGGTATACCAGCCTACTCGACTTGTGATAGCTGTAGTCAAAGTGCTGATGTCAGAGAAGCCAAAAATCCATTTAGGTTTCGATTTTGCAATTACGTCCCAATTGAGTAAAGGCAAAACCTCTAAAGCAAAATCTCCGCCCCATGGCGGAATAACCGCATCATACTTATCGTCAGATAGATATTTATTTAAAGAATTTGCAATGCATTGTTTTGAAATGGCCGTATCAGATAAAACATTTTCATCGATATCAAGGTTAAGACCTTTTGACTTTAAAGTCTTAATGCATTCATTAAAACGCTTTTCAAAGCTCAGAGGTACTGGTGATGAAAAGGTGCAAACTGCAATTTTACACCCTTCTTTTAATTTAGTTGGGATCTTCATTGTTTTCCTTGTTTAATTACAATATTTATAGCACTGATCTATTTAATACTCAATTTGTATGATGTGTTCTATTTCATATCATATAGACACGACCGAATACAACAAAACTAGAGATTAATAATAAACAAGGTTAAGATACTTTAAATTTAATTAAGCCGTAACCCAATGAGCAGCAACTTAAAAGAAGAATTTAGTGCCTATTTTCAAGTAGAAGAAGCAAATCAAGTCAATCTGTTTGCTGTACAAGAAAGTGAAGTACCACAAACTAAACAAGCGCTAGAACTTTCCATCCCGCCACTTTTTAGATTGGCAAATGAAGTCAATGAATTAGACGTCAATGCATTAAGACCTCTGAGAAATTTAGGAGACGTTGCTTCTGAGCTTGCTGAATATTTAAAAGCACAGTCTAGAAAAATAGACCTAATAATGAGTCATATTCTCGCAACAGAACAACCCGACGACAGCAATCAATATTGTGATAGTTATGGCGGTGGCGGTCTTAAAGTGACGAGTGCTTCCCCCTTTTCTGTGGGTCAAAACTTAAGAACCAAGATTTTTTTAAATCATGAAGCCAGTGCGATTTATTGTTATACACAAGTCATTGACGTTGAATATTTGGGTGAAAATCAATATCAGCATACTTTGGCTTTTGCACAAATAAGAGACGATGATCAAGAGTTAATGGTCAGAGCAAGTCTACATGCACAAACAAGACAACTAAAAAAGAAGCAAAATAAATAACTAACAGACAAAAATACTGACAGTTCGAGTGTAAATGATAAAATAGAGAATTATATTTCTTTTATGTCAATCGCTAATGCAATTTACACTTTTACCAGAATGGGCCGAGCAAGATGCTGTTATGCTAACTTGGCCTCATTTAGACACTGATTGGTCTGATATTTTAGACAAAGTTGAACCTGTTTACGTCGCTTTATGCCAGCAAATTTCACAAGTGGAAGATGTGGTAATTGTTGCCCACAATGAATCACTTAAAGCTCATATTTCGAACTTACTAAAAAACCATGAAGTTGACCTTACAAAAGTTCATTTTGTAGTTACCCCGTGCAATGATACCTGGGCTCGAGATCACGGCCCTATCACAACTCAAAATGCCGACGGCAAGTTATCAATAAAAGACTTCACCTTCACAGGCTGGGGCAATAAATTTGCCGCTGAACTAGATAATAAAATAAATAGTGTATTGGTCAATGAACTTGCAGCACCTGAGACTGATTATGATGTCGTCGACATGGTGCTTGAAGGTGGCGGCATTGAAATTAATGAAGCGGGTACGTTATTAACAACCACCGAGTGCTTGTTAAATGATAACCGCAACCCAGAACTGTCAAAAGATGACGTTGAAGAAATCTTAAAAGATAAATTAGGCGCTAAAGATTTCTTATGGGTCGATCATGGTTATTTAGCTGGTGACGACACCGACAGTCACATCGATACCCTAGTCAGATTTGCACCGGGAAATACCTTGGTTTATGTTGGCTGCGATGATGAAAATGATGAACATTATGCTGCTTTGACTAAAATGGCTGAACAGTTGCGCTCATTTCGAACACCTGCAGGTGAGGCTTATAAACTAATTGAGCTACCTTGGCCAAAAGCCATCTTTGATGATGAAGGCTGCCGTCTACCAGCAACTTACGCAAACTATTTAATCATGAATAAAACAGTACTCGTGCCTGTTTATAATGATGAAAAAGATGCACTTGCTCTTAAACAAATTCAGCTAGCTTACCCAGAGCATACCGTGATTGGGGTTGATTGTGTTCCAATCATTCATCAATTTGGTAGCTTACACTGTATTACCATGCAATTGCCGAAAGGCTTTTTAAAGAGGATTTAACATGTCTAACAAATTAAAAGTGGGCATTGTTCAACACAGGAACTCAAGTGACGTTACAGAAAACACCAATAAAACAGTCGCTGAAATTAGAAATGCCGCAGCGCAAGGTGCAAAACTTATTGTGCTTCAAGAGCTTCACAGAAGTCTCTATTTTTGCCAAACAGAAGATACAGAACTGTTCGATTTAGCTGAAACAATCCCTGGACCTTCGACTGAACTGTACGGTGAGCTCGCGAAAGAGCTTAAAGTTGTTATTGTAACTTCTCTATTTGAAAAGCGTGCTACGGGTTTATATCACAATACTGCTGTTGTATTAGATACTGATGGCAGCATCGCTGGGAAATACAGAAAAATGCACATTCCTGATGATCCTGGTTTTTACGAAAAGTTCTACTTTACGCCTGGAGACTTGGGCTTTGAACCAATTGAAACGTCGGTTGGAAAATTAGGTGTATTAGTATGTTGGGATCAATGGTTCCCTGAAGCTGCACGTTTAATGGCAATGGCTGGCGCTGAGTTATTAATTTACCCGACAGCGATTGGTTGGGACCCTCGCGATGATAAAGATGAGCAAATTCGTCAACGCGACGCATGGATCATCTCACAGCGTGCACATGCTGTTGCAAATGGAGTGCCTGTTATTTCAGTGAACCGTGTAGGTCATGAAGCAGATCCATCAGGTCAAAGTGAAGGCATTCAATTTTGGGGTAACTCCTTTGTAGCAGGCCCGCAAGGTGAAATGTTACTTCATGCTGATGAGCAAGAAGAACAAACCTTAACGGTAGAAATTGATCAGGCCCGTAGTGAATCTGTTCGCCGTATTTGGCCGTATCTACGTGACCGCCGTATCGACCATTACGGTGACTTACAAAAAATTTATAGAGATTAAACAGAGGTGGTGTTAAGCACCTCTATACAATCCTCAGCATTATTATAATAAATAGGAGCTTTCATGGCGTCTGCGCATTGGCAATCCATGCCTTGGGTAAAAAATAACAAAGATAAAATTAGTTGGGGCCAGTTAACAGGCAGTGGCTTAGCACTCACCATCAGTGCAAATATAGCTGATAAAAAAAACATGACGGTTATTGTCACTCCCGACACCCCTTCAGCTTTGCGCCTTGAAACAGAGTTAGACTATTTATTACAAGAACATAAGGTGATGACTTTCCCTGACTGGGAAACACTACCTTATGACCACTTCTCGCCACACCAAGATATTATTTCACAACGCCTTGAAACGCTAAATGCATTAAAACAGCAAAGTAAAACTGTTTTAATTATTCCAGTTTCGACACTTATGCTTAGAACAGCACCACCAAGTTTTATTTATGGCCAAGCACTTAAATTCAAATGTGGCGATACGGTTGATGCGCAGCAGCTAAAAGATTCATTAACAGAATCGGGTTATCGACATGTTCAACAGGTCATGGAACATGGTGAATTTGCAGTAAGGGGCTCTATTGTCGATTTATACCCAATGGGCAGTAAAACACCCTACCGTATTGATTTTTTTGATGATGAAATAGATTCAATCCGTTTATTCGATATTGAAACTCAGCGCTCTAGTGATACCGTCAAAGAAATCGACCTATTACCGGCGCATGAATTTCCAACTAATCCAGAAGATATTGAAAGATTCAGAATTGCTTATCGGGCAGAGTTTGGCGCAAGCTCTGAGCAAGACTCTATCTATATGCAGGTTAGCAAGGCAAATTGGCCAGCTGGTATCGAGTATTATTTACCCCTATTCTTTGAGTCACTTTCTACCATTTTTGATTATCTTCCAGAAGATGCGGCAATTATGCATCTTGCAGACATAGAACATGCTGCAAAAAGTTTTTGGGATGATGTTGAAAAGCGATATGAAAACCGACGCGTTGACCCTTTAAGGCCGCTATTATCGCCAGAAAAACTCTACTTACCAGTAGAGTCGTTGTATCAACAGTTTAAACACTTCGCACGAGTCAATTTAACTCAAGCCAGCTTACCAACCAAAGCCGGTAATACAAATTTAGATGCTGCCTTAATTGACGGCATCCGAATCGACCATAAAAAAGCCGACCCTTACGATGCTATTTTGAAATTTGTTGCTGATCAAAAGAAACAAAAAGCACGCATTTTATTTAGTGTGGAATCTGACGGTCGTCGAGAATCACTACTTACATTATTAAAAACAACAAATTTAAAACTTAAGCAATTCGAGCATCTCAACGATTTTATCTCTACCTCTAATGATGTCGGTATTATTGTCAGTCCACTTGAGCAAAGTATTTCACTGTCTGGCAAGCCCAAACTTAATATTATTACTGAGCAAGAATTACTTGGTATTAAGGTTTCGCAACGACGCCGAAGAAAACATAAATATGAGCAAGGGCAAGATGCTTTAATTCGTAATTTAGCCGAGTTAAAAGAAGGCCAACCGATTGTTCATTTAGATCACGGTGTGGGTAGATACCTAGGTTTACAAACCATTGATGCTGCCGGAGTTGCAACCGAGTTTGTCACCATCACCTATGCGAACGAAGCTAAACTATATGTACCCGTATCAGCTTTACACATGCTGAGTCGTTATTCTGGTGGTGAAGAAGCATCCGCGCCACTTCATAAACTAGGTTCAGATGTATGGGAAAAAGCGAAAAGACGCGCTGCTGAAAAAGTCAGAGACGTTGCCGCTGAATTACTCGATATCTATGCGAAACGTCAAAGCAAACCTGGATACAAATTTAAACTTGATGGTCAGGGCTATCGTAATTTTGCAGATAGCTTTCCATTTGAAGAAACAGATGATCAACGTAATGCCATTGAAGCTGTACTTGCTGATATGCAATCTAATCAAGCGATGGATAGATTAGTGTGTGGTGACGTAGGCTTTGGTAAAACAGAAGTGGCGATGCGTGGTGCATTTGCCGCGGTTAACGATAGCAAACAAGTTGCTGTGCTGGTACCAACCACACTACTTGCTCAACAACACTTTGAAAACTTCAAAGACCGTTTTGCAGATTTACCCGTTGAAGTCGGTGTTTTGTCGCGATTTAACAGCACAAAAGAGCAAAAAGAAACACTAGCTAAGTTAGAAAATGGCACCATAGATATCGTCATCGGTACACATAAACTGATCCAAGACAATATTAAGTTCAGTGATTTAGGCTTACTCATTGTTGACGAAGAGCACCGCTTTGGTGTACGTCAAAAAGAGAAAATTAAACAGCTCCGTGCTGACGTTGATATTTTAACCCTGACAGCCACACCAATACCAAGAACGCTTAATATGGCGATGAGTGGCATGCGCGATTTATCTATTATCGCTACACCACCGGCAAAACGCCTAGCTGTGAAAACATTTGTTCAAGAACGTAATGATGAGCTAATAAGAGAAGCCATTTTGCGTGAAATTAAACGTGGTGGCCAAGTTTACTTCTTGCACAACAATGTTGAAACCATTGAAAAGACCGCATTTGATATTTCAGAACTTGTACCTGAAGCCAGTGTCGCCATTGCCCATGGTCAAATGCGCGAGCGTGAATTAGAAAACTTGATGAGTGATTTTTATCACCAAAAGCATAATGTACTGGTGTGTACAACCATCATTGAAACGGGTATTGATATTCCGTCTGCAAATACCATTATCATGGATAGAGCTGACAAACTTGGCCTTGCACAACTGCATCAATTAAGAGGTCGTGTTGGCCGAAGCCACCACCAAGCTTATGCTTATTTGTTAACGAGAAATAGCCAATCTCTCAGTAAAGATGCAGTTAAACGTTTACAAGCCATAGAGTCACTTGAAGACTTAGGCGCTGGTTTTGCGTTGGCAACACACGATTTAGAAATTCGTGGTGCCGGTGAGCTGTTAGGTGATGATCAAAGTGGTCAAATCCAGTCTGTTGGCTTCACTCTATATATGGAAATGCTCGAACATGCTGTTCAAGCGCTACGTGATGGTAAAGAGCCAACACTTGAAAACTTGTTACAGCAGCAAACTGAAGTAGATCTTAAAATACCTGCGCTACTACCAGATGACTATATTCCAGATGTAAATATTCGACTTAGTATGTATAAGCGTATCGCCTCTATTACAAATGCCGATGAAATCGACGAAATGAAAGTTGAACTTATTGACCGTTTTGGACTGCTACCAGATGCGACTAAAAACTTGTTTGCTATACAGCAAATTAAACTTCAAGCGAACAAAATTGGTGTGAGTAAAATAGAAGCGAACATCAAAGGCGGCTACTTCGAGTTCAGTTCTGATACAAAAGTTAACCCAACGTTCATCATTGCTTTGATACAAAGTAATCCGTCAGTCTATAGAATGGAAGGTGCAAATAAGTTACGCTTCAATATAGAAGAAAAAAATGGCCAAGAAAGACTAAAATTAATCAGCGCCATGATAAATGATTTTGATAAAAAGGCATCTGCATGAAGCATAAGCTTTTAAAGCTCACAACATTGACGTTTTTAACTGCGTTTGCAGCCAATGCAAACGCAACCCGTTGGTTTGAAATTGAACTCATTGCTTTTGAGCAAAAACCAACGCCTGAGTTGCGAGAAGATTTTAAACTTGAGCGTAAACCGATTCAGGCACGAAAAAAATTGGATATGATTGAGACTGGGTTAAACAATCAAGGTCAGATCCAATGTTTGGCAGGTGAACAACAATTTGATCCCAGAGAATTAAGTCAACAAATTGTGGCAACATCCAGCTCTTGGCAATGTGATGATGATAGAAATTATCTAGAACAAATGCAGGCCTTGCCACTAACACCTTTTGCAGAGCCTCAAGAGCATATGGATTCGATGTACTTGCTTGCTGAAGAACAGTTTCAATTTGAATCAGTCTTAAATAAATTAAAGCGCAAAGGATTGAATCCTATATTACACACTGGCTGGCGCTTTCCTGAAATGAGTAGCCGACGCGCGCCAAGTATTGAAATCATAGCTGGTCAAAAAATTGCTAAACCGACTAGCTATAAAGCAATTAATAACATCAGTAATGATGGTTACATTAGCCTTCTAGATAAGCCTATTCACCTTCAAGCGATTAACGATGAGTTTAAGTGGCAAGTTGAAGGGCTAATGAAAATTCATGTCAGACATTACTTGTTCGTTACTACAGACTTAGATATCAATTTCATTGATAACGAAGGTGAATTACAACAAGCAAGAATGTCTCAATATACTCGTGTTTATAGTGGTGATATACATTACTTAGATCACCCTAGACTCGGGATAATATTTCAAATAAGAAAATATAAACATTAAGCACGAGGGGTTAATATGAAAAAACTACTACTAGTTGCAGCACTACTAACATTAGCTGGCTGTTCAAAAGTAAATAAAGAAAACTACGACAAAATCAAAGTCGGTATGGACAAAGCTGAAGTTGAAGCAATTATTGGCTCAGCAGATTCGTGTGAAGAAAAAACATTACACACAAATTGCGTCTGGGGCGGTGAAGAGAAAAACATCACAATCACACTTGTGTCAGATAAAGTGACCTTATTCTCGAGCAAAGGCTTGAAATAACTAAAAGATCTTAACAGTTCATACGAAAATCCCCACAAATGTGGGGATTTTTTGTTTTCACTCAGTATTTATAAAATCAAATGCTTAAGCTGCATCAGATATAACCCGATCTCTGCCCTGCTCTTTTGCATCGTATAAGAGTTCATCTACGCGTTTAAAAATATTCTCGGTAGTTTCACCAGAGCGATATTCAGTTACACCGATACTTGATGTTACACACAATGATTGCGCATCACTCACTGCAATTGGTGTTTCTCTTAAGCGTGTAGCAATTTCGTGTGCCAGTTTTAAAGCCTGAGCATTTGACTTATGTGGCAGGACTATTAAAAATTCTTCTCCGCCATAACGTGAAACAATATCAGTACTTCTTACCGAATTTGATAATACAGAGGCAGCCTCTTTCAGTACCTTATCACCAGCAATATGGCCAAATGTATCGTTTATACGTTTAAATCTATCTAGGTCAAACATAATAACTGAGAACTTGATTGCCTCAGATTTTAAATGTTCGATCGACCGTAATAAAACACGTCTGTTTATCAGTTTCGTTAAAGGATCAACTGTGGATTCTCTATAGAGGTGCATCAACATTGAAAGTTGCGCTATTTGCAGCCATAAGCTGATCCCAGCGAATAGTACAAATAGCCAAATATTATTAAATAGTGACCAAACATCACCTTGATAGAAAAGGCTTTGTACAATTGCAAACGGACAAAATATAAAAGCCATCAGAATGAGGCTTCCTCTAATTGTTAAAGGAAATAGTCCGACCATAGCTAAAATTAAATAAGGTAGCATTGAAAAAATAAATGGCACATCATTGAGACTATCAAAGGTCATCATTGAAGCTAAATAAAACAATGAAGGTAAGAAAAAAGACAGTGCGACCACTTTTTTAATTAATAAAGCAGAACAACATTTTTTAATAAAATAAGCCATTGCGAACAGACTGACTGACAAAACAAGTCGACTAATTAATATGGTAGTCGCTTGCTCATATTCGAAGGCATAAAAATCATAAATGGAAAAAAAAGGCACCGAAATAGCGAAGAAAATACACATTACCCAAAGTCGTTTTCTGATATAAATAGAGCGTTTTTGTGTAAAGTCGTTTGAATGATTATTTGAACCCAATAAGTCTAATAATGTGTTCTGTTCAAGGCCTAGTAGTTTCAAAACCGTATTTAACTGCCACTTCCTTTTGTTTCCATTGTTAAAGTTTATCGAATCTGTTGAATTTACCATGCCTAAAACTCATCTCATTATGTAATGAACATTATTATGATGAGATTTTAAGCTGGGCAAAAAAAGTACTGTTAATTTAGATCAAGTTTATTGCAGAATTTAGTTTAAACTTGGAGAGTAATAATCAGTCACTATTGCTCCCAAGTTTTCATTTTTCGA
This sequence comes from Pseudoalteromonas sp. SS15, assembly GCF_049257195.1. NCBI lineage: Bacteria > Pseudomonadati > Pseudomonadota > Gammaproteobacteria > Alteromonadales > Pseudoalteromonadaceae > Pseudoalteromonas > Pseudoalteromonas sp. SS15. The sequence continues at coordinate 219,914 of NZ_JBMMUD010000001.1, forward strand.
TAAATTGTTGAAGGGCTAAGCTCTAACATGGCCGCTGCTTTGGGGATATTGTTACCACAAATTTCAATCGCTTGTTCAATATATTCTTTTTCAACAATCCACATCGGCCTGATGTCAAAATGGCTTTGCATTGTAACAGCTGGTTCATTTGGTGTAATTACAGGTGACTGAGTTTGCACTGCATCAAATGTAGGGTTAGCTCTTGATTCTGCATTAACTTGATTAGAGGGAGCAATTTGTTGGACGTTGCTATTAGTAACAGGGAAAGCAGGAAACATATGCGCGTCAATAACTTCACTATGATTCATAACTAAGGTATTGCGGATCATGTTTTCTAGCTGACGTACGTTACCAGGCCAATCATAGTTAAGCAGTTTTTGCTTTGCGTTTTCAGTTAACTTTTCAAAGAATTTGCCTTCTTCTTTTGCAATACGTTCAAACATGGCTTGAGCTATCTGCACAACGTCCTCACCGCGATCTCTAAGCGGCGGAAGCTGAATCGGGATAACATAAAGACGGTAATATAAATCTTCTCTAAAACGCCCTTCTTGTACTTCTAACCAAGGGTCACGGTTTGTTGCACATACAAATCTAACATTTACTGACTGTAAGGTTTCACTGCCTACTTTTTGGAAAGTTCCGGTTTGTATAAAACGAAGTAACTTACTTTGTAGACCAAGGTCCATTTCGCACAATTCATCGAGAAATAACGTACCGCCGTTTGCTTGGCCAGCAGCACCTTCGCGGTTTGAGGTCGCGCCCGTAAAAGCACCTTTGACGTGACCAAAAATTTCACTTTCTATTAAATCTTTAGGGATCGCTGCACAGTTTAATGCAACAAAAGGGGCTTGTTTTCGATCGCTACACTCATGAACCGCTTTAGCGCATAACTCTTTACCCGTGCCACTTTCACCTGTAATAAAAACCGTCGCTTTGGAGTTCGCCGCATTAGAAATGATTTGATAGACACTTTGCATTGCAGAAGATTTGCCTATCAACTGACAAAAACGACCGTTTTCAAACGTTGATTGATACTCTTCGACTTTTTTGCTAAGTGTTTTTAATTTTAAACCATTGTTTACCGTGATCCTAAAACGCTCTGCATCAATCGGTTTTTCGAGAAAATCGATGGCACCGTGACGAATTGCTTCTACAGCCAATTCTTTACTCGCATGGGCTGTGAGTACGATAACATCAGGGCGATTTTGCTCTGGCAACTGCGCTAAGATGTCCATGCCGCTCATATCTGGCAGCATGATATCTAAAATGATTAAATCAGGTTGATTAGCATCTAAATAATCTAATGCAGCTTGCCCTGTGCCCGCAACAAAAGTTTTTAACCCTGTAGGAATAAGGTAAGACTGATACAGTAATGCAAGGGACTCTGTATCTTCTACAATTAAAATACTCGCTGGCATAGCAACCTCCTGATTGCAAAATCATTTCCTATACTTTATTAAGAACCAGTAATGTTGAATCGTCAATCTCTTTTGTTAAATCAGGTAGGCATTTTTGCCAAAGTTGTGTTTGAAATTCAGCACTTTGTAAGCTCATCTCACTCAGCTTATTTTTAATAAATTCATCTGATGCGCTAAACTTGTCACTATTCTCGTGAAGACCATCAGTAAAAGCGACGATGTAAGCTGACGAGGGTAAAATCAAAGATTTTGAGGTGTATTGATATGCAGAATTTAACCCTATTATAGGCTCGCTTGACTCTAATGACATCACTGTGTCGTTTTGTTTATCAATGAGTAAAAAACTAGGTTGACCGATATTAATGTATTCAAGCGTGTCTTTGACAAATTTAAACCCCAGCAAAGTGAAAATTTTGTCTTTATTAATACAAATTCCGTTAATTACTGCGTCGTTCAAATCATTCACCATGCTCGATAAATCATTTGAGTTCTTTACTAGCCCATAAATAAACCCTTTTAATTCACTCGCAGTGTTTGCCGCGACTTCACCATGCCCCATGACATCGACCAAGAATACAAAGTGTTCACCTTTTTCTTTGTTGCTGTAATTTAGAACAAAATCTCCACTTCTTTCGTGTGTCGCACTGCCAAACACAGACAATGATTTATGCGAGCCTAACTCTATTAAATTATTGCTGTATGCGTTTTTAGCTTTTGCTCTGAGTGTATCTTTTTTTCGTCTTAAAACACGTTCACAAATAAGTTGAATGTCTTCTTTATTTAGTGGCTTAATTACATAATCGTCAATACCCACAGACACTGTTTGCTTGATCGTATCAATCGCATTATCAACAGACATCACTATGATCCCAAGGTTGGCTAAATGCTGATAACGATTTATTTGTTCAATAAATTTAGTTGCCAACATCTGATTTAAATTCAAGTCTATTAGCAATAAATCAACGTCATGTTTTGATATAAAAGAATGTGCTTTATATTCACAGTCGAATGCATACACGTCATAATCATCTTTTAGATAGCACTCGATTAATTTTAGGGTTGATAGTTCGTCCTCGATTATGACGACCTTGGTTTTATCTGAAGTACTGGTGAGTGTGATTCTAAAATGGTTTTGCTCTGACTCTTCAAAATATTGATATTGCGGAAAGTAGTGATTGATCAGTGCCAAGCCCATCCCGCCTTCTCTTAACTGCCCATCCTTTATCACTGCACTTCGGTCGTTTTGTTCGTCTTGAGCAAAATCAGCAAAAAATTGTGTATTATCAATGATTGTTAAGGCAACGCCCCCTTTAATATTGTCTATTACTAGGGTCATTACACCATCTTCGCCTTCTGAATGACGTATCAAATTAGATAGATACTCTGTTAATACTAGACCGGTATTATCAATGTCTTCGTTAGATACCTTCATCTGCTTCAGATAATGATGCAATATTTCTCTAACTGACTGAATTGCTGGCCAGACTAAATTAAACCTTCTATAAAACAGTGTCGACATAGTCACCTCAGACCGCTTCAAATAGCCATTTTTGTTTTTTAATCGCGGTGATTAATTTCACTTTGAGCCATGGGAAGCGATTTAATCTATGTTCTACACTTTCTATCAATCGCGGGCCTAAAGGAGGTAGAGCAAACTGGCTAACAACGACCTCAATATGCTTGAAATTGGCTTTTTTAATTTTATCGACACTGACCTGGACTTGTTCTTCATTGTTAATGCCAAGTGCCACATTCAAAATCGCCATATCTGTTGCACTTGAAATAACATGAAGCGGGATATTTTGCCGATTATTTTGCATCAAAGGTGGCATATCAAAGATGATATAAGTGAACTCCTGCTCCAGCATTAAAATCGCTTGCTGTAAAATGCCAAACTCTCTTACTTGTGCGTCTTCTTTCAACTCTTTCACCGTTAGAAAGTCAAATTGCTTTAAACGTTTTGTGTAAAGCTGACAGCTTATATCATCAAAACTCCAACCTTGGTCGTCCATCTGCTCTTCTAACCAATCAAATGACATTGGGTTATAAGAGTTTAAGTCGACTAATAACACTTTCTTGTCGATGGTTTGTAGTCTTCTTGCTAGGCAAACCGAAATTGAACTTGTGCCCTCTTCTCCAACAGGAGAAAAAACACATAAACACTTGGCTTTTTTGTCTACAATACTTTTATAGACAGCTTCAACTTCTTGATATTCTGTAGGAATTAACTTCATAGACCCACCGCTAATGCAAGTATTGTTAAGAAATCAACAATTGAACTTTTCGCTCTTTGGCCAAAGTCTTGGCCTTGATCAGGTATATATACGGTATCGCCTGCACGTAAAACAGGAATACGCATTGAGTTCGGTTCGCGTATAAACTCTTCAAGGTCGAAACGTCTTGCCTGCTCTTTACAACATGAGTGATTAATCACAACAATGTTTTCAATTAAAGCACTTCCTGTTGGCCCACCCGCTTCAGCTAACAAATCAAGTAAAGTCATAGAATCATCAAACGAGTAACGTCCGGGTGTTTTTATCGCGCCCATGACGCGAACAACATTTTCTTTTTTCCGACTTAACCAATCTCTGGATTTTTCAGGAATATAAATTGTGTCACCTGGAAGTACTTTCGGAAAAAGTGTTTCGTCACCGGTCTCAAAATAAAGTGCTAGATCAAGTTTGCTCACTCTGGCTTCATAGCCATTACGGTGAGTGATGCGAATATTTCTAATATCAGCATTACTGTTAGGCCCATCAGCTGCAGATAAAATATCAATGAAATGCAGTGACTCATCAAATGCATATCGGCCAGGGGCACCAACTTGTCCCATTACATAAATTGAAGTATCAGGATCTTGTCTTACCCATTGAGATTTATTGTCTTTAGGGTCGTGCGGTAATTCTTCAACGATAATTGTATCTCCAGCTTGAATGCTAGGTAACGGGTAACTACCATCTGGGCTATTTACATAATCGTCCATACTAAAACGCTGTAAAACTTCGCCAGCTCTAAAAATCTTAATATCGTTTACATTAGCCCCTTTAGTTGGGCCACCAGCATGAGCAAATAAATCCGTGAAATCCATTTCATCACTCCATTCATAACGACCAGGACTATTCACTGCCCCCATTACTTTTACTGCACGTTGGGGCGGTACTTTCAGCCAGCTTTTTTCATTGATATCTGTTTTTTCTGGTACAAATACCACATCACCTGGATTAATTGGTGGGATTGGAGAAGTCGCTACGCCATCGCTGTATGATTGCAAATCAAAGTAAATACTTTCACCAGATGGCTTCAAAATCCGTATTTGCCGTGTTTCAGCAAAACGAGTAGGTCCACCAGCATTTGCTAGAATATCTAAAAAACCAATTTTATCTGTTGATTCATAGGCACCTGGTTTTTGAACTTCACCCATAATATAAACGGTTCTTGCCGTGGTATTCACATCTTCAACCATAATCGGCACATAGATTGTGGTTCCACCTTCTATTCTTGGTAATAAAGATTCTTCACCCGAGTCTAAATACTGTTTTAGATCGAAAATTTCAGGCTCGCCGTTACGTATAACACGGATCTTTGTTACATCCGCATAGCGCGTTACCCCTTCTGCACGCATTAATGCATCAATAATATTCATATCTTCTTTGTAAGAAAAACTGCCGGGGCTGTGTAACTCGCCAAATAGTGTTACGGCTTTTTCATTGCCTTCAGCATCACCTGATGCAGATAGAGTTTGGGCGTCGAAATCGATTTGTACATTACCAAGCAGCGGTGAAACTGGAACAAAGACAATATCTCCCGATTTAAGCGCTGGAAGCTTATCTGGGTCGCCACTATCTAAATAAGCCTTATAATCAAAACTAATGCTTTCGTCACCGCGACGGATCTGAAGTTTATTTAGCTGAGCACCCGGTTTTAGCCCCCCAGCTTGTGAGATAACCATTTGTATATTGCCATCTTCAGGAATACTGACTTGTGATGGCTCATTGACATAACCTAGAACGGTAACCAGTAAGTCTCTTGCTCTGATTTCTACATAAAACTGCTCAAGACCTTTATATACTCCGCTTAACTGCAATTTAATCTCATTTTCAACACGTTGAATGGTTTTACCTGCCACCGTTACCTTGCCAATTTCAGGCACATTGATTTGGCCTTTTTTATCTACCTCAAATACATCAGCGAAATCTGCTTCATTGGGCATATTCAAAAATAGTTTATTGCCGACTTCTATAATCGTCGTCTTACCTTCCGTTGAGGATGTTTCTTCTGCAAAAGAAGGCAACGAAATGCTTGAAGTAATAATTAAAAGCCAAAAAGGGATCAGGCTATTTAGATTAATTTTTACCATCACTACGCTCCTTAGTCAGCTCATCCGTCCACGATGTAAGTGGTTTTAGCTGAGTTTCTGCATCGATTTGTGATTCAGCATTGAGAATATAAGCATTTACACGCCTATCTGAATGGTGGCTTACCGCGTTGTTGTCGCTTTCGCTGTAAGGGGAAAGACTCCCTTGCGTGACAGTGGTAATCGTTGCAGGATTAACACCATATACACTTAACCAATGTTTTACCTTTTCTGCCCGCTTAAAGGCGAGCTCATAATTATCAGAGTCAATGCCCTTCTTATCTGTATGACCGACAAGAAGTAACTCAATTTCAGGAACTAGTTTCAATAGATCAGCGGCTTGGGTTAGCCTTTTCATATATTTAGGTGTTACTTCGAAACTATCAAATGCAAACTGATTGTCACTGTTCAACAAAGATTTGATCTGTTTAATTATTTTGAGTGAATCATCTTTGCTCTTGTCGTTATTTGCCATAGCACACCCTGTGAGCTTTAGGACACGTTCAAAGTGGTTTTGTAATAAATTCAGTTGATGATAAAAAATTCTTAAATCAGCCTGTGCATCTGAATACATTTCAGCCGCAAGCATTCTCTTTATTCGATTAGATAACATTTCAGCTTGATATACTTGTGCAGGCATACATTTGTTAATACCACGCACTTTCAACCAATCTAATTTCATTTGAATATGTTCATATTCGTTTGCAATGTGCATCGGTGCTGATGCATACCAGGTTTCGCTATTTGTCTCATTGTCAGGGTGATACTCTTCAGCCCAACCACCTTTGCCTTGCTCGGGCCATGTACTACAGCCCGAAACCACTATCAGCATTAGTAAAATATACATCCATCTCATAGCAACTCTCCTGGTTTTAATTTTATCTACTCATCAATAAAATCAATGGTTAAGTCTACTCTTAGTAAGGTCATTAATTTTCTTGGTTGACCGTTTACTTTCAGTAATTGCATATTCACGCCACGTTGCTCAATCCGCTTGAATAAGAACACCATTGCACCAATACCGGACGAATCAATAAACTCTGTCTTATTGAAATTTAGTACAATGTTGTCCTGATGTGTATTCGCAAGTGAATCAAATTGTTCTCTGTATCTATCTACAGACATACCTGAAAAGTCACTTGGTAGTTCTACAATGATTTTGTCGTCGATTACTTCTGTTGGTAGTTGCTGATACATGATAGTTATCCTCTCGTTAGGTTTAACTTTAACTATCAAGTTGAGTGCCATACTTTAATTTATTGAAATAAATGACTTTTATTTTTGGTAGATTTTAATTTTCGCAAATTGCAATGGGTGAAACAGTAAACAATTGCAAAATGCGAGTCACTTGTGTATTAAGAATTGGATATACGCGAAAGGCTTAATCGAAAGGAAAAAAGCCAAGTAAAAACTTGGCTTGGATTTATATCAAAGCGACAATTTATATAGATTATTTCCCTTTCCCCATAAGCACGACTTGAATGGTTTTAACTAAAATGCTCATCTCAGTTCTGTACCAAGATGAAAAACTAGAAAGCGACAACGCATAAGCATAATCCCAGGCTATTTTTCTTCTTACACCTTCAATATTTTCATCGTAGCCGTTCATTACTTGCGCTAAACCAGAAATACCTGGTTTTAATTGATAAGTACGGTGCGTGAAGTAAGGTACGTTTTCTTCTAAATTTTTATAAAATACAGGACGTTCAGGACGCGGACCGATTAAAGACATTTCACCTTTTAATACATTCCATAATTGAGGTAATTCATCTAAACGTGTCTTTCTTAGAAAACGACCCACACGTGTGATCCTAGGATCGTTATCAGAAGCCCATACAGCGCCACTGCGCGCTTCTGCATCAATATACATACTTCTCAACTTATAAACGTAAATTAAGCTTACAAAGTTGTCTGTAGACTCGCCAACTCTTAGCTGTTTGTAGATGATGCCCCCTTTTGAATCTAGCTTAATGGCAATGGCTACAAGCAACAGAATAGGTGCAGTTAATACCAGACCAACTAAAGCGCCAATGACATCGATAATGCGCTTGGTAATTAAAATGCGTTTTTGCTCTGAGTTAATTTTTTTAGGCACACGAGACCAACTTTGTTTATAGACACCTTTATGAAATTGTACGATTCCGTATAAACCAACTAGATAACTAAACAACATATAATTCACAGAGTCGATTACAGGTAGCTTAAAGCTGAACAGTCCACGGATTTTAGCTAAACCAATCAAGTTCGTTATTAGTAACCCCATTGCTGCAACCGAATATAACCCCCCTACTAATACAGCCTGACTGAATAAAGAAACATAAAGCACAGCGATACAAATCGGCATGACGCCTCTTAGCCCTTTGCTAGAAGTAAAAATAAGTTTTTGCCACAGGTTGAAAGATCCGAACTTCTTAACTAGCAAGCCAAGTTGTTGCCAGTTTCCTGCACAGATACGCACACGGCGTGTATAGTCTTTGTCTAGCGCGTCTTCTTCCATCTCAACCATGTTTATGTCTTCTGAGATTGCAATCACGTGCTCTTTATCAACTGCTTGGACCGCTTGAATGAAGTCGTCATTAATGGTGCCTTCATCGAGAGGTTTTACTAGGTGACTTTTAATGGCAAGTAAAGAGCCCGAAACACCATTGACCGCGCCAAAGATACTTTCATCTAAGCGCGTTTTGTTTTGCAGTGCCCAGTAGCCGCTCTGTTCATTGTTAGCTTGGTCATATACTTGATATAAGCCTGATACAACGGCAACTTTCTTATCTGCCATCTTGCACGCGACTTCTTGAAAAGCGTTTATACTTAGCATGGCGCTCACATCTGAAAACAGCACCACATCATAATCACTGCTGTATAAGTTAATGAGATGATTGATTGCGTTTAACTTGCCTTTATTCTCATCAAACACATCAATATGACAAAATATGTTTTGTTCAGCCAGTCTATCGAGTGCTGGGGTTGCACACGCCAATGTGTCATCGGTGCAACCATCTAGCACAAGGTGAATGGCAATTTTTTCATTCGGGTAAATTTGACTGGCAATATTGATGAGCTTGTCATAAATATATGCTTGTTCATTATGAGCTGCCATGAATACCGCAATTTTTGGCTGATACGCTTTAATACAATCGCTTTGCAAATTGCGACGCTGTTTGTATTTTGCAACAACACTGAGTGCCAAAGGGTACACCCCATGGTGATAGATCACTAAGCCAATACAGATGATGAGAATGATATCCATGGTATTCATAACTTACTCCTAGCTTTTTATGCTTTCATATAAGTAGTCATAACGTTTTGTCATTTTTTTCGAACAACCAAGCTCTAAAGCATGTGCTCTGACCTTAGTGCCGTTTTGCAATGACAAACCTCTCTGTATAGCATCTGGCAAACAATGGGCCATATTTATGTTTAATAAAATACCGCTTTGTTTGCTCACAATTTCTTTAACGCCCCCGACATCAGAAGCAATGACAGGAATGTTACAGGCCATAGCTTCAAGCAAGGTAAGCGGAAGCCCTTCACGCTCTGAAAATAAACAAAACACATCAATGGCAGAATAAAACAGCGGCATAGCATCGACTTTACCTAGCCAATGAATTCTATCTTGTAGTGACTTTTCTATACCGTATTTAGTGTAAAACTCACGTTGACTGCCATCTCCCGCAAAAACAAGGTGAACGTGATCTGGCAAAGATTTAAGGCTATCAATTAGGGCTATATGGCCTTTGCCTTTCTCGACTCTTGCAGCACAGCCAACCAGTTTAATACCGCTTGGTAAACCTAAGCGACAACGTGCAAGGTACTTGGAAAAAGGTCTAAAAAGCTGAGTGTCTATGCCATTGTGCACAACATAATCTGCTTTAATAGAGGTTTGATGTGTCAGTTCAGATGCCACTGCATTCGCGTCTGTCACTATGGTAACTTTAGTCAGACTATGGACTAATTTAGTCAACAAACGTTGTTTAAAGTTATTTAAATACCAAGCATCGTGCATTGTGTGAATGTGTTTAACGTGCGGCCTGTGCATTTTGACCATAGCACCATAAAATAGAGGGCCAACATGATGACTGTGGATGGTATCAATGCCCCACTCGTCAATAAGTTTGATGAGCTTTTTAACTGTTTGGTAAGAAATACCTGGTTGTTTGTCTAAACATTCAAAATGAGAAAGCTCTTTTAATGCTGGCCACGCTGATAAAGCTCGATTAGTTGAGCCCTCAAGGGCAACTAAAGCCATTTTATTTGAGAACTTACTTTGCTGACACAATGTAAGAACCATCTTCTCTAAACCACCTACCAGTGGATGCTGAATTAGCTGTAGTACGTTATTCATAAGAACTCCTCGATGCTTCAATAATGATCTCTCGTTCAAACTCTTGATGAACTATCGGCATGACGGTCAGTACTGGTTGCTCTGTAAGATGGGCCACTGTTTTCATGTCTTTAATGCGTGTATCAAGTAGTGCATAGACAAATACAAGTGCTATGCCACAAAATAGCCCAAGGACAATACCAAGGACGACACTGATCCATAATGGGTTATTAATTGGCACGCTAGGGCTATAAGCACGTTCAATTGTCTTAACTTTATCAGGGCCTTCGTAGCGAACTAGCTGACCCGTAACCTTAGACATTTCATAACGCTCTAACATATCTTTATAGAGATTTTGTTTTACTTCTAAATCACGTTGCAATTTGCGAAGCTTTTTATCTATGTCAGTGGTACTACTTAAACGTGCTGCAATAAGTCGAATTTGCTCGTCTAACATGTCTAACTCTTGTTGATGTTGAGCCAGGCTATTTTTAGCTTCTTCGAGTGTTAATAGTTGAGAGACCAACAAAGCGTTATTTTGTTTTTCTCCATCTTGCGGCAAGGTATTGGCGATTTGCCAAAGCGAATCTAGGTCGGTTGAATCAATTGATTGATGTTTTTCGCTTATGGTTTGCTTATGCGCCTTTAGGTTTTCAAGCTCTTTTAATTTAGCCTGTAATTTGCTGTGCTTATCGGTATAACGTGTTCTTAAAAGTGCAATTTCAGCCTCAGTACGAAGAATTTTATCTTCAATATGACCTAGAATTGGGTTTGCTTTACTCATTTTCTTTGCAAGCGTATTAAACTTGGCCTGCGCCCCACTGAGTACCACGGTTTTCATTTGCTTTTGCTGTTCAAGGCGTGACATGGTTTCCTGGTTCACGCTCATCAGCTCTGGTAAAGCATCTCGGTTATCTGCTTTAAATTGCGCTAATTGATCTTCTGACTTTTCAAGTTCGCTTCTCATTAGCTCAAGTTGATCTAAAAAGAATTGCTCTGAGGTATCTAAAGACGATTTAGTTGGAGCAAGTAACCGCTCAATAAACTTTTCAACAACAAGCTCTAGAATGGGTTTCATTTGGGCTTGGTTGTTCCATTTAAAGCTTATTTTTACAAGTTCATCACCAACGACTGAGATAGAAATTGCCTGGCCTAACTTCTGACGCATTTGCTCAACTTCTCTTATCGGCGCGCCCTCAGGGACTAATTGCATTTCTTCAACAATTTCAGCTAAATTGTTTCTACTCAATACCAAAGTACGGAGTGCATCTATACGCTCTGATAGTTCGAATGAAAAAGACAATTCATCTAGGTAAGGATTTAATAGCGCTGATTCTTCAATCAAGATACTGGCGTGATTGGTATATTGCTTTTCAGCCGTTGCACTCAAGCCTATGACAATGATTGGTACTATGATAAATGGCAGCAAAACTAACTGATAGCGTTCATACACGGCGTATAACGCTAAATACAGTAGTCTTTTAATTTGAGCTTGTGCCAATATCATACAATTCATCCGTTTTGCATTTTGCAAAGCAAAATTGAACCCGCTTGCAAAATGTCAGTTAATAACAAAGATTTCATATCTTTGTTATGAACAGTCGCAAGAAAAGAACCAACTTTAAAAATAGAATGGAATTTTAGATTTGAAAGATGCTGGGTACTGCATAACCACCCACTAATAATTAAGACTCATTAATTCAGTGGGTTGCTATGAAAGTTTTTGCACTCTGATAAAACAAATTGGGCTTTATGATCCCAGCTATGGCGTTTAACTAAATCACTTGAATGAGATTTCCAAGCGATTTGTGGAAAATGATTTATGGCAACGGCTATATCGAGGCGATTTAAAAAGCCTTCTGCAGAATTAGATATTAAAACCGCGTCTTGAAATCGTCTTACTGCAGGGAAATCGGTTGCCACAATCGGCACTCCTGCAGCTAAATACTCTTTCAGCTTCAATGGATCGCATGACTGAATTTGACCATTATCTTTAAAAGGCAAAATTGAAGCTTGCCAGTGCTGCGAAAACCCGGCCAATTTTTTGTGATCTATTGCTTGAAGATGAGTGACATTATTCAGGCATAGTAATTTTGAAATATCTACCTCAGCTTTTCCAACCAATACAAATTGGTATTGCGGCCTTTGTCTCGCACAGTACTCTAATAAATCTATATCTAGCCAACTTGAAATAGATCCATAAAAGCCAATGACATTATTCTTTCCTAATAACTCATCAGCTTTGGGTTTTGGTTGATTAAACAAATTAAAATCGACACCATGTTCAAGTAGTTGTGTTTTATGTGCCGGCATCTTGCGCATCAACTTATCACTGATCACAAAAATCCTATCTGCTTTTGCAATTAAAGCCTTTTCAAACCCTTCCACCATTTGGTGGTCAACGCCTGCAAGGGATGAAAAATCATCACCACAATAATAAATAAGCTTGTCTTGAGGTCTTAACTTTATTGCATTGATGGCGGTGGCGACACTTAACCAATATATTATTGGCTCTTCGTTTGATGTATCGATTAATTGATTTATTTTGAATGAGTTAAATGCTGAACACAGTGTATTATCATGCCATGGCAACACCAATGGGTTCTGCACTTTAGGAGAATGAGATTTTTCTACTTCATTAGTTTTTTCATGTGTTTTGTGCTTATTAGTTAACTTGCTTTTTATCATCAAAGAAAGCTTAGTAACAATACGATTCATGTCTTTTAAATTTAAACTTGGCTTTCTCATACCAATTGAATTAAACCAAATGACATCATGCTCTTTTGCGATACGAGTAAAAAGATGCTGTGTGCTGCTTGGGTGACTGCCCCAATCTTCAGCGAAAACGACAAAACGCATGATAACCTCCTATAAAGCTCTGATGACTTTAGCTGGGTTCCCACCCGCTAGTGTAAAAGGTGGTACATCCTTAGTGACAACAGAGTTAGCAGCAATAATGGCTCCTTCACCAATTGTAACACCAGCAATGATGGTTGAGCCGGTACCAACCCATGCACCTTTTTTAACTATAATGTCACCAACTTGATCGTCGGTGTCAGGTAAACCTTGTGCACGAAGCTCACAATCAACGGGGTGGCCTGGAAATCCGGCGAGAAAAATCTTCCCTGCAAAACGAACATCGTCTTCAATAATGACTTTGCTACCAACCGAAATCGCATTCTGCCACCCAATATCGACATTGTTACCTATACGGAGTTCTGGGGTTTGTTTAGATACCGCACGACCGCAAAATGTTGTAATACCAGACATACGTACATCGTCACCAATAGAAATCTCTAGTGGTCCAAAAATTTGCGGCATACCACAAAATAATGAGAGTCTTTTTTTGCTACCACTTATCCTAGATTTAAACATGGGTGTGAAATAAAAGAATTGCGTTGCAGAATGCAAAAGGTTTTGCATAAAGCGATGACTAACGTAAAGGCCTTTGTGAAATAGAGGGATCACTGGAAACTCGATATGTCTAATACCAAATACAAGTTTACGGATTAATTTTCCGAGTTGAGAATTATCTGTTTTAACCCAATTTTTCAATGCAATATACATAACTTACCCCTTGTCATCATCCTCTTTCGTCAATAAACGCTCTAGTGCGATTGTTAACGAAAGTACTATGTATAAAGGCCAAGTGAAGGCTTGCGTTAAAAATGTACCTGACACCATAAAACCAAATAGTCCAGCTTGAAGAATGTGAACATTAACAAGCAGAGATTCTTTGTTCTTACTTTTACAGTACAAATTACTCCGTCTTAAACTTTTAAATATGGATACTATGAGCATCGCAAAAAGTATAAGACCAACAAACCCCATTTCACCCAAAACCTGAAACCATGTACTGTGTACTGCATGATTCTTGCCATCCCAATGTGGACTATAGAAAAAATAATTAACGTAGAAATTACTGATCCCAACACCGGTAAATGGGTTAGATAAAGCCATGTTTATTGCAGCCTGCCACGCATAAATACGACCCATTGCTGAAGCATCAACTCCCTCTTCAGCTGCACCACCACTTTGCCTATCACTTATCCCTGCAACCGCTAATAAGAACAACCCTGCTACAGCACCGATGCCACCAAGCACAATTGGGTTTTTTATTCTTTTTGAAATAAAGAAACCCAGTATAGTTAAAATACCCAGTAAGCCACCACGGCTTTGCGTTGCAATGATCCCCCAGCACATAAGCAACATGCCTAGTAATGCGAGGAACCTAAAAAAAGGTTTGTTATTTGAGTTAAAAACTTCGCCAGCAAAAAATGCCACCGGAAAAAGTAACACTAAAGATAAGTCGTTTGGATCACCGATCTGTGAACGATATTCTCGAGATATTGTCACCCGAGTGCCTTCAATAAGACCGATACCATTGAGTTTGTTGTAAATGGCGACACCGGCTAATAGTGCACCAGAAATCATTATCCCTATACGGGTATAGGTCATAAGCTTTGCGGTATTAATGAGCCAACTAATAACGAACACCATTAAGAATACTTTTGATAACGTACCAGTGTACATCGACATCGCCTCTGCACGGTTAGTTGCCATAAAAACACACACGGTGATCCAGAAAAAAAAGATGGTAAACATGGCATGACAAGTATGCCAAAAAGGTTTGAGTTTCAAGCTAATAAATAAATGCCAGACAATGCCAAGCATGGCAGCCAGAGCCAACATTTTTGGAATTTTTAAGTTATATAGAACAGGAAATGCTTCGTGAAGTCTGAAATAACTAAATAAAATAAACAGTATAACAAAGGCCGTACTGGCTTTTATTGTGCTGTAAAGTGCAAAGGGTAAAAGCAGTAGAGCAAAAACAGATATGACTCCGAATGTTGTATACAGTACATACGTCAACATACACAACATGGCGGCAGCGGACCAATATTGTAATTTTTGATTCTTACTTTGGTTTATATCCATATTGCTACCCTCTTAGAAGATGCACGACATGTTTACGTTGAATAAAACCAACACTTATGACAATCAGGCAAGCGCTTGCAAAAAATATCAATGCATACAACTGATAATGGGAAACCAGCAATGTCTGCGCCACTAAAAAGCTAATCATACAAATTAAGTATTTGTATTTATAAGGTAAGGTCACCAATATTTGACTTCTGATTAAGAACATCAAACTACGGATCGTATGAACTGCAATGAGTACATAGAGCATGATGTATAAATCATAATATTTTAAACTCAAGTAGCAGCCTAAAATGGCAAGCACAGCACAAAACCCATTTATGATGGGTGCTGCTTGTGCATTGTTTTTGTAATAACAACCTAGATTCAGTAATTCAGATATGGTTTTAATAAAAAAAACAACGCATAGCCAAGGTAGTATTTTTTTAGATTCTGCATATTCACCAGGCAGCAGTAGATCAATCATAAATGGTCCTAGCGTCATCATGGTTATCACTATGAGTAGCGCATACGCTAAACCATAGAGTGGGATATCAGCTGCTTTTTGTTCATTATTTTGAAACGTATTGAATCGTTGTGGAAACCACCACAGTCTGAATGGCTCGAATGCGATAGAAGTTACAAGCGCAAATTGTGTTGCAACAAAATACATAGCGAGTGTTTCTTTGCCTTGAAAAGACACTAGAAACCAATTTTCGGCGCCATTTAAACCATAAGCGAATAAAGAAGATAAAGTAATAGAAAGAATATAAAGGCCATGTTCATTCGTTATGTTTGTTCCACTCTTTTCGTTAACAGTTATAAAAGTTCTATAGTGCCAAGCTAGAAAAAAGAGAATAAACCAAACTACTGCAGCGCCGGAGAACATCACGCCAACAACGCCGTACCCAGCTTCGAGTAATAGCAATGTGATAATGGCTTGTAACACCCCTTGTGATACAGACGTCAACATAAATGCTTTTGCTTTACCGTGGATCCTCAAGATTGCAAGTGGTAGTGCCAACACCACACTGCCCCCTAGGTTTGTAAAAAGCAGTCTTAATGCCTCAGTCGACAATTGAGTTGGTAGTAGCGTTACTAAAGTATCTACAAAGAAAATTGCAATTATTAAGCACAAACAAGCGCTACAAAGTGCAATCTTTAAACATGATTTATAAAATCCTAAGCGCTGTGAATTATTTTTAAATTGATTGAATCTATATAACAATTCACTTAGACCAAGAGACAAAACAATACTCAACATACTGGCGATACTGACAAGGAAATTCAGCATGCCGTAATCAGATACACTTAAGTATCTTGTCATGATCGGCATCATAACCAGGCTTATGCCTTTAAGGCTCAAAATCGCTAGTGCATAATAAAGTATATTTGTCGTCTTACTCATGATTAAGCCTGCTGTATCCAATTTGAAAGTTGCTTGGCTTGTTTAAATGCATCAAATTTTTCAAGTACACGCGCTCTAGCTGCAAGACGCATTTTCGCTCGTTGTTTTTTACTTAAATGCACATATTGATTAATTGCGCGTGTTAAAGCTTGGGTATTTCGACTTTCGACAAGATAACCTACTGAGTCATCGACTATCTCAGCACACCCCATCACATCACAGGTGATCACAGGCAAAGACATTGCCATGGCTTCTTTTAAAACGACAGGCCCCGTATCTTTGTCACCGTTTTCAGCAATACAAAATGGCGCTAAGAATCCATCATAATGCTTTGCCATACATCTAATATCTTGCGGTTTTTTTGCACCTAAGAACTGAATATAGTCATTGAGTCCCACTTCATCGACTTGATACTCTAAAGCACTTCTAAGCGGCCCATCTCCCACAATGTCTAGTTTTGGTCTGATCTCTACAGGTAGGTTAGCAAGTGCACTGATCGCATAACTGAGCCCTTTTTTTTCTACTAACCGCCCAACAAAAAGAAGTTTAACTTCTTTATTAGCTTGTTGTGTGTCGGGTTGGAATATTTCAGTATCTACACCACAGTGCAGCAACTTTGCTTTTGTAGGAGAAAATCGATGTAGCAATTTGAGCATGTCTTCGCATACGGCTACGCAAAAGTCACATTCATGTACTTTTGCTTCTAAATCCGCGCTGTTTACATAGATATCATGACCATGACCAATTGATGACACACTGATATTGGCAAGTTTTGCTGCAACCACGCCATATGCCAAACTGTTATGCATAAAGTGACAATGCATATGCTCGATTTGGTTTACTTTTATTATTTGCGCTGCTTTAGTAGCGAAGAATAATAATGAGGTAGTGCTAATTGCACTTTGTCTCACTGATGCCTTAATGCCTTTAGCTATTAAAGCAAAAGGCAGTTCAGTGAGGTTAAATACTGTGTCTATTAGATGCGTTTTTTTTAAAACATGTACATCACAAGGCAACTCAATGTCGTTTTCACATTGCTCAAAAGTAATAACAGATACTTTATGACCAGCTCTTTGTAATGCTTTGATCTCTGTAATGACAAATGTCTCAGAAGGTACGGGAAAGCTTGGGACCATAATTGCGATATGTTTCATTTTTAAAACTCCACCATAAGATATGGTTAACTACCGCAATCTCTGTGCCGCTTAAAAAGTATCTCTAATTGCAAATAACCATCATGATTTTGCAATTTTTTTGCATTTTGCAACGCAATATCACAAATACAGCTAAAAAAAGGCACTTTAAATGCTGGAACAAAGCTTGCCGTATCTAATGCAAATATGAATTGGAGATACGATTATGCAACCAGAAGTCAGTGTGATAATTCCGAATTACAATTGCTTAGAGTTTTTACCTAAAGCCATCGATTCTGTAATGATGCAAAATGGTGTTAATTGCGAAATCATTATTGTAGATGATGGTTCAACAGATGGTTCTGTAGACTGGCTATTAAAGCAACAAGTAAGAAATCCTCAGATCCGTTTAATCACACAAGCTAATCAAGGTGTAATCGCAGCAAGAAATCGCGCCATTAAGGCTGCAAGCGCGCCATACATCGCCTTTTTAGACGCTGATGACTTTTGGTATAAAGATAAATTAGAGAAACAAATTAACTATTTTAAAGCCAACCCTAATTGCGGGTTATCTTTTACAAACTATGACCATCTCACCATGAATTATGAATACATCATAGATTGTTATGGTTATTGGCCCGAGTTTTCGAAACATAAAAATAAGAGCCAAGGTAACTATGTTAATTTAGATGACGCAGTCAATTTTCTATTAACTACCAATGTAATCGGTACGTCGTGCGTTGTAGTTAGAAAATCCACTATTTTAGAAGCCGGTGGTTTTGATCCAAGCCTCAGAAGCGCCAGTGATTGGGACTGCTGGTTGAGAATTGCACTTATCAGCGACATTGCATATACCGCTGACAACACCATGGGCTATTTAATGCGACCAAATTCAATTACATCAAATAGACAAAAACGCTTAGATGCCATTGAAGACATCATCAGCCGAATAGGTCAACACGAAACAGTCACCGAAAAAGCCAAAGAGCATGCTCAGGCTTGGCTATTAGAGTCATATGGTGAAATGTATCGTGAAAATCAAAACTACTTAAACTCAATGAAGTTTTCACTTAAAGCATGGCGTCTATACCCGCACATGAGACATATAAAACAATGTGCTCACGATTTAAAAGCGTTGTTTAAGCACAGTCTAAGTTTGTCTGTTTAGATTTTTTATTCTAGCATTTATGAAGATACTCAGGTATCTGAACACTAAGGAGTTATTATGGCGCACATATTACTAGTAGATGATGAGCCTGAAGTACTAAATGCCATTAGTCGAGTACTAAGAAAAGATTATAAAATCAGTAAGGCAAATGGTGCACATGACGCACTCAAGCTCATAGCTGAGAACGAATTCGATATTATTTTGTCAGATATCAGAATGCCTAATATGGATGGTATCGAGTTACTGACTCAAATAAAGCGAACAAACCCAGAAATTGCGAGAGTTTTACTATCAGGTTATTCAGATATGGATGCAAGTCAAAAAGCCATAGAAGATGAAGTGGCAAGTATCATTTTGACAAAGCCTTGGGATAATTTTGAGTTAAAAAACATCCTAAAGATAACGCTTAAAGCTCAACAGCTTGAAATTGAAAATAATCAGTTAAAAGCCCAGCTAAGAGCGCAAATCGCGTAATATAAAATAAGCCCCTATTAAAAGGGGCTTATTACTTTAGTTTTTATTTTATCAAGACTTTAAGCCGTTGCTGCTTGTTTGCTACTGTTACTCATAACTCTTTCAACAAGCATGTAATTCACAGGTACCAACACCAAAGTGATTAAAGTAGCAAATACAATCCCAAACCCGAGTGATACTGCCATAGGGATCAAAAACTGCGCTTGAGTTTGTTGCTCGAATAACAAAGGCATCAAACCAAAAAATGTTGTGATGCTGGTTAACATTACAGGTCTAAAACGCGCTACGCCCGCATGCAATACTGCCGTATCGACAGATTTGCCCTGCTGCTTTTGCTTGTTGATATAATCCACCAACACCAATGAGTCATTTACTACCACACCAATTAGCGCCAACATACCCAATAAGCTCATAATGGTTAAATCCATGCCCATGATCCAGTGACCTATTACCGCGCCTATCATGCCAAATGGGATAACGCTCATCACAATGAGTGGCTGTATGTATGATTTAAAAGGAATAGCTAATAGCGCGTAGATAATGAAGAATACAAATATTAACGCCCAGCCAAGTGAACCAAATGATTCTCTTTGCTCTTTCGCTTCACCTTCTAATGAGTGATTAATCCCCGGATACTGTGCAACAAGATTATCTAAATAGACTTTTAATTCTTGCTGTAACACCGTCATATTAGTGTTGTTCTTTTCAACATCCGCCACAACATTTACTGTACGGTATCTATCAATACGGTAAATCGTTGAAGGGCTCTGGCCTGGTATAAGCTCGGCAACATGATTTAGCGGTACGACTCCACCATTAGGCACTTTTATCAGTAACTCATTTAACGTTGTCAGCTTACTTCTTTCTTTAAGCGGCAAACGCACCATGACCCGGACATCATCTCTTCCGCGCTGAATACGTTGCACTTGTACTCCAAAAAAGGCACTTCTAATTTGCCTTGAGATTTCGGTGCGAGTTAAACCTAAAGCTTCGCCTTGCTCCGTTAATTCGACTCTTAATTCATCTTTACCGTCACTAAGACTATCAGAAATATCAAATATAGTTGGATAAGTTGCCAGATGTGTTTTGATTTTTTCAGCAGCTTCTTTTAACTGTGTTAAAGAATTGCCTGTTAATTGCACATCGATCGGATCGCTAGAACGGCCGATTTCGGCTCTGAAAGTAAAAGATTCAGCTCCTGGTATCACACCAATCAGTTGACGCCACTCTCTAACAAGTTGTCGTGAATCTATATCTAGATTTCTAGACTCAGGTGGCGTTATTTCAAAGCGCACACCCCCAACATTACTTGCGCCGCCTCTACCACCTGTTGTCGCTAGTATATGGATGACGATACTTTCACCTGTTTCTGGATCTATATATTTGTCTTTTAGAACTAGCGCCTTATCAGCCATTAAATCGATGTATTTTGCCGTCACATCAAAAGGAGTGCCAGCAGGCATGGTTAAATTTGCTCTGACTGTCTCGCTAGGAATACGAGGGAAGAATATGAACTTAGTCCAACCAGTCATAATCAGTGTAAGAATCACGAAAAACACACCAATAAAGCCTGCCAGTGTCGCTAACTTGTATTTCAAAGCTTTTTTGAGCACAGGTTGATAATACTCTAAAATAAACTGCTCAAAACCATCAGCAAACCTTTGCTGAAATAAGCTGAACTTACTGACACTTTGTTTCTCATTTCTGAGTTTTAAGTATTTAAGGTGCGCAGGTAAGACGAACTTAGACTCAACAAGCGACATTAATAAAACAGGAATAACAACCACAGGTATTTGTGCAAATAATGCCCCTCGATTGCCCTCTATGAACGCCAAAGGTAGAAAAGCTGCAACCGTAGTCAGCACACCAAAGGTAACCGGAGTAGCCACTTCTTGTGTACCACGTATTGCTGCCATTTCTCCACTTTCTGAGGTTTTTAGGTGGGTATAGACGTTTTCTCCAGTCACAATGGCATCATCAACGACAATCCCAAGCACAAGAATAAAACCGAATAAGCTCATTATATTAAGGCTAATGCCAAAAATCGGCATCGCGATAAACGCCCCCATAAATGAAATCGGAATACCAATGAATACCCAAAACGCAATTGAAGGACGCAAAAATAAAGTAAGAAGCGCGAGGACTAAGATCCCCCCTTGGATGGCATTAGACGTTAAGGTTGCAATTCGATTTTTTACTATCACCGAATCGTCATCCCAATAACTCATTTCAAAGCCAACCGGAAGATTTTCCTGAGCATCGCTGATGTAGTTTTTAACTTTATCAGCGACATCAATGGCACTTTGATCGCCAATACGGTAAACCTCGATAAATGCAGCTTGTTTGCCATCGAAACGAGTTCTAACCGGTGTTTCTTCAAAGCCATCAAGGATGATTGCAATGTCTTTTAAACGAATTATGGAGCCATCACTGTTGGTTTTGATTGCAATGTTTTCAAATTCGTTCTTTCTGTAAGCTTGTCCTTTAGAGCGAAGTAATATGTCACCACCTGATGATTTAAGATTACCTGCCGAAATATCCGTACTTGAACTGGCAATTAAATTAGAGATCTGAGCAATAGTTAAGTTGTACTGTCTGAGTTTATCTTGACTGATTTCGATGGCAATTTCGTAATTACGTACCCCATCTAGCTCTACTTGTGTCACACCAGGGATACGTAAAATATCATCTCTGACTTGCTCAGCAAATTCTCTGGTTTCAAGCTCACTATAATCAGAAGAAATCGTGACATTTATTACATCTCTTCTGCGCTGGGCAAGCGATACAATCGGTTTTTCTGCATCAGCAGGAAAGGTATTGATTGCATCTACACGGCTTTTAATATCTGCCAACATTTCACGAGGGTCATAGCCAGATTCGACTTCGACGGTTACACTCGCTGAATTCTCAGAGGAACGAGACGTGATACGTTTGATCCCTTCTAAATCTTGAACGGACTCTTCAATGCGAATTGCAATGCCCTGCTCGACATCTTCAGGGGTTGCACCACGTAAGCTCATTGAAATGCTGATGCGATCGGTTTCAAATGACGGAAAGATCTCTAATGGAATTTTATTTGAGAGTGAAAACAAACCTGCAAACAAAATTGCAATCATTAAAAGGTTTGCAGCCACATGATTTCGCGTAAACCAAGCTATCATGTGTTTTCTCCATTATCTGCGTCACGTTCCTTTTTACTTTTATCTCGTTTTCTTTCACCCTTATTCTGACCCTTATTCTCTCCAATTAGAGTAACAGGTGTGCCTGAGCTAACCTGACCAAGGGGGGTTGTGATCAAGGTATCCCCAAGTTTAAGACCATTTTGCACTAAAGTGACAGATTCATTTTGCCAGTCGTATTCAATATTAACGCGCTTTAATAAATTGCCCTTTTGCAGCACATAAACATAAGTGCCTTGATAAATGGCTTCGTTAGGTATTAATAAAGCATTGTTAATCGTTTTACCTTTGATTGTCGCATTGACGTACTGACCGATTTTAATGGCATTTTTGGTTGAATCGAAGGGTGATAAGATTTGAGCCACAACATAGAGCTGCTGAGATTTATTATCTATAGCGCTTTCTGTTCTCACTAACTTACCGCGCCACTTTTGCTGACCAATTAAGTTAGAAGTCAATAGCACTTCTGTGTCTACAGCATTACTTTGCCCAAATCGATTTTGCTCAGGTAAATCTATATAAGCGAGATCTCGATTATTGATTGGCAGACGCACTTCAACGTAATCTGTCGCATAGATATCAGCAAGTTGAGTATTACCATTTACGACCTGACCAACGTCGACTTTCTTAGCCAAAATTCGACCTGCATAAGGTGCAATGATTTTTGTACGTTCGAGTGAGAGTTTTGCTTTGTCTAATTTTGCTTTAGCAGATAACACATTAGCTTGCTGAGCCGCAAGTTGAGGTTTTCTTAAAACCAGATCGTTTGCTTCTGAGCCAGCACCGAGTCTTTGCCAATCAGCTAGCGCTTGTTTACTTCTGGCTTGCTCTTCTAGTAAAGATTGTTCAGCATTCAGTAATGCAGCTTTGGCAATATCGACTTCAGCTTGGTAATCCCTTTCATCAATTTTTACCAGCAACTCACCTTTTTCGAAAAACCCGCCATCACGGAAACTGTCACTGATATAGCTGACTTGCCCAGAGACTTGAGAAACAAGCACACTTTGAGTTCGTGGTTTCACAACACCAAAACTGGCGATTGATACTTGAAAGTCTTGGCTTACAAGTGTTTTTCCTTCAACCAAAATTTTTGCACTTGCTTGAGGGCGGCCTCTTTCATTACTTGGTTTATTATTAACGATAAGCAGTATGATCAGGGCACTAATAACAACCACCAATATCGGTAGTACAGCCTTTTTTAAATTGGTTTTACGATCATTCATTATTGTACTTCCTGAGAATCGATTGGGTATTTACCACCAATTGCTTGGTAAAGAGAAAAACGATTTTGTAATAATTGGTTATTAAGAGAAATGAAATTACTTTGCGCATCAAAACTTCGCTTCTGCGCATCTAATACTGTGGTATAACTGACGAGCCCTTTTTGGTATTGCTCAAAAGATAATATCGCGGCAAGTTTGGCGTTTTCAGATGAGTGTTTTACTTTCTCAAGTCTGGCAATAAGCGCTTGCTCGTTAGCCAAACTGTTTTCAATGTCTTTAAAGGTCGAATTAACATCCTCTAAATAACTCAGCTCAAGGCTCTTTAAGGTTAGCCTTTGTTTTTCTTCATTGGCAGCAAGTCTCCCTGCATTAAAAATTGGCGCTGTAATACCAGCTAAGAAATTCCAACCAATTTGATCGAATCGGATTACATCAGAAAATTTTTCATCCGATGAATCAACACTCAAAGACAAATTAAAACTTGGGAATCGCTGTTTGTGTGCATAAGCCAAAGCTGCATCTTGGGCTAATAATTTGAACCAAGCAGATTGAATAGCCGGCTTTTGTTTGATCACCTCGCTTGGCAGTCCTAGCGAATTCAGTGAACTCAATTCTGGAAAATCAGCATCAGTAATTACATTAGCATCAGGATATTCGGCCAATAAAGTTTTGAGGTCACGTTGTAAACGCTTATTACTGTTTTGCAATTCAAATAATTTAGCTTGCTCATTATTTAATTCCGTTCTTGCCAAGTACACGTCGAGTGCACTGTTTAAGCCTTGTCTGTAACCCTTTTCTATAATATCAACGCTTTGTTTTGTAAGTTCTGCTCGTTCTTTTTGCAATTTGATTTGTTGTTCTGATTCAACCAAAGAGAACCAAGATTTAGATACGCTTGTGACTAAATTGATAAGCTGTTGTTCGTAGCTAGCTAGTGCTGAGAGATAATTTAGATTAGCTTGACGACTATTGGCACTGAGCTTTCCCCAAATATCAAGTTCATACTTCAAATCAAAGCCAATACCATAACTGGATGATGTACTATCTTGGCTTGCTTGTTTTCTTTTATTGTAATCGAAACTAGATGAAAGACTTGGTAAAAAGTCTGCATCTGTAATAATGAGTTGTTGCTTGGCAATATCTAATTCTAATCGCGCTTTACGAATTGAACGATTATTGGTAATTGATTGCACTATCAACGTGTGTAAGTGCATATCTTCAATGATTTCTTGCCAGCTGTCAGAGACTTTCCCACCAGACTCATATTCAAACCAATTATTCGGCACGTTGTCTTGAGGTAATTTATTTGATTCGAATGTCGAATTACATCCAGCTAAAGCTGCACATATTATCAACACAAGGCATTTCTTTTGCATCGTTGAACCTATTAATTCATGTCCATTTTAAAGTCTATATTTGAAGAAATCTGTCAACAATCATCTTTACAAAGACTTACATTGAACTGTTAAGGCTGAATACGTTATAAACGCTAATTTAGTTTTGATGCTTTGATTATAGAAATAGAAGAGAAAATTTTGAGAAAAGCGCGATGCGCTTTTCTGTTAAAAGATTGAAAGATATAAAATTGAAATAATCGAGACCAGCATAGTTGAGAATGTGAGTAACATACCGGATACACGAAACTTTAAATTTTCTTTGGTTTGAGAAACACCATAAGCATGAAGTACTCGTCCAATTAAGAGCACTGCGCCGAGACAGTGCAAAAGAATAAAATGCCCTTTTAGTAATTCAACTGATAAAATTAATATCAAAGTGATTGGCACATATTCAGAGAAATTAGCATGCACACGCATGGCTCTTAGCAATTCGGGGTTATCTCCTGTGCCAACACCGATTTGTAATCTTTTTCTTACTTTGATCGTTTTAAAACTTAAGAATAAAAATAATATCGCCAATAAGGCAACGTAAATTGGGGTGATCATCTTGATTCCTTTTTTTGTTGTTTTCTTTCATCGCAAGTATTCATAATTACTTGTTTTTCATTATCAGACAATGAATTCCACTTTAAAATTTCATCTAAGGTTCTAAAGCAACCAACACAAACATCATTCTGATCCAAGCAGCAATGCCGGATACAAGGTGATTCTATGTTTGAAGATTTTTCATTGCTCATGTTTAAAAGCCTATAAAAAAGGCCCCGTATGGAGCCTTAATAATTAAACTAAATTGTTTTCTGTATGTTTCACTTCATCTTTCATTAAAAAGCTCAACAAAACAGGAACCAGGATCAGAGTAAAAATTGTTGAGACAACAAGTCCTCCAACAACGACCGCCCCTAGCCCACGATATAATTCACTCCCTGCACCTGGCATTAATACTAGTGGTAACATGCCACCGACAGAGGTAAGCGTTGACATCATAATTGGTCTTACTCGGCTTTCAACAGATGAACGTATTGCAAGCTGCCCATTCATTCCGCGCTCTTTTTGGTTATTTAATGCTTGGTGCACAATTAGAATCGCATTGTTTACAACAACACCAGCCAAAATTACAAAGCCAAGTAATGTGAGGACATCAAGGTTTTGAATTGGCGTATATCGGTCAAACACACTGGCCCAATGCACAGCACTCAGCCCCATAAAACCACCTAATGTTGCCAGCGGTACCGTAACCAAAATAACCAGTGGATACTTCCAATTTTGAAACAGAATTACCATCACCAAATAAACCACGAACATAGCTAAGAACATGCTCGAACTTAACGTGCCAAATATACTGCCGTCACCTAACAACGCATTTTTTAGATCCGCTAATTTACCCGCACTGCCCGCCATATTTACATCAACATATTGAGACATCGCACCTTGGCTTTTTAATTCACTCACCATAGCGTTAACCGAGTTGATGGCTTGCTCAAGTGGCATACCTGCTGGTGGCGTAAATTGCAAAGTAATTGCCCTTTGTCTAGCAACGTGTTTTATTTGATCTGCTGTCTGAGTTCGCTCTACTAGTGCAATAGATTGAAGATCGATAACAGCGGCTCCAGGAGTGGCAATGGGTAATTGCATTAAAGATTCAATTGGATAATCTGATTGTTGAGCTTGCGTGACCACTTTGAGATCTTTTAGCTCTCCACCTATGGCAAAGCTGTTCATTAGTATCACACCATCACCATTTGTTTGCACAGCTAAGCCCAGATCTCTTCGGGTCATATTTAGTTCAGCCAAACGCTCATCTAATGGTTTAATACTTAACTCAGGGGTCGGTAAAATGAAATTAGCAGGCTCAGGAATGGTTGCATAAGGACCATAAGTACCAATCAATTTAAATAACAAGGCTGTCGCGCTTTGTGTTATTTGCCCTAAGTCATCTCCTACTAAATCAATTTGGATGGCTGACCCCGTTGTGCCGCCAGTACTGAACAAAGGAAACTGAAAAGCAAAACCGATAACATCCGGCGCGTTTACACCCATCAAAGTTTGGTTTAGGAAATCAACCGAATCCACGGTTTTAATAGGGTCTTGAGGAATAAGGCCGTGCAATACTTGACCACCCATTGCGACTAAAAAGTAATGATCAACTTTTGGGGCGTCTATCATAGAGCCATCCATTAATTGAATACTTGGTCTATCAGTTTCGGTTGCGCGTTCACCTTGCCTAAAATATTGCTCAGCTTGATATTTATCTTCCGTTAGCTCCCAAGCAGGACGTAGCTTTTGTTCGATTCGGTCGCCAATTTCTGATATTTGATCTAAGTTGTACCCCGGTGGCGGCACCATAAAACCAAACGCAAAGTTACGATTCCCTTTAGGCAAGTAATCTAATGGCGGAATTAAAATTGCGATACCAGATAATGTAATAACGGAAAAGCTTGAAATTACAATTAACTTACGTTTTGTTGTTTCTGTCAGGTAAGTAAATATTGCCCCTATTGTTTCAGGGAGTTTTGCCGCTTTTGTCTCAACTGCTTTAAACCATTTAAAGTTGATGTCTACTTGCTTAGACTCAGTGCGCATTCTCAAAAAGTAGCTTCCTGCGACCGGAATAACTAAGATAGAGACAACGAAACTAATAAAAACAGCAGCCATAATGGCAAGCGAAATATCTCTGAATAACTGACCGGCACTATCACTAATTGTTAAGATAGGAATAAACACAACGAGCGTTGTCATAGTCGAGGCAAATACCGCCCCAGCAACTTCTTGGGTCCCATCGACACTGGCTTTAAGTGGTCTTTTACCCATTTCAAGGTGTCTAAATATATTTTCGATAACTACGATGGCGTTATCAACTACCATACCTACCGCGAAAGCCATGCCAGCCAAAGAGACAATATTGATAGATCGGCCAAGTGCAACTAAAACCACAACAGATGCAATAACAGAAATAGGAATAGCAATGGCAATTACACCTATGGTTCTGAGTGAGCGTAAAAATAACAATAAAGTGAATACGGCTAACATACCACCAACTACAATATTGCTTTGTACAAGCTCGATGGCATTTTCTACGTAGGTTGATGAATCCCAAGTGAGAACAAGTTCCAATGTGCCGTTTATGCCGAGTTTTCTGGCATGTTGCTCAAGCATTCCCCCAGGTTTATTAAGTTCGGCCATTTCTGCTTTTAAGGCGTTCATGGCTTCCAGTAAGTTAGCACCGCGAGTTAACTGAAAATTAAAAAATGGCATTATTACGCCACGGGCTCTCACCCAATCCGTCATGTCTTTATAATCAATGACTACCTCAGCCACATCACTGATATACACAGGGCCATTGTTATCTCTGCGTAATACGATATTTTTAACTTCAGACACATTACTGAAACGACCATGGGCTTTAACACGAATATCATTTTTACCATCAGGAAGTCGGCCTCCTGAGTAACTTGTGTTGCTAAGTTGTATCGCATCAACAAGTTGGCTGTATGTCACACCAAAATTTGCCAGTTTTACTGGATCTACTCTGATTTGAAGCTCCTGCTCACGCGCGCCCATCATGCCGACTTTAGATATACCTTTGATATTTTCAAGACGCGGTCTTAATCGTCTTTCCATAAAATCATACAAAGTCGTATTGTCAAAGTTAGGATCTGTCGCGGCCAAGCCTACCCATGCAATGTAATCAACAGACATGGGATCTACCCCTTCAACCGTAGGCTGAGAGACTCCCATTGGATATGCTGGTACTTCATTCAGTTTTTGCACCACTTCAGCTTGCGCTTTATTAATGTCAGTGCCAGTTTCAAATTCTAATCTAAGTTGTGCCGCTGAGTTTTGACTAATACTGGTTAACGAGACTAAACCCGTGACATCAGAAAGCACTTTCTCTTGTTCAATCACAACATCAGATTCAATTTCTTCTGGACTGGCGTTTTCCCAAAATGTACGCACACTAACGACAACCGAGTCGACAGTCGGGGTCATTTGCACAGGGACTTTTGTGAATGCCAATATGCCTGCAAGCACTGACAGAATAACGGCAACAACCACTGATATTGGTTGTTTTACCGCAGCTTTAACTACATTCATAAATATCCTTTTTAGTTCACATTCTCTGAAACAGACTGTGAACTGACTTGCGTGTCTGGTACAGCCACAACAGGACCTGGCATTAACCGCTCATTCCCCTCTGTCACCACTTTATCGCCATTTACTAAAACGGCACTATCAATAGCAACCCAACCAGATCTATGAAACTTAACTTTTACAGGCACTGATTGCGCAGACTGCTTGTCTCCGTCAGTATTCACCTTATAAACAAAATAACTGCCACCACGTTGGATCAAGGCATCTTTTGGTACCATCAATGTTGACGATTTTGCGTTTGTAGCAAGCCAAGCACTGACTGACATACCGGGCATAAATCCAGGATGGGTAATTTCAGCAATGACTTTGAAAGTACGCGCTCTAGGGTCAATTTGATTGATGACTTTCACTTTATTAGATGTCGCTAATGCACTGGCACTTTGCAATGGGATCGATAACGCCTCACTATGCTTAAGGTGGGAAAGTCTCTCAGGTATATCAAGCCATGCCTCTAGTTTATCGAAAGAAGTGATTTTAAAAGCAGTATCACCTGCTGATAGCCATTGCCCTAGTTCAGCGTGACGCGTTACGACTTGTCCACTAAATGGCGCAAATAACTGCGTATCAGAAAGCTTTACTTCGGCAAATGTCAGACTTGCCTTCACTGCATCCACGTTCTGTTTCACTGCGAACATATTAGCTTTCGCAGAGTTAGCTTCAGCACGGCTTCTTTCAAGCTGCTGTTTAGACACCGCATTATTTTTTTGTGAAGTTAAATAGGCTTCATAATCACTTTGTGCTCGCTCAAATTCGGCTTCAGCAGCTTTTAAGTTTTGTTTTGCTGCAGCATGCTCTGCACGTAATTGGTCAACTTGCGCTTTAAGGCGTCTATCATCAATTTTTAGAAGCTGATCACCTTTTTTTACGTAATCACCGTCATTGACCAACACTTGTGACACTAGACCTGATTCACTGATGGCAATATTAGCTGTTTGGTAAGCTTTTAGCGTTCCCACTACTCGGATCTGCTCTTGCTCTTCTTTCTCTACTACTTCGCTATAACGTACCACTTGTGCATGAGCGTTTGAGATAAACATTAAAGATAAAAATAGTAGTGATTTAGTCAGTCGTTTTTTTCTAATTAATAAGTTTGCCATTAGGGTTCCTTGTAAATACACCAGTTTTGGCAACTGAATTTACTACTGCTATGCAGCATTACATAACTGCAAATAAAAGTAGCAAAATGCGATTTGCGCACTTGCACTGAATATAGAATAAAATAAATTATTGATTTTTTTGGTGGGTTAATTTGATAACTGATTATCAAGCTTTTTCATTATTCTAATGAATGGTTAAAAAATCAACCTATTTTTAACTTGTAATCTTATAAAGTAGTGGTGTTAGAATATTAAAAATAAAACGTTAAGTATCTGATATGGACTATTTAAATATCAACAAAGCAACATGGGATAAAAGAACAGATATTCACCTTGAGTCTTCATTCTATGATGTGCAATCTTTTATTAATGGCAAATGTAGCCTGAACCCGCTTGAGAGAGAATTACTTGGTTCAGTCAAATCTCTAGATTTACTTCACTTACAATGCCACTTTGGTCAAGACACGCTTTCACTCTCTCGACTTGGGGCAAAAACAACAGGTGTTGATTTATCGAGTAAAGCAATAGCAGCAGCTAAACACCTCTCATCAGAACTCTCTCTTGATGCCAACTTTATTTGTGATGACATAGTTCAATTTGGTGAAAAAAATGACAAGCAATTTGACGTAGTTTATACATCTTACGGCGTCTTGTGTTGGTTACCTGACTTGAGTGAATGGGCAAAGACCATTTCAAATGCATTAAAAACTGGTGGTAAATTTGTATTGGTTGAGTTTCATCCATTGAATGACCTATTAGCAGGCTATGATTATTTTGAAAAATCGTCTGGTGATGTTGAAAAAGAAGGCACTTATACTGAGAACTGTGATGGTAACGAGTCTACCATTGTCACTTGGTCACACTCTGTTAGTGATGTGATCCAAGCCCTGATTAGCGTTGGACTTGAAATAAAGCAATATATTGAATCACCTTACTCCCCTTATGATTGTGAGCAAAATTTACAGCATGTCGCCGGTGCAGGATTTGTAAAACACCATAAAGGAAAGTTGATCCCGCAAATTTATGCCATACAGGCTATCAAAAAATAAGAATAAAAATGAAATCAGATTTAAAAAACACAATCCAGAATTTAGGCCCTGGCATTTTAATGGCAACGGCTGCCGTTGGTGGTTCGCATTTAGTTGCTTCAACCCAAGCTGGTGCATTATTTGGTTGGCAACTTTTCGCGTTCATTATCATTGTGAATTTATTGAAATATCCATTTTTCAAGTTTGCTGTTGCATATACGGCCAAGACTAATAAAAGTTTAGTTGAAGGCTATAAAGAACATAACACAACATTATTTTACTTGTTCACTTTGCTTAATATCATCTCTGCGGTCGTTAACACTGCTGGGGTTCTATTGCTTACAGCACTTCTGCTCCAATACGTTATGCCATTCCAAGTCAGTTTGACAACTTTATCCATAGGTATTTTATTTTCGTGCTTATTGATTTTACTACTTGGGCACTACAAGGCACTTGATAAAGCAAGTAAGATCATTATGGGATTTCTGACCTTATCGACACTTGTCGCCTTTATTGTTGCTTTATCAAATGGCCAAGTACATCCTGAACCAGCTACTCAGATTTCTCCTTTTTCAATGGCAATGCTTGGTTTTATGGTGGCATTAATGGGTTGGATGCCTGCACCAATTGAAATTTCTGCGATAAATTCTCTATGGATAAAAGCGAAAAACCGACACAAACACATCGATGTTAAACAAACACTTTTTGATTTCAAATTAGGTTATGGGCTGACCTTGCTACTCGCCTTGCTATTTTTCTCGCTTGGGGTGCTGCTTCAATATGGGCAGGATAAACCAATTGAACTTGCTGGCGTTGCATTTTCTAAGCAACTTATTGATATGTATGCGCTTACGATAGGTGAATGGTCGCGTTGGTTAATTGCAACAGTGGCATTCTTGTGTATGTTTGGCACCACCATTACTGTTTTAGATGGGTATAGTCGAACATTGAATGAATCCTACACCCTTGTTACCAAGTCACCTAAGAGCCTTATGTGGGTGATTTTGATTACTCAAGCTGTTTTAGGTTTAATTGTTATTTTATTTTTCAAAGCGAATATCAAAGATATGCTGATGCTTGCTATGACTCTGTCTTTTTTAACGACCCCCTTCTTTGCATGGTTGAATTATCAATTGGTAAAGGGCGAAGTATTTAAGTCTGAGTCCACGATTATAAAAATTCTGACTGGCTTAGGTTTTTTGTTTTTAGTTGGTATCTCAGTATTATTTGTTTTATGGAAAGTGTTTTAAATATGTGAGGGTGTAATACCCTCACAATTATCCAAGCAAAGAAGTAACTGTAAATAAATGAGCCTCTATAAGCTAGAAAAGAAGTTTTCAGGTTTATGCCGTACTGGTTTAGTACACATCACAGTGGGTGTGCCCAAATATAAATAGCCGACTATTTCATCTTTGCTATCTAGCCCGAGTAACTCTTTTACCTTTTCACTTTGTGCAAAATATCCGGTTCTCCAAACACCTGAAAGGCCTTGTGCAAAAGCGGCTTGTTGCATTGCAAATACACTGCACGCAGCACTTTCAATTTGCTCAATTCTTGGCACTTTAGGGTGCTCCATGTAAGGGCTAACAGCAATGATAAGCATCGGAGCTCTTTGCGGTAGTTCTTTAGCCCTACTTATTGTTCTTTCGTCTTGTTGTTCTGCAACAGCAGCTTGATAATAAATTTCACCCAATTTATCTCGGCCATCTTCTTCGACCACAATAAATTTCCACGGAGCTAAACCACCATGGTCTGGCACTTTTAAAGCGGCTTTTTTAATTATTTCAAGTTGCTTTAAGT
Source organism: Pseudoalteromonas sp. SS15 (assembly GCF_049257195.1). NCBI lineage: Bacteria > Pseudomonadati > Pseudomonadota > Gammaproteobacteria > Alteromonadales > Pseudoalteromonadaceae > Pseudoalteromonas > Pseudoalteromonas sp. SS15. The sequence continues at coordinate 252,983 of NZ_JBMMUD010000001.1, forward strand.
TTGGACCAGGAAAAGACAAATTACTGTCTGATTGTCTTGTTGTAAGAAGCTCTAATGCATCCATGATAATTCTCTTTAATAAACATACTACTAGAATAACAAGAAATCAGACTTATTCGCATCCCCAGATTAATGAAATCGTTTAAATATCCAATAATCTAAACTTACAAACCGACCCGCACCTGTGAATAACAGGCTTAATAACATAGCTAAATATATGGCTGCGAATTCAATACCGTTATTCAATATCGCAACAGAGCCTTTTTCTAGCAGGTAACTCGGAAAGCCGTGGGTCTCTATTATTTCATTTATTTTTGAAAGCCTTTGCGAGACTTCATTGGAGTTTTCTAGACTTTGCTTAGCTGGTTCAATATTGAACCAGCTAAGCACTTTTGCTGGACTAGAGTCACCAGAACTTGGGGCAATTGCAAACCAACCGTTATGCCAATGAACACTGGTTATGGCAACCAGCATAGTGAAAATCAATGGTATTGAAACTAAACGCGTGAACAAACCAAGCAATAATAGCCAGCCACCTAAAAACTCGGTCCACCCAGCTAAAAAAGCAAGTAGATCAGGAAAAGGTAATCCTAAGCCCCACTCTGTATTACCAAACCAAGCCACTACATTTTCATCAGCAAGCAACCGAGAAAACAAAGATACATCTGGATTACCCAGATTTAATTTATTGAAGCCCGCAATGATCATTGTGGGCGCAAGTATCAACCTAAACAGTAAGGGTGATATGAAGTCAACTGATACAATCTTTGACTTGATGGTTTTTACATAATTAGGATCTTTAAATTGCATGTGAGTTCTCTCTGCTTTTTTCTATAAGACCGAAGTAACCAACATTTAATTTCTCGTTCTTAAAATAAAAACTGCTTAATTTTGTCGTCAAGTAATTTACTGTCTAGAGGTTTTGTCAGAACATCGTTCATACCCGCTTCTAAACATTTTTCTTTATCTTGTAATCCAGCATTGGCGGTCAAGGCAATAATTGGAAGTTCATTTAAATACAAATCTTGCCTAATTGCCTTTGCAGCTGTAACACCATCCATCACTGGCATCATCATATCCATCAACACTAAGTCAAATTTATCATTTGTAAGTACAGTAAGGGCTTCTTGTCCGTCGTTGACTATTGTGACTTGGTAGTCCCTCTTTTCAAGAATCGCTTTGATCACAAATTGGTTTGCAATGTTATCTTCCGCAACCAGTACTTTTAGTGACGTTTTAGGCAAGTTTGATAACTCAGCATATTCATTATTTTCATCCGGTAACTCAATTGAGGTGTATGGCACTCTGATAATAAACTCTGTACCTTCTCCCACTGTTGAATAACAAGTTATACTTCCACCCATTAGGTTCAATAACCTGCGCGTTATACTTAACCCCAATCCGACGCCCTGCTGCCGGCCTTTTTGTCTAGAGTGAAATTGCGTAAATGGTTCGAACAATTTCGAGATATCTTCTTCGCTTATCCCTATTCCTGTATCAATAACTCGGAAGATTATTTGATTGTCACTTTTGTTAAGATAGAGTTTAACGCTGCCTTCATGAGTAAACTTAAATGCATTACTCAAGAGGTTAAGCAGTATTTGCGATAACCTGACACCATCGCAGTTTATTCTCTCAGGTACACTCTGATCGATTGTGCACTCAAACTCGATACCATGTTTGATAGCCTGAGTTTCAAATTGCTTAACCAAATTCTTGGTTAAATTAATCAGATTAGTATCTGCTAGCTCAAGTTTTAGGGTACCTGATTCTATTTTGGCAAAATCTAGCGTGTCTGAGATCACCCCCTGCAATAACCTTGTACTACTGCGCATGTAATCAATTAATTCATGTTGTTTTGCACTCGGGTTGGTGTCTTCAAGAAGCTCAAGCATGCCTAAAATGGCATTCATCGGAGTCCTAATTTCATGGGACATAACAGCCAAAAAATCTGACTTTGCGGCATTGGCTTTTTCTGCCCGCTCTTTTTCTTTTTGTAAGTCTATTTCTCGCTGTTTGGCATAGCTGATGTCTCTTCCTATACCCATATAACCAAGATAGTTACCTTCTTCATCAAATTGCGCTTTACCACTAATACTTATCCAAAAAGTTTGGCCGTCAGGCGCTTTGGCTTCATATTCAAAGTTGTGTATTTCTTGGTGGTTATTGACGAAATTAAGAAACATGTTCCATTTCTTTTGCTGTTGTTGTTCATCATATGAACGAATTTCAATGGGGGTTTTTCCAATAAAGTGTTGATACGTATGAGCTTGAAACTCATCTTCAGCACTCGATATATATTCATACCTAAGTTGGTTATCTGTTTCCCAAAACCAATCTGATGCGAGCTCTGCGAATGCTTGGAATCTAGCCTGACTGACAGTTAAAGCAGCGGTTTTTTCATTGAGAAGCCTAGATGTGTGCGCTATGTATTCAAGCTTTAAAAATGTATGGCGGAATATAGGTAAAAGCGAATGGACAAGCGTTAATTCTTTAGGTGTTAATAACGCCCTATTTTTGTAATAACAAATTATAAACCCATTTGTGTCATTAACTTTTGTGTATACCAGAAATGCCTTTAAATCGAGTTGATTAGGTTTTGAGAAAGTGACATTCGAAAGTGAAACAGGAAGCGCATCAACTTTTTTATCAATAAGATACTCAGTCTGTAAATCATGCCATAACTCATCAAGATCATTGAAAAGATCTGCTCTTAATTCACTAGTTGAGGCTAACTCATAAAACCCCTTAGCTTCATTTATAAATGCAGCAATATGGTAAACATTAAGATAATCGCTCAAACCAATTTTTAGTCTTAACAAAGCTTCATGATGGTTTTTAGAGTTGTTAATGCTATCAATAAACTCAAGTGCTTTTGACGATAAGACACTCTCCATGTACTTTCCTTCATACCTTAATTTGATACTTCTAATTTAGACCAATTACCAGAATAACTCAGCTTTTTCGTTTCTGATAATATCTATAGCTTCTAGCACTAAATCAGTAATCTTCATAATTAATAACTTATTTGCAATGCAAAATGCGAAAGTTACAGAAATTAAACTATAGTTTAACCTGATTCACACAATTATGTTGGCCTAGTTATTGATTGGTATAACTGGTGTTAGAAGGAGGCAGTTATGAGAATCGTGTGTATTGGTGGTGGTCATGGCTTATCAACCGTGTTAGAAGCCTTGAATTCTGGAAATCATCATTTAAGTGCAATCATTGCGACCACTGATAATGGTGGCAGCACAGGACGGCTTAGAGCTGATAAAAGACTGGTTGCGCTGGGCGATATAAGGCGTTGCATTGACTCTCTTGCCAATAAGAACCATCTCATGTCTGTGTTATCACAACACCGTTTTGGCTTCGAACATGATGTAAAAGGACATAGCGTTGGTAACCTCATACTAAGTGCCTTGTGTGAACTTACTCAGAGCCCAAGCAAAGCAATTCAAGAATACGCTAGATTATTAAACGTAGGCCATGCTATTTACCCAATGAGTGAATCTCCAGTCGATTTAATTGCAACCGCAAAAAATGGCACTCGCATCGAAGGTGAATGTGAAGTTGATGCATTAAGTGATTTACCTCAAGCACTATACCTAAGTGATAAAACTATTTCTGCAGTCCCAGAAGCTGTTCGTGATATCTACAATGCTGACATGATTTTAATTGGCCCCGGCAGTGCCTTAACAAGCGTTACTCCCCCACTGCTGGTCAATGATATTAAAAACGCGTTGTTGAACACCTCTGCATGCCGTGTTTTTATCGAAAATGTTTGTAAAGAAAACAGTGTAATGTCAAGTATTTCTCCGTGCGAACATGCCGCTTGGCTCGCTGACTTAATTGGCTATAAGTTTTTTGATTTATGTTTGAGTGTCGATGCTCTCGGCGCGATGGACACCAGAGTTGATTTTAATAACTTAAATAAAGAATCAATAAGTACTCATAATAAACAGCAACTTAAGTTTGTGATCGAGAGCATGATTGCGCATCCTAAAAAAGAGAAGTTGCCCTCTTTAATACATTAGTCATTGCTGCGCAAAGTATGTTTGGTTAAATAAGTTTAGTTAAATGAATTAATCCAGCTTAGGTATCGAATTAAGTGTTTTTTTATGAACTTCACTAAGTAGTGAAATTTTAGACTCTATATTTACTAATTCTGGACTGCTTTTTGCTGTAGTCTCTATATCAGCAGCAATGTCCGCTAATTGGTCAGCACCGTAAGAGCGAGCACAGCTTTTTAAACTATGTGCAAGTCGCTCAATTTCGTTTTGTTCGACTGAATTTGCACTAAGTTGCTCTACCAGCTTCGTACTTTCAGTAAGGAAAACTTGCATCAACTGAGCTAAAACGTCGACACCTACATCATCTTTTAATTGTTGTATGGTATTTGGGTTAAACATATATACGCTCCAAATGAGGTGACTATGAAATCAGTAAAGACCATTCTTTTCTTAGATTCAAGCCTTTATGGAGGCATTGAAACACATATCGTGCAATTAGTAAGGCTTTTAAAAAGCCACAACCTTGACGTTGAAGTCTTGTTTTATCAAGATCATGGCAATACACAACTCTATCGTAATTTAGATGATGCCCAATGCACTTACACATTTCTTGACGGTAAAGTCACCTCTCTATATAAATTTTTAAAAAAACAACAAGCGCCTTTCAACCTTCATACTCATGGTTATAAAGGAGGCATTATCGGGCGTTTAACCTGCAAATTATTAAGTGCTCGTTGTATCTCAACATACCATGCAGGTGAAGCAGGTACAGGCTTAGTCTATTTGTATAATTATATAGATAAACTCACCAGCTTCTTGTCAAAAAACTTTGTTGTGTCTGATAGATTATTGTCACAAGTGCACAATGCCGAAGTGCTAGACAATTTTGTTGATATAACAAACTCAATGTCATTCGAACATAGTGAAAAATTAAGAGTCGGTTTTGTCGGCAGACTGTCTCACGAGAAAGGTCCTGATAATTTTGTGGAGCTTGCTCGAAGGTTAGATAAAAATCCAAGTATAAGTTTTAATGTTTTTGGTGATGGACCTATGGCACATGATTTACAATTATCTGAGTCCGCCAATATTAAATTTCATGGCCACCAAGCCAGCTCTGATTTTTGGGAGAAAATTGATGTACTTATAATCAGCTCCCGAGCAGAAGGGTTACCTATGGTGCTACTAGAAGCGATGGCTAGATCTAAATGTGTGATTAGTTTCGATGTCGGCGCTGTTGCCAAAGTCATTTCTCACAATACCAATGGGTTTATATGTACTAGCAATTGTATTGATGAATTAAGCGATACCCTTGTTAGTTGGTCTAATGCAGACAAAGATAAGAAGAAACAATTAACTCAGAATGCATTTCAAACTATCCAACAAAATTTCAGCGGGTCAAAACAGTTTGAACAATTAACGCGCGTATACTTTGGTTAATTTATATTTACTTATTCGATTTAAAACTTAGTTTATTAGGTAAGCTTCTATTGTCTTTGCTTTTTTTGAAAAGTAATTGGCTTTATCACTTGCACCAACTGAGCTGTAATAATTCGCTGCGATCTTATAACACTGCGCTGTTTTAGCCCCATTTTCTTGTTCAGAAAAGAAACGTAACATATCCCTTAACGCTGCTTGTAATTCTGGTTTTTGATTATCAGAAAGTAATTTCAGATATCGTATGCCCACGTAAGTTAATATTTCTAAATTTGCGAGTTTATTATCTTCGTATAGCGTGTAAAGAAAATTGAAATCGTTATCTAAATTGCTTGATAAATCCCTATTTGAATTTTGCTTATCTGCCTCAGTCTCAAGTTCTTGTTGCAACCAATTTGCATATATCTTTTGTTCTTCTGTTTTAAAAAATGTCTTACTTGAATTTAATAGTTCTAGCGCTTCTTCATGTTGTCCAAGGTGTTTTAGAACTGTTATTTGCAAAATATTAAATTCTTCAGAGGTCTCTGGAATTTCGTGTGCTAGAAGCTCTTTTGCTGAACTTAACTTTACTAGTGAATGCGATTTCTTACCTTGTTGACTGAATACTAACGCCTGCCTTGCCAGAATAAACAATTGCAACCTTAAGTTGTTTCTTTTTAATGAAAATTCATACGACAACTTATAGTGTTTTAACGCTTTTGAAAACTCATGATTAACTCGGTTTTTTTCTGCAAGTTGATACCAAGTTAATGCTAGTTTATTCACTTCATTATTTACTTTTTTTTCGTTAGTTACTTGAGAGCATGCAACTAAAAAAATAAGTAATATGGTAATTACTATTGAATGTTTCATTGCACTTCTACCGTAAGCGCATTATCAACCTCTTTAATCCCACCTTTTAAAATTGGATTGTTATTTAATGCTTGTAATGTTTTTTCAAGCTCAGACAGCACTTGTTGGCTTTGATAAATAGTCATCATCAATTGTGCTCTTTCTGTATGTACCTCAGACAACATGCCTTTGACCAGGTCTAAGTTTTGATTAATGTTACCCAAAACCAATGGCAGCTGATTATTTGTTACTCTGCTGACCAGTTCATCTGGCGATTTATAGTTGCTAATAACTGAGTCAGAAGTGATCAATAATTTATCGACTCTAACTAGAGATTCATTTAATTTCTCAGCAATAATAGGGAGTGTCTTTAACCACGTTTCTGTTTGCTCAATGGTTTGATCTGCTTTAGTTACGATGCCGCTTTTTTCTATTGAGTCTGTGATCCGTAATAACTGCTCACTTATTTTTGCTACTCGGTCAAGTGCTCTAAATAAAGATCCTGCGTTTGGGTTATCTTCTTTTTGAAGATTGGTAAGCAGCGAATTTATATTTTCAAGAATAGAATCAAGGTCATCTTTGGGTAATATAGCCCCATGTGAAGCTTCAAGGGCTTTTGCGGCATCACTGCTTGCATGAAGTATTAGCATCCCTTCTCTTATCTCTGGCACATCTTCCTTACCGTAAGAGAACTCAGGCGTATAAAGTGTGAACGAGTAAACCTCGTCAAATATCGGGTGCTGCTCGCTTTTTAAAATAGAATACTTTGTTAATAGTGGAATGTATTTTGATAAGATCCAAAACTCAGCTCTGATCTTTTTTGTTTCGAAATTAAAGTCGTATGATTCAACTCGGCCTATTTCTATACCCTTAAAATAAATTAGAGGCATAGATTTTAAACCGAGCGCATCATCAAGCTCAGTATAAAATTGTTTTTTATCTGCAAAAGTATAATTTGAACTCAATACAGAAATAATCGTAATAGCTAGAAACAAAACACCTATTGATACAAACACAATCACTGATTTATGCTCTTTCGCTAAGTTATGCTGCATAACAAGAACCCGATTTAAGCTGATAAACTGAGTCAGCAAGGGTTGCAATAACCCGTCTATTAGAAAATAGGATCTGAGTTACTCCTGAACTATTTAAGTTTTTTATCAGATTTATTTCAAAGTCCGCCCAATTACTGTCGACTTCACAGATTGGTGAGTCCCAAATAATAACTTTAGGTTGAAGTATAGTTGCCCTTATTACACCTACTAATGATGCCATACCTATTGATAAATGGTCAGTTCTTAGTTCTAACTGATTGTGTAGCCCTATTTCTTCACATTTAGATTCAATGATTTTAAGTTTGTCTTGATAACTTAAATCTTTGCAAAATTGATTAAGTGGTAAAAGTAAATTCTCTTTTAAAGTCAGGTTTGAGATCAGTGCTGGCAGTTGAAAAATAGCGCCTGTTTGTTTTTTATAACTGTAATACTGCGATTTATCCATATCTGGTAAACACACATTGTTATATACAACACTGCCACTTTGTGGTCTGACAATGTCACAGAGCATACTAAACAGTAGCGACTTACCAGAGCCCGATACACCTTTAATTACACAACATTCACCAGAGTGAACTTCTAAATTCAAATCATTAAAAACATCTCGTCCTTGCAGTTTATGATGTATTTTTCGTAATGAAAGGTTCATAACACACCTAAGTCAAGTAATAGGGTCGAACTCAAAACTAAATGGACTATACAAATTATAGTTAAACTTTGACCAACTGCTTTTATATTCCTTTGCGGTACTTCTGTTATAGCTTTATTCACTTTTAAACCGTGAAAACAGGAAATGAGCGCAACTAACAACCCACATAAAACAACCTTAGCAAACATTATGATCAAATCTACAAGCGTGAGTTGGTTTAAAAGTTCACTTACAAAACGCACCAAAGGCATATGATTAAACAGTGACACAGTAAGAAAACTACTTAAGGTGCCAGCTAACACAAAATAGCTCATCAATAAAATAACTGAAAAAAACATACCCAAGACTCTGGGGACAATAAGATATGAAATGAGTGAAATCCCCATTGCATTGAGTGCATCCATTTCTTTTGCCACAACCATATTGCCAAGCTCCGTAGTGATTGCGGTACCTGAGCGTGCCAAAACAATAAAGCAAACAATAAATGGCCCGCCATCACGGACAATACTGACTATAAGTATGTCGTATATCAATGCTTGTTGGCCTATAGAGGTGAGGATTGGGTAACCCTGCGATATGATTAAAACGCTCAATACAAAAGAGATCGTAAAAATGAGAGACAAGGCTTCAAGGCCTGTAAATCTGATCTGTTTAAATAATACTTCTGCGCTGATTGATTTATGACTGTGAAAATCAAAGCAATCAGCGATGACATAATAGGAAAATGGAATAAACCCTAATCTGAGCATCCCCCCTCCTCTTTATGTGTTAAGTGAACTAGTTTGTTGTGAATAGACTTAAATCAACATGGTCGATTTGTTCAGGTTTTAAAAACTGCTTCGCATAATTGAGATAAACGCCTGACTTTAAAAAGATCTCAAATAAGTCTGGATCTAAATGATCATGCTGCGTCATTTTCGACATAATCATTAAACACTCGCTGAGAGGCTTTGCCTTTTTATAAGGCCTGTCAGCGGCGGTTAAAGCTTCAAAGATATCAGCAATCGCCATCATTCTTGCTGGTACTGACATTTGATCTCTCGTTAACCCTTTTGGATAACCGGTACCATCCATCTTTTCATGATGGCCACCAGCAAACTCTGGAACACGTTTTAAATGTTTAGGAAATGGCAAAGCTTCAAGCATAGATATGGTAATATCCATGTGTTTATTGATTATGTCTCTTTCTTCATTTGTTAACGTGCCTTTAGTAATATTTAAATTGTAGACTTCATTGTCTGACAAGATCGATTGAACTTCTCCATCGATTGTCACAGTAAAGCGCTCAGCAAGGTCTAATACACGTTGTTTGAATGTATCAGACATAAACTCGCCTCCTAAGTTTATTTGCTTTAAAAATGACAGCTCAGATTCTAGATAATCAATTTCTTGCTGATAATCACCTTCTAACTGTGCGAGCTCTTCGATACCACGGCCTTTTGCATCAAGCTTATTTTTTAAATAAGTAATTTCTGCATCTCTTTTAGCTATTTCGATTTTGGTTTTTATCAGATCGATTCTATCGAAAGTACACTCAAGCTTTGTCGATTTGTCCATTACGGACTCTGGGATAGCAATTTTGCCACAATCATGTAACCAGCCAGCCACTGACAACTCATGTTTATCAGCGTCGTTCATTGTAAAGTCTTTAAGAGGGCCTGTTTGATATTGATGAACGGCTTCAGCAATCATCATGGTTAATATAGGCACCCTCCTACAGTGACCACCAGTGTACGGAGACTTTTCATCAATGGCTTTTGCAATTAAGCGTGTAAAAGACTGAAACAGCTCTTCCATATTATCAATAAGCTGCCTGTTGGTGAGCGCCACAGCCGCCAAAGCACCAATTGAACTGATTAAATTAACTTGTGCATTTGTAAAAGGCACAACTTGTCCATTTACTCTAGGATTAATAAGCTGTAAAACCCCGTTAAGTTCATCTTCGTGGTTTTCGAGTGGGATAGTTAAAACAGATTGCGTGTGATAACCCGTTTTTTCATCCATTTGCCTAGCCGCGGTTAAATCATATTCAGCACACGCATAGACATCTTCAATACAAATGGGCTTTCTAGTTGCTGCCGATATTGAAACAAGTGCTTTTTCATTCGGTTTTTTATTGATAAATATGGGAATGGGTGAATACGGAATGTCTTTGTCTGAAGTACCACCTAAATGAAGATTTAGCGGTTTATTAATTAATGTCGCAAATCCTAAGTACTCATGCTCTATTACTGAATATATGGTCCCTCCATCACACCCAGTCAGGGCCATGGCACTCAACAAAATATTTTCTAGCAAACGTTCAGTGCAACGTTCAGAAGCGAGATCAGTTGCTAACTTTAATAAGTGCTCTAATGCAAGTTGACTGTCACTTGCATCAATCGTATTTGGACTTTCAGAAATCGCTTGGGTCATTTTCAAACCTTATTTAGTAACATGTTTATAGCTACCATCCCAATCCTCATCCAGATCCGACATTCTAAGATTTTTGATTCGTTCACAAAAAATCCCATAAAGTTTTTCTTCTGGATGATTATTCATAAGTGTAGTAAATCCTTGTAATGATTCATCCCAATTTTGTTTTAAATATGAAGCCCATGCTTTTTTATGTAAATTAACTTTTTTAATTCTTTCAGAATCTAATTCCGCTGTTAATCCCACAGGCTCATAGATAGAAACTGCCGTTTCTTTTCCTTTTACTTTAACTCTGTCTATAGGTCTAAAAGTGATGTCTTTACAGTTTGAGTAAGTAATTTCACTTACAAGTATTTTTGCGCCGTAATATTTAGTTATACCCTCTAATCTTGATCCTAAATTCACTGCATCGCCTATTACGGTGTATGCTCTACGATAAACTGACCCCATATCCCCGACATTCATATCACCAGAATTAATGCCAATGCCAATTTCTAGTTTTGGCATATTCTGTTTTGCAAGTTCGCTTTCTAATGCTTGAACTTGACGCTGCATTTTGAGTGCACATAAGACTGCGTGTTGTTCATGCTTATTCACTTTTAGAGGTGCATTCCAAAAAGCCATAACCATATCACCAACATATTTATCAATCGTGCCCTCATGCTTAAATATGATTTGCGTTATGGGAGTAAAATAAAGATTAAGCAACGCTTTGAGCTCTGATGCATTTAACTGCTCTGAAATAGCAGTAAAATTCCGAATATCTGCAAATAAAACCGTCATATATCTTTTTTCTCCAGACATAGACAGCGATTTGGGGTTATCTAACATCGATTGAATATGGGCAGGTGGAACATATTGATCAAAAATATTCTTGATTTGAATCTTTTGCTTATGTTCGTTTAGAAAACTCAAACTACCCAGCACGACTACTTGAAGGATCAACATTGCTAAAATCGAGACTTGAGGAAAATCTAAATAATGCTGACTCCAACCATAAATACTTAATGATAAAAACGAATTGATAGAAACAAACGAATATACAACAATACCTGTCAGTTCGAGTTTTGGTAAAACAAAAACGCCTAAAAGGCCAACAACTAGAAGTACTAAAACTACTGCACCGTCTATCCAATCAGGTCTACTTGGTAATAACTCTGGAAAGATTAATCCTTCTAATAGATTTGCATGGACTTCAACACCTGGATATTGAACCCCGACAGGGGTTGTTCTTAAATCAGCATGACCGACTGCGGATGTACCAACAAACACAATAGATTGATCAAATAAAGTTGCATCAAATTTACTATCTAATACGTCAGTTGCAGAAACATACGGAAAACTAAATGCAGGACCTCTAAAAGGAATCGCCACTCTACCATAGTCATCGGTTGGAATTGTTTCCATACCAAGTTTTAGCCCAGTGATCGTATAGTCATCACCAAACTCTGTCGACTCAACTTTTATATTATCTGATAAGGTATAAAGCCTTGCGACTTCAAGAGATAAAGAAGGATAAAGCTGCCCATTGTGCTTTGCCAGCAACATAGCGTATCTTACGAACCCATCTTCATCAGGCGCACTATTGATAAAACCATTTCCAAGTACAGTTTGTTGTAAAAGGTCAAGGCCGGCCACATAACCAGAAAATTCTGGGGCTGGTAATGCTTCAAATGAAACATCGCTTTGAAAAACTGATTCTGGCATCGTGCCAACTTGCAAAGTTTGATTGTGCTCTAACAATAGACCTATTACAGAGTCACTTTCGGATAAAGCAGAAGCAAATGTTTTATCTGCGTCATAGTTGTCTCTAATCTCACTTAGGGCGTTATTAAGTATCTCATTCTTACTTTTATTGATTACCCTATCAATCGGGTTTATTTCAGGCTCAGAAAACAAAACATCGTAAGCAATGACGGAAATACCTGCATCTACCAGTTTTTTATGTAACTTCGCAACGACAGAGCGACTCCATGGGAATCTACCAAGCTTTTTAATACTCTTTTCATCGATATCAACAATAATGATTGGTAAGAAAGCGCGTTTAGGGTGCATTGTTAAAGTTGCCTGAAGTCTTAAGTCATAAGCTAAGCCTTCTAGTCGCTTAAAAAAGTCGCCCTGCTCACTGCCAGGAACTAAAAAAGAAAGATGTATGAAGATACTTAAAATTATTATAAATAGACCACTAAGCCATTGATATTTGTACTGTGACCAATTTGCTCTCACACTCATATTAGCGTTAAGCCTTCATAAGCAAATAGAATATTAAATGGGTATTCACCTTGCAGTAACTCAGATTGTAACTTGTCAATTTGTTCATCTGTTCTATCTGGATCATGACTTACAAGGACTAAATTCTTCACTTGAGCTTGCATAGCAAGATCTAATGCATGTTGTATCTGACTATGCCCCCAACCTCTTTTGAAAGGATAGTCTTCAGGTAAGTACTGCCCATCATGAATTAAATAGTCTGCTTTAGCGCAAAACTGAACCCACTGTTCAAAAGTGGTAGCAACTGGGTAAGGGGGAAATAATTCATTGTCAGTTGCATAAACAATCGACTTGTCATCAGCAATAATTTTATAAGCGCTTCCCCCTCCTGGATGGTTCATTCTGCAACGTGATATCTGAAAAGATTGATATTTCCAAGAATTGTTTTTTATCGGAGTGATTGTAATAGTTGCTAAAAGCTCATCTGAATTTATTGGAAAAAAGCTTCCTTTCATTTGCTTAAGAATAGCCTTTGGCTCATGTTCTTCTGTTAAGCCCGGTATTATGTTTATGTTTTTTTCAGGCATATAAGCAGGTGTAAAATAAGGAAAGCCCTGAATATGATCCCAATGATTATGACTTAGCAAAATATATATATCATTAGTGTATTTTTGAATGTCCTTTCCTAGGTTCCTAATGCCCGTTCCTGCATCTAAAATTAAAAAATCAGAGCGTTTATTTTCTAATAGTATGCTGGTCGTATTACCGCCATACTTAACTGTGTCTTGCCCAGGAGTTGGCACAGAGCCTCTAACACCATAAAAGGTTAATTTCATCAAAAACTCCTGTTATTGTTCAGTTATTTGAATAGCGGCCACACTGATTCTTTTGTTAATAGTATCTTGTAGTACGAGTAAGAAGCTGTCATTGCTATTATGATATTGAACATCAATAAGTTCGTCAGCGGTATCAATATCTAGTAATTGGAAACCTGACTCATTAAACTGTAGATCTAATAGGTTTGGCGGATCATCAAGCCGTAATCTTGATATATAAATTGCATTGCTTATTTGTGACTGCGAGAAAAGCATCAATCTATTTTGCGAGTCAAAAGCAACCTTTTTAATTGCAACTAAATCATCCGAATAATTACTATAATTAAAGATGCCATTTGTCGCAAAAGCGGTCTCGAGCTCTCCTAAACTATTCACTTTTACGATGAAGTTAGTTGAAGCTAATTGCCCGTAAATATAAAAACTTCCTGATGAATCAAGCGAATAACCATTTACTGATAACTCCTCACCGAGCAATGCCCCGACATTAATAACAGCAATACCCGCGTCTCCAAATTCAGGGACTAAATTACCCTCACTATCTACATTCACTATAACAATACGTGGAGTTGAATAAGATTGACCATCAGCGCCAATACCAAATATTCCAGTATCCGTGACTTTGATTTCATCTAATTTAAACGCTGTGTTTGTGCATTCGTACTCTGAGGGTGGGTCAAACGTAAAATCAGATAACTTACTTCCCGTTGAAGATAAATAAACGCCAACTGATTTAGTAATGCAGCCATCAAAAATATCACTTAATAATAATTGCTCCTGACTTGGTAGTTCGTGTATGTACAAAGGTTTAATTGATTCAGCGATAAAATCTGAGGACGGTAAATAACTGACGTCATTTCCATGGGCATAGAAATTGTCAGGTTTGCCCGATGAGGTCAATTTTGAAATAAATGCCGAGCTGTCACTTTCGTTACCGACTAAAAACAGTGAATCATCTTCGTTAACAGATAAAGACCTTGTGTTAGCATCTGAGTAGAAGTTCAGCCTACTTAAACCTTGTTCGCCAAATGATTGATTTACATTTCCAGTAAAGTCTAAGCTATAAATATAAGGGACACGTTCGTTTTGCCAATTAAGGGCATGTCCGGCAAGGAGTAAATCGCCATCGCTTTGTTTCGCACTAGCAATGACTACCTCATCAGAAGATGAAGAGTTTAAAGTCGTTTGACCTTGATAACCGAATTCAGTGTCTAATCCACCAGTTAAACTTACTTTTGCAAGCCACTGACTCGCATAGTAGTTATACCCAATATTACCGTGATTATGACCATACAAGACTAATGCAGAAGTGGTTGATAAAGTGCCATGACTCCTTATGCCTTCAATATCATAAGCTGTTACCCCTGAGTACGGTGCAGACCAATTCGCATCTATTACTCCGTCAAGTCCAACCTTCATTAAATGCACTGCTTTATTACTACTATAAATCTCGCGATTAATGGTGACATATAAGGAGTCCGACACGGCTTTTAAATCTACTCCTTGGGCGCTTAAAGTTAACAAATCATTATCGCTATCATGAGTAGGCAAGTCTTCTACAGCATAAATACGATAACCTAACTCATTAAAAGTCGTATCAAGATTACCGTCTTGAGCCATTTTTAACAAAAAGAGGCTATATTTACTTGGTGCTGAGAAGTCACCTGCAAAAGTTAAATGGTCACCTGTCAGCATCAGTTGATTATCAGGTAAGACAATCAGTGACTTAACTCTGTTGTCTACATTTTGATTGGCTAAATCTAACTGAAGATAGCCAGCGTTTTGAAAATTGCTGTCTAATGACAGATCTGTGGTATTAATTTTTGCTAAATAAATATCTGAATTGTTGCTCGAATTATTAGTGTTGCCAAACACCATTAATTTATTTTCTGATAACAGTGTAAATCCACTGGCTTCACTTCCAACATCTACTACGAGAGATGTACTGTGAGATACCGAAAAACTCGATAAATCAAAACGAATAAGCCTAGCTTCAGTCAGATCAACACCATCGATACTTGTGGTGTCATTAATTAATGCAATGAGTACATTCGAATCAAGTATTAAGTTTACTGAAGACGCTTTTTTACCCGTATCAGAAGCTACGATAAAATAACCTGTGTTCGCAAAACTTGTATCCAGCTTCCCTTGCTCAGTCAATCTCATTATGAAGATGTCTTGGGAGCTAACTTGATCTATATAACCTGAAACATAAATAAATTTATTTACATCATCAAAGACTAAATTTTGTGCAACAACATTTTGAGGTAAGCCATCAACTTGAATACCTAAATCCGTTTCAAATACCCCCTCTTGAGCAAAACTGTTGTCAATGTCACCAGATGGGGTAACTTTTGTTACAACTGCTCTGTGAATATTTCTACCTTGAGCTTCGTCGTAATGACCAACGCCTGAAGCTATAAATATACTACCGTCAGAAATTGTAATGGCTTTACCCACTTCATGGTGCTCAAGTGATGCTCTTAAATTAATTGAAGCAATGCCTGCATTCGCAAACTCGCTATTAAGGACGGCTATTTCTATGGGTAAGATCTCTTCAACATTTACTGTTAGTGTTGATTCAGCACACAGTGGAGGATCAATCACATCACATACCTTAGTCACGACACTATATTGCGCATCTCCATTAGCGATGATTGTCTCAATATCACCAATAGTAACTTGGCCCATGTTATTTACGGTAAATAATGCTGCAGAGTCTCCTGACAACGTATAAACAATGTCATCATTGTCGGGGTCGGATGCTGTAATCGTTGCGATCATATCTCCTTGATTAAATTCTGTTGTTATATCGACCACTAAAGCTTCAATGGTCGGAGTGTAGTTTTTATTATTAATTAAAATAGTTACAGAAGTTGGCAGTGAACTTTCACCTTTACTATTTATTGCCCTGTAGCTCAATGTGTCGTTACCGACAAAATTGAAATTAGGTGTGTAATTTATTTCGCCTGTTTGGTTCACGATTGAAACTTCACCATGACTTGGCTGAGTTTCGATGATTAAAGGTGATTCTGAGATGGCTATTCCTCTGAAATCATCATTATTTAAAACATTTAAACTTATAGATTGATTTTTGAATGTTTCAGTACTATCGCTCTGTGTAATGGGAGAAGTATCTACTTCTATAATGTTTATCGTCACAGTCGCACTATTAGAAAATACACCTTCATTATCTTTAAACCTATATGTGAAACTATCTATTGAAGTGCTTTGGTCAGTATTTGTGTATAACACATTTCCAGAAGATAAAACCTCTAGATCACCAAATTGGGCAGTGTCTATTACTTCTATTGTTGAAATATTAATGGCGCCGTCGGTATCTGAATCATTTTGTAGTAAATTCAGCTCAAGCGCAGTGCCTTCATCCACATCAAAACTATCATCAATGGCTATAGGCGGTTTGTTAACTCTAGTGACAGTAATAGCGACTGTGGCTTCATTTGAAGAAGCACCTTCATTATCCTGGAAGCTATAAGCTAAAGCATCTGTACCATAAAAACCGTCTTTAGGTATATAAATCAGTTTACTTAGTTCAACAGAGAATTTTGCTGTACCATTTTGTGGTTCAGTTACTAGCTTGATGGTATTCAAATCAATAGTACCATCAATGTCTGTATCGTTATCGAGAATATTTATTTCAATCGACGTGTCTTGTTGAGTCACAGCACTATCATTCATAGCAATCGGTGCTTTATTTGGACCCGTCACATCAAGATAGACTGTTGATGGATTTGACTCTAACCCCTCTGTATCAGAAACAACATAACTAAAGAGATCTTGGCCTCTGAAATCTGTGGCACTTTTGTATTCAATTGTGCCTGTTTCTAGGTTTAATGTTACATCGCCATGCGTCGCTTGCTCGATAATCTGCAAACTTGCTCTGTCTATTTCACTGTCAACGTCATAGTCGTTTTCTAAAACGGCTATAGAGATAGACTGATTTTGACTGACTGTTATATCATCATTTTGCGTGATAGGTGCATCATTAACTGCGCTGATATTCAGCAATACGAACGCTGATGTTTTTACTCCTTCAGCGTTTTCAAGTTCATATATAAAGTAATCAGAGCCATAAAAATTTTCATCTGGGAAATACCTAAATGAACCAGATGCTGATAACTCTAAAACGCCATTCATAGTCGTTTGAGATATAGATAAATTATATGCCTCTAGATTTTCTCCAATGTCGTTACCTAAGATACCAGGCGAATCAATTATCAATACCTCATCTTCATTTAGTAAGTAATCATCATTTACACTCACGTGAGTAGGTTGATTTACTTCTTCAACAACAGTAAGTTTTACTTCTGCGGTGTCTTCCCCCCCTTGTCCATCTTGAAGTTGATAAGTAAAAGAATCTTCACCAATAAACCCTTGTTCGGGCGTGTAGCTAAATGACCCTGAACTATCTAAAAGCAAAGTGCCATGTTCAACATCGTTAACTGGTATAGTACTGATAGATAATTGCCCCCCATCAAAATCAATATCATTGAGTATGAGAGCGTTTGAAATGACTCGGAATTCACTGTTTGCTGAAACTAGAAACTCATTGAATAATGCAACTGGTGCTGTGTTTATTTGCTTTATTGTAATCGTTACAATCGCCTCAGATGTAAGACCTTGTGGGTTTATAATTCTATATTTAAAACTATCTATGCCAGAAAAGTTATTTTGTGGCGTGTAGGTGAAATCACCATTTTCAAACAAGTTCAACTCACCATGCTCTGGGGCAATTAATGGCGTAAGCTCTAATATAATTGGGGACAGGCCATTATCTTGGTCATTTGTTAGTAAATTTCCACTTAATGACTCAAATTGTTCAATTAAAAATTCATCATTTACAGCAATTGGAAAAATAACTTCTTGCGCCGAGATCAGTATATTTTCACTAAAGGCGCTCTCACCACTACCATCAATACCTGTCACTCTCGCATAATAGTTTTTCCTCGCGGATAGCTTCTCAAATACATGAGAGTTCTTGGTGATGGATATCATACGTTGGTTTGGATCAGTCAGAATAAAGTCAGATAAATCATCTATGGGTGACTCAGACAAATAAGCGTTGTATCGTAATATGCTTGATGATGCTAACCAATTTAATGTGACTGAGTCATCTTCCCTTATGCTTTCACGCATGATGACTTTTTCAGGTAACCAGTTGAACTGTTGGTTTTGTGCTATAGACACGTTACCTTGTAAGTCTTCAACCCAAATTTGTAGCTGTATTGAGCCCGGTGATTGATTGAAATTGTATGGATTAATGCCTGTTTCAAAAAGTTGGTAAGGTGATGTGCAATTCTCGCTACATAATAGAAATGCTTTATCACTTTGTGAAAAACCTAACCAAACTTTTTTTATGCCCTCTTCATCTTCAATTTGATCTGCTGTGACAGTTATATTTCCCTTTATAATATCGCCACTTTTTGGGGTGTTTATTTGTGCTTTCGAATTCATGAAGTCTGCAGACACAAGTCGAGATTTCCTAAAGGCATTGCCTTTGACCATTCTTTTGTAAGGAAAAGGATGTATCTGATTGGGTAAGGAAATGGACTGAATGTCGTCAGAATTACTTGTATTAGATATGGGTTGCTCTGAACCACTCTCACTACCGCAACCAAAAAGTGAAGTTAATAGTAACAGACAAAAAAGTTGAGTGATTTTTTTCATCTTATAAACCTACTTCTCTTTAATAACGAATAAACCACTCGAAGTGGTCGTTATATTGTCAATTTCATATAAGCTGAAATTCCCTCTAATTTTACTTAGTTCATCACTGAATTGTGCTTTGATATCTCCATCTGCCAAATTTTGCCCATGACTCGCGTAATTAACACCGAGTTGCATGCCATTTGTGTTGATTAATCCATTAAACGTTGCAAACCATTCGCCGCCATTATCTGAGAATGACATCTCACCCAAGGGGACTGTGCCATTGTCAAAATCTACATTGATACGCATTGAGAAGTCGCTTACAGCGCCATTACTTGATGTGATTGCAAATTGCTCTACGTCAGAGTATTCGATAATACCAGTTCGCTCAGCCAACAAAGACTCTGTATCCTCTGCTGCGAAAGTATCTAACACTTCTTCGGTTAAAAAACTGGTATCTTCAATGACCTTTTTTATACCTTCAGTATTTAAAGGTTGTTGATTGTTTTGAGTAGCGAGCCCAATGTTTGGCTTTTCAGAATTAACAGAGCTCACTAATTCCGTAATTTTTTCTTTCTCATTTTCTGTGTCTTTTTTTACTTGGCCTGAAAGTGGGCTAAGCTCAGCTGGTGGTTTTAATAGCGGCTTAACTTCACCAACATCAGATATTTTTGCGAATGCGTGAGTACCATCATTGCCAAGAATAAGGGGCTCTGAAAGCATACTGCTTGATACTTCTATCGTTCCATCCCAAACAGCCAAAAATAATTCACCATTTACTAATTCTACTTCGTAATGTGTGCCTCTTATCCCAATACTTCCTACTGGTGTTTTTAATTTGTAGTTTTCTGACTTACCTTTTATTTTACCAGTAATGGTTCGTAGACCGCCTGAGACTAATTCCATCACCACAGAGCCTTTGTCGCCTTCAGCACTTAAGAAATACTCTTCGATATGTAGTTCTGTATTCTCTTTGAGTGCCAAAAGAGCGCCATCAATCATTTTCAATTGCGCTTGGCTCTTTTGATAAGTTGAAACTTTATCAACCTTAAAGACTGGGGTTCTTCTTTTTAAACTCCTTACTTCAGACGTTTCAAGAGAAATAGCCTCAACAGTCCCTTTTGCAAGCAAGGTTTTTCCTGCGTGCTGTTGCTCTGCATCAACGTTTTTAATGAACAACCCAAAACTAATCATGGTAAAAAAATAAAGTATCTGCTGTTTAGAACTCATAACTAGCTCCTAAGTACAACTCATTTCGATCGAATTCATAAATTGCTAAATTGCTCGACTTTTTAAAATGACTAAAGCGAGTTTGTAGCTGCCAATGTCTGGAAAAGTTATAGCGCCATTCCAATGAAGCATTTCCTATTTTCTCATCGCGCAAAATCAGAAAAAATGGATGGATGTCGTGATGCTCAACCTTTTTGAATTGACTACTAAATACGAACGCATGGAGAGAAGGTAAGTTATAAGAAAAATAAACAGAGGCAGCTTTGTAGTCACGGCCATAATGCCTGGCAATCAGTAAATCAGCATTTTGTTTACCATTTAAAAAAGCGACTTTTGCTAAGACGCTCTTTTCAAAGTATAGGAAACCTAAACCAAATTCTAAAATATCACTGTCTAGATTTTCATTTTGAGCATTATTAATCAATGATGCTTTGCCATTTATTTCCAACGCCCAACTTTTCAACAACTGAAACTGTATACTAGAAGCTATACCAACTTGTTGTTGATAAGTTGCCTCATCTAGTGACATAACTGAAGCCAGTCCCAGCAGATTAAAACGATAAGTTGATTTTGCATACTCATATCCAAAGCCGATATTTGCCTGATTTCTATTAAATTGAGTCAGCTTATGATGTGTTTGCTGGGACAAATTAAGATTTAATCGCCAAGCATCATACTGTGTATTTTGCCACTTTCCATTCAACTCATAGCCAAACCGAGCAAATTTGTCTGACGACTCTAGGCTCGCTTCATCTAGTAAAATTTCTATTCCAGATACAACTACCCTGTCGTCTAAAGAGCCACTATTTACATTAGAGTCATGCCCCAAGTTAAGCGAAATACGCTGACTTATATTTGAGTCTAAGCTTTGCCTTTTGTTTTTTACAAAGCGTAATGTTTCCTCAATATTTATTCTAAGATCTTTTGGTATTGGAAGTAGAAGTAAGGTACTGAGTGTTTGCTCTGATTGGTTCAGGTTCTTTTGTTTGGCATAACTTAAAGCTAACAGGTAGTAAGCGCTATAATCATTTGGCTTTTCAGACACTGCTCGCTCAAACGCAAATACGGCCTCATCAATTTTATTTAATTTGAGACAAATTTTGCCATATAAAGCATCAAACTCAGGTGTGCCAGCTAATTCATCGAAAAACATTTCAGCAAGTCGAAATGCCTCTTCTGTTTTTTGTTTATTAAATGCTGATGAGATCTTCAAAAGAGTTTGCTCTGATGAAACAACTGAAAAACTACACCCAATAAACATGTAAAAACATAAATAAAAAGTGTATCGCCACATAATTGATCCTAACTATTAAAAAGTTTATGAATCAAAGTAAGCAGGTTTGAAACGGCTATCATACAAACGAGTTCACTTTCATACTGCCTTCACCTTCAAGCAGATTTAAGGATAAAGAAAAACCCTGTTAAGAAGTTGATATGTACCAAATATAAAAATTGTTCTTAAAAAGAATTACTGTTTCTCTGCCATATTGCCAAGACAAAGACCGACAGATCGTACTGTCTACATTTTGAGTATAATCAAGATTGTGTGTTCGTCAGTGACGATAAAAGGAACAAACCCATCTTTTTCAAGACGGGCTTTATTTGAAGGGGTTTAGCAAAGGCTAAATTTTTCGAGCAACCTGAAGCGCTTCAAAAATTGCTCGTTTAGCATCGATTGCTGCTGCGAGTTTCGCACCACCAATCACATGATGATTATCTGGTAACGCGTCTTTATTGAATATTTCACTATTTGAAACCTGGCCGATACAGGCTATCACGGTATCAACATCTAGGGTTTGCTCTTCACCTTTATGTTTAATCTTCAAGCCTTGCGCATCGAAACCTAAGTATTCACACTCTGATAATTGTTTAACATTATGCTGTTTCGCAACCTGTCTGTGGATCCAACCTGTTGTTTTACCAAGCTCTGAACCAAAGCGCCCTTCACTTCGCTTTAACATATAAAGTTGTCTTTGAGGAGCAGTATGCTGCTGTTCAGTTTCTATGCCCCATTGTGCTTTAAATTCCTCAATCGATTGCTCAGGCTTCTCTTGCAGAAATGCAACCATATCAAAACCAATACCACCAGCACCTAGAATGGCAACTTTGTCTCCAATTTCAACTTCACCGCGAATAACTTCATCATAGTGATAGACGCGCTTGCCATCTTTGCATGGGAAACTTGCTACACGCGGTTTAACCCCTGATGCAAAAACAATATCATCAAAGTTACTATCCATATCAGGTGAGTATTCACAGTTTAATTCAAGATTAATGTTTAAACGCTCTACCTCTTGCAAGAAATATTTTAAAGTCTTTTTAAAATCTTCTTTTCCAGGCACTTGCATCGCTAGATTGAACTGCCCACCCGCATGGCTATTTCGCTCTATAATTTTTACTTTATGACCTTTTTTAGCTAAATATATCGCCGCTGATAAACCTGCAGGACCGGCACCGACAACTAATACATCTTTTTCTTTAGAGGCTTTTTCTAATGGATAGTCAAGCTCATAACAAGCTTGAGGGTTCACCAAACATGTTGCACGTTGTCCCTTAAAGACATGATCTAGACACCCTTGATTACAGCCTATACAGATATTAATTTGTTCTGATTTATTCTGCTTATACTTATTAAAGAATTCAGGGTCAGCCAATAGAGGTCGTGCCATAGAAATAAGGTCAGACTGGTTTGCTCTTAATATCTCATTTGCAATTTCAGGCGTATTTATGCGGTTAACTGCGATTACAGGTACATCAACCCATTGCTTCAATCTTTCTGATGCTTCTCTGAAAGCGCCGGCCGGTACCATGCTCGCGATTGTAGGTACTCGCGCTTCGTGCCAACCAATACCTGTGTTGATAATATCAACGCCAGCTTTAACTAGCTCTTTAGCCTGATATTCAACTTCATCGGTAGTAGAACCATCAGGAATTAAATCCATGACAGAAAGTCTAAAGATAATCATGAATTTATCAGATACTTGACTTCTAACGGCTTCAACAATCTCTGTTGCAAGCCTCACTCTATTTTCAAGACTACCACCATAACTGTCTTTACGCTTGTTAGTATGTGGCGCCATAAATTCATTAATTAAATAGCCCTCTGAGCCCATGATTTCAACGCCATCATAACCCGCCTTCTCGGCCAACTTCGCTGATTTAGCGAAGCTTTTCACCGTAGCTTTTATCTGCCCTAAGGTCATTGCTTTTGGTTTGAATGGTGTAATTGGTGCCTTTAATGCACTTGGTGCAACACTAAAAGGGTGATATGCATATCTTCCTGCATGGAGTAATTGCAAGCAAATCTTACCGTCATGCTTATGGACTGCATCTGTGTAAGCTTTGTGTTTGATGACATCAAACGCAGTGTTAAATGAAGATGCAAATGGTGTCAACTTGCCACGTACATTTGGACTATAGCCGCCTGTTATTATCAGGCCTGTTCCGCCTTTGGCTCGCTCTTCATAAAATGCAGCCAATTTCTTTCTATTTGACCACCCTTCTTCTAAGCCCGTATGCATCGAGCCCATAACGAGTCTATTTCGCAACCTTGTATTTTTTAATTCTAATGGTGCTTCTAACATGGATTAATTTCTCAAAACTGGTCGTACCTCATGAGACCTTAGCAATTTTTAACAAATTAGCAAAGATTATCTTTTAAAAAAGCTTAATTTTGGTCTAACTGTACGTTCTATAAGCTTATAAATACTTAGTTACGTTTTAGGTATAACACTCTTAAATTAACTCAGTTATTATAAAAGTAATGAAAAAGATTAGATTTAGACAATAAAGGTGAGCTTTGATTTATATAGGTAAATTCTTTAAAGGCCTGTGGGCCGCAATAAATTTTTCGAGAAAACTCGTATTAAACTTAGTTTTCTTTGGCCTTCTTGCTGTGATTATTTTATCGATCCCGCAACAAGAGGCACAGATAAACGTACCTGATGGCGCTGTTTTAAACTTAAACCTTAACGGTTCGCTAGTCGAAGAACTAACATACGTTGACCCAGTCGATGCAGCCTTTGGAGAAGTATTCTCAAGTAATGACCAACCAAAAGAGATTTTGGTTGACGATGTCGTTAATGTCATCAAGTCAGCAGCTCAAGACTCGCGAATCCAAGTTTTGCTACTAAATCTGAAATCTTTACATAGTGCTCATTTAAACAAGCTTGATGCTATCGCGCAGGCGATCGTTGAGTTCAAAAAGTCAGGTAAAAAAGTCATCGCGCATGGTGCATATTACTCGCAAAGCCAATATTTTTTAGCTTCATATGCTGACGAAATCTCACTTCACCCATATGGTGGCGTTGAATTGAGAGGCTTTGCAAGCTACCCGCTTTACTTTAAAGATGCACTCGAAAAGCTAAAAGTAACGCAACATGTATTTAGAGTGGGCACTTATAAGTCTGCAGTAGAGCCTTTTATACGTAATGATATGTCTCCTGCAGCAAAAGAAGCCAACCAGCTATGGTTAGATGAGTTATGGGCTCAATACAAGTCAGATATTGCCGCAGCGCGTGAGTTTGAAGTCAGTAATTTTGATGAAAAAGCAGATCAATATTTAGCTAAAATCCAGGCTGTAAATGGTGATTATGCGCAATATGCATTTCAAAATAGCTGGGTAGATACATTACAAACAGATCAACAGCTTCAGGCCAAACTAATAGAACAAGTTGGTACAAACGCTTCAGGAGAAACATTTAAGAACATCAGTTTTAACAAATATCTTGAATCGTTAAATAACCAGCCCAGTTATGACATGCCTTCAAGTAATAAAGTCGCCGTGATTGTAGCAAGAGGTAATATTGTAGACGGTAAACAGAAAGCAGGACGTATTGGTGGTGATTCAACAGCCGCACTTCTAAAAAAGGCTCGCTTGAACGAAAAGGTTAAAGCGGTAGTACTTAGAATTGATTCTGGCGGTGGTAGTATGTTCGCTTCAGAAATCATTCGAAACGAAGTCCTCGCCATTAAAGAAGCAGGTAAACCAATTATTGCATCTATGGGTTCTGTTGCCGCTTCTGGCGGTTATTGGATTGCAATGTCTGCAGATGAAATATGGGCCGCACCAAGTACTATAACAGGCTCAATTGGTGTATTCGGCACTATTTTAACATTTGAGAATTCGTTAAATTCAATGGGGATTTACTCTGACGGTGTTGCAACAACTGAGTTAAATAATATCTCTCTATCAAGAGGTATTTCAGACAAGCTCTCTCAAGTATTCCAATTAGGGGTTGAAAATGCGTATGACAAATTTATTTCCTTAGTTGCTCAAGAGCGTGGATTGGAAAAATCAGCGGTTGACGAAGTTGCGCAAGGTCGCGTTTGGACTGCTACTCAAGCTAAAACCTTTGGCTTAGTGGATAAATTAGGTGACAAGCAAGATGCGATTAACGCAGCTGCATCTCTTGCACAACTTGAAGAGTTTGATGTCATTACAATTGAACAAACGCTCTCAGAGAAAGACCAATTATTAAGAGACCTTTTAGGCTCTGCAATGATTAGTTCGTTGATTGAAACTGACAGCTCATCTGACAACATCATGGCTAAGCTATCAAAGCTATTTGGTGGTTTTGGAGAGCAAGTTGTGGAACAACTAAATATTGTTAACGAGTTTAATGACCCTAATCATATCTACACACGCTGTTTAACGTGTGAAGTCACTTATTAATCCTCTGTTATAAATTCAAGCTTACGAATATAATAAGCCCAGATTGTTATCTGGGCTTATTTTTATGAAAAGAAAAAAAATCTACATCGCCTATACTGGCGGTACAATCGGTATGAAACAGTCGTCACGTGGTTATGTTCCCGTTGCTGGTTATTTGACAGAAACCGTTAAAAACAATGCCGAATTTACGCGAGAAGAAATGCCACTGTTTGATATTCATGAATATTGTCCGTTAATAGACTCTTCTGATATGTCTCCTCATCATTGGCAGTTAATCGCTGATGATATTAAGTCTAAATATGATCAATACGATGGTTTTGTTGTGCTTCATGGCACAGATACCATGGCTTATACAGCTTCAGCTTTATCATTCATGTTTGAGAATCTGACTAAACCTGTTATTGTCACAGGTTCCCAAATCCCACTTTCACAATTGCGCTCTGACGGTCAAGTCAATTTGCTGAATGCAATGTATTTAGCTGCAAACTACCCGATAGCTGAGGTGAGCTTATTTTTTAACAATCAACTTTTCAGAGGTAATAGAGCAACAAAAGCACACGCGGACGGTTTCAATGCTTTTGCTTCTCCAAATCTTTCACCTCTTGCACAATCAGGTATAAATATTCAGTTGATTGAAGGAAAGTTAAGCCCATATGTTGAGCAAGCGCTGCAAGTAACTTCGATACAATCTCAAAAAATAGCGATTTTATATTTGTACCCTGGTATTTCGGTTGAAATGGTTAAAAATGTCATCACCGAAGACATCAAAGGCTTAATCTTACTTAGCTTCGGTGTTGGTAATGCCCCACAGCAACCTGAGTTTCTTGAGAACCTTAAAAATGCCACAGACAATGGCACCGTGATTGTAAACCTCACACAGTGTATTCAAGGACAAGTAAATATGGGCGGCTATGCAACTGGCAATGCGCTGTTAAATTGTGGTGTGTTGAGCGGTTATGATATGACGTTAGAAGCATGTTTGACAAAGCTACATTATTTGTTTAGCCAAAACTTAGAGCTAGAAACAGTCAGACACCTTATGCAAGATAATTTACGAGGTGAATTAACTCGATAACAAACCAAATCACTATCTATTGTGATACAAAAAAGGTCAGCGATGCTGACCTTTTAAATTCTGATTGATAGCTTATCTGACTTTTGCTTCAATCTCGACTAAGTCAGTCAGGTGGCACGTTTCACCCGAATGGGTTTTAATACCATGCTCACCAAAGTAATCACGCTGTGCTTGAACAAGGTGACCGTTACTCGGTGTGCTTAATGTAGCAATGTAAGTTTGTGTCGAACTCAATACAGGGAAAGCAAGGCCAGAAGACACAGCAAGACCTGTTACTTTGCGAAGTGCTAGCGATTCTGCCTGTAACGTATCGATGAATTCCACACCTTCAGCAATATCATCTAGGTAATCGGCTCTAATAATACAACCTGCACGCCATGTTTGTAGCGTTTTACCAAGATCTACCTTCCACTGGTGTGCACGTGAAGCACCTTTGATTAACGCTAAGCCTTGGCGGTAACATAGCAGGCTTGCAAGATAGAAAGCTGATTTAAGCTCATCTAAATCAATATCGATATTCGCCGTTTGCTGCGATGCATAAGTCATTTCTTTCGCAGCATGTGTATCGATGGTATTGGTTAAGTGACGCGCTTGAACTGCAGCAACTAACGAAGGTACTGCAATACCTAACTCTAATGCATTTTGTGCAGTCCAAAGACCTGTGCCTTTTGCACCAACTTTGTTATCAATAAGGTCAACTAATGACTCTTGGCTATCAGTTTCAAGCTCTAAAATATGACTTGAAATCGATAATAAGTAGCTATTTAAATGACCTTCTGACCAAGATTTGAATACTTCTGCGACTTCTTTTGGTGTTCTACCTGTGCCATGTCGAAGCAGTTGGTATATTTCAGCGATCAATTGCATTAATGCATACTCAATACCATTGTGTACCATTTTTACAAAGTGACCAGAGGCAGACTGACCAACACGAGCAAAACAAGAATCACCGTTATAGCTTGCCGCTACTTTTTCGAACCAAGGAATAATTCGTTCCCAGCCGCCTTCTGAACCACTAGCCATCATCGCAGGACCGTGACGTGCACCCTCTGCACCGCCTGAGATCCCCATGGTCGCGAACTCAAATTTATTTTGATATTTAAGTTTTCGTGCAATACCGTCTTTATAATTACTATTACCGCAATCAATGATGATATCGTCTTTATCTACACCCGCTTCTACTAGATCAGAACACACTCTGTCTACTAACTCACCGGCAGGAACAAGTAGTAAAATTGAACGAGGTGTTTCTAAGCGGCGGATCATATCACCAAGGTCAGAAACAATGTGCAAGCGTTCAGCTAAGCCAAGTGACTGAGCACAGCTTAAAAGCTCAGCACCTGCGTCCGGGTTTCTGTCGTAGGCAACTAACGTTAAACCCTGTTCAATGAGATTTAGTGCAAGGTTTTTACCCATTACACCTAAACCAACTAATGCAACTTGCATTAAGTTCCTCCTCGGTAACAACTAATTTGAGCAATACTTCAGTAGCTTATTATATGTCTTAGCTTTGTAAGATACCAATTACTACTATTTAAATCTTTTACACAAACAAACTTTATATGGGGTTAAAGAATCTCCAAGAAAGATGGTTTAACACCATACCCTCTCGGTTTCTTTTGATTCATTTGTATATAAAGACACCAGAATCTTGTGATTGACGCATCCTGACACCGGTGTCATAATGATGTCATATAGATCATATAACTTAATTACGGTGTTAAAAAGAGTTAATGCAAATTCTTTCAACATCTAATGCGTTTTTAATCAATTATTGAGCTATCTTTGCTTAAATTTGTTGGTTTTATTTCGCATTCATTAATATCTACCTATCTAAATAGGCCTACAGGAGAACCTGATGCTTAGACGCACAAAAATTGTAGCAACCCTTGGACCTGCAACTGACCGCGATAACAACTTAGAAAAAATCATAAAAGCGGGTGCAAACGTAGTACGCCTAAACTTTTCTCACGGCGTTGCTCAAGACCACAAAGACAGAGCACAAGCTGTAAGAGATATAGCAACAAAACTTAACAAACATGTTGCAATCCTAGCTGACCTTCAAGGCCCTAAGATCCGCGTTTCTACTTTTAAAGATGGTAAAGTAAATCTTGAAGTTGGCGCTAAATTTATTCTTGATGCTGAAATGGCTAAAGGTGAAGGTACTGTTGAGGGTGTTGGTATCGATTATAAAGAACTACCTCAAGACGTAAAACCAGGTGACCTACTTCTTTTAAACGACGGTTTAATTCAGCTTGTTGTAGACTCGGTCGAAGGTGCACTTGTTCATACCACAGTTAAAGTTGGTGGTGTGTTATCAAACAACAAAGGTATTAACCGTTTAGGGGGGGGTTTAACTGCACCAGCATTCACAGAAAAAGACGAAGAAGACTTAATTACTGCAGCTGAAATTGGTGTTGACTATATTGCCGTTTCTTTCCCGCGCAGTGGCGACGATATGCGATACGTACGTTCACTTGCAGAAAAAGCCGGTTCTAACGCTCAACTTCTTGCAAAAATCGAGCGTGCAGAAGCCGTAGAAACCGTTGAAGCAATTGATGACATCGTTCTTGCCTCTGATGCAGTGATGGTTGCACGTGGTGATTTAGGTGTTGAAATTGGTGATGCAGCTTTAGTTGGTAAGCAAAAATTAATTATCAGCCGTGCTCGCTCTTTGAACCGTACTGTTGTAACAGCTACCCAAATGATGGAATCAATGATTGATAATCCAATGCCAACACGTGCAGAAGTCATGGACGTGGCGAACGCAGTATTAGATGGCACAGATGCAGTTATGCTTTCTGCAGAAACTGCTGCCGGTGATTACCCTGAAGAAACGGTAGCGACGATGGCGCGTGTATGTTTAGGCGCTGAATCACAACCTGAAGCTCATATTTCAAAACACCGTTTAGACAGCATGTTCTCAGACACCTCAGAGACACTCGCATTATCAGCTATGTATGCGGCAAACCACCTAGATAGCGTGAAAGCAATCGTAACGCTAACAGAGTCAGGTAAAACTGCAAAGCTAATGTCACGTATAAGCTCTGGTCACCCTATTTACTCATTATCTCGTCATGCTTCTACGCTTGGTCAAACTGCTTTATACCGTGGTGTATACCCAGTATACTTTGATTCAACTAAACATGATCAAGAATGTATGATCAAAGACGCACTCGATACACTCGTTGAACGAGGTTCACTTGTGAAAGGTGATACCGTTATACTTACACACGGCGACAAGATGGAAACCGTGGGTGCAACTAATACAATGAAAATTATTACTGTATAAATTCGGTCGTAATTTGAAAAAAGGAGCAGCCTAAAAGCTGCTCTTTTTTTTCGTGCAAAGAAGATAAATCAACTCGCAAGCGCAGCTTTTACTTTATCTCTATAACTGCGGCTTACTTTCAATTCTTGACCGTTATCTAACACCAATAAATATTCGCCACTTGTTTGAGTCACTAATTTACTGATTTGTTTTGTATTAACAATTGCAGAACGGTGTACACGAACAAATAACGCTGGATCTAGCTCTTGTTCAAGCTCTTTCATTGTTTTACGAAGAATATGCGTTTTTCCATCATTGCAGTGCAGACACATATAATCACCTGCAGCATCAACCCACTGAATTGAAGAGGTAGTGACACGAATTATTTCACCCTGCTCTTTAACTGCCAAAGATTCAGGATATTTTTTATCTTCTAACGCATCACCTGTTGCTAGTTTTTTCAAGATTTCTTCACAGTTATTACCTGTAATACCTGCAACGAAACTAGCTAGTTTCTTTTTATGAGCGTTATCTTGTTGTGTTTTTAAATAGCTTTGCACTTTATCCACCGCCTGTTCTAATCGGTTGTCATCAACGGGTTTTAAAATATAATCGAGGGCATGGATCTCAAATGCTTGCACCGCATATTGATCGAACGCCGTTACAAACACAACAGCAGGCATCGGACCTGGCTTTTCACTGAGCGTTTTGGCAACTTCAAAACCATTCATTCCAGGCATTTGAATATCTAAAAATAGCAAATCAATGTCGTTTTCATTGCAAGCTTGAATGGCTTGTTCGCCTGTAGGACATAAATCTACTACTTCTAATTGTTCAAATTCTTTTAAACGTACAGCAAGGCCTTTTCTTGCTAATGGTTCGTCATCAACGATTAATGTTTTAATTCTACTCATTACTTTCTGCCTTCTCGTATGGAACGCGAATATTTACTTTTAGCCCGTTTGGAGTGTTATGTGATAGAGCAAACGAGTAATTATTTTCGTATAAAGTTTTAAGCCTATCTTGAGTGTTGGCAATACCGACTCCTGACGCATTCAATAATTTGCCATTTTCTATTTCAGCACCGGGTCCATTATCCCCTACTTCTAATAATAATTCATTGGCGAAGACTTGCGCCTTTATCTCTAATTTACCGCCTTCAGTCATATGAGCGATAGCATATTTGATTGAGTTTTCGATTAATGGTTGCAACAACAAGCTTGGCACTAGCGCATGTTTCGCTTCTTCTGTCATGCTGACATCAATTGATAGTCGTTCATCAAAACGTACTTTTTCAATTTCTAGGTATAAGTTTAATGCATGAATCTCTTGTTCTAATGGTACTTTTTTTATGGGATCAGTATTGAGTGTATAGCGAAGGAAGTCACTGAGCCTCGATACCATCTGATTTGCATCTTTATTTTCTTCAACAAGTATAAGTGTAGAAATTGCATTAAGTGTGTTGAACAAAAAATGAGGGTTTAATTGATACCTAAGCATTTTAAGCTGCGCTTCATGCGCCATAGTATTTGCTTTCAGTGCTTTTTGGCGTTCACTTTGAAGTAACTGGTAGTACTTGATACCAAAATACAGGCCGCTCCAGCAAAGGATGATATAGACGGAGTCTAAACCTTGTTGGAAATAATAAAACCACTCAGTGGGTCTGTAACCATGACGGTAAATTTCCCACAAATTGAACTTTTGAATGACTGACCAAAGGGTACCAGTGATGTATGAGGAACTGAAAACTACAACGATTAAAACCCAAGGTTTAGAGTTCCATATAATTCTATAGAGGTAACGTAACGGCACTGTCATTAAACACCCTGCATAGGCATTTAATACAATGACGAATACATATATATCTCTCATTTCGAAAACTTTTGAGCCAATATAATTGACCAACGCATAGCCAATCCAGCCTGCAATTTGAAGTACCCAAAAGAATCGTTGTCGGTTATCGACTAAAGCTTGCCATTTCAATGGATTATATAACTCCTATCTAATGCCTAGATTATACGTAATGCATCAGTGTATCGCACTGCTACCAATCTCATAATTTCATCGGCTTACCGCAAAGAAAAGGGGCACAAAAAATGTGCCCCTTTATCCAATCAATTTAGATTTTTATGCAAGTTTATCTGAAGCAACCTTATAATTAGGGTCTTCGATAACGTTCACTTCTACTAAATCTTTTGCCTTATTAAGTAACTCAATGCAGTCCGGACTTAAGTGACGTAAATGGACTGTTTTACCTGATTTTTTATAGCGTTCCGCCAAGCTATCAATGGCTTCAATTGCACTGTGATCTGCAACTCGACTATATTTAAACTCAATAATGACATCATTTGGGTCGTTGTTGATATCGAACAATTCAGCAAAGTTTTTAACCGAACCAAAGAATAATGGACCATGAAGCTCGTAGACTTTGGAACCCTGTTCGTCGATATAATTGTTTGTGTAAATATGCTTCGCATGCTCCCAAGCAAATACCAGTGCAGACACAATCACACCAACACACACTGCAATTGCTAGATCGGTTACTACCGTGACACCTGATACTAGCACAATCACGAATGCATCCGTCTTAGGTATACGTTTCATTAATCTAAAGCTAGACCATTCGAATGTGCCTAAAACAACCATGAACATCACACCAACAAGTGCCGCTAGTGGGATCATTTCAATTAAACTTGCTGCAAACAAGATAAAGCCAAGTAGTAAAACGGCCGCTGTAATGCCTGATAAACGGCTACGACCACCAGAATTAATATTGATCATTGATTGACCAATCATAGCACAACCGCCCATTGCACCAAATACACCACAGGTAACGTTAGCAGCACCTTGGCCGATACATTCTTTATTTGAGTTACCGCGTGTTTCTGTGATTTCATCAATTAGTGTTAAAGTTAAAAGCGATTCAATCAGGCCAATCGCTGCTAAAACTAATGCATAAGGAAAGATAATTTTGAAAGTCTCAAAATTAAACGGTACAGCCGGGATATGGAACTCAGGGAATCCGCCTGCAATTGTTGCATTCAAATCGCCTGACATGTCTTTTAAGTAATCAAGTACAGTGCGAGATTCTAGATCTAAACCAATCACTAATCCTGTCACTACCAAAATAGCTGCAAGTGATGAAGGAATGGCTGTTGTAAGTTTAGGTAAGAAATGAATGATTGCCATCGTTAAAGCAACAAGACCACCCATCACATATAGCTCTGAGCCTTGCATCCATTGAAGTTGACCATTACCGTCCATTACTTTGAACTGCCCTAATTGAGCTAAGAAGATAACAATTGCCAACCCATTAACGAATCCCAACATCACTGGGTGTGGAACCATTCTAATAAATTTGCCGAGCTTAAATATGCCCGCCAATATTTGCAGCACACCCATTAATAAGACAGTAGCAAATAAGTATTCGACACCGTGCTCAATGACCAAGCTCACCATAACAACAGCTAACGCACCCGTTGCACCAGAGATCATGCCTGGACGACCACCAAAAATAGAGGTAATTAAGCCGACGATAAAGGCCGCATACAGGCCAACTAAGGGATCAACATGCGCAACAAATGCGAATGCAACAGCTTCAGGTACCAGTGCTAATGCAACGGTTAAGCCGGAAAGGATATCGTTTTTAGCAGAGCTTGGTGCTTTGCCTATCAGATTAAACATTCATTTCCTCGATGTGTTAGATGTGTATTTATAATAATTATGAACAGAAAAGCGCTGGATTATAGCGAAATCCAGCGCTTTTAACAAACTGACTACATCAGATAAGTATAGTCGAAATACGTGACAGAGGTTTTAAAGTGGTAAAGCAGTTGTTCTCTTTACACACGTCATAGTTACATTTGAATGTACTTCTTGAACATATTCTAAATTTAATAGATTATCACGAACAAATCGCTCATAGCCGTCGATGCCTTTTGAAATGATTCTGAGCATGAAATCCATAGTGCCCGCCATGGTGTAACATTCTGTCACTTCGTCATAGCTTAAAATTAGCTCTTCAAACTCCGCAAGGTTATTTCGCCCGTGGTTAGACAACCTAACGTTGGCATAAACCAACATATCAAAGCCCAGCTTTTTGTCATCTAACAAAGCGACTTTACCTTTGATATACCCATCTTGCTCTAGCTTTGCAATTCTTCGCCAACATGGTGATTGTGAAAGGCCAACTTTATCAGCAATTTCTGCCGTTGATAAACTTGCATCCTGTTGGATTAAAGCCAATATTTGTCTGTCAACTTGATTTAAAGACATATTTAATACGTTCTCTTAAAATTATGAGAATTCTATTCTCTTTATTAGATTAAATTTTAGTTCGTTTTAGCCGAATCGGCCACTCATAAAAGGATTATGTACCTTCTCATAACCAATTGAAGTATTTGGTCCATGCCCAGAAAAAACTTCAACGTTATCTGGTAGAGTAAAAAGCTGTGTTTTGATTGACGTTTTTAATTGCTCACTGTTTCCTTTTGGAAAGTCAGTTCTGCCAACTGAGCCTTTAAATAAAACATCACCTACAAATACAACTTGTTTACTGGCCTCATAAAAAACAATGTGTCCAGGCGTATGCCCTGGGCAATGACGTACCTCGAAGTTTAAATTGCCTAGAGTAAAAATTTCACCATGTTCTAACCAACGATCGGGGTAAAATACTTCATGAGGCGCAAAGCCAAACATTTGCGATTGCATCGGCAAAGCATCAAACCAAAAACGCTCTTCTTCGGTTGGACCAATAATTTGGATATCAAGTTTGTTTGCTATTTCTACACTTGCACCAACATGATCTAAATGACCATGCGTTAACAAAATACACTTAACTATGAGATTATTACTAGCTATATGCTCTAATAATAAATGTGCATCCCCACCGGGATCGAGTATTGCTGTATCACCGGTTTCTTCACAAGTAATGAAACGCGTATTTTGCATAAATGCAGTGACAGGCTTGGTAACGACTTTCACTGATTACTTCTCTACTTCTTGTTGCTCTGGTTTATATTGCATTAAAACTGGGTATTTTAAGTAGCCTTGATCATAATAAGGCGTTTTAGAATACAACCAATTTAAACGTGCTTTAGGGTCTGATTCAAAGTTTTTGTCTTCTCTTAACTTCTTATCAAACTCTAGCGCTAGTTTAGGATTATCTTTTAACATTGAACGGGCATAAGGTACTAATGCATAATTTTCAACATATTCCGTTCTTTGGAATATTGTATGAAAACTTCCCCAAGAGAAGAAAGAGTCTGGGGCTTCAGGATGAAGCAAATGGGTAACCAGCTTGCCTCTTGCTTGTTGCGTCGTTACTTTGTACCACCCAGCTAAATTTTTTTGTTCAATTTCGCTATAAACGAACTGTGCAGTTACTCTAAAACGGCCTTCAAAAGGCGTTTTATCAAAAGAATAATCATTAACTTCTGCAATTTTTAGGTTATAAACTAAATCAGTAGAAGTGACTCTTTCAACATTTATGCCGTGTATTGATAATTTCTCTGCAATGAAGCTATATGACTGAGGTATATAAAATGTATCAGGAACATCAACTTCAGTAACAACTTCTTTTTTCCAATAGATTGGTAGCTTTTCGTAGTGCTCTGGCTCTCCAAGATACTTAACTTCTTGTTGCCCAGAAAGCGCACTGTTAAATCTCTTGTATTTAATCCCTTTGAAGCTGATAAAGTCAGGCTCTGTTGCATATTTTCTATTAAGCACCAGACGTTCTGGCGTTTCTTGCTCTTTTTTAACTGCACTTTCGAGGGCTTGAGAATGCATAGATAAAGCATCAATTGCGCCATCTAAAAATACATAGGTACCAAGTACACGTTGCTTATAGGGTTTAAGTGAGTGATTTTCTACTAAAATCGTTGGTACATTAGCAAGGTCGCCCCAGCCATTTGAAAAACGCGGTCCCGCAATCCAACCAGCTAAACCACTCTTAAACTCTCTTTTATCCATTACAAATACAAGCGGCCCAGGAATATGGCCGTATTTTGCTAGTGTTTTATCGATATGAGGCTGGAACTTTTCAGCTAGTACCGTTGCAATTTGTGGTGACTCACTTGCGAATGAGGGTGTGTAACCGTAAGTGACATCGTATTGGTAATCTGCACCATCTGTAACATGAACATCTACGTACAAATCTGGTTCAAATTCATTAATTACCTTCAATACAGCCTTTACTTCTGGTGTATCTAATTTAGTGTAATCACGATTAAGATTTAGGTTGTTGCCATTCGTTCTAAAACCCATCTCAATTGGACCACGCTGGTTAATTCGATTAAACTCGCTTCTCCGCTCATGGCCATCAACATTTAAGATTGGTATAAACAGTATATTTACTTTCGTTAGCAGATCTCTTCTTTTGCCTGTAGCTATATCTCTTAGCAACATAAAGCCTGCATCTTTGCCGTCAATTTCACCAGAATGGATACCAGCTTGAATTAAGATTGTTGGCTTTCCATTGCTTTTGATCATGTTTGAAGAAAATTGACCATTTTCACTAGCAACAATCATTTTGATTTCACGCTGACCAAAACTTTCACCTATTGATAAGCTGCTAAACTGGGTTGGATTTGCCGCAATCAATCTATCAACGAATTTCATTGTGTCTTCATAAGTTGGCGATACTTCCCCACCACTTAGTTCAAAGTCTGTTGTTAAAGGACCAGAACTTTGAATTAGATGCAAACTTTTCCCTTGCCAAGGTATTAATGGTGGTAAATGACCATTCATACTCAACAAAGTGGATAACATTATGACGTTTGCAAACATGTAAAAGACTCATTAATAATTTATAAGTTAGATGAATTATATCAATCTTTTACAAACCAATTTAGAATGTGCGGTGATTCAACAAAAAAATGCAGCAAATGACATATTTGGCATTTTTTATCTACTTTAATACAGCGAAATAACAAAATGAAATCAATCTTGATCACGGGCTGCTCTACCGGCATCGGTTATCACTGTGCAAAAGAACTACATAAATCAGGTTATAAAGTCATAGCCAGTTGCCGTAAAAATGAAGATGTTGTGCGGCTCTCAGAAGAAGGTTTAACCTGTATTAAATTAGATCTCGCGGACCAAAAAAGTATAGAGCAAGGCTTTAAAACAGCACTTGATATGTGTGACGGGCAGTTAGATGTATTGTTTAACAATGGTGCTTATGGACAACCCGGCGCAGTAGAAGACTTGGCAACAGATACATTACGCGCACAGTTTGAAGTCAACTTTTTTGCTTGGCACCATCTCACAAATTTGGCAATTAAACATATGCGTTCAACAGGACATGGTCGAATTATTCACAATTCATCCGTGTTAGGTTTTGTAGCACTACCTTATCGAGGTGCCTACAATGCCAGTAAGTTCGCACTAGAAGGGTTAACAGATACATTAAGAATGGAATTAGCAGATACAAAAATCCATATAAGCTTAATTGAACCAGGACCGATCGCTTCTAAATTTAGAGATAATGCAAAAAAAGCGTTTATTAAAAATATCAGTATTGAACAAAGTGCACATAATGATAATTATCGCGCACAGTTAAACAGACTAGAAAGTCAAACTGCACCACAAAAATTTACCTTAGGCCCTGAAGCTGTTCTTGAAAAACTTTTGCATGCAATAAATGCAGAAAAACCAAAGCCGCGTTACTACGTAACATTCCCAACCTATTTTATGGGCGTGATGCGAAGAATATTAAGTACTAGATTGCTTGATAAAATTTTAATAAAGAATCGGTAAAACTAAAAAAGGAGCCAATGGCTCCTTTTAAATCGATAAGTTCAAGACTTATTAAGCAGCTAGACCTTCTTTTGCTTTAGCAACTAATGCTGCGAAAGCTACTTGGTCGTATACTGCGATATCAGCTAGGATCTTACGATCGATCTCAACAGATGACTTTTTAAGGCCATTGATGAAACGGCTGTAAGAAAGACCATTCTGACGTGAAGCTGCATTGATACGTGCAATCCATAGTTGACGGAAAGTACGTTTCTTAGCACGACGGTCACGGTAAGCGTATTGACCTGCTTTAGTTACAGCTTGGAACGCTACGCGGTAAACACGTGAACGTGCTCCGTAGTAACCTTTAGCTTGCTTTAATACTTTTTTGTGACGTGCACGTGCGACAACACCGCGTTTAACTCTTGCCATTTCTGATATCCTCTATTAAGCGAATGGTAACATACGATCGATTAGGCCTAGGTCATTCTTATGAACCATAGACTTTGCACGAAGGTGTAGTTTACGCTTTGAAGACTTCTTAGTCAGAATGTGACGAAGATGCGATTGTTTACGCTTGTAACCGCCTGAAGCAGTTTTTTTGAAACGCTTAGCTGCGCCTCTGTGTGTTTTTAGCTTGTAAGCCATTGCAATAACTCCAAATGTATTGCGCTAATCAATGTAACAAGGCGGGATAAACCACTTGTAGAGCCTTATTACAACCTAAGTTCTGGTGAGAAATTAATCTACTTTTTACAGACCAGTTGAACTAGGTAGCCGAAGCATTTGTGACCTAGTTCAAAATCGGAGCGTATTATGCCGTGTTTATGCTTTTTTAGCAACAGGTGCCAACATCATAATCATTTGACGACCTTCAACGCGATTTGGGAAAGATTCTACTGTTGCGATATCTTCCAAATCAGCTTTAACACGGTTTAATAAATCTAGACCAATTTCTTGGTGAGCCATTTCACGGCCGCGGAAGCGGATAGTAACTTTAGCCTTGTCTCCGCCCTCTAAGAATTTTCTTAGGCTACGAAGTTTAACGTTGTAGTCACCCGAGTCAGTACCTGGACGGAACTTGATCTCTTTGATTTGGATCTGCTTCTGCTTTTTCTTTTGTTCTTTTTGTACTTTTGCTTTTTCGAAAAGGAACTTACCGTAATCCATCACCTTACAAACTGGCGGTTCAGCATTTGGACTAATTTCTACTAAATCTACACCTAGTTCATCAGCAATAGCTTGAGCTTCTCTTAACGAAACAATACTTGGTTCCTGGCCTTCAACGCCTGTTAAGCGAACTTCTCTCGCTGTGATTTCTTCGTTAATACGATGTTGTTTTTGAGCTGTTGGTTGCCCTTTTTTGCCGCCTCTAATGGTACGATCCTCCAAAAAATCAAAAGATAAAGCG
The DNA here is from genome assembly GCF_049257195.1 of Pseudoalteromonas sp. SS15. Classification (NCBI taxonomy): domain Bacteria; kingdom Pseudomonadati; phylum Pseudomonadota; class Gammaproteobacteria; order Alteromonadales; family Pseudoalteromonadaceae; genus Pseudoalteromonas; species Pseudoalteromonas sp. SS15. Next base: position 292,495 of record NZ_JBMMUD010000001.1, read on the forward strand.
TGTAGCTTGATATATAGTTGTTAGCCACACGCCATAATTTTATTTACGGTCTTTAATCTCTTCGCTTACCTTTGCGATAAAGTCATCAACCGAGAACTTGCCAAGATCTTCACCTTTGCGTGTTCTAACCGCAACTTCTTGCTGTTCAACTTCTTTGTCACCAACAACAAGTAAATACGGAATACGTTTTAAAGTATGCTCGCGAATTTTAAAGCCTATCTTCTCATTTCTCAAGTCAGCACAGGCTCTAATTCCAAGTTTATTTAATTTTTGCACAATTTCTTGTACATAATCAGCTTGTTTATCGGTGATATTCATGATCACCACTTGCTTTGGTGCTAACCAAGTTGGGAAAAGACCCGCATATTCTTCAGTTAAAATGCCGATGAATCGTTCGATAGAACCTAAAATTGCACGGTGAATCATAACAGGCGTCTTACGCTCGTTGTTTTCAGCAACATAAGTTGCACCTAAACGACCCGGTAAAGCAAAATCTAATTGCACTGTACCACATTGCCATGCACGGTCTAAGCAGTCATATAATGTGAATTCAATTTTAGGACCGTAAAACGCCCCCTCGCCTGGTAGGTATTCGAATTCAATACCGTTCGCTTTTAATGCATCAGCTAGAGCCTTTTCTGATTTATCCCACATTTCGTCGTCACCGATACGCTTTTCTGGACGCGTTGATAACTTAACAACTATGTTTTCAAAACCGAAAGTTGAATACGTGTCATATACCATTTTGATACATGCAGACACTTCATCCATCACCTGCTCTTCGGTACAGAATACGTGCGCATCATCTTGAGTGAAACCTCGTACACGCATCAAGCCGTGTAATGCACCTGATGGCTCATTACGGTGACAACAACCAAACTCAGCCATACGCAATGGCAGATCACGGTAAGATTTTAGACCTTGGTTGAAAATTTGTACGTGGCCTGGGCAGTTCATAGGCTTGATAGCGTATTCACGTTTTTCTGATTCAGTTGTGAACATCGCATCTGAATACTTATCCCAATGACCAGACTTTTCCCAAAGACCACGGTCCATCATTAATGGGCCTTTTACTTCTTCGTAGCTGTACTCACGTAACTTTTCACGAACAAAGTCTTCAAGCTCACGGTAAATGCTCCAGCCATCATTATGCCAGAATACCATGCCTGGCGCTTCTTCTTGCCAGTGCCATAAGTCTAACGCTTTACCAATTTTACGGTGGTCACGCTTTTCAGCTTCTTCAAGACGCTTCAAATAAGCTTTAAGCTGTTTCTTATCAGCCCAAGCTGTACCATAAATACGCTGTAGCATCTTGTTATCAGAGTTACCACGCCAATACGCGCCAGCTACTTTCATGATCTTGAAATGTTGGCAGAACTTCATGTTTGGCACATGAGGGCCACGACACATATCTACGTATTCTTCGTGATGATATAGACCTGGTTTGTCATCTTTCGAGATATTTTCGTCTAGGATTTCAATTTTATAAGTCTCACCGCGCGCTTCAAAAGTGTCTCTTGCTTCTTGCCAAGTGACTGTTTTCTTAACAACATCATAATTTGTTTTAGCAAGCTCAAGCATGCGCTTTTCAATTGCATCTAAATCTTCTTGTGTTAAAGAACGATCTAAATCAATATCGTAGTAAAAGCCATTGTCGATAGTCGGACCAATCGCCATTTTTACATCAGGGAAAAGCTGTTTAATCGCATGACCGATTAAATGAGCGCATGAATGACGGATAATTTCTAAGCCGTCTTCATCTTTTGCTGTGATGATTTGTAGATTTGCATCTTCAGTGATTAAATCACAAGCATCAACTCTTTCACCATTCACTCGACCAGCGATGGTTGCCTTAGCAAGACCAGGACCGATATCTTGAGCTACTTCTAATGTTGTTACTGGATTTTCGAAAGCACGCTGACTGCCGTCAGGAAGCGTAATTACAGGCATGATATTTCCTATTTACAGTGGTGACACCTACCAAGTATCACGTGTATTAAAGTTTAAAAATGAGTACCTTTTACAACGCTTTTACGAATAAGCATTGATAAACTTATTTACTAAGTTAACTAAGGATTTTAAGTGAAGCTTATTTTGGCCTTCACAGTGACTAAATTCAAGGGAAAGACTAAAATTAACTCTGTAAATCGATGAATAAATGAAATTTAAATGCCTGAACAAAAATCTATAAAAATTGCTACGTTAAATCTGCTTAATTTTGCAGCGCCGCCTTATCGCTTTTATTCTGAGTTTGAAGGCTACACACACAGCCAGTGGCAATCTAAAACTTTATTTATTTCTGAATTGTTGGCTCATATGTCACCAACTGTGATTGCCTTTCAAGAAGTGTTTTCTGTTAAAGAACTAGAAGAGATTTGCAAAGAACAAGGTCTCCCCTATTTCTCGGCAGTATCAGCGGTCAAACATGAAGCGTTAAAACCCGATGTGCTGTATTCCCCAGTTGTTGCGATCGCTTCTAAATATCCAATTGAATCTTTAAATTGCCTGCTGCCAAATAAAGACTTGCTTGATTATTTTGGTCATCAAACGCCTTTTGGTTTTAATCGTACACCTATCAAATGCAAGATAAACTTGCCCGAAGTGGGCTTTGTCAGTTTTTATGTGGTCCATTTAAAGTCACAGCGACTTATCACTGATGGCAACCTATTCGATCAAATCAATGCAGAACCTAAACTCCGGCATTACTACGAACAATCTTTTGCATTACTAAGAAATAGCCAAGATCGCTCCTTAGAATCCTCCATAATCATGCATGATGTGATGACCAACAATCAAAATATGCCTGTTGTCGTGTTAGGTGATTTTAATCATAATCTTGAGCACGCTAGTTTGTTGCCCTTTAATATTGCCAACGATCACTCATTCAAAGACGTACCATCAGAAAGTGGCTTAATTGATAGCTACACACTTTCACAACAGGTAATGGCGGGTAAACAAAAACCTGCAACACACTTTTATCGTGGTAAAGGTAATGTACTAGATTATATTTTACTGTCTCAACACTTCGATCCTGTTCATGATAACTGTGTAATTAACGAATTAAACTATACTACTTTTGATGGACACTTAACCACACAAAGAGACGGAGAAGACATTCGTTATTCAGATCATGCGGCCATCATGATTGATTTATCAGTTTAAGCTTTAGGTTTATTCTTCTCACCGTTATAATTAATAACTAGTTTCAATATATTGGAAAGATTATGAGAACATGTGGTGTTGAAATCACAGGCAGTGAAGTACTTTTATGCTTGCTGACAAAAGAAGAAGACGTTTTCGATATTCGTGATGTACGTCAAACACGTTTTACCCTTGGACAAGTTGGCCAAGACACTGAAGATATGCGCAAATTCCAATTTGATTTTGCAAAACTATTAGAAGATTACCAAATTGACTCTGTTGCTATAAAGCAACGTGCTCCAAAGGGTAAGTTTGCAGGTAGTGCGACAGGCTTTAAAATCGAAGCCGCCATTCAATTAATAAAGGATGTGGATGTTAAAATTTTATCTGCAACTGAAATCAAAGAACAATTGAAGCGTAACCCTTTACCAATCGACTTTGAAGAAACTGGGCTTAAGAAATATCAAGAAACGGCATTTGTTAATGCATACGTTTATATCATGATGAAAACATACCGCCCAGAAGAGCTATAAAGAGTAAACTCACTAAATATCCGGCGATATCAGGCCGGATATTTATCTCACTGAATATCGGTTTATTTATGTGTTTCATATAAAGAATCTGACACTTTTCTTAAATCTACATTATCAATATAGTCATCACTCAACGTCAGAATTGCATTTAAGTTACTTACTAACTTTTCTTTTTGCAACTCACCCGGCTTTAATGCGGTTTGCAATAAATGCAATGCCATATCGGCCATAAGCAAACGTTGTTTTTCTTGCCAATTTTCATCAGCACGACTTGCAGGATGCACCCTGATAGCTTCTTCAACTTGGTCATGAATCGACCAGCTTAAAGTTAAAATATCTTGTCTCTGCTGCTTTTCCATAGCACACCTCTAGGATTGAAATTAGCCCGTGAATATTTCATTTATTTATACAAAGCTCAACAAGTCTTTAGCTTTGATCAAGTAAATGAAATCTTCAATACGCCTTTGGTCATATCTTATAGTGAATTATTTAGTGCTTTGGGGTTTCTTGGATAGTAGTTTGTAGGCTGGCTCTGGCATAAATCAAATTCACGGGTGTTTTTGTAAGGTAGTTTCATAAAACCTGCAACACCAAAGTTATCTATACACAATGCGTACTGCATGATTTCTTCTAAGAGTGCTTTAAATTGTACTTCTTTAGACGCATCCAATAAGCGGTAATAATGGTGGATTTTTAAACGGTTTTCTACCGATTCAAAAATAATACACCCTGTGTGGTGAATTTTGTTCAGCTCAAAAACACATTGAATAATACTTTTTGGCAACTGCAATTGCTCGTCGGGATCTTTACCATCTTCGAAATAACTATGTGGACGGGTAATTTCTTGGCTACTGGTATCAACAACCGAGTAATGTAACTGAGGTAATACATCGAAAATAAACGCCCCCGTGCTGTCTCTTTCTAACTGAATTGTTTGCCTTGCATCGAATAAGCAACATTTGAACAGGCCTTTTTGAGTAATGCCTTGCGCAAGCATGACCGTTGCATTCACAGAATCGGTAAATGCTTGATGTAAAGTTTGATCGTGCAAAATTAGACTTGATTCAATATGCAGATTTTCTTCTCGCCAATGAAAACTTAAGCCACCAACAACGGGAAATTTTGCAAGACGACTTATCGACGCTAAGAAAGCTTTTTCGGTGTCACCGGTATCAAATAAAAACTCTTTATAGTATCTATCTAATTGTGCATCGTTAACATCAAGCAGTTGTTGATTATGATCTGCTCTTCGTAAGAACTCCTTACGAGAACTGTAAACAACAGTGTCGGGTTCAAATTCAAATTCATTAACCCAAAATGGAATGTTCGCTTTAACTGTTTTGTTATCTAGTTCAGGCAAGTAAACTTTAGCCATACTAGGCATATTACGGATAAAGTAATCTCCGGCTGCATCTCGTAATTTTTTATCCTTTGACAGCATATTGTCTATGACTGTCGCAAACTCTTGAGGTAACCCAAGGCTTGCAGCGGGGATAACCCCCACACCAAAACGGCATGATTGTGCACTAGCCAATGCATAGAGTGTTGAAGCAACACCTTGTTCATCAAATCGGGGAGATGACTGCATACCTGACATTTGTTCATCACCAATAAAATACACATCGCCCATGCGGGCATTGGTACTCGATAAATCTGCAGACATTAAGTCCATGATGTTACTGGCAACGACTTCTCCGTATTCATCAATTTGCGCATAGACAGAACTCCCCCAATCAACCAGAGAGAACTCATCTGTATCAACATCCCAAACAATATTAGAGGGTTTGATATCACCGTGGACAATAGGTTGTGGGCTTAAACCATTTTTATGTCTGCGCAAGTCAAGTAATACATTTCTGAGCTTCAACGCTAAGCTCATTATGTCTTGAACTGAGAAACGGCCACGTTTGAGTGAAATTTTTTCTAAATCTTCTCCTTTTGCTCGGGCCATCATCAAAATGCCTTGTTTTTTTACCCGTTCAAAAGCAAAAAATTTAGGCACCATAGGGTTATTTATTTGCGACAACATATAAGCTTCGTCTTCAAGCCTGTCTCTGACACTTTGAGCAAGGGTAATTCGAGAGAACTTAAACACCCACTCTTGCCCTTCTTCACCAATGCCTGCGAAAACAAACCCAAACGCACCAGAACCAATTTCTTCAACATCGCTATAACCCAATAACTGCAATTGCTTCTTACATATATTTAGCCACTGCCTATGCTTTTTTGCGTCATGGTGAGAGAGCAGATAAATAGATTGCTGTTCGTTGATATAGAAATTATTGATTGATTTGGCAGTCATAATTATTGTTGTTTTGAACAAAAAAGGCCGATAAATCGGCCTTTTAAATTAAAGATTAAGCTTGTTCTATTTTAGCCCAAGAATCTCTTAAACCAACCGTTTGGTTGAATACAAGACCTTCTTCTTTATTGTCGCGGCAATAATACCCTAAACGCTCAAATTGGAAGCCTTGTTCAACGGCTGCTTGAGCTAAAGAAGGCTCAAGTTTAGCTGACTTAATCACAGTGAGTGAGTCAGGGTTAAGCGTTTCAACAAACGACTCAGCTGCAGCAGGGTTTGGTACATTGAACAACCTGTCATACTGACGTACTTCAGCTTCTACACAGTGTGTTGCCGATACCCAATGAATAACACCTTTTACTTTACGGCCATCAGCAGGGTTTTTGCCTAGTGTATCAGCATCATAGCTACAGAAGATAGTTGTGATATTACCCTCAGCATCTTCTTCAATACGTTCAGCTTTAATAACATAAGCATTACGCAAACGTACTTCTTTGCCAAGTACTAGACGCTTGAACTTCTTATTCGCTTCAACGCGGAAATCTTCACGCTCAATAAATAACTCTTTCGTAAATGGTAATTCACGCGTGCCCATCGATTCTTCAGAAGGATGGTTAGGCGCAACTAATTGCTCAACTTTACCTTCTTCGAAGTTTTCTATCACAATACGTACAGGGTCGATAACAGCCATCGCACGCGGTGCATTATTGTTTAGATCATCACGAATACATGCTTCTAACATGCCCATTTCAACCATGTTATCTTGCTTTGTGATACCAATACGCTTACAGAACTCACGAATTGAAGCAGGTGTGTAACCACGACGACGAAGGCCTGCGATAGTAGGCATGCGTGGGTCATCCCAACCATCAACATGATTTTCAACCACTAAATCATTTAGCTTACGCTTTGACATAACAGTGTATTCAAGGTTTAAGCGAGAAAATTCGATCTGTTGTGGGTGACACTCTAAAGAGATGTTATCTAAAACCCAGTCATAAAGACGACGGTTATCTTGGAACTCTAATGTACATAGTGAGTGTGTAATGCCTTCTAACGCATCAGAAATGCAATGGGTGAAGTCATACATAGGGTAAATGCACCACTTATCACCTGTTTGGTGGTGATGTGCAAAGCGGATACGGTAGATGATAGGATCGCGAAGCACCATGAATGAGCTAGCCATATCAATCTTCGCTCTAAGAACACATTCGCCTTCTTTGAACTCACCTTTACGCATTTTTTCGAATAAAGCTAAATTTTCATCAACTGGTGTGTCTCTGTATGGACTATTTTTACCTGGCTCTGTTAATGTGCCGCGGTATTCACGCGCTTCATCAGGCGATAAGAAACATACGTATGCCAAACCTTTTTCGATAAGTTCAACTGCGTAGCCATGAAGCTTATCGAAGTAGTTAGATGAATAGCAAATTTCACCATCCCAGTTAAAACCTAACCAAGATACATCTTCTTGAATCGACTTAACGTAGTTGATGTCTTCTTTTTCTGGGTTTGTGTCATCAAAACGTAAGTTACATAAACCTTGGTAATCTTGAGCAATGCCGAAGTTTAAACAAATTGATTTCGCATGGCCAATGTGTAGAAAACCATTTGGCTCAGGTGGAAAACGTGTATGCGTAGATTGATGCTTGCCACTTGCTAAATCAGCATCAATGATATTTCGAATAAAGTTAGTTGGGCGATTTTCTGTTTCCGCCATAGATATGCATTCCTCTGAATCAAGCATTCTTATACATGCCGCATTATTACAAAAACAATTAAGAACTAACAGATGCTAGAGCTTATTATTTGTATAAACTCGGCTAGATTTATCTTTCCGTTCAAAATTGTGACAATTGTCGCAAATATTGTCCTAACGCAATAAATCTTTCATGAAAACTCGTTAATGTTCGCCACAGATTGATTACCAAGGATTTAAGACAATGGCATCTAGCAGTTCTAACCGAGTTTATATTCCAACAAACGCAAGAAATAACCAGTACATTTTAGCTGAGTTCAAACCAAGCGATGAGTTTGTATCAAGCTTTGACAACATCGATAGTTGTTATGAGCGCATTGCACGAAAGTTATTTTTAGCCTGTGAAGAAAATGGCTTGTACAACGTTCATATGATTGCCAACGATAAGTTGCCTATTACACGTTTTCATGAAGAGTCATATTGCCTACAAACAGAGAAGCAAATGTTGTTTTTCTACAACCCTAAATACCATGAAGCACATAAGTCATATTGGCAACAAGGTGTAAGAGCTAAGAAAGTTCGCCTATTATTTTTAGCAACTGGTGATGAGCTTAGAGCAAATGCTGCAAATTTTCATAATAAAGTGCAAAAGACACTACATGATTTAAAAGTAAACTTGGGCGTTGAAGATACTTTTAAAATCAGAGACCACCAGCATTTAACTTACGATTTATTTGCTCGCGTTAAAGGGCATAAAGAAACATATGGCTATAAACTAAGGAGTTTATATCCACGTTATGAAGCTAGAAAATGTGAAATTCCAGCCGAACACACTGAAATGACCTATGTCACTTTTAACATTCCAGTGACGCGTGCTTTAAAAACACAATTTCAACATTTACTCGAAGACGAACATTACACACAATTTTATTCATTTATTGAAGATAAGTTTTTCAGTGCTTGTGGCTATAAGCAGATCAGCCAAGCCGCTTTCATTGCTGATGGACGGTTACCACTGGTTAGAAATAGTAAAATTGATAAGTCTGCACAAAATAGTGAACTGCAAAAGTTAAGCTTTGATATTTGCTCTGAAGAAACACAATACAAAGCCCATTGGGATAAAAACCAGTTGGTAGATACGTTACATTTTGTTGTAGTTGCCAAAGCCAGTGATAATAAAGATGTCGGATATGGTAAGTTTATGAATAATGTCGAGTCTATGATCAGAGGTCTATCGCAGACATTAGAATTGTCAGCGCAAAGACAAGCACTCAATGTGCGCTTTTTTCAACATATAAGCTATAGCGCTTAATCTATAGTTTAGTGTAGGTGTTGTTTGGTTAAACTAAACAACACCTTTATTTTTGGCTGACCGTGTATTTACTTACTATTTTATTAATTTTCCCAGATTGTTGAAGTTCTGTAATGGCATTGTTCAATAAGGGTAATAAATGTATTTTTGATCTGTTCAACCTTATTTTAAGCTCTCCTTTAGTATGAAGCTGATCCAGTCGAATTGAAACATTCAACTTGTTTGCCCAATATTTCGCAGGTAAATCACCAATTAAAATACGCTCCACCCTATTCTTATGTAATGCTAGAACAAGCTCTTTCTCAGAAGCGAAGTCGATACGTGTAAAGGTATTATCATCGAAATAATAATATCCTAGAATAGTGCCCACTTCTTCTTTATAGACCATTGGTCCAAGTTGAGTACTATCAAGGCTCGCGTAATACTCTTCAATACCAAACAACTTGTGTGAAAAAACAAACTGTTCACCCGCATCACCGCCTGGAAACCACACAGGTGAAACTACATCAAAATCAAGTAGGCCATTTTCCATTGCATAAATGGTCCGCTTTGGAGGAAACCGTAACTCAATACCATGGATGTTTGCTTTATCTAAAATAAGTGGAATTAATTCGCCTAAAATTCCTGGTTTGTCTTCATCTGGTATGTAGTACGGATACCAAGACTCAGAAGCTGCTAAGTTATATCTTAATGACTCTTTTGTAAAAGCCTGTACAGAGCTAAGTAAGCAAATAAATAGTACATTAAGTAATAACGTAACTTTCAAGCATTCACCTTCTTATTGTTCTTTTTTTAATTTGAAAAAACTTAATCGGTTGCTGACTTCTTTTGTTGATCCTTCAAGCTTCGACATATCTTGAGACATTTGTTCAAGCATAGAGGTATTTTGTTGCGTAGACCTATCAAGGTTACTAACCGCTGAATTAACCTCACTGATACTGGTACTTTGCTGTCTAGTGGCGTCATTTAAATTATGCATCATGGTATTTACTTCCGAGATATTATCTAGAATATTTTCTAGACGTTGATGTGAGTCTTGTGAGCTATTAAAACTTACTTCAACTTTATCGATATTTTCAGAAACTAACTCTTTGATTTTTTTAGCAGCGTCAGCCGAACGCTGAGCAAGTTCTCGCACTTCGCTTGCCACCACAGAAAAACCTTTCCCCTGCTCTCCTGCTCTTGCAGCCTCAACGGAAGCATTCAGGGCAAGCAGATTTGTTTGAAACGCAATTTCATCAATCATAACCGTAATTTGTGCAATCTCTCGGCTAGAATCTCGCATACTTTGTGTTACATCCACAGATCCTTTCATAACTTCCATGGCATCTTCAGCAATTTGCTTCGAATCTTGCATTTGTTTTGTAACAACCAGGCTTTGATCTGCTGTTTCATTTACACTTGATGCCATTTGTTCCATAGAGGCAGCTATTTGCTCAAGGGCGACTGCTTGTTCAGTGCTTCGTTTCGAAATATCCACTGCAAATTGTTTTTGATCGGTACATAATGCAAGAGTATGATTTGCTGATTTATTTACATCAGTAAAAACACTTTTAAGCTCATTGGATGATGCATTAATGGCAGAGCATATTTTATTCAAGTCTCCAGGAAAGTTATTATTTATTTGATGGTATAAAGCGCCTTGCTGTTGTAACTCTGACGATGTTTGAATTTCTTCCATCGCACTATTTAATAAGTGGAGCATTTCATTCATATCGGCTTTTAAAGTGGCGTATTGTCCATGCATATCACCTTGAATTTGTCTGTCAAACTGACCTGATTTAATACATTCGACAACACCTGCCAATTCATTTAATACCTCCTCAATCCTCTCACTTGAAAGATTCATCGCTCGTTGCAGTTTTTCTAAATGACCTGAATATTCTCCAACTACACGAGAGTTTAAAACACCTTCACTTTGATGCACTGAAACTTGAACTATATTAAGAATGGCATTTTCTAGATTCTCCAGCGAAGAGTTCACATTTTTCTTAAGCGAAGCCAATCGACCTGAATACTCATTAGTTATTCGAGACGTATACTCGCCCACTTGTAAATGCCCAAATAGTCCTTCAATGTCCGAGACAAACATTTCTATGTTTTCTGATGATTCGTTAAATGTATTTTTAAGTTGTAACAAGCGACCACTGTAATTACCTTTTAGACGCTTATTAAATTCACCATTTTTTTGAGACACTAGTGAGTCTGAAATCTCATTCATTGCATTTTCGATCGATGACATGCTTTCATTAAATGCTAATTTTAGTTCATTCAATGCGCCTTTTTGTTCAGATAAGATGCGACCTGAAAAGTTACCGTTTTGTAGCTGCTCCATACTTTTAGCAATTTCTTTAATGGCACTATCTATGGTTTCAATTGAATTATCGACCTTAACTCTAAGCGGGCCTTTAACACTTGGAGACATTCTTACAGTAAAATCACCTTCAGCAAGCCCATTCATGACTTCATCTAGCGCATTCATAGTAAACTCAAGCGTGTTACTACTATTATTAACTCCTTCTTTAAGAACAGACATATCGCCTTTACAGGGGTAAGTTACTCTGTGACTGAAATCACCATTTGAAACTCGGCTCATTACTAACTGAATTTCATTATTAACCGCATTTAACTCTTGTAAAAAGCTATTAAATGAACGTGTTGCTTGACCAACCTCATCGTTAAGATCTGAGCTAATCGATTTGGAAAAATCAAAATCTTGGTTGACTTGATTTATAAATCCACTGAGATGATGCAAACCTTCATTTAGACATTTGGCGACTCGTGATGCGAAAGTCACAATTAAGTAAGTAATAATCAAACAGCTAACTAAAGAAATAATTAGAAATGACATGGCTTTTGTTTTGGTAGATTGCGCATATTGACTGATTAATTGCGATTTCTTATCAGCAATGCCTTTAATCGACTTTATTCGGCTTGTTGCATCTACAAACCAGTTAGAGTTATCTCGCCCTGAAATAACTAAATTACCGCTACTGAGCTGTTCTGAGATAAATGTACGGTATGGCAGTATTTGTTCATCAAGGTTGTTTAGCTCAGAAAATTCTGACTTAAATAATTTAGGATCAAGTAATTGCTTAATGAAATCTACTTGTTGTAGTTGATCACTTTGAAATAAAGATAAACTAGCAAGTTGAGGCAGCGAAATATTGCCGCGATTAAAAACGCCATTTAAAAGGCCTCGCTCTTGACCTGCTCGTTCTTTCATCCAAAGAATTGCAATTAAGCTCTTCATGCTTTTGGTTGCGTGAGGGTCATCTGTATAATTAGCAAAAGTACTTGCTGCATCAAGCGCATACTTATTAGCTTTAGAATAAAATGCAAATGCGCCTGATTGTTTGTCTAGTTGGTCGACCTTAGCTCGAACTTTATCTAATGCATCAAAGTGCTTAAGTAAGTCGTTAATAATCAGTTGAGTAGATTTAGGGAAGTCATCAAGCTTCTCTGATGCAAGCTTAAAAAGTTGCATTCTGGCTGAATCAGCTTTCTTTCTCTGTGCAAGTACCTTTTCTTTTCCTTTGCCACCACTAGCAAGAAAGCCTGCTGTAAGGCCGCGTTCAACAGCGAAGTTGTGTGCGGTTTGGTCAAGAACACTGACCGCATTTACATAAACTTCTAATCGAGACGCACTTGTATAATTTAAGTATTGAGAAAAAACTAAATAAATAAAACTGACTAAAACGAAAAATGTTGGGATAACACTGAGCAATGTAATTTTTGTTTTAATTTTTAAGTTATTAATTAAGCCATCAAACATGACTGTCAATCCATAGCGCAAAAGTATGTACTTAAAAGATAGTAAACAGCTGAGAAAATAAAAAAATATTTGAAGAAAAAAAGGCCTTGCATGGTGCAAAGCCTTGGAAGAATAAATCGTTAAAGTCGAATACCGCCATCCACTTCAACGACGCGACCTGTGAAAAAGTCATTTTCAATGATGTATTTTGCGGTATGGGCAATTTCTTCTGCTTCGCCTAAGCGACCGACTGGTTTCATCTTAACCAAACGTTCTTTGGCTTCAGGTTTCATCGCATCCGTCATTTTAGTACGAATAACACCCGGTGCAATTGCACCAACACGAATACCAAAACGACCTAGCTCTTTCGCCCATGTCGTTGTCATGGCAACCACGCCTGCTTTAGCAGCAGCGTAATTGGTTTGGCCCATATTACCCGCGCGTGCAACGCTTGACATATTGATGATGACACCGCCTTCACCGCTTTCGACCATTTTTGCAGCCGCTTCTCGGCCACATAAGAAAACACCAGTGAGATTAACGTCAATAACTGATTGGAATTGAGATAATTCCATTTTCGCAGTCACTACGCCATCTTTTGCTTTTAACAGCAGACCATCGCGAAGAATGCCGGCGTTATTAATAAGTACGTGTACGGCACCAAAGTCACTGACAATATTGTTGAAAACCGTTTCAACGTCAGCCTCAACACTGACGTTAGCCACATAGGTTTCAACTTTCACATCAAGCTTAACCAATTCCGCTTTTGCCTCTGCTAATACTTCATCTTGCATATCGATTAAAGCAAGGTTAGCGCCTAGTTCAGCCATTTGCGTCGCCATCGCAAAACCTAAGCCTTGCGCGCCACCGGTAATGACAACCGTTTTATTTTTAATGTCCATAATGCAGTCTATTTTTCACTATAAAGTTTAAAGATTGCGCTAAAGTCTTCGGCACCTTTGCCTTGATTTTGCATCAGGTTGTAAAGGTTTTTCGCCAATGCGCCCATAGGTGTTGCCGAGTTAGTTTGTTGCGCAGCTTGCTGAGCTAAACCTAAATCTTTGGCCATTAAGTCCACCATAAAGCCCGGCTTATAGCCATTTGAACTCGGAACATTCTCAAGTACATCTGGACAAGGATTATAAAGTTCTAACGTCCAGTTACGACCTGAGCTGTTAAGCATAATCTCACTCAGTACTTTTGGATCTAGACCATGGTCTATACCCATCTGTAGCGCTTCACTGGTCCCTGCCATCAGTATACTTAACAGCATATTGTTACAGATCTTCGCAACTTGCCCTGCACCAATGTCACCTGCATGATAAATATTTTTACCCATGTTAGGCAGTATTGTATTCGCTAATTCAAAACACGCCGTTGACCCACCCACAATAAAAGTTAGCGTGCCTGCTGCTGCACCTGCAACACCACCAGAGACTGGTGCATCTACGAATTTAATACCCGCTTCGCCAAGTGCTTTGCCAACAAATTGTGCTGATTCTGCATCAATTGTTGAGCAATCAATAACTAAAGTGCTTTTGTTTAAATGGTTAACTAGGCCATTTTCGCCAGTGTAAATCGCTTTGACATGCTTGCCCGCAGGTAACATGCTGACAACAAAATCAGCGTTCTCGCAGACTTCTTCTACCGCGTTTACGGCAGTTGCACCGGCTTCTACAAGAGTTGCGATTGCGTCTGGGCTTAAATCAAAAACGCGTACTTCGTGACCCGCTTTAACTAAGTTGATGGCCATTGGACCACCCATATTACCTAAACCAATAAATCCAATTTTTGCCATTGTTATATTCCTTACCAACCTTGAAGTGGGTGATCTGACCAACGCGCTTTAAAAAAAGTGTTAATCGCTTCATCTGTCACACTTTGTGTATTTTCAAACTGCCAGTTCGGTGCGCCATCTTTATCGATTAATAATGCACGAACACCTTCTTGGAATTCACCGAATTCACCTGCAGCTACCGACATACCTAGCTCTAACCTAAAGCAATCTGCTAAGCTCAAACCTTTTGCGCGTTTCAATTGCTCGCTAACAAGCTTTGCACTTAATGGTGAGCCATGTTGCAGTGATTTTTGTGCGCGAGATAGCCATTTGTTATCCGTTGCATCAAGAGACAAAATGGCATCGATTTGCGACTCTAAGGTGTCTTTAGTTTCAAGCTCTGCTAAAACAGATTGTAGCGGTTCAATTTCACTTGCTGGCTCGTTACTCGATTGGTTTTGTAGTGAATGCAACACATCAGAGAGTAAGCCATGATTATACTCAGCGCTGTGTTTCCAATCTGTACCCAGTAAGCTTGCTAACACCTCACCGTAAAGTTCGGCATTGACAAAATGATCTGCCAGACCAACAAATTGAGCGTCTTTGGCATTGATTGACGCGCCTGTTAGACCTAAGAATAAACCCACACCCGCTGGCATCTTATTCAAGAAATAGCTGCCACCGACATCTGGGTATAAACCAATAGTAATCTCAGGCATGGCAATACGGGCTGTTTCTGTCACAACTCTGTGACTAGCACCTGCCATTAGACCTAAACCACCACCCATGATGATGCCGTTACCCCAAAGTAAGATAGGCTTTTCATAAGTGTGGATTTGATAATCAAGTGTATATTCTTCGCTGAAGAAGGTTTCGATGTGGCTATTACCATCATTTTCAGCCATTGCTTTGTATAAGCTGACTACATCGCCACCAGCGCAAAACGCTTTTTCACCATGACCTTTTAAAACCACCAAAGCGATGGCATCGTCATTCGCCCATTCGGTTAGCTGAGGGGCTAACAAACGGATCATATCCAAGTTGAGTGCATTCAGTGCTTTTGGCACATTTAAGGTGGCAAACGCCACCTTTTTGCCATTATCACAGTCAGCCAACTCAAATACGACTGGCGCATCTGCTTGGTTTAATAACTGTAATTTTGCCATTAGCCGTTCACCCAGTTTGGTTTGCGTTTTTCTAAGAACGCATTCACGCCTTCTTTTTGGTCTTGCGTATCAAACAAGGTGACAAATAGTTCACGCTCTAGCGGAAGTGCACTGTTGATTGTGCCTGTGCGACCTTTTTGAATAAGCGCTTTACAAGCCGTCACCGCAACTGGGCTTTGATCTGCCACTTTTTCAGCTAGAGCAAGTGCCGCATTCAAGGCTTCACCAGCTTCGACGACTTCTTCAACTAGGCCAATTTGTTGTGCTTTGTCAGCTTTTAGACGTTCGCCACATAAAATCATGCGCTTAGCCCAACCTTCACCAACAAGCCACGATAGGTTTTGCGTACCACCAGCACAAGGTAATAAACCCACTTTAGCTTCTGGTAACGCCATTTGCGCTTGGCTTTCAGCAATACGAATATCGCAAGCCAATGCAACTTCAAGGCCACCACCCATAGCAAAACCATTGATAGCCGCAATCGAAACACCTCTGAAATCGCTCAACGTTTCGAACGCTTCACCGAATACACGAGACATGTCAGCAGCAACACCTTTGTCACCGTCTGCGAATACGTTCAAGTCGGCACCCGCTGAGAAGAATTTCTCGCCTTCACCTGTGATCACTAAAGCGTAAATTTCTTTATCTTGATTTAACTCGATTACAAGGTTCTTTAAACCTACCAAGGTATCGCGCGTCCATGTATTCGCAGGCGGGTTGCTCATTGTTACTACCGCGATGTTACCCTGCTTTTCTAATTTAAGTTGTGCAGTCATTTTGGTTTCCTTATTACAATACGCTTGGCGCGCCTTCAGCTAAAATACGACGACCGATGATCACGCGCATGATCTCATTGGTGCCTTCAAGAATTTGGTGAACACGTACATCACGAACATGACGCTCGAGCGGATATTCTTTGATGTAACCGTAACCACCATGAATTTGTAATGCGTCATCACACACTTTGAAACCAACATCTGTTGCAAAGCGTTTAGCCATTGCACAGTAAGTGGTTTTTTCGCTGTCATTGGTATCTAGTTTAAATGCCGCAAGGCGAACCATTTGACGCGCAGCTACAAGCTCAGTGTTCATGTCTGCGATCTTGAACTGTAGTGCTTGGAATGCCGCAAGGGGTTTACCGAACTGTTCACGCTCAGTCATATATTGCTTTGCTGTGTTAAGCGCTTGCTGCGCAGTACCGATTGAACATGTTGCGATGTTAATACGACCACCGTCCAGACCTTGCATCGCAAACTTAAAGCCTTCGCCCTCTGCACCCATTAGGTTTGCAGCAGGAATGCGCACATTTTCAAGAGTTACAAGACGTGTAGGTTGTGCATTCCAACCCATTTTTTCTTCAGCTTTACCGTATGAAATACCTTCAGCATCCGCTGGTACAACAAACGCAGAAATGCCTTTAGGGCCCGCTTCACCAGTACGTGCCATTACCACAAGTACGTCAGTTTCACCGGCACCCGAGATAAACATTTTCGAGCCGTTTAATACGTAGCCGTCGCCATCTTTATCAGCTTTAGTTTTAAGTGACGCGGCATCAGAGCCTGAGCCTGGCTCAGTTAAACAGTAAGACGCTAACAATTCACCCATCACTAATTGCTCGATGTATTGCTCTTTAACTGCATCTGTACCAAAGCTTGCGATCATCCAAGTTGCCATGTTGTGGATAGTTAACATGGCGGTTGTTGCTGTGCAGCCCATAGCAAGCTGTTCAAAAATAATGCTTGAATCTAAACGTGATAAACCAAGGCCACCTGCCTCTTCTGGCGTGTATAAACCACAAAAGCCTAGTTCACCGGCTTTTTTAATCACGTCTTTAGGGAAAATATGTTCGCGGTCCCACAGCGCAGCGTTCGGCGCTAGTTCACTCATCGCGAATTGATATGCTGTTTCGGCAAATGCCTGTTGATCTTCATTTAGATTAAAGTCCATAAAAGACCTCTTGTTGTCAAAGGTGAGCCGTTCATGTCGGCTCACATTGTTATTATAAAAATTAAAAAGAAAGGATTAACGTAGGTTGATGCTCATATTCGGGCCAGTCACGACCTCATCATCAAACCAACGTGAAGTCACTGTTTTCGTTTCTGTGTAGAAACGCACACCTTGCTTACCGTAGGTATGCTGGTCACCGTAGAAAGAGTTTTTCCAACCTGTGAACGAGAAGAAAGGCAGTGGCACAGGAATTGGAATATTAATACCCACTTGACCTACTTCGATTTGCTGTTGGAATTTACGCGCGGCTGCACCACTTGCTGTAAATAAAGACGTACCGTTACCGTATGGGTTGCGGTTAATTAGCGCGATTGCTTCGTCAAGCGTATCTACAAATACACAGCTTAAAACTGGACCAAAGATTTCTTCTTTGTAGATTTCCATCTCTTCAGTCACATCAGTAAATAGCGTCGGGCCTACCCAGTTACCTGCTTCATAACCTTCAACGGTATAATCTGAACCATCAACTAAACAGGTTGCGCCTTGATCTTTACCGCTTTGAATGAGTGAAAGAATACGCTGTTTTGCTTGTGGTGTTGTTTGCGGGCCATAAGCCGCTTCAGGGTCGTTCCAAAGACCTGGACGTACGCCTTCGAAACCTTTTTTAATGTCTTCTACCCACTCTTTAGATGAGCCAACAAATACCGCCACAGAAATGCCCATACAACGCTGGCCACCAGCACCCACTGACGCACCAACTAGGTTATTCACTGTTTGCGCTTTTGACGCATCAGGCATGATCACCATGTGGTTTTTCGCACCAACGCAGGCTTGAACGCGTTTTTTGTGCTGTGTGCCTTTGCTGTAAATGTAATGACCGACATTACAAGAGCCAACAAAAGACACCGCTTTGATTTCTGGTGCTTCTAGAATTTGGTCAACTTGGTCTTTTGTACCATGTACAACTTGTAGTACGCCTTTTGGTGCACCCGCTTCTTCGAATAGTTCAACTAAACGCATTGGCGTAAGTGGATCTTGCTCAGAAGGCTTAAGTACAAAAGTGTTACCGCATACAATCGCCATTGGGAACATCCAAAGTGGGATCATAGCCGGGAAGTTAAATGGGGTAATACCAGCACACACACCTAGAGGCTGCGTGTAAGAATACGTATCAATGTTGCGGGCAACGTTTTCAACAGTTTCACCCATCATCATTGCAGGGGCATTTGCAGCTTGTTCAACCACTTCAATACCACGCCATACATCGCCTTTTGCGTCTTCGAACGTCTTACCTAATTCATGACAGATAATGGTCGCGATTTCTTCTTGGTGCTCTTTTAAAAGCGCCGCGTACTTCATCATGATACGGGCACGCTCTGGTACTGGCACGTTGCGCCAAGTCTTAAATGCTTCTTGTGCAGAATCAATCGCTGCTTTTACTTCTTGCTCTGTCGCACAAGGTACTTTTGCAAGCACTTCTTGGTTTGCTGGATTAACAACATCAATCCATTGCTCTGATGATGATTGAGTGAATTCGCCGTTGATGTATAAAGGTACTTGGTGCATCTGCACTCCTCCCCTGGTAAATAGAAAAAAGGCACCGCTGTTATATTATTTATACGGTGCCTACAACTTGGTGTGATTAAACTTCGACTGCCAGTGCAACCGCTTCACCACCACCGATACACAGTGATGCAACACCTTTTGAAAGGCCGCGATTACGTAGGGCATGAATTAGAGTAACTAGGATACGCGCACCACTTGCACCGATTGGGTGACCAAGTGCACATGCACCACCATTAACGTTAACTTTGCTTTGCTCAAGACCTAACTCTTTAATTGCTAGCATAGTCACCATGGCAAATGCTTCATTGATTTCCCATAAATCTACGTCAGCTTTGTCCCAACCCGCTTTTTCAAGTAGCGTGTTCATTGCACCAACTGGTGCAACCGTGAATTCTGCTGGCGCTTGTGAGTGAGTCGCGTGAGCAACCACTTTACAAAGTGGTGTTAAGCCTTGCTTCTTCGCTTCTGATTCGCTCATTAGAATCAATGCAGCTGCACCATCTGAGATCGAAGAAGAGTTAGCTGCGGTAATCGTGCCGTCTTTTTTGAATGCTGGACGAAGACCTGGAATTTTATCAGGACGCGCATTACCCGGTTGTTCGTCAATGGCTACTTCAACGTCGCCTTTACGCGTTTTTAAAACATGAGGGACTACTTCGTTATTGAAGCTGCCGTTTTCAATCGCTTCATTTGCTTTGCTTAAAGAGCTAAGCGCAAACTCATCCATTTCTTCACGCGTAATGCCATAATCATCCGCAGTTGCTTGTGCAAAACAGCCCATCGCTTTGTTGTCGTATGCATCTTCAAGACCATCGGCCATCATGTGGTCTTTGATCTCACCATGACCCATACGCATACCGCCACGCGCTTTAGGAATGAAATACGGTGAATTAGTCATACTTTCCATGCCACCTGCGATTGCAGATGAAATGCTGCCCGCTTTAATTAAGTCGTGAGCAAGCATGGCTGCTTTTAGACCTGAGCCACAAACCTTGTTAATCGTTGTTGCGCCAGTTGAACGCGCTAAACCTGCATGAAGCATAGCTTGACGTGCTGGTGCTTGACCAAGACCTGCAGGTAATACACAACCCATGATCACTTCATCAATTGATGCGTCAGTAAGCCCTGTTTCGCTCATAACGCTTTTGATTGCAGTTGCGCCAAGCTCTGTTGCGCTTGCGCCTGAAAGTGCACCCATAAAGCCACCCATAGGTGTACGTTTTGCTGCTACGATTACAACTGCTTCGTTACTCATGTTAAACTCCTGTTCACAAGCTTCTTGCTTGTTTGTTTCAAAATGATGATTTGAGCATACCTAATATTTACGTTTACGCCAACGTAAATCTAAAATCAAGTTAATTGCGTTGACTTAAACTGTAAACTTAAGTTGCACGTTTTCCTTGCCAATACTGCTAGAAACTGCGAAAAGGCGGTTTTTTTAGTTAGAACTGCATTTAATATTCACACTTTTTGTTAACACTCAATAATACATTCCCCAAAACGCAACTTTACCTTTACGTAAACTTCACTTATATTGGTCTAATCTGTTTTGAAGTAAGTGTTAAACAATTATGCAAGATAACCTTAACGAACCAACCTTCTCTATTAGCGAATTGGCTAAGGAATTTGACATTACCACCCGTTCTATTCGTTTTTATGAAGATCAGGGATTAATTTCGCCAGAGCGAAATGGTCAAACCCGCATTTATTCAAAACGAGACAAAGTACGTCTAAAACTTATCTTACGCGGCAAGCGTTTAGGCTTCACTCTGGCTGAAACAGGCAGATTGTTTGAACTATACGATGCCGATAAATCAAGTGCGAAACAGCTCACCACTATGTTGGCGCTAATAGAAGAAAAGAAAGCTGATTTAAGTCAACAAATGGATGACATTAAAGTGGTTTTGATGGAACTCGTTACCGCAGAGCGTCGTTGTCGCGACACCCTTAAAGAGCTTGATGAGCACGAAGACTAATTAAATTTATAATAACTCTCACACAGGATAACCAAGATGAGCACTGTATCTTTATATAAAGAATTAAACTTTGGATTAGGTGAAACAGCTGACATGATCCGTGATCATGTGAATAGCTTTGCAAGTGCTGAAATTGCACCACTTGCTGAGAAAACTGATTTAGACAATGCATTCCCAAATCAACTTTGGCCACAATTCGGGGAGATGGGCTTATTAGGTATTACCGTACCTGAAGAGTTTGGTGGTGCAAATATGGGCTACCTAGAGCACGTTATTGCGATTGAAGAAATCAGCCGTGCAAGTGCCTCTATCGGTTTAAGCTATGGCGCTCACTCTAACCTGTGTGTAAACCAAATTAACCGCAACGGTAACGACGCGCAAAAACAAAAATATTTGCCTAAGCTAATTAGCGGCGAACACATTGGCGCACTTGCTATGAGTGAACCAAATGCGGGTTCCGATGTTGTTTCTATGAAGCTAAAAGCTGAAAAGAAAGGCGATAAGTACATTCTGAACGGCAATAAAATGTGGATCACTAACGGCCCAGACGCAGATGTCTTAGTCGTTTATGCAAAGACTGACTTAGAAGCCGGCTCTAAAGGGATCACAGCCTTCATTATTGAGAAGAACTTCCCTGGTTTTTCTACCGCACAAAAGCTAGATAAATTAGGTATGCGCGGCTCAAACACCTGTGAACTGGTTTTTGAAGATTGTGAAGTACCAGAAGAAAACATTCTAGGCACCCTAAACGAAGGCGTTAAGGTGCTAATGAGTGGTCTTGATTATGAGCGTGTTGTGCTTGCAGGTGGCCCACTGGGTATTATGCAAGCGTGTATGGACATTGTTGTGCCTTATATTCACGAGCGTAAACAGTTCAACAAATCAATTGGTGAGTTCCAATTAATTCAAGGCAAAGTTGCTGACATGTATACGCAAATGAATGCAGCGCGTTCATACGTATACACGGTAGCAAAAGCTTGTGACCGTGGTGAAACAACGCGTAAAGATGCTGCAGGTGCCATTTTATATGCTGCGGAGCTAGCAACAAAGCTTGCACTAGATGCCATTCAAATATTAGGTGGTAATGGTTACATCAACGAATACGCCACAGGCCGTTTATTACGTGATGCCAAACTTTATGAGATTGGTGCGGGTACGTCTGAAATTCGTCGTATGCTAATTGGTCGTGAACTATTCACTGAAAGCCGTTAAGGACACACCATGACTGTTTTAAACTCATCTATTAATGTGCATGACAGTCAGTTTAAAGCAAACAGTGAAGCTATGGCTTCACTGGTTGCAGATTTAAACGACAAAGTTGCTCAACTTGCACAAGGCGGTGGTGAAGCACTTATCGCTCGTCATGAAAGTCGCGGAAAAATGTTTGTTCGTGACCGTATCAATACCCTTCTTGATGAAGGTTCTCCTTTTTTAGAAATCTCTCAATTTGCTGCGTTTGGCGTATACGAGCAAGACATACCTTGTGCTGGTGTGGTTGCGGGTATCGGCCGAGTTCAAGGCGTTGAATGTATGATTGTCGGTAACGATGCAACCGTAAAAGGCGGCACTTACTTCCCACTGACTGTTAAAAAACATTTACGTGCTCAAGAAATCGCAGAGCGTTGTCATCTACCTTGTATTTATTTAGTTGATTCGGGCGGCGCAAACTTACCTGAACAAGACGAAGTATTCCCTGACAAACTGCATTTCGGCCGTATTTTTTACAACCAAGCACGTATGTCAGCTAAAGGCATTCCGCAAATTGCTGTGGTAATGGGTCTATGTACCGCAGGTGGTGCGTATGTACCTGCAATGGCCGATGAAAGTATCATCGTAAAAGAGCAAGGCACGATCTTCTTAGCTGGCCCACCATTGGTTAAAGCTGCAACGGGTGAAGAAGTCTCTGCAGAAGACTTAGGCGGTGCAGATGTGCACTGTAAAACGTCAGGTGTTGCCGATCACTACGCAGAAAACGACGAACATGCGCTATCGATTGCCCGTCAATGTGTTGCCCGTTTAAACCATCAGCGCCCTACTGCGCCAATACTTAAAGACATAAAACCACCACGTTACGATATTCGTGAAGTGTATGGCATTGTCGGTACAGATCTGAAAAAGCCATTTGATGTACGTGAAGTAATTGCACGTATTGTGGACGATTCGCAATTTGATGAATTCAAACGCTACTTTGGTGAAACCCTTGTTACTGGCTTTGCTGAAATCTACGGTCACCCAGTAGGGATTGTTGCCAACAACGGTATCTTATTCTCAGAGTCGGCACAAAAAGGCGCACACTTTATTCAGTTGTGTGCTCAGCGCGACATTCCTTTGCTGTTTTTACAAAACATCACTGGTTTTATGGTTGGTCAAAAATACGAAGCTGAAGGTATCGCCAAACACGGTGCCAAAATGGTAACTGCTGTATCTTGTGCTGATGTGCCTAAGTTTACAGTATTAATTGGTGGCTCATACGGCGCAGGTAACTATGGTATGTGTGGTCGCGCTTACGAGCCTACCATGATGTGGATGTGGCCAAACGCGCGTATTTCGGTGATGGGCGGCGAACAAGCTGCAGGTGTACTTACGCAAGTGCGTCAAGATGGTCTTGCACGCAAAGGTTTAAGCATGACTGACGAAGAAGTTGCTGAATTCAAAAAGCCAATTGTTGCGCAATACGAAGAGCAAGGTCACCCGTACTACGCAAGCGCCCGTTTATGGGACGACGGTATCATTGACCCAGCAGATACTCGTACTGTTTTAGGTCTTGCACTTGAAGCTGCAGCTAACGCGCCTAAGCAAGAATCTAAGTTTGGCATTTTCAGAATGTAAGGAGCGCACTATGTCGGTCACTTTAAACATAACAAAAACAAAAGTGGCGATTTTAGAACTAAGTCGCCCTGAAAAACATAACGCCTTTGACTCACACGTGATCAACGAGTTGATCCAATGTATTGAGCATGCAAATGGTCTTGATATCCGCGCTTTGGTTTTAAAAACCGAAGGCAAGCACTTTTCTGCAGGTGCTGACCTTGGTTGGATGAAATCAATGGCCGGGAATAATTACGATGAAAACGTCGCAGATTCAGAGCAACTTGCAAAGTTAATGCATGTACTGGCTACCAGCCCTCACCCAACATTGTGTTTGGTACAAGGTGCCGCATTTGGTGGTGCACTGGGTTTAATCGCCTGTTGTGACATCGCAGTTGCTACTGGCAACGCTAAATTCTGTTTAAGTGAAGTTAAATTAGGTCTTATTCCTGCGGTTATTAGCCCATATGTCATTAAAGCAATTGGTGAGCGCCAAGCGCGTCGCTACTTTTTAACAGCCGAAGTGTTTATGGCTGAAAAAGCACTAGATATGGGCTTAGTTCATGAGATTAATGATGATCTAGCTGCTGCACAAGACCAGTTTGTTGAACTATTACTTAACAACGGCCCTGCTGCTGTTAAATCAGCAAAGTCATTAATTAATGAAGTGGCTAATCAAGACATAGACGCTGAGTTAATTCTTCATACGGCAAAACGCATTGCAGAAATCAGAGTAAGCGAAGAAGGCCAAGAAGGCCTATCTGCATTTTTCGACAAACGAGCGCCAAATTGGCAAACCGCCGCTAAGCAATAAGGTCATGACTATGTTAAAGAAAATTCTAATTGCGAACCGTGGTGAGATTGCCTGCCGCGTTATGAAAACAGCTAAGCGCTTAGGTTTGCGTACTGTTGCCGTTTATTCAGATGCCGATGCCAATGCCCTGCATGTGAAGGAAGCTGATGAAGCCTACCATATTGGCCCTGCACCAAGTAAAGATTCTTACCTAGTTGCTGATAGAGTACTAGAAGTCGCCAAGCTGGCTAGTGCTGATTGTATTCACCCGGGCTATGGCTTTTTATCTGAAAACGATGTTTTTGCGCAAAAGTGTGAAGACTCAGGTATTGCTTTTTTAGGGCCACTTGCAAGCTCCATTGAAGCTATGGGTTCAAAAACTCGTGCTAAAGAGATCATGGCTGAAGCGAATGTACCGCTTGTGCCTGGTTACTATGGTCAAAACCAAGATGTCGACTTTTTAACAGCAGAAGCCGAAAAAATTGGCTATCCGGTACTTATCAAAGCTGCATTTGGCGGTGGTGGTAAAGGCATGCGTGTTGTACGTGAAGCGTCAGAGTTTGTGAGCGCGTTAGAAGGCGCAAAACGTGAAGCACTTGCAGGATTCGGTAACGACCTAGTTCTACTTGAGCGCTACGTGGATACACCGCGTCACGTTGAAGTACAAGTATTTGCAGATATGCATGGTAACTGTGTTTATTTAGGCGACCGAGATTGCTCTTTACAACGCCGTCACCAAAAAGTCATTGAAGAAGCCCCTGCCCCGGGTTTATCTGACGAGCTTCGCCGCGAGATGGGTGAAGCCGCGGTACGTTGTGCTCAGGCGATTAACTATCGCGGTGCAGGTACGGTTGAGTTTCTTCTGTGCGGTGACGAATTCTTCTTTATGGAAATGAACACCCGCCTGCAAGTAGAGCATCCAGTTACTGAAATGGTCACTGGCCTTGACCTTGTTGAATGGCAAATTCGTGTCGCAAGTGGTGAGGTACTCCCTCTTAAACAAGCTCAAGTTAGTTTATCGGGCCATAGTTTTGAAGCGCGTATTTACGCCGAAGACCCGACTGAAAACTTTATGCCATACTCAGGCACACTGACGCACTTATCTTTCCCTGCTGAAAGCCAAGGCGTGCGTGTTGATACGGGTGTGCAAGCAGGTGCAGAGATCAGCCCATTCTACGACCCTATGATCGCCAAGTTAATTGTGCATGGCGCAGATCGTAAAACTGCTCTACTTAAGCTGCACCACGCATTAGAAGAAGTGCATTTATCGGGTGTTAAATCCAACATTGCGTTTTTACATCATCTGTCAGGACACGATACATTTGCTGCAGGCGCGCCAGATACCCACTTTATAGATACACAAACCGAAGTATTAACTGTTGAGCACGCACCTGAAGAAATGATCTCAGTGATTGCAGTTGCTGCCTACTTAGCAAATAAACAAAACCAAGCGAACTTTGCTGCAGCTAAATCACCTTGGCAAAGTGCCCTTGGCTTTAAGCTAAACCAAGCTGCTTCTGTGGTTGTGCCGTTTGATGGTTTAAACATTAAAGCGCTTGTTGAAGACAATGGCTTTAAATTAACTCTAGATGGTAACGAACACACAGTTTCAGCAACTCTTAACGGTGAGTCACTTACTGTCAACCTTGATGGTCGCATTTACAAAGCAAGTGCATTGGTCAATGACGAGCAAGTGACGGTGATGTTCAGCGCCTTTGTGCGCACCTTTGATTTACGCTCTAAACACTATATTAGCCAGCATGAACATGAAGAAGCGCCATTAGCTGCGCCGCTAAACGGTACGGTTGTTAAACATCTTGTTGAAGTGGGGGCAGAAGTCGCTAAAGGTGATGCAGTCGTGGTTATTGAAGCCATGAAAATGGAATATACGCTTAACGCCCCATTTGCAGGCACACTAACCAGCTATTGCTTTGCTGAAGGTGAATTAGTAAGCCACGGTGCCCTACTCGCCATCGTTGAAGCGACGGAGGCATAACATGGCGTATCCAACTCAAGTCAAAATCGTTGAAGTGGGTGCCCGTGATGGCTTACAAAATGAAAGCAAAGTCACCACTGAGCAAAAGATAGCCCTGTTAAATGGGTTATCTGAAGCGGGTGTTATTCATCTTGAGGCTGGTGCGTTTGTTTCGCCTAAGTGGGTGCCACAAATGGCAGATTCGGCTGAAGTTATAAAAGGTTTATCTGTTAACGAAAACGCGCAGCTTTCAGCGCTCACGCCAAACTTAAAAGGCGCAGAAGCCGCCCTTGATTGCGGCATTAAAGAGTTCGCTATTTTTACCGCGGCCAGCGAAGCGTTTACTCAAAAGAACATTAATTGCACTATTGAAGAAAGTATTGAGCGCTTTAAACCTTTGGTTGAGCTAGCTCAGCTGCATAACGTTAAAGTTCGCGGCTATGTCAGTTGTGTGGTTGGCTGCCCTTATCAAGGCGATGTTCAACCCGAAGCAGTACTTGATGTGTGTAAACAATTGTTGGCTCTTGGCTGTTATGAAATAAGCCTAGGCGACACCATTGGCGTTGGCACACCGAGTAAAGTGAAAAAACTACTTGATTTGCTTACTAAAGAACTGCCTTTAGACAAGCTAGCTGTACACTTTCACGATACCTACGGCCAAGCTATTGCTAATATCCACACGGCGCTTGAAATGGGTATTAGTACCATTGACAGTGCCGTTGCAGGCCTGGGTGGTTGCCCTTATGCACAAGGTGCGTCAGGAAATGTTGCCACTGAGGATGTAATTTACTTACTTGAAGGGCTTGGCATAAGTACTCAAATTGATTTAGAAAGGCTTGCCAAAGCAGGTTGGGCTATCTGTGATGCCTTAAATAAGCCCCCTGCCAGCAAAGTTTCTTTAGCATTACGTGCGAAGTGCGAACAATAACAATGATAGTGGCGTGAGTATAATGCTTGCGCTCTTTTGACAAACAAAAGTTAGGAGTGGTCTTATGGCCGGTTTTGATAAAGTAGTGAATAGCTACGCCGAAGCAATGGCGGGTTTAAAAGATGGTGACACCATCATCGCCGGTGGTTTTGGTTTATGTGGGATCCCTGAAGGTTTAATTGCAGAAATTAAACGTCTACAAACCAAAGAGCTGACTGTTGTCTCTAACAACTGTGGTGTTGATGACTTTGGTTTAGGTATTTTATTACAAGACCGTCAGATCAAAAAAATCATCGCCTCTTATGTTGGTGAGAATGCCCTTTTCGAGCAGCAATTACTAGACGGCATCATCGATGTTGAGTTAACTCCACAAGGTACATTGGCTGAGAAAATGCGTGCCGGTGGTGCAGGTATTCCTGGTTTCTATACTGCAACAGGTTACGGTACACCGATTGCTGAAGGTAAAGAAGTTAAAGAGTTCAACGGCCGCCCTTATATTCTTGAAGAATCAATCACTGGTGAATTTGCCATTGTAAAAGCATGGAAAGCAGACCGTTACGGTAACCTTGTGTTCCGCCATACGGCAATGAACTTCAACCCTATGGCTGCAACGGCGGGCAAAATTACCGTTGCTGAAGTTGAAGAAATCGTTGAGCCGGGTGAACTTGAACCAAGTCAAATTCACACACCTGGCATTTATGTAAACCGTGTTATCAAAGGCGACTTTGAAAAACGCATCGAACGCGTTACAACCAGTAAGTAAGGAGCATAATAATGGCTTTATCTCGTGAACAAGTTGCAATGCGTGTTGCGCAAGAACTTCAAGACGGTTATTACGTCAATTTAGGTATCGGTATTCCTACCCTAGTGGCTAACTATGTACCTGATGGCATTGAAGTTATGCTGCAATCAGAAAATGGCTTATTAGGCATGGGTCCATACCCGACTGAAGAGCAAGTTGATGCAGATATGATCAACGCGGGTAAAGAAACCGTGACAGCTGCGACAGGTGCCGCTATTTTTAATAGTGCCGAAAGCTTTGCCATGATCCGTGGTGGTCATGTAGACTTAACGGTTCTAGGTGCATTTGAAGTTGACCAAGAAGGTAATATCGCTTCTTGGATGATCCCGAAAAAATTAATCAAAGGCATGGGTGGCGCGATGGATTTAGTTGCCGGCGCACAAAACATCATCGTTACTATGACCCATGCTAGTAAACATGGCGACTCTAAATTATTAGAGAAATGCTCGCTACCTTTAACAGGCGTTAATTGCGTTAAGAAAATCGTAACTGACCTAGCCGTATTAGAAGTTAAAGATGGCGCATTTTATTTGCTAGAACGCGCGCCGGGTGTTACTGTTGATGAAATTATAAGCAAAACAGCGGGTAAGCTAATCGTAGATGGCGATATCCCTGAAATGCAGTTCTAATTCAGTGTCGACAATAACAACACGAATGTACCGACCTCATTCCCAGTGCTAATGCACTGAGTTACCCAAAACCCCTCAATCGAGGGGTTTTTTTTCGTCTATAACTTGCTACATTTAGTTACAAACTTAAATTATTTGTTTCAATTTAAGTGTTAAACTATGTACCGATAATAAACAATATGGACGTATAAAAATGAAAAAAACTGCGTTATCTGCATTGGCTTTAGCTGTAAGTCTTGCCTTGACAGGTTGTAACTCAACAACCAACTCTTCTTCTCAAAACTCAGTCGTGGCAAGTTCAACACAAGCCTTACCAAGTATCGATATTGCTTACGATACTTTTACTTTAGAAAATGGTTTAAAAGTTGTTGTTCATACTGATCGTAAAGCTCCAATCGTTGCTGTTAACGTGTGGTACAACGTTGGCTCAAAGCATGAGCCAGAAGGCAAGTCTGGTTTTGCTCACCTATTCGAACATTTAATGTTCAATGGTTCTGAAAACTATGATGATGAATACTTTGGTCCCTTTGAAAGAGCTGGTGCGACTGAAATGAACGGTACCACAAACAGCGACCGTACTAACTATTTCCAAAACGTACCAACTACCGCGCTAGATATGGCGCTGTGGATGGAATCGGACCGTATGGGTCACTTACTAGGCGCAATCACACAAGAAAAGTTAGACGAACAACGTGGCGTTGTACAAAACGAAAAACGTCAAAGTGAAGGTCAGCCGTACGGTAAAATGTGGGAAGCAATTACAGTTAATACTTTCCCTAAAGGTCACCCTTACTCGTGGACAGTAATTGGTTCAATGGATGATCTTAATGCTGCATCACTAGATGACGTGCATCAATGGTTTAAAGACTACTACGGCCCTAATAATGCTGTATTAGTGCTAGCAGGTGACATTGACGTTGAAACGGCAAAAGAAAAAGCAAACAAATACTTTGGTGACATCAAACCAGGTAAGCCAGTAGCGCAAATGGAAGCATGGGTTGCTAAGCGAAGTGGCGAAAAGCGTATGGTGATGCAAGACCGCGTTCCTGCGTCACGTGTTCTAAAAGTATGGAACACGGCTGAGCTTGGTACTGCCGACTCGGAATATCTATCACTATTTGCTGACGTACTTGCTTCTGGTAAAAACAGCCGCCTTTATCAACGCTTAGTTTATCAAGAACAACTTGCATCTAGCGTATTTGCATTTAATTTCCAGCGCGTACTAGCCGGTCAGATTATTCTTGGTGCAGACGCGTTAGATAAGAGCAAACTACCAGAGATTGAAGCCATCATTGATGAAGAACTAAATCGTTTAATCGCTGAAGGCCCAACAGCTGAGGAGCTTAACCGCATTAAATTTGCAAATGCTTCTGGTTGGATCAAGCGAGTTGAAGGTGTAGGCGGTTTCGGTGGTAAATCTGATGTTTTAGCATCAGGTGCTATCTATCATAATGACCCTGGCTTTTATAAAAAATCACAAGAAATTCAGGCTAACGCTACTGTTTCAGATGTACAACGAGCAGCTGAAAAATGGCTTACTGATGGTGAGTTTATCTTAACAATTAATCCTTTTGAAAAGTATTCAGCTAACGAAAAAGGCGCTGATCGTTCAAAGGTACCAAGTGTTGATTCACTACCCAAACTAGATTTACCAGAAGTGCAAACTACAACACTAAGTAATGGTCTTGAAGTTGTCTTAGCAAAACGTTCAGATACACCGACTGTTGAACTTAGCTTACAGTTTGATTCTGGTTTCGCGACAGACATTGAAGCTAAATCTGGTTTAGCTAACTTCTCTATGTCAATGCTAGATGAAGGTACGACTAGTTTAGATGCGTTGCAATTAGCAGCTGAGCTAGAAAAGATTGGCGCGTCAGTAGGTGCATGGGCAAGCTTAGATACTTCATCTATGACCTTAAGCACACTTTCTGTTAACTGGGAAAAGAGTATTTCACTGTTCGCAGATATCTTACAAAACCCTGCATTAAAAGACGCTGATATTGAGCGTGTAAGAAAATTAGTGCTAGATGGCATTAAGCAAGAACAAGCTCGCCCGCAGACAAACGCTTACCGTATTCTTCCACCACTACTTTATGGTGAAGGTCATCCATACGCGCAACCTCTTACAGGTTCAGGTACTGAAGAAGACGTTAAAGCAATCACTAAAGCCGATATCGAAGCGCATTTGAGAAAGTGGCTACGCCCTGACAACGCACGCATGGTAGTGGTTGGTGATATTGATCTAGATACTTTAACAGCTTCTCTTGAATCGCAACTAGGCCAATGGAAAGCACCTAATACGGCAAAACCTGTGAAACAATTCAAACAAGTTGCTGCACCTGAAAAAGCACAAATCTTTGTACTTGATAAGCCAGAAGCACCGCAATCATTGATTATTGCAGGCCTACTTGGCGAGTCACGCGACAACCTAAAACCAGGTCAAGACATTAAACTTGATGTTATGAACGCAATTTTAGGTGGTACATTTACGTCACGTATCAATATGAACCTACGTGAAGACAAAGGTTGGTCATACGGTGCTCGTAGCATGCTTATGAATGCACAAGCTCAATCTCCATTTATCGTGTATGCTCCTGTTCAGACTGATAAAACGAAAGATTCTATCCAAGAAATCTTGAAAGAGCTTAACGGTTACATTAAGTCTGATTTAGCAAAAGAAGCTGAACTAGACAAAGTTGTGTCTAACAAGGTTGCTAAGATCCCAGGCAGTTACGAGAAAAAACGTAGTCTTCGTAATGCATTGGCAGATGCTTACAGCAAAGGTCGTACAATTGAATACCTTGAGCAATACGGCGAAAAAGTAAAGTCGCTTGAACTTAAAGATATCCACAACGAAGCGAAAGGCTTAATCAACCCGAATCAACTAACTTGGGTTATTGTTGGCGATGTTGCGAAAATTAAGTCTCAACTTGAAAGCTTAAATATTGGTGACATCACTTACCTTTAATATAAGCTGATTATTTAAAGTTTAAAAGCAGTGTGGTTTACCATGCTGCTTTTTTTCGTAAAAGTTCTAGTTTTTTTAATATGCCAATTTTGCATTTGTGATAGTTACTATAAAATAGGCTTTTTACTTCGGAGAGTTGCATGAGCCAAACATTTAAAGTTATCCCCCCTACCACTAAAGTTTTCTGTCATGAACGCGGTGAAGGTTGGACCTTAACCGGGATCACTGATATCAACGAGCATACTTCAGTTATGTTTAACGGCACACGTTACACCATTCCTGCAAAAAAGATTGTTGAGGAACTTTTACCAAACTTCGAAAAGCAAATACAAAAGAACTAGTTTTTATTTGAAAAATGTTAAATAAAAGACAATAATACCCGCGTCTGCAAAGATAATAATGGATGCGCCTTCCCTTTATGGACTAAGACCCACATCAGTTTGGATTTGATGTGTCATTACTTTGTGTTTTCTATAGTTACGGAACTGTATTTAGGATTGCACTATGTATAAGTCTTTCATGTTATCGTCTTTGGCGATTGCGATTTCTACTGCTTCACTCTCATTATCAGCGAATGAATGTAAAGGTGAGCTTTACGGTATTAACGCAGGCCGCGGTGAAACCGGTATCTTATTTAAACTTGATGATCAACTTCAAACCGTAAAAGCTAACTCTGTCGCTAAGTTTAGCTCTGCTGCCTTAGCATACGATGCTCAACAAAATAGAATTTACTATGTCTCTGCTCCAAGAGCGTTAGCATACAAAGTCGACATTGGTCATTTAAATCTATCAAGCGCTGACAAAAAACACTTACCTATCGCGGGTGATCGTTTTAAGTATACCAAACTCGCTTATTTTGATGTCGAAACTCAAACCCACACTGAGGTTGGCCGAACAAAAGGCGTTATTTCTCTTGTCTTTGACAAAGCGAATAACCGTCTTATCGGCAGTAGTTTTTCTGCACTATATGAAATCAACCCGCAAACGGGTGAGTACACTAAACTTGCAGATTTGGGTGTACTTAGTGGTAAGTATCGCGGTGATTTAGCATTCTATAATGATGAATTGATTTTAGTCACTAGCACTTCTGCTTACCAAGTAGATACTTCTGACTATTCGCTCAAAAAGTTATCAAAACATCATCTTACCGCTGTAACTGGAGCAACGGTTGATCATGCTGGTAACTTGATCATTAGTCGAACAAAGATAAACGATTTTGGTCAAACAAATAAGTCAGAGCTTTTCAAACTTAATCCACACTCGGGAAATACGTGTTTCATTTCGGAAGTCCCTGTGAGGCTGAACGACCTCACTACTAATACATCCGAAACCACAACATGTTATACAGCCCCATTATGTGAAACAGATCCCCTACCAATTATTTCATTATCAGCAATTGAAGATACTGTTACTGAAGGCCAAACTTTATCTTTCGCTGTCAGCCTTTCTAACAGCTATTATCAAGACGTTGAAGTTGAGGTTTCGGCAATTGAAGGGTCAGCCACTAGCGATGATTTTACTTTCCCAACACAGATAGTCACCTTTGATGCTGGTGATACAAATACTACTATTGAAATTCCAACGATTGATAATGATGAATACAGTGAAACTAAGACCTTTTCTATACAAGCTACAGCAAGCTTGAATAGTAATGGAAGTGTAAATCTACCAGCAATGATCCTAAACGATGATGCTGAATGCATCCCTGTTCCACATACCAAAATAAATTATCAATTTGTCAGTGAAAGCGCGGGCT
Organism: Pseudoalteromonas sp. SS15; assembly: GCF_049257195.1. Lineage (NCBI taxonomy): Bacteria > Pseudomonadati > Pseudomonadota > Gammaproteobacteria > Alteromonadales > Pseudoalteromonadaceae > Pseudoalteromonas > Pseudoalteromonas sp. SS15. Next base: position 326,327 of record NZ_JBMMUD010000001.1, read on the forward strand.
ACAACAATGATTGGGGCATAAAAGTAAATAATCAATTTATTAAACTGCTTGATGAATACGGTGGTTCTGGTAGTTACCAGTTGCCTTCATCTGCGTATTTTGACTATGCACTCGCACTCAATGGTAATGCTTCAAAACTCACGAACAACTTTAGGTGGCATGGACAAACACAGTATTGGGAAGATCAAAATGATGCTGATTACAATGACTTCGTAGTACGAGTTTGGACAGAACAAATTCAAGTAGGCTGTAATTAAATCAGCTTAAAGGGAGCATTCAGCTCCCTTTTTTATTGTATCTTTTATGCTCAACTAGACCTAGATCAATGCACTGCTCAAAGCGCCCTTTATAGTAAGGTGTTACCAATATAATTTTTTGGATAAGGAAGCGCCCGTGCAATCAAATAATATAGAGCAATTTCCAACCCCATCGTCTGATCATGTTGAAGAGTCAAAAAGCGAGATGGTATTTGACCTGAATGTCAAAAACCCACCAATGAAGTGGAACGCTGATGGTAAGTACCCCTATTCATCAAAGATGGATGTCGTAGAGTACGAAAGGCATAAACACGAATTACAAATTGAACTTTTAAAAATGCAAGGTTGGGTCAAACAAACCAATCAACGTATTGTTGTGCTTTTCGAGGGCCGAGATGCAGCAGGTAAAGGTGGTACAATTAAACGCTTTATGGAACACCTAAACCCCCGTGGCGCACATGTCATCGCACTTGAAAAGCCCAATGCCAGAGAGCGCAATCAGTGGTATTTTCAACGTTATATTCAGCACTTACCTACAAAAGGTGAAATCATTCTATTCGACCGCTCTTGGTATAACCGTGCTGGTGTAGAAAAAGTCATGGGCTTTTGTGACGATAATGAATATCTCGAATTTATGCGCCAAACACCCGATCTCGAACGCATGCTGGTCAATAGCGGTATTAAATTATTTAAATATTGGTTCTCTGTTAGCCGTGAAGAACAATTTAGACGCTTCAAGTCTCGCCAAAATGATCCTCTAAAACAATGGAAGCTTAGCCCTGTTGATATGGCCTCATTGTCTAAATGGCACGATTACAGTGAAGCGAAAGATGCCATGATGTTTCATACGCATACAAAAGATGCACCATGGACTCAGATCCGCTCTGACGATAAAAAACGTGGCCGCATTAACTGTATGAGGCATTTCTTGAGCTGTTTAGATTACCCTGGCAAAGACGAAGACGTGGTTAATCAAGTTGACCCTCTGATTGTCGGCGAGCCGAGCTCTTTCGAGCGTAAATAAGGAGTCACAATGGAAGATTTAACATTAGATGCCGATCTTATTTTTGAAGACAGACTAACAAAACTGGAAAAAATAATACAATTAAGCCAGCAAGAGGTTGAGCGTACATCGGCAATTGCAAAAGACGCGTCAAATAAAGCACAACTTGCCGTAGAGCAAGCTAAAGAAGCCGAAAATGCCGCTGAAAAAGCCATTAAGAAACTGAAATATGCAACTAAGCAACTCAAAGATGCCAAAGTAATGAAAATTGCCCAAAAGAAAGCATCTAAAAAGTCTGCCATCAAGCGGGCTAAGAAAATGGCGAAAAATAAAAAAGCTGACACATCAGCAGCTTGATTAAATCAAAATGATATGCCATGCGTTTTTAAGAATGGCATATCTAACTTTTAAATAAGTAACTATAAATACTGTATATTGACTACCTTTCAACTAGCCAGATCCAGTATCTCGCTTTAAACCTACATTATTGTTTAAAATTCTTAAATAGCCCTCTCGATCATTATTTTCAGTGATTTTCCAATAAAAGTCTTTGCTTTCATACACTGGCTTCATATCGTGTTTAGACTTTACTGACAACGCAAAGACATCTTTTTTGTTTGCGTGCTGAATTAAGGCGACTTCGTCAATATCGAGTGTCAATGTGATGTTTTTAAAGAAAAATCTAGAAATGCTAATAACATTTTTGTCAAAGCATAAAGTTAATTTAGTTTCCAAAGTCACAAAAATATATACAAAGGAGAATATAAACCAGCCAAATATGAAACAGCTAAGTACAAATAACAGTTTTGGCTCAGCTAATAAACTTTGCGCTTTGAATTTTGTTGCAGCCGTTTGCGGGTCAAACACAGCACTAGATATATAAATAGCAACACCTAGATAAAAAGTTAAACAAAGTAAGATGTATTTTTTTCGACATTTAAATTCAATTGTCTGTCTAACAGAATTAACACTTCTCTCTTGATATTTGTTACCCCCATCAAAACAATGCATTGCAATTTTCCTTAATTATCCCGATTAAACCTAATACATTAAATCAAATAACCAATATAGGAACAATTATTTTTGTATATGCATGAACATTCGATAAATCCCATTTCCTCTGCTAATAACAATAGAGTCACAGTTATTAAAAGGAAATTGCTATGTCCGAAAATACTGGTTCGTATCGCCATTTTTTAGGTAACCCAATTGCAAAGCCGCCCTGTCGTATGCTCAATGCCAGAATGTATGGTTTTTTTATCAAAGGTACTTACAGCACCATCACAGAATTTATAAATAACACTTTAAATTCGGTGCCTTCCGAAAACGTTTATTTCAAACCACTTTCAGAATATTGCTTACTCACCTTTACTGATATTGAAAATATTGCCTCTAAAGTTGAGCCCTTTAGCCAATATGGTTGGATGCAAGAGACTGATATTATTGTTTGGATGCCTATTGCTAAGGTCGATAAAACCTCAAATAAAGCTTTGCATATCTATTGGTATCCGGCGTTTATTACTGTAAACAACATTAATGCCTTGGTGAATGGCCGAGAAACTTGGGGCTATAACAAGTATTTATGTGACTACACTATGCCAAGTGACTATAAACACGCTGACAATTTTGCTTTAAGCCTCGAAACCTTTCAGCCGTTTAATCCAAATACCAAAATGGACTGGCACGAATTGCTCAGCATTAAACGTTTTTCAGATGGTGGTTCACTGTTTGAAGAAATCATAGAAGTTGGTCAAGAAGTCGCTGAACTCATCCATGCCAGTGTCGAAGACATTCACATAAGTGCTGAGCTTATTAAACAATTTATAAGTGGCATTAAAAATCCACAAATGGATCAAATTCTATTTAAACAATTTCCAGATGGTTTTGCCCATAATGCCGTATATAGCGCTGTTGTGCACTCTCCATCAACAGTCAAAGACATCCATAAAATCGCCATGCTTAAAGATGAATACGAAGTCAACATCAATAAGCTCGATGCTTTTCCTTTTGATGACATGTTCGGAATACAAATTGGTAAACAAACAGCAATGCTGCCCTATTACGTGTGCATGGACTTTGATCAAGACGGCGCGTACGAACTTATATCAAGCAACAGCTAAAGGAGCTAAATATGGCTAAGGAAAAGATTGTTATTTTAGGCGGTGGCGTTGCAGCAATGACCTCAGCAGTTTATTTAACACAAGCTGAAAACTGGCAAGATAAATATGACATTACTGTCTATCAACTAGGTTGGCGCTTAGGCGGTAAAGGGGCAAGTGGAAGAAACCCTGAATTTGGGCAAAGAATTGAAGAACATGGTTTGCACGTGTGGTTTGGCGCTTATGTTAATTCATTTCGCGCGATTGAAACTGTATATAGTCAATTAAACAGGCCAGACAACATGCCCTTGAGTAGCTGGCAAGAAGCATTTAAGCCACATAGCTTTGTGGTATTACAAGAGTTCATTGAAAATGAGTGGCAAACTTGGCCAGTAGACTTTCCAACAATTGAAGGGAACCCTGCTGATGGCACACTTGATCTGCATTTTTGGCAATTGCTCGAAGTGCTCATTGCATGGCTTCATAAATTCATAGAATCATTAGAAGATGAAATTGAACAAGCAAATAAAGTCACTAAGTTACAAACAAAAAAGTCTAGAGATAGAAGCCTTTTAAAACACTTGGCCACTGAAATAACCGATACCTTCGATGACATTGAAGACGAAGTGAGTGATTTTTTTGACTCAGCACATGATGAACTAAAAGAAATTTGGTCTTCGCCTAAGATCCTTGCAACTCAGCTCAAACACCTTTTATCCCTTAGATCGAATGATAAAAATCTCCAGAATCCAAAAGACAGACTTGTTGTTTGGTACATAGTTCGTAAATTGAAACGCTGGTTAAATAGTGAGGCCATTGAATTACTAGATGATAACCCATCGATTAGACGTGCTTATATCTGCGCTGATTTAGTCATCGCAATGACGACAGGTTTAATAAAAGATAAAGTTTTCTCGAAAGGATTTGGTTCAATCAATAACATCGATTTTAAAGATTGGCTTAAAAAGAATGGCGCAAACGAAAAGTACAGTGTTGAATCAGCGCCTGTTATTGGTTTTTACGATTTAGTATTCGGTTATGTTGATGGTGATTTTAGCAAAGGAGATGTTGAAGCTGGCGTCGCAAGTTTAGCCATGCTCAGACTTATGCTCTGTTACCACGGTGGCGTTATGTGGAAAATGCAAGCAGGCATGGGCGATGTAATATTTTCACCTATTTACGAATTGCTAAAACAGCGCGGAGTAAAATTTGAATTCTTCCATCAGGTTGATGCTTTAAAGCCCGCAACTAGTAGTCAGACAGATAATCTCATTGATGAAATTGTTATTACTGAACAAGTTGCATTGAAGTCTAATAACTATTCTCCACTAGTGGATGTAAAAGGTTTACCTTGCTGGCCCTCCTACCCGATTTATGATCAAATTGAAGATGCACAAGCTAATTTATTACAAGACAAAAATATTAATTTAGAATCATTTTGGAGCGATTGGCCTAAAGTTTATGAGGCAGAATTTGGGCATACTTTACCGACCAAAACACTCAAGCTAGGACAAGATTTCGACAAAGTAATTTTTGGTATTTCAGTCGCTTCTATTGCGCACTTATGTCCAGAACTAATTGCAATAGATGCAAAATTCAAACAACAAGCGACTGAGGTTAAAGCTGTCGCCACGCAAGCATTTCAATTATGGATGAATAAAACGGATGAGCAACTTGGTTTTAACTACATTCCACAAAGCCAAGAGCGGCCTATTCTAAGTAGTTTTTCTCAGCCTTTTGATACATGGGCTGCTATGTCTAATTTATTAGATAAAGAAGATTGGCCTCTGAACAATCATCCCAAGAATCTCGCTTATTTTTGTAGTGCCTATACGTGTGATGACTATCCAGGTAAAGATGTACATAACTTCCCTGCTCAGCAAAAAGCCTTTGTAAAGCAAAACGCGCTAGAAAAATTGAATAGAGAAATGAAACCATTATGGCCTGAAGCCTATCACGGTGATGAATTTAATTGGGACGCTCTTTACTCTGAAAATAACCTACCGGGGGAGTCGCGTTTTGATGAACAATACTGGCGTGTAAACGTCGACCCTTCAGAGCGTTATGTGTTATCAGTCACAAATAGTAGCCAATATCGATTGCCAACTGATGGCACTATTTTCAGCAATTTATTCATCACGGGGGACTGGATCAAAACTGGTGTAAATGCCGGATGTGTTGAAGCCGCAGTAATGGCTGGCATGCAAACATCCAGAGCCATTTGCGGTATACCAGAGCAAATCAGTGGCGAAGATGGGTTTGAGCCAGATGGCGCACTTTGATATCAATTATATTTATAGCAACTATTTTTGGTATTGATGTAAATTATTATGTATTTGCGATAGAATCGCAGTGCAAGTAATTGATAGATTCAAAATATCATACACAAAGTCGACTATAATATGAGTCGGCTTTAATGAGCATTTTCGTTGGGCAATTTAATTTAGCACTAAGTTGCTCATTTCGTATCAAGTAAAAAACACCGAGAGTTTTCTATGAGTTTGTATACAGAATACATGGAAGAGATCCAAACGCGTAAAGCGGAACTTGGACTTAGCCCAAAACCAATCGACAACGCAGAGCTTCTGTCTGAAATCATTGCTCAAATTAAAGATACAACAAATGAGCACCGTGAAGATTCTTTAAACTTCTTCATCTACAACACACTGCCAGGTACTACATCTGCGGCAGGCGTAAAAGCGCAATTCTTAAAAGAGATCATTCTTGGTGAAGAATCTGTAGCTGAAATCACAGCTGATTTTGCATTTGAACTACTTTCTCACATGAAGGGTGGTCCATCTATCGCTGTACTACTTGACCTTGCACTAGGCAACGACGAAGCAATTGCAAAGCAAGCTGCTGACGTACTTAAAACTCAAGTATTCCTTTACGATGCTGATACAACACGTTTACAAGACGCGTTCAAAGCAGGAAATGCAATTGCGAAAGAAATTCTTGAAAGCTACGCTAATGCAGAATTCTTCACCAAGCTTCCTGACATTCCAGAAAAAATTGAAGTAGTAACTTACATTGCGGGTGAAGGTGACATCTCAACTGACTTACTTTCTCCTGGTAACCAAGCACACTCACGTGCTGACCGTGAACTTCACGGCCAATGTATGATTACACCTGAAGCGCAACAAGAAATCGTAGCGCTAAAAGAAAAGCACCCTAACGCGAAAGTTATGCTTATCGCTGAAAAAGGCACTATGGGTGTAGGTTCTTCACGTATGTCTGGTGTGAACAACGTTGCACTTTGGGCTGGTGAGCAAGCAAGCCCGTATGTTCCATTCATCAACATTGCACCAGTTGTTGCTGGTACTAACGGTATCGCACCTATCTTCCTTACAACGGTTGATGTAACAGGTGGTATTGGTCTTGACCTTAAAAACTGGGTTAAGAAAGTTGACGAAAACGGTAACGTAGTAACTGACGCTAATGGCGACCCAGTTCTAGAAGAAGCATACTCTGTAGCAACAGGTACAGTATTAACTATCGATACTAAAGCTAAAAAGCTTTACAACGGCGACAAAGAGCTAGTTGATGTATCTTCTGCTTTCACTCCACAGAAAGTTGAATTCATGCGTGCTGGCGGTTCTTACGCAGTTGTATTCGGTAAGAAACTACAAACACTTGCTGCTGAAACATTAGGTGTTGAAGCACCAGCTGTTTATGCGCCTTCAAAAGAAATCTCTCATGAAGGTCAAGGTCTAACTGCTGTTGAGAAAATCTTTAACCGTAATGCAGTTGGCGTTCAGTCTGAAACACCACTTCACGCTGGTTCAAACGTACGTGTTAAAGTTAATATCGTAGGTTCTCAAGATACAACAGGTCCTATGACTTGTCAGGAACTTGAAGCGATGGCTGCTTCAACGATTTCACCACTTGTTGACGGTGCATACCAGTCTGGTTGTCACACTGCATCAGTTTGGGATTCAAAAGCACAAGCTAACATTCCAAAACTAATGGCGTTCATGAATAAGTTTGGCCTTATCACTGCGCGTGATCCAAAAGGCGTTTACCATTCAATGACTGACGTAATCCACAAAGTATTAAACGATATTACTGTGGATGACCGTGCAATCATCATCGGTGGTGACTCACACACACGTATGTCTAAGGGCGTAGCGTTCGGTGCTGACTCAGGTACTGTTGCACTAGCACTTGCAACAGGTGAATCGGCAATGCCAATTCCTGATTCTGTTAAAGTAACGTTTAAAGGCAAAATGGCTAAGCACATGGACTTCCGTGACGTGGTACACGCAACGCAAGCGCAAATGCTTAAGCAATTTGGCGGCGAGAACGTGTTCCAAGGTCGTATTATCGAAGTTCATATCGGTACATTAATGGCTGACCAAGCGTTCACATTCACTGACTGGACTGCAGAAATGAAAGCGAAAGCTTCAATCTGTATTTCAAACGACGAAACACTAATCAAGTCAATCGAACTAGCTAAGAGCCGTATCCAGATCATGATCAACAAGGGTATGGAAAATGAAGCTAAGACTCTTCAAGGTCTTATCGACTTAGCTGATGAGCGTATCGCTGGTATCAAGTCTGGTGAGCAACCAGCGCTTGCACCAGATGACAATGCTAAGTACTACGCTGAAGTAGTTGTTAACCTTGACGAAATCGTTGAGCCAATGATTGCTGACCCAGACGTAAACAACGAAGACGTTTCTCGTCGTTACACGCACGATGTAATTCGTCCAGTATCTTTCTACGATGGTAAGCCTGTAGACCTTGGTTTCGTTGGTTCTTGTATGGTTCACAAAGGTGACATGCAGATCATTGCGCAAATGCTGCGTAACCTAGAGAAACAAAACGGTTCTATCGAGTTCAAAGCACCGCTAGTTGTTGCGCCACCAACGTACAACATTGTTGATGAGCTTAAAGCTGAAGGCGATTGGGAAATTCTAGCTAAGTACGCTGGCTTTGAGTTTGATGATGCAAATCCAAAAACTTCTGCACGTACAAAGTACGAAAACATCCTTTATCTAGAGCGTCCAGGATGTAACCTATGTATGGGTAACCAAGAAAAAGCTGAACCTGGTGACACTGTAATCGCAACCTCTACACGTCTATTCCAAGGCCGTGTTGTAGCAGATACTGCAGAGAAGAAAGGTGAATCACTACTCGGTTCAACACCATTAGTAGTACTTTCTACTATTCTAGGTCGCTTCCCTACTATGGCTGAATACTCAGCTGCAGTTGAAGGCATTGACCTAACAGCATTTACGCCACTTGAAGAAGAACTAACTACTAAGTATGGTTCTGAAAAAGCGGTACCTGTAAAAGTTGTTGAAGCTTAATATTATTAAACTTCCTTAACTTTAAAACGCGGTGAGTATTTCTTACCGCGTTTTTTATTTTTAAAAACGCTTTACGAAATTGATAACATCTTTTTTTGGTAATGCTTTTTGATATACCCAGCCTTGTACTACCTCAATTTTTAAATCATTAATAAAAGCCAACTGTTCTTGCGTTTCTACACCTTCAGCAACAATTGATTTATCCATCTTATGCAGTAATTCAACAATATGTTGATAAAACTCTTTTCCTTTCACAGTACCAGTATCGTCTAGTAAAGATTTATCAAGCTTAATATATTTTATTGGTAACTCTGACAACATGGCCAAACTAGAATATCCAGTTCCAAAATCATCAATAACAGTATGTATTTTTGCATTTTGTAAGCTTTTTATATTCTTAAGCACCGTTTTCTTATCTGTTAGATAACTTGATTCAACAATTTCGATTTTTAGCTGACTTGGAAAATCTTTAAATACTTCACAGATATATTCGACTAACAAACTGTTTGACATCACCTTAGGATTAACATTAATGCTAATGACTGGTTTAAATTCTTTGCTATTAAAATACACTAAATCTCTATGTGCTTGTTCAATAACCCACATATCGATAATTTCTGTTTCATCGTGTTTAATCAAGGTGTCTAAAAAATAAGGACCAACAATATCACCTGATTGTTTTTCTAGTCTTAGTAACGCTTCAAAACCAGAAACGGTTTTTGAAAATTGACAAATTTGCGGTTGATAATAAAGTAGTAGCCTACCGTTACTAATCTCTGTGAGAACTTCTTTAAGTGCTTTATTTGCTTTTTCTAGATCTATTTGGTGCGCAATAAAATCTGATTCACCTTTATTACGAAGCTGCTCTGAGATGTTGAGTTGATCACTCAATTTACTGATGGCTTTATCAAAATTGATTTGTTCACTGTGCCATTTTAAAAATGGGTAATAGACTAATGTGTTCAAGCACAATAAAAATAATTGTAATAACACCCCAGAGAAGCCTTGAGACACCATGAACCCATTTACCAATGTAGGTGTCATCCAACTAATCGTTTCATTACTCACATTAACCAACCCATAATCTATAACGGTATAAGAAATCAAAAAGTTAACTGTTGGTGCCATTACAAAAGGAATTAGCATGATCGGGTTTAAAAATATGGGTAATGCAAAAAGAATGATTTCGCAAAAGTTGAAAGCAGTAAAAGGAATCGAAAGTTTAGCTATGTTCTTTTCATGTGAGCCAGATTTTAAGAATAATGCCGCAATAATTAACCCAGCGAAACACCCCGTCCCTCCTATTAAAACAAATGTGTCATAAAAGGTTTTAGCAGGTAGGTTTCCTATAATTGGCTGCATTAAGTAATTTGCGTCAAATACCATATTAAAAGTATTGTCGCCATGAATGCCTAAAAACCAAAGGCCGTGTGTAAACAGCATTCTTTCAAACGTTAATTCGGCTATCGTTGATTGGCTAATATCTGGTGTTATCAAAGAAGCTATCAGATCACCGGCAAAATTAATCACTGGCATAAATGTATAAAAACTGAAGAATGTCAGCGTAAAAGGCAAGATTATTAGTAATTTCTCACTCAAAAAACGACTTATATGATGAAAGTATTTATCTAAATTAGGATGAAGGTTTACCAGCAACTTTAAGATTAAACTACTTAAACAAGGAATAATGACCGCATAGGGTGTGCCACCTGTAGGGTCAAGTCTAAATGATTCGCCATCAAAATTGATATACTGCCCATGCAATGAAAAACAGAGCAGCGCTAGCATGGCCCCCACCACACCACTTTGTCCAAAGTTCTTGCTTATAAAAAAACCGATGGAAATAGAAACAATAACTGGAAATAACGAAAGCACCAAAGAAGCACTTGCCAGTATGACTGAATATGCATGATCGCTTGGTGCCACGATATTGAACTTTACAGCACTATTTAGCAGTAAAATAGCGATGGCACTGCTCACAAAATAGGGGATCAAAGCAATGAAGGCTTCACGTAAAGACAGAAGAAATCTACTGTGTAATACTGCCTTTATTGAACGTTTCGCTGTTTCAAATGACAAAAAAGCGCCCCAAATATTATTGTTAAATTAAGTATAATCTCCTTCTGACTATCTGCGAATAAATCATTAAAATTAGTCACTATGCGAACATAAAAGTGCGTCGACTATGACACTTGCTAACGGATTTGCTTGGTTATTTTTCGAAATGATTAAACTCACAGGGATTTGATAGGCGTAATTTTCAGGCTCTATAACCTTCATTAGTCCTTTATCAACCCAGAAACTCGCGTAATGCTCTGGCAGATAACCAATAAACTCACCAGATAAAATTAAATGTGCAATGCCTTCATCATGATATGCCGTAGCACTGTTTTGATAATTCAAACCATCGTTTCTGACTTCTTTGTCTCTCATATAATTTGAAGTAATCACTTCAGCATCCGATAAACGCTCTGACAATACCTGCCCTTCTAATGAGAACAGTTCATGCCCTTTTCCACAGTATAAGTAGTTGTTTTCGTTATGTAGAGGAATATATTCAAGTCCTCTTATATGATGACGACTCACACCTAAACCTACGAGTGAACGACCGTTTATCACTGAAGTTTCAACTTCTCTGGCCTCACATACATTAATATCAAATTGAATGTTCTTACTTAGCTGGCGAAGTGACGCTATCGCTTTAGCAACGCCACAGCGGGGATCGCTCACCATGGTGTCTATCACTGAGATACTCACTCGACCCGATAACTCATTTTTAGAACTCGCTACTGTATTGGCAAAGGCTTCACATTGCTGCAAGAGTTCTAAAGATGCTTGATAAGTGACTCTTCCAGGCTCCGTTAGCTCAAAGCCACTTCGCCCTCGTTTGCATAGCTTAATACCTAGACGCACTTCTAAGTCCGATAAATGCGAACTAATAGTGGAACGCCCTATATTTAACCGTGATTCTGCTGCAGAAAGACCACCACACTCCACAATTGCCACAAATATTCTAAGTAATCTGAGATCTACATCATGTATTTGCATTATTAAACCATTTCATTAGTTTGATAAAATCGGAATAAACATCGATTATATGTAATTTATAAAACTTCATCTACTCGTTAGTATGTGCGCCATAAATATAAGAACTCAATTAGTTTGGAGAACAAGATGACATTTAGATATGGTGTAGACCGTCTAGATCTTGATACTGTAAATGGTATTGCAAATGGTTCAGTTGAAGCTGTTTTAACAAGTGAAGCTATCAATAAAATTAATACAAGCCGTCAACGTGTTGACAAAATGGCCGCATCTGACAAAGCCGTTTATGGTATTAACACGGGCTTTGGTCCTCTGTGTGATACGCAAATTACCCCTGAAGAGACAAACCTATTACAAAAAAATCTGCTGATCACTCACGCTGTGGGTGTTGGTAACCCAATTGCTAAATCTATTTCTAAACTAATGCTGATCACTAAAGTGCACGCATTAAGCCAAGGTTTTTCGGGGATTCGCCTAGAAACCGTTGAGCGTATGCTGAAGTTTATTGAGCTTGATTTAATTCCAGTTGTACCGGAGCAAGGTTCGGTAGGTGCATCAGGCGACTTAGCGCCATTATCGCACTTATTCTTACCACTTTTAGGTGAAGGTGAGTTTTGGGTTGGTGATGACATTGTGCCTGCGGCAAAAGCCCTAGCTGACAATGGCTTAGAGCCAATGGATCTTCATGCTAAAGAAGGTTTAGCGCTGATTAACGGTACTCAGTTTATTTTATCTCATGGTATTACTGGCCTAACTAAGATGCGTTACCTGCTTGACCTTGCCGATGTAGCAGGTGCAATGAGCATTGAAGGTATGCAAGGTAGCCAATCGCCATTTAGAAAAGAGCTACATGCAATTCGTGCCTTTGCTGGCAATATTGAAGTTGCTACACGCATGCGTCGTCTATTTAAAGACTCACAAAATATGGCAGATCACACTGACTGTGACCGCGTTCAAGACCCTTATTCGTTGCGCTGTATTCCGCAAGTACACGGTGCATCACGTAACGCCTACAATCACTTGAAAGAACTTGTTGAAATTGAAATGAACTCAGTCACTGATAACCCAATTGTGATCAGTGAAGAAGAAGCAATTTCAGGCGGTAGCTTCCACGGTCAACCGCTGGCAATGGCACTTGATTATGCATCAATTGCCGCTGCTGAGCTGGGTAATATTTCAGACCGTCGTTGTTATTTATTGCTTGAAGGTTTACATGGCTTACCGCGTCTACTGACTACATCAGGCGGCCTAAACTCAGGCATGATGATCCCTCAATACACCACCGCGGCACTTGTTACAGAAAACAAATCACTGTGCTTCCCACCATCAGCGGACAGTGTACCAACGTCAATGGGTCAGGAAGACCACGTATCTATGGGCAGTATCTCGGGCCGTAAACTTAACCAGATTCTTGGTAATCTTGAGAAAATCTTCGCAATTGAGCTAATGTACGCAGCACAAGCCGTTGACTTCAGACGCCCAAATACCTGTTCAGATATCATTGAACAAAATCATGCGCTCATTCGTACTAAGGTTGCGAAATTAGAAGAAGATAGACTATTAAAGCCTGACATTGATGCCATGGTTGAGTTTGTTAAATCTCAGGCATTCACTGTTACGCTGAACTAAGGATAACTGACATGAACGTACAAGAATTTCAGAATATCATCAAACAAGGTATCCCTAGCGAATTACCTGCACCGAAAGCATATCCTGCAGGCGCTAACCGCGCGCCAAAGCGTAAAGATATTTTATCGGTTGAAGAAAAGCAGCTAGCGGTGCGTAATGCGCTACGTTACTTTCCGAAAGAGTGGCATGCGGAGCTCGCAGAAGAATTTGCGCAAGAACTAAAAGATTTTGGCCGTATTTATATGTACCGCTTTAAGCCTAACTATGAGCTAAAAGCACGCTCAATCTCTGATTACCCTGCAAAATGCGAGCAAGCTGCGGCGATCATGCTCATGATCGACAACAACCTTGATCCAGCAGTAGCACAGCACCCAGAGGAACTTATCACTTACGGTGGTAACGGTGCGGTATTCCAAAACTGGGCGCAGTACTTACTTGCGATGAAGTACCTAAGCGAAATGGAAGCAGATCAAACGCTACATATGTACTCAGGTCACCCTATGGGATTATTCCCATCATCGAAAGATGCGCCGCGTGTAGTTGTAACCAACGGTATGATGATCCCGAATTACTCAAAGCCGGATGACTGGGAAAAATTCAATGCCCTAGGTGTAACGCAATATGGCCAAATGACTGCAGGCTCATTTATGTACATTGGCCCGCAAGGTATTGTTCACGGTACAACCATTACGGTGATGAATGCATTTCGTAAAGTACTCAATAAAGGTGAATCACCAAAAGGTAAGATTTTCTTAACAGCCGGTCTTGGCGGTATGAGTGGTGCACAGCCAAAAGCGGGTAACATAGCTAACTGTATTACTGTATGTGCTGAGGTGAACCCAAAGGCGGCAATTAAGCGTCATCAACAAGGTTGGGTGGACGAGCTGGTTGATAACATGCCAGACCTTGTTGCCCGTGTACGTAAAGCACAAGAAAACGAAGAAGTGGTGTCAATTGCGTTTATTGGTAACGTTGTTGATGTATGGGAAAGCTTCCTATCTGAAGATATTTTCATTCACTTAGGCTCTGACCAAACGTCGCTTCATAACCCTTGGTCAGGCGGTTACTACCCGGTTGATATCAGCTATGAAGAATCAAATCGATTAATTCGTGAAGAGCCAGAGGTATTTAAAGAAAAAGTACAAGCCACGCTTAAACGCCATGCTGATGCGGTAAACAAGCACACAGCAAAAGGCACGTACTTCTTCGACTACGGTAATGCGTTCTTACTTGAATCATCACGCGCAGGTGGTGATGTTATGGCTGAAAACGGCATCGACTTTAAATATCCGTCATACGTGCAAGATATTCTTGGCCCGATGTGTTTTGACTATGGTTTTGGCCCATTCCGCTGGGTGTGTACTTCTGGTAATCCTGAAGATTTAGACAAAACCGATGCAATTGCTGCAAAAGTGCTTGAAGAGATCATGGCGAATTCGCCGGAAGAAATTCAACAGCAGATGCAAGACAACATCACTTGGATCAAAGATGCGAAAGAGAATAAGCTAGTGGTTGGTTCACAAGCACGTATTCTTTATGCTGACTCGGAAGGTCGTATTAAGATTGCAAATGCCTTTAACGATGCCATTGCACGCGGTGAGATTGGCCCAGTAGTTCTTGGCCGTGACCACCACGATGTATCAGGCACAGATTCACCATTCCGTGAAACGTCAAACATTTACGACGGTAGCCGTTTTACTGCAGATATGGCTATTCACAACGTGATTGGTGACGGTTTCCGCGGTGCAACTTGGGTGTCTATCCACAATGGTGGTGGTGTTGGTTGGGGTGAAGTTATCAATGGAGGCTTCGGTATGTTACTAGACGGTAGTGAAGATGCAGAGCGCCGCCTTAAGTCTATGCTACTTTTTGATGTAAACAATGGTATTGCCCGTCGCAGCTGGGCGCGTAACGAAGAAGCTAACTTTGCTATCAAACGCGAAATGGAGCGAACTCCTAAACTTAAAGTCACGCTTTCACAAAATGTCGAAGACGATATTTTAAATAAGCTTGATTTTTAAAATCATCTAAAAAATCTTTTTAAAAAGGCCACCTTTATACTTAAGATGGCCTTTTTGTTTTCTTTGTCTAGTCTTGGAAGCGGTTTTTGCCATTACGCTTAGCTTGATACATTTTTTCATCTGCGCAGCGGATCAAAGACTCTATGTTGTCACTGTTTTCTGTGAAGTATGCAATACCTAAGCTAGCACTGATACTCACCTTATTCACTTTCTCGGAACTGTCTTTTACTTCGTAAGGCTTTGCTATTTTCTCGATTGCTGTTTTCGCTAAGTTGACTACATTATGTTTACTATCAACATTGGGAAGACAGATTAAAAATTCATCTCCGCCCAGTCGACCAACTGTGTCTGATTCTCTAAAAATATTAGAAAGTCTAGTTGCGACTTGCTTGAGCAATTCATCACCAGCACCATGTCCATAAGTATCATTTACTTCTTTAAAACCATCTAAATCTAGAAACATCACGGCCAGTTGCTTATCTGAGCGCTTCGCTTGTTTAAATGCTGAATTTAATCTCTCTTTTGTCAGCCAAACAGAAGGCAGTTTAGTCAGAGGATCATAATGCGCTATTTTTTTAAGTTCCGTTTTTGTCTTCTGAAGTTCTTGTATCGTATCGTGTAACTCGGTGACATCATATTCAGTCACTAGAAATACAAAGTCACCAGTGATTGGGTGTCGACTTATACGGATGTCTACGGTGTGACGCTGCACCCCATTGTTTGTTTGCATTAGATGCTCTTCGCATCCAGCTTTTTGGCTCTGAGAAGCTGTTAAACGTGCTCTTGCTTCTGATTGTTCTTCAAAGCGAGTTTCAAAATCACTGAGGTTTTCATCTTGTTTTATGTTGCTATACCAATCAGTAAACGCTGGATTTTCAAATAAACGCTTTCCGTCCATGTCATAGCAACTTACCGCTACGGTGGTATATCGCATCGCTTCAGCAAAGAGTAAGTTTTCAGGCTGGCTACTGGTATCCATCTGCTCACTGATAAAAGCGATAATCCCACGGTGCTTTTCGGGCCCAAGCAACACCGCAACATGACGCATTAGCATGACTTTTGGTTGACCATTTGGGTATGTTGTCCAAGGATCCTTTGTTAACCCTTCTTGTGCAGCTTTAACAAATGTTTGTTCTGTGCGTTTGCGAGCACCTTCAGTGTCACCAGACAAGTCTTTATCGATCAATTGCTGAACGTCACTTAACCCCCAAAAATCCAGGGCGTTCTTATTACCCCACCAAAAGCCATGGCGGTCTAAATCAAAAACCCAAATGATATCCGGAGAATAGTCAAAAGCATTTAGCTCGTTCGATGTGGTAATTACCGGTAAATGGTCAACTGCAACTTCTTGATACACGTCTGAACTCTTAAAAAAACCTGTAAAAGCATATTACTGATATTATGTCTTCTCACCAACAAATTATTGCAGTCCTAGAACATGTGTTTGGATAAGTCAGGAGAATATTTAAATACAGCCAAATTGGATTGATAACACAATAATTTAGACATAATCGGATTTTAATCTCAGATAAATCAACGTATGATGAACAGATTACGCTTAGTGTAAGTCGTATTATAATTTTGCTAATCAAATAAGAAGTTATTTAAAAGTAACCTTACCGCCAACGATTTTGAGTGCTGGAGTGCCTCTAATCAGTGTTTTTCTCGCAAATTTAATATTGCACTGTGGACAATGAATTTTATCCTTGGTGTAGTCTTCAACAATTCGCTCTTCAAAGCATTTGACTAACGCACCCTTGCCACCCTTTCGGTATTTAAAAAGTTGGGTTCGACATTTTGCGCAAAAAATATCAACCGTTCTAACGGGCCCTTTTTTATTCGGTTTTGCCATGATGATTATTTATAAAAAACAGCCAACCAAATCGTTGGCTGTTGTTCTGAGGTTTGTTTCACTTTGTGCTTTTTGTGGGCAGGAATATTCAATGAATCACCTTGTTCAAGCGTTATACATTCACCACTTTCAAATTCAACTACACCAAAGCCTTCTAAGACCATCACCCATTCATGCTCGTATTGGTCATACCAACCTGTTGCAGGTGAGCTGTGTCCATGAGAAACAATACGCTCAATGCGAACTGAATCGGTTTTAATCAGATCTTCGAAAGCCTCCTCTTGAAGGTTATCAGGTAAGCTGTTTAACAAATTTTTTATCATAGTTTATTCTTTTGGTTTAGCTTTTAAACCCTCTGCTTTTTATTGAGAATTGACCAAGCCAAGTTCAATGAGTATTTACTCGCCGTCTTCCCCTTGTGGCTGTACTTCAGTTACCACTTTTTGCACTATTTTTACCCTGCCCGATTTTACCAATGCATCTCGCAAAATATATTCTATTTGCGCGTTTACACTGCGTAAGTCATCGTCGGCCCAGCGCTGAACTGCCGCTAAAACATCAGGGTTTATTCTGAGTGGATAACTTTTCTTACTGGCCAAAATAATCCTCAAAAAAATTGGTAAGTCGAAGCCTAAACGACAACTTCGACTTAATTTAAAAACAAGTACTAGTATAAACTACCTGCATTGACCACAGGTTGCGTATTTTGCTCGGCGCATAATACCACCAGCAAGTTGCTGACCATAGCGGCTTTACGCTCTTCGTCTAGCTCTACGATTTCTCGTTCAGACAATCGGCTTAGCGCAAGCTCAACCATACCAACAGCACCATCTACTATTTTTTGTCTTGCAGCAATGATTGCTGAAGCTTGTTGACGCTGTAACATGGCACTGGCAATTTCTGACGCATAAGCAAGGTGTGAAATTCTAGCTTCATGTACTTTTACACCTGCTTTTGCCAGCCTATCTTGAATTTCTGTTTTTAAAGCTTCAGAGACTTGAATTGGGTGACTGCGCAATGCAATTTCATCACCGTCATGTTGATCGTAGGGATAAGCGCTTGACATATTTCTTAGCGCCGCTTCACTTTGAATGTTTACAAAGCTTTCGTAGTCATCTACTTCAAATACGGCTTCTGCAGTGTCATTCACTGACCACACAACCACGGTAGCAATCTCAATCGGATTACCGTGCGCATCATTTACTTTGATTTTATTACTTTCAAAATTTCTTAATCTTAAAGAAATATTTCTGCGAATAAAGAAAGGGACAGTCCAACGTAACCCATTTTCTTTCACTGTGCCTACGTAACTGCCAAACAAAGTGAGTACACGACCTTGGTTTGGCTGCACCATGAATAATCCTGTTAGACATGCCAAACTAAGCACAGCTAGAACGACAAATAAAATGCCACTCCCATTTACTGGGTTGAATTGGCTTAAACAGGCTAATGCAATTGCAATAAAAATCACAGTTGCAACATACCCGTTTGCTGAGAATCCTTTTGTTTCTTTCATTGAAAACTCCATCAATGTGATATCAAGTTGATATCACATTAGATCGAGTTTGGATTTTAGGCAAGCATTTTGTTCCTATAACTATGCAGTCTATTTGTAACTATTTATTTTGTTTTCAAGCAAAGCGATAGACTTATCGCTTGGAAAATCCAGTTTAAATACCTGATATGCCTGCTCTGCCTCTTTAATTAATTGCTGCTCAAGATAAGCGTTAATTAGAGACTCTGATAATTTAGGATGCTTAAAGATGTTTGCTATTTCAGCTTTAAGCGTTAACTCCTGCCGTTTTTGATCTTGCGTTTGTGCGAGTCTATATGCGTAAAAAGCATAAAGCCCCAAATAATTTAAGTCATATCTCGTTTTATCTTTGCCAAGCTCAATTGAAATAACCGCAGCACCGTTTGATTTGGCCTGTGTTATTAATTCGAAAGTTGCTTCATCTTTAAAGGGTGTTCTTTGCTTTGGTGAAATGCCTAACTTTAGTAACAAGGCTTCTGCGGCTTTAGCGACACTCATCGGGTTTTGAGCTGTTATAAGCGTTCCATCAACAGAAATATACGGCATCATTGGGCTGTTTTTCACAAATGTTGCACCGCGCTCAATCAACTTTTCTTCAAGTGAAAATGGAAATTTATCAAGTAGTTCTGCATTAAAAGCTTGTTCTTCGATTTGCGTAAAACTATTTACCTTCTTGCCCGCCACAAAGTAACGACCATCAGGGAATTTCAAATTAACCAATGCGGCAGGACCATGACATACCGCAGCAATGGGTGATTGCTGTTCTATAAACTGATTAATGAAAGTTTGAGTTGACGGGTCAAAAGGTAAATCAAACATTGCGCCGTCTCCCCCAACAATGAATAAAGCGTCATAGCTTTGCTGAATTGCCTGTTTTGCTGAGTGAGTATTTTGCAATTTATGAAGGGCAAGCCCTTTGAATTTTTGTATGTAAGCTAGATTGTCTTTATTTGTCTTAACAACAACCTCACCGCCTTTAGGTGTGACAATATCGAGCTCTAAGTTATGGTTATGTAATACCAAATAAGTTTGTGCAAGCTCTTCAAGGTCATAACTAATTTTACCTTGGGTTTCATTGCCGTAACCGGAAATTAATAGAGCGACTTTTTTGGCAAATACATGGGGGCTTATTAAGCCCATACAAATTATGAATAAAGTTAAATATTTCATTGCTGCTTCTCCTTGTTGAAGTTAGCAACACTTTAACCAATCAGTTGTCGTGACTTTGTCGTGATTTATATTTATTTAAGTGTTTGGGGGCGTGTTACCAAAGCTTATTTGCACTATAAAGTAACCTGGCGGTTGTTCAATGCTCAATTGCCAGTTTGATTGCTCACAAATGCGCTTTATCAAGTTTAAACCATGCCCTACCCCTTCACTCTGCTTGCCTTTTACGCCGCTTACAAATGGTGAACTAATGGTATTTTGGTGAGTCTGGTTTTTAAAAATAAGCTGCCGCTCATTTAAGGTAATGTCGGCATTATCACCACTCGCATGTCGGACCATGTTCGACAATAGATTTAGCATTAGAATAGTAACCAAATTTTGGTTAAACGTTACTTTCACATCCCTCTCAAAATTAAGAGTTAACTCAAGATGTTTGCCTGCTTCTGCGAGTAAAAAATCGAATTGGTTAATAATCAAAGACTCTAACTCTGCAGTTAAATTAACCACCTCTCTTTGGCTGGATTCGGAACGTGCAAGCGCCAATAAAATTGAAGTGATTTGATTGATATTAGCAACCGCCTCTGCAACCGTATCAAAATCATTTTCTGTGATTTTTTTGGATTCTTTGCTTGCTGAAAGTACATTTTGAATAATCGCCACAGGCGTTCTGATTTCGTGACTTATGTCTTTGGTAAAAACGCGCTCTCGATCAAGCGCGCTATTCAACTGAGTAAAAGCGTTTTTAGTATTGAGTGCTAATAAACCGATTTCGTTTTCTGGAAATACATCAGGCTCAATGTTTTCTGCATTTTTTGTGTTCACTTGAGATGCGAGCGTTTTTAAAGGCCTTGTTATCTTCTTGGCAGTCAATAAGCTAACAACGAGGGCTATGGCAGAAATAACACAAGCTATTACTAAAAGCCACACGAGCAAGTTTGGCATATTATCTTTGCTAACCTCGAACTGCTCTACGTCAGCGAGCAAAAATAATTGTTGTCCACCTAATTCTAGGGTAGTCATATGGAACGTTTTTCCAGAACTTATTTGGTACTCGACTTTGCTAGAGTTTGACGGGTACTCTTTTTGGATTTCGATAGGTAGATCAGAAAAGTTTTTAACCAAGCGCATATAATTAGCTTTTGGTGGGCGGATCAGCCCTGAGCGTTGAAACTCTGAGCTTATATAACTTGCTTCGTCATTAACTAAACGGTTAAAAATATTATCTTCAATTGTCCAAGCATATAAAATAATCAACAAGCTATAAATAAGCGAGATAGATATCACAGTCGCTATAATCACGCGACTTATACTGTTTGAAAGGCTTTTCATCGTTGCATCACTTTATTTTAGTTACTCTAATTAAAATACTCGTTTTTTAGACACGTATTACTCAGACGCAACAATTTTAAAACCAATTCCGTGAACCGTTTTAATCATCGGGCACTCAAACGGTTTATCAATGGCGTTGCGAAGCGTATAAATATGACTGCGAACGGCATCGGTATCAGGCATATCATCTCCCCATACTTTTTCAATTAATTGGCGTTTGCTGAGCGCGTTCGGATATGCTTCAGCAAGCAATTTAAGTAATAAGAAATCGGTTTTTGAGAGTTTTATGTTTTGCCCTCGGCGATGAACTGTTTTTTGATGAAAGTCTATTTCTAAATCACCAATACATGTCTTCTGAGACTTATGTAATTGATGCCTTCTAGCGAGTGCTAAGCACCGAACATAAACCTCGTCTAATACATAAGGTTTTGTTAGGTAATCGTCTGTGCCATGTGAGAAGCCTTCAAGCTTTTCTTCAATACTGTCTCTTGCGGTGAGCATCAATACCGGAACATTTGCAGAAAGTTCTGATTTGATAAAACGACAGAGATTTAGTCCATCGGTATCAGGTAAGGTTAAATCAAGAATTACAACATCAAAGTGTTCAGATTTGAGAAGGTTGGTTGCCATTTGTCCATTACAGGCATAGTCAACGACCATGCCCTTTTGCATAAGAAAATCGCACAGCTGCTCTGCTAATTGCTGATTATCTTCAACCAATAATATGTGGTTTCTTATTTCGTTCATTTTGCTGCTTTTTTCCGAATTAACTCTAGTGTGGCCGCAATGGTCTTATCATTCATGTTTTGCGTGATGCTATTGCCTGGTTCAATTTCATAATGTGGTTGAACACCTTGTTGAGTCAATTCCCCGCTCGGCCTAACTAATAATCGAGTTGTAATATAAGCCCTTAGCTCTGAGTGAGGTAAGTTAAACAAATTGCCCTGTCCTGATTGATTGGCAAAACCTTGTGTTGGCTGACCTACTAAGGTTGCAAAGCCATTATCTTTTAAGGTCGTTGCGAATACGATGGCTGCTGAATAACTCATAGCGCCTGTCAGTAAATAAACCTTACCAGTAAATCTGATATCGTCACTCATTGGCGTTTCCCATTCATCCCAATCCGTGTCAACAACCTTCCCTACTTCACCTTTATAATTAAACCAACCACGGTTGTCTTTGTTGAGTTTTTCTTGCAGCGCTGAGACCAATCTGAATGGTTTATTTGCAAGGTAGCGACTTAAATAGGCAACGGTATCCGTATTACCACCGGGGTTGTTTCTAATATCAATAATAAGAGAGTGAATGTTTAACGTCTTAATTTGCTCAAAACTGTCATCTACAAAATCTTCAAACTCGCTCGGTTTAATATCAAAATGTTCCAAATATAATAAACCTACACCTTTTTCTAACTCTTTAAAGTAATGGTCTTGATTTGTTTTTCCTGAAATAGCAGTTGTTGTCTGTTGCCAATCTTGGGCTTGGGTGATCTGCAGGGTTTTGGCTCTCCCCTCGACTTCTATTTCTAGTTTAAATTCATTAATAAATCCGTATACAGCCCACAAGTTAACTGGGAATCTCGCTACAACGACTTTTTCTCTAAGTAGCCGACTCTCTCCACCTGTATATCTTTGCATGTCTAATACAAGGTCTTTTGTCGAAATACCATTAATCGACAAAATTTTACTTTCAGCCACAACCCTCTCAATACCTGAATGATAGTCGTTTTGTATATATAGCTCTTGCTGTGAATTGATAAATACTTCAAAAGGAAAAGGTTTCGCACCTTGTTCTTTAAGCAAGCTATATTCTTGGTAAGGCCAAATTAAGAATGCATGACCATCATTAAATTTATGACTAAGTTGACCGACTATTTTATAAAATTCGGTTCGTATTAAAGGTCGAGTAATTTGCGACTTGAGTACTTCAGTGTACCTTTTTAGCTCAGAGACTTGAGTATATTTACCAAGGTTAGGGTGACGCTCCAGTGCACCTTGTAATAAAGCATCAATATCTTGATGCATTTGCTCAACAGATAAATGTTCTGTCAGCAAGGTTTCATCTGACAATTCAGGCATTATCTCTAAATGACTACCTTGGCATGCAACTAACACGGGTAGCACACATGCCAACATCAGTGATTTATTAAAGGGTTTTAGAAATTGTTTGAACATCGCTTTACTCCTTTGTGGTATCTCATACCAATCCTCAATAATACTCAATCATTTTGAGGGACTAAAACTGTCGCTAGCTTCGTTAAAAATATCTTCTTTAGAACAACTAAATAGCGAAATTTTCGCCTTGCTATCGACAAGTTTTCTTTGCCTCAAAATAGATCACTTAATTAAGAGGATTGGTATCGCAAAGTTAGCAAAGTGTTTGTGAAGGTTTTGTCGTGAAATGCGAATGATTAATTTCAACTACAGGATAGGCACCCGCTTTACTCGTCGTGCTTGCTTGATATTAAACAAGTTTGTTTTAAGAGCTTGGTAATCTTTAAATAGCTTATCACTTTGTACTTGTTGCTCTAACGAAGTATCAATAATATTGGATTCTAATAAATACTCTTTAGAAAACCCGTTTTGCACGGCTTTCTCTGCTAGCTGTATAAATTGCTCAGGGTCTTTGTTATTTAATGTGAGCAACGAAGCGATAAAATGATTGGAGTATGTAACACCTTCTGAAGTTTTACCTTTCACATTTCTATTATTACCGTCAACCAAATTGGCGAGCAACTGTGCAAGCTGTGCATGTTTACTTTGGCTATGAGCAACCCGCTTTAAATGAACAAGTGATTTATCCATTTTTCCTTGTAACTCTAAAGCGCTTGCCATAAGTAGATGCGCTTCAATAAAGTTTGGCTTTAAGGTCAGTAATTCATTTAAGGTTATTTCTGCTTTTTCATAATGTTTAATTTCCAAGAAATACTCAGCTTGAGTCAGCGAATAAAACGCATCTTGCGGAGAAGACGCTATCAATGAGTCTAAATGACGTTCACTCCAACTAAACATATTTTTATTTAATAAAACCTGAACCCGTATCTTTTGAACAAGCGGATTGTCTGGTTGTAATTTATGCGCAATTTGGATCGCTTGCCACGCCCCTGAAATATCACCACGGTGATTCAGGGCACTAGATTTGACGGCATGCGCGTTCACCCATTTAGGCGAAAGTGAAATGGCTTTGCTAGCACTTTCAATGGCGTTTTTATATTTCCCCTGCTCAATTTGCACATTCCCAAGGGCAACATAAGGCCAAGGTTGGCTGTTCGAAGCGTTAACTGCCTTTAATGCAAATTGATAGGCTTGTATTAAATCGTCTTGATTGGCACCATATAACTTATGCTTAGTTAAATACAATTCGCTTAATATTGAGAAAATAGCGACTTTATTGCTGGCGTGTTTGATTGAGTTTTCTAGCTCACTAATCGCACTATCAATTTTTGAACTATTTTGTAACCCCATAAATCGAGCTACATTTAGCTCACTCGATGGATCGTGAGATGATAGGCTTTTTCTTACTTGTTCTGGTTGCTGTATCTTGCTTGGCTCTGTTTGCTTAAAAACACCGAACGCAATGATGCCAAAGATGACTAATCCACTAAGCATGACACGATGCCTAATAGAATAACGGAATTGTGGACTTACAAGTTTTGGTGAATTTTGTTGTTCTTGTAGGCTAACTGTTTGTTCTATGGTCTTAACTGATAAATTTAAACGATATCCTAGACCTCGTTCTGCAATAATAAGGTCTTGTTCTTTTCCGACTGCCAAAACTTCCCTAAGACGAGATACACGTTTTTTAATGGTGTCTTCTGAAACAACTTTTCCCTGCCATACAAAGTCCAAGAGAATGTCATGAGAAACGACATTCGGCGCGCGTTCAACCAAACACACTAATAATCGATATGATAACTCAGGCAAAGTAACCTCTGTCGAACCTTTAAATAATTTTCGTTCACCAAGGTTTAAAGTTAGGTTGTCTCCGACTTTATAAATTGACATCTTATTCCTTAAATACCCTTAACTAATTCTTATTATTAGATAAGTTCTTTTGTCACTGTGCGTCACCCTAACTCACTTTAAATCACTCTTCAATTAGTTTGAATGTCGTTAAATTAAATGCATGTTTAATTTGGGAATAGCATGATGCGTACTAAGATACTTTTTTTACTTATATTTTTTTCTTCATTTTTAAGCGTTGCAAATCAAATAAAGAGCAAAGAAATTGACAAACTACTGACTCGATATCACCAATTAGAGCAATTTAATGGTGTCGCGTTAATCAGCCATAAAGGGAAAGTGCTCTTGAAAAAAGGTTATGGCAAAGCCAACTTTGAATGGGACATTAATCATACTGTTGAAGGCAAATTCAAAATCGCCTCAATTACTAAGCAATTTACAGCTATGTTGATACTTCAACTTGTTGAACAAAAAAAGCTAAAGTTGGATGAAAAGTTAATAGAATACTATCCAGGCTACAGAGCAGATACTGGCTCTAAAATTACAATTAGACAGTTACTAAATCACACATCAGGCCTTGGCAATTTCTTTCACCTTGACGGATACAAAGCTGTTGAAGCAAGAAACCCTTACACACTGGACGAGTTTATCTCAAAGTTTTGTAGTGAGGATTTAAACTTCGAGCCCGGCACCCAATTCAGATATAGCAATGCGGGTTATACCATTTTAGGTAAAGTCATCGAACAAGTAACAGGTAAATCCTATAGTGAAGTTTTAACACAGCAGATTCTAAAGCCGCTTAACATGAATAACTCTGGGTTTAACCAACAATATTCTGTCCTAAACAATCGGGTGACTGGTTATGAGCGACTTTTAAATCGTTTAGAACACGCAAGCCATATAGACATGTCAGTGCCCTTTTCTGCTGGCAGTATGTATTCAACGGCCATGGATTTGTACCTTTGGGACCGAGGCTTAGCTGAAAACAAAATCTTATCTAAACCTTTAACCACAGTGTTGTATCAAGTCACAAAACATAGAAACTATGCAGCGGGCTGGTTGGTTGATAACTACCCAGAAGAGCGATTCGGTAAACCTCTCACTCGAGTACATCATGGCGGTATGATCCCTGGTTTTAATGCCAATATCAGTCGTGAGTTAGAAGACGACACTTTAGTTGTACTGCTTGATAATACGGGTGGTGCGCCAATGACAGCAATCACTGAAAAAGTACTGAGTATAATCTATGATAAAGACTATGAAGAGCCTGAGTTACGGCTTTCACAACAACTCTATAAAATGATCATAGAACAAGGAACTTCTCCATCAATCGCTTGGTACAAAACATTGATAGCGCAACAAGAAGGGTTTAGTGAGCGTCAATTAATCAGATTTGCATATGAGCTTGTTGATGCTAACGAACAACAAGCTGCTATTGCATTTTTAACGCTAAACACAAAACTCAATCCAGAATCGCAACGAACGCAAGAAGCCCTTGAAAAGATAAGGCTGCTTTAATACCTTATTGGTGAATGAACTTATTTTTTCAGTTCATCACTCAACAGATCAATCAAGCGCCGGACTTTTGATGAAAGGTGCTTGCGACTTGGATAAACAGCATAAACATTGACTGTTGGTTGCTCATACTCTGAAAATAAGATCTCTAAATTGCCTGATTCTAAGCCACTTGATAAATAAAATTCAGGTAATCGAGTTATACCAACCCCAGCTTCAACCAATGCAGTTTCTGCTTCACCGTTATTACACTTGGCTTTGAGTTTAACATCGACAACAAATGGTTCAGCATCACTGTGCTTAAACTCCCATTTTTCTGGATTCTTAAGATTACTATAACCAATGCAATGATGGTTAATGAGCTCCCTGGGGTGATGAGGTCGACCAAATTGAGCAAGATAAGATTTCGATGCCACCACATAGGTGGGGCACGCATAGATTTTTTTACAAATTAGGCTTGATTCATTTAATACCGGTGTTGCTCGTATAACTAAATCGAATCCATCCGCAACAATATCAACGTGTTTATCACTCAAATCTAAATCAAGGGTGACGTTTGGATACTGTTTAATAAAACTTACTACAATGGGTTGAATATGTGAGCGATAGAGCCCTATAGGACAACTTAACTTTAAATTCCCTTTTGGCGTATCGTCTCCCTGTGTGACTAGATTGAAGGCGTCTTGTGCATCACTTATGAGCTGTATGCATTGCTGATAATAAGCCTCACCTTCTGGTGTGAGCGCCAAAGAGCGTGTTGTTCTATTTAACAATCTCACACCAAGCCTTGCTTCAAGCTTATTCATTTCTTTAGAAATATGAGAATTAGAATGGCCCAATTGCTGCGCGGCACTTGCAAAGCTTCCTCGCTTAACCACTTCAACAAAAATTTCTATACCTTCAAACAGCTTATTCATAGTCATATGGAAATAGTGAAAACACAAATAAGGGATTAATAACTAAATAAAGATAATATAGACTATATTTCATCGAGTCGAGCAATGAATTGAAGACTCATCACTTAATTAATGAGGAAGAAGTCATGAAAGTATTAGCATTTGCAGCAAGTAGTAGCCGCCAATCAATTAACAAACAGTTGGCTCAGTACACGGCAAATCAAATTGAAAACGCAGACGTTGAATTATTAGATTTAAACGATTTTGAAATGCCAATCTACAGCTCAGATCGTGAAAATGAATCAGGTATTCCAGAAAAAGCACAAACTTTTTTCAAAAAAATTGGCGAAGCAGATGCCATTGTTATTTCTTTTGCTGAGCACAATGGTTCTTATACGGCTGCCTACAAAAACATTTTTGATTGGACATCACGTATTGATATGAAAGTTTACCAAGGTAAACCAGTTATTTTGTTAGCGACTTCACCGGGTCCCGGTGGTGCGCAAAGCGTACTCGCTGCTGCAGTTGGTTCATCTCAGTTTTTTGCCATGGATGTAAAAGGCTCACTTTCAGTACCGAGTTTCTATGATAATTTCGACTTAGAAACCGGTCAGTTAACAAACCAAGAGCTTGTAGATCAAATCAAAACTATCACTGCTTTGATTTAAACTCCTCTATGAGCTGTGTATTAACACAGCTCAATTTTTAAATTTAATCACTTTTGCTAAAAATTGATCATAACGACCTGATTGTTTCATTCTAAGTAAAGCTTCATCAAACATCTTCAGAATATCGGCATTATTCTTATCAGCTTTCGATAACATGATGTGGCTGTTTTTGCGCATGAAGGGCTGTTCGATATGCCCTATGTTTTTCACTTCTTGCTCTGAAAAATGTTGACGCAACAAATAGTAACCAACCGCCATTTCTTGTGGGTAAATCGATACTCTGCTTTTTAACAACATGCCAAATGCTTGCTCATCATTAGACACTCTGTGCATGTTGATTTGTTTCGCTCGAATAATGTTATCTAGGTCGATGCCATAACTGAAATCTTCAAGGCCAACATAGCTATACGACTTTAATGCTTCAAAGCTATTTAGATAAGGCTTATTTTTTTTGTTGTAAAAAAAAACATGCTTTTCTTCTAATACTGGCTCAGAGAAATAGAATTCACTTTCTCTAGACTCAGTTTTAAGCCATAAGCCGGTGCCATCAACTCTCCCTAATTGCGCTTGCTCCATCGCTCTCGCCCACGGGTAAAATTCAAAAGCAACTTGATACCCGATATCTGAAAATGCCTCGGTAATTATCTCAGCAATGGCACCGTTATTCGGTAAATCACTGCCCATATAAGGCGGCCACTCTCCAACAGATAAAGTAATTTGTTTCGCTGAAACGGGAAAACTTGAAAATATAGATACTAAGAATAATACGTAGACATATATTAACTTTTTCAATGTGATACCAATCATTATCAAACCTAAATTAACTTTAGACGATAATTATGGATAAAAAGTGGAAGTAAAACCCAGAGTCTAAGTTTCTGGGTTTTATAAAAGAGATTAAAGTCGCTTAGTTAGCACTATGGCAATGCCTAACATAACTGACGAAACCAATAAGCAAGCGCTTAAGCCATAATATTGATACATTACACCAGACAATACAGTACCAGTTAAGCGCCCTGCTGCATTGGCCATATAATAAAAGCCCACATCCATTGATACGCCGTCACTGTCTGCACACCTCACAATCAGGTAGCTATGCAATGATGAGTTAATCGCAAATACAGCACCAAAAATTAGCAAACCACCAACAAGGATAAGCTCTGGTGAGAAACTTGAATCTAAACCCAATACTATCATTGCCGGAATAACTGCAAGGGTTGTAACCCATGACAGCGCTGATTGCTTACTTTGGGTTAACGCCATATTTCTGCCGGTGACTTTGGGGGCGTTTGCCTGTACTAAGCCATATAGAATGACCCACACAGCCATAAAAGTACCAACTGTGCTACTTTGCCAACCTAGATCACTGACAAAATACACTGGCAGTGCTACTACAAACCACACATCTCTTGCTGCAAATAGAAATAGTCTCGCAGCTGAAAGCCGATTGATTTGCGGGCTTTTTGAGAACATTTCTGTGAATTTAGGTTTTGCTTTCTTTTTACCTAAGTCTGCTTTTAATCGCCACAGGCTTAATAGCCAAACAAGTATCAGCATTCCAGCCATAAGCCATAATGCGCCTTGAAAACCAAACAAGGTCAGCAACAAACCACCTAAAAAGAAACCGACACCTTTTAGCGCATTTTTAGAACCAGTTAAAATAGCAACCCATTTATACAAAACGCCATCGGCGTCTTCAGGTACCAATTTTTTTATGGCACTTTTGGCACTCATTTTATTGAGATCTTTTGCAATGCCAGATAATGCCTGAGCACACATGACATAAACAACACTCAACCACTCTGGGTTAATAGCAAGCATGACTAATGCGAAGATTTGAATGGACAAGCCTAAATTCATAGTTTTATTCAAACCAAGTCGCGCACCTAGCCAGCCACCGACTAAGTTAGTCACAACCCCAAAGAATTCATAAAACAAAAACAACATGGCGACTTCAAGCGCACTGTAGCCAAGCTGGTGGAAATACAACACCACCAGCATTCTGAGCGCCCCATCTGTTAATGTGAACGCCCAATAATTACTGGTGATGAGTAAATATTGTTTTATGTCATCCGAAAGTTTGGACAACATCTAGATTATCCCCACTTTTGCTCAATAACATAACGAACTAGATCTGCAGTACGATTTGCATAACCCCACTCGTTGTCATACCACAAGTACATTTTTACTTGCGTACCATTCACGACCATGGTTGACTGCGCATCAACCACACTACTTCTTGGATCAGTTTTATAATCAATCGACACAAGTGGACGAGTTTCAAAACCTAAAATGTCTTTTAGTTCACCTTCAGCCGCTTCTTTCATCCATTCATTGATTTCTTCAGCAGTAGTCGCTCGGCTAACTTCAAACACACAATCTGTGATTGATGCATTAGCCAGCGGTACACGAACAGCATGGCCGTTTAGTTTACCTTTCAATTCTGGAAAAATATGTGTAATTGCAGTAGCTGAACCTGTCGTTGTTGGGATCAAGCTCATACCACACGCTCTTGCTCGACGAAGATCTTTGTGCGGTGCATCAAGGATGGTTTGAGTATTGGTGATATCGTGAATTGTTGTCATTGAACCATGCACAATACCGATTTTTTCTTGTAATACTTTAATCGGTGGTGCCAAACAGTTGGTTGTACACGATGCAGCAGTCACAATATTGTGCTTTTCAGCATCAAATAAATCATGGTTTACGCCATAAACCACATTTAATACGCCCTCTTCTTTGACCGGCGCAGTCACAACTACTTGTTTCACACCTTGATCAAAATAAGCCTGTAATTTAGCTTTTGACTTCATCACACCAGACGCTTCAATTACTAAATCACAGTTTGACCAATCAGTTGCTTCAATGGTTTTATTCTGAGTAACTGAAATAGTATGACCATTGATAACCATAGTATCGCCTGCAAAATCAACTTCATGGCTCCAGCGACCATGTACCGAGTCAAAGTTCATCAGGTGCGCTAGTGTTTCTGCATTGCCTGCTGGGTCATTGATCTGAATCACCTCAATACCAGCAGTGTCATATAAGGCACGCATAGTTAGGCGACCCATACGGCCAAAGCCATTTATTCCAACTTTTATACTCATATTTACTCCCAGAAATTGAACGAAGACACACCGATTATGGTCAACTTTCTTGAAAATGTGATTTCTAGTTTTAAAGAAAAAACTGTCAACCTAAAACATATGGAAAATCATATATTTGATTTTCCATATATTCAAGTTTAATTTTCGTTCTGGGTGATTAGAGCGGGTTATTTTAGGAAAAAACCATGTTTGAATGGATCTGAGTCTTCTAAAACGAAATTAGAAAATGCAGTGATATATGCAGTGCCAAATACTCGTGGTATTACAGCGTTGTAACTATGAAATTGTGATTCTTTTTGAATTGTTACATCAAAACTACTCTCTACGATACTTTCAATGGTAATTTTGTCACCAATGTTTATTTGCTTTCTAGCATGAAGTATTGCGGCTCTTGCACTTACACCTGTTCCTGTTGGGCTTCTATCAAGCTCACCATCAGCAAATATACACACATGTTTACTATGGCTGTCTTTATCTTTAGTTTGGGTAGACGAGTAAAAAATCACACCATATAAAAAACTCAAACTTTCATCTTCTGGGTGTGAAAGTGCTAAAGAGTCCTTAACTAAAGCTTTAATTTCTTCACCAAGCTCAGATAATTTAGCGGCATTTGCTTTTGACAACGAGATATCCAGCTTGTCTGCATCTACGTAAGCATAATAGGCACCCCCAAAAGCAACATCAGTTGTAAAGGACCCCAGAGCAGGATGATTAATTTGATGGTCGAGTTTCACTACAAAACTGGCGACATTATCAAAATACGCTTGCCCATTATTATAGTAGGCAGTTACCTGCCCAGCTGGTGAGTCAATTTTTAGTTCCTCTTTTTCTTTAAAGTGGCCAGCTCTTTCAGCCAATGTAGACAATGCAATAATGGCATGACCACACATAGTGCTATACCCTTCGTTGTGAAGAAATAACACACCAAACTCACTGTCTGCTCTTTCATTTTCAGTGATTAAAGCACCATACATATCTGAGTGACCTCTTGGCTCTCCCATAATAGCCGTTCGTAAATGATCTTGATGTTCAAGACATTCAAGCCGCTTTTCTACTATGCGCTTGCCTTTGAGATGTGCGAACCCGCTTTTAATTACTCTAAGCGGTTCACCACCTGTATGCATATCAATGCACTTTATTTGTGTCCCAGACCGAATGTTTAGTGTTTCTAATTGTTTTATAAAATCTGACATGAAACTTCCTTAGATCAAAAAATGCCAAGCAAGCTTGGCATTGGGTGAATGCTGAGCGTAGGTACTTCGCTCAGCGCGCACGGGTATTTTCAGGGAGATTAGAAAACCATACGTGCAGTCAGTGAGACATAGCGTGCCGCTTGACGACCTGTCACCATGCCGTAATCTGGGTTTAACTCAATACCATCATCACCATAACGAGTACGTTCTTCGTTGATGTTTAAAGCACTATCAGCATTCAGTAAGTTATAAACGGTGGCTTTCAGTGATACTTCATTACCCATTAGCTCTGTGAAATATGACATTGAAAGGTCAACATTCGTTACCCATGGTAGTGTGCCTGCGCTACCACGAGGCGCTGGGTTACCATTTTCGTCATAGTGTGAGGCATGGTCATAATAACGACTAATACATGCATCCCAAGGGTTACCTTCTGCACAGCTATCTACATTCTTAGGGTGTACTGAGAAGTAACTTTGCGGACGACCTGATGTAGTACGAGCCACTAAACCAGCAATTAAGTTATCCGTGATATTATACGAGCCAGAAAATTTGAATGCATGACGGTGGTCATTTGGTAAGTTACCGTAGCCATGGTCCATTAGGTCAGCATAGTCGTATGAAGTCGTCCAACCTGGATCTGCCTGGTTATTATCAGTTTTAACTAGGCCTTCTGTGTTACCGTAGTTTTTAGACCAAGTGTAAGATGCATTAATTCTTAAATCATCCGTCACGTTGCCATCTAAAGTAAACTCAACCGCTGTGTACTTACGTACTGCTGCAGGTAAAGCTAGCTCTTCAGCTGATAAGTTAATTACATCAACTGTACCATCGCCATCAAAGTCATAAGACATTTCAATCGCTTCACCTGGATTGTTCAACACATAATATGAGCCTTGACCCACATTATCTGTGATACCCATTTCAGCTAATTTCTTAGCAAGTACAGGACCTACATCTGTGTCTTCTACGCTGCGACCTAGGTCACGGTGAACCACACGTACACCCGCTGACATAGTATCAAAAATTTCCTGCTGATAACCAATGGTGATTTCATCAGAATACATAGGTTTCAAGCTTGAAGAAGCGATAAGGCCAGGTTCAGTAATACCACGTTGACGCCAGCGACGGTCACGTAACATATCGCCACGACTTGGTGAACCATCAGCTAACAGTACTGGTGTACCATCTGCATTTACATCGCCCATTTCATGGTATTCGAACCATTCAACTGACGCAGAGCCTTGCGTGATATTCATGTTTGCAGAAACCGGTTGGTAATAACGGCCAAATGTTGCGAACACTTTAGTTGTACCATCACCGTGTAAGTCATAGATTGCTTGAAGACGAGGCGAGATTTGGTCTTTCATATCAACGTATGCACGACCATCTGTCACCGTGTTTTCAAACTCACTATAACGAAGACCTAAATTAAGCACTAAATTGTCAGTTGCTTGCCAAGTATCATTAATATAGAACGCAATTGAAGTTGAATCAGAATCTACGTCACGTGTTCTTACACGTCTTTCGATGAAAGACTCACCTTCTGCTGCACCTGAGATATCATCAACACCTGCGTTTTTGATTTCCCACCAGCCCATACCATCGCCAATACCATTTTGACCTGAGCTAAATTTTACTTTTACTTTGTTATAGTCAATACCGAACTGTAAAGCGTGCTCATCTAAATCTAAAGTGAAATCAACACGTGCTTGCTCACGTACATATTTCTCTTCTGATACAGTTGATGTTGTATGTTGGCTTAGTGTTGTCCAGCCATTTCTAGAATCCCATACACCAGGATCTGTCGATGCAACCACATTTTCAACATTCTCAGTAACCTGACCAACTACAGCAGAAACTGACATAGTGTCTGTTAAGTAGCCGTTATAGTTAACACTGAAAACTTTACCGCCATCTTCACCTGGTGCAGCTACCCCTTTTTGATCGCCAATTACATTAGTTTGCCAATCATAAACAAAATTTGTTGTATCCCAAGTACGCTTGTTATTCATTGCTGAGAAACCAATTGAATGGTCTTCATTAATGAACCAATCTAGCTTTGTGAACCAGCGATCTTCTTCGGTAGAGGTAGAGCTGAAAGTTGTCTGTCCAGCGCCTTCACTGTCTGAACGACGTGGTGAAAATAATGCGTAAGCAAATACTTTATCTTCAATTAACGCACCCGATGCCCAAACTTGAAACTCTTTAAAATCATATTCATCACGCTGTGTATTTGTTGAAATTGTGCCATTAGACTGATAAATAGAATCATGGTTAGATTCTAGGCTTGATGGATCCCAGCGCACCTCTGCACCAAAATCAAAGTCATTTTCACCCGATTTAGATACCGCGTTTACGATACCACCCATCGCACCACCAAACTCAGGGCTTACACCACCCGTTTTGATTTGCGTTTGAGAAATCGCTTCCCAAGGTAAGCGAATTGAACCTAGGCCTGTTTTAATTGAAGCAACATTTAAACCATTGAAGTAGTAGCCATTTTCAGCTGATGACGCACCACCAAAGCTTGATGCACCATTGAAACTACTACCACCAGGCGCAGACGTACCCGGTGCAAGTAGTGCAATGCTTTCGAAACCCGTATTTACAGGCATCATGTTTAATTCTTCATCACTGAATGTCACACCTGATGTCGAATTACTTAAATCAACTCGACGAATTGAAGCACCTGTTACAGCGATACGCTCAATATTTTGACCAGCTTGCGACATTTGTGCATCAATGATCATAGATTGACCAATGGTAACGTTTACATTTTCTTGCAGTACACTTTGATAACCATCTTTTACGATTGTTACGTCGTAAGTACCGACAGGTACATTACGTAACAAGTACTCACCTTCAGCATTGGTTGTCACTGTATATTTCAAACCTTTAGTTTTGTGTTTGAAAGTCAATGTTGCACCAATAATATCAGAGCCCGTACTTGCTTCGATATGACCCTTAACAACACTGCTGCCGTCTACAGCTAACGTTGGCGCGTGCCAACTTAATGCTGCAGCAATTGCAGTAGCTGCAAGGCTTTTTCTTAGATAGTTACCTTTTTTATTATTGTACTTCATGAGTTGTCCTACTCCTGTGAGTTTTGCGTTTTTCATAATGACGCGTAACACAATACATACAATTTATATTGTATACAATATTTTATTTGATCTTTTATTAACTGGAATATGTAACAAAATATACATTTGATCATAAATTAAGGGTTAACAGGTACAAAAAAGAAATATCGGAAAGGTAGAATTAGAATAAAAACGTTAAGTGTTCATTAACAAAAAACCCCGCATTGGGCGGGGCTTTAAAATATATTTTGAAAATAACTTAGCGCATCGCCATCATCATCTTCGCAGGATTTTCAAGGTAAGCCTTCCATAGATTATTGAATCGAGCAATTGTGCCACCATCAATAACTCTGTGGTCGCCAGACCAACTGACTTGCATAATTGCACGAGAAACGACATTACCTTGTGAATCAAAACGAGGTAAGTGCTGTAATTTACCTAATGCCACAATCGCCACTTCAGGCTTATTAATAATTGGCGTTGCAGTTGTACCACCAATTGCACCTATATTCGAAATCGAAATTGTGCCGCCCTTCAAATCATCAGGTGAAACGCGTCCTTCTCTAGCTGCATCAGTTAAGCGTGTTACATCCTGGGCAACATCAACTATAGATTTACTCTGACAACCTTTAATATTTGGCACCAATAAACCAAGTTTTGAATCTACAGCCATACCGATATTGTGGTCATCAAAATAGGTGATCTCAGTGCAGTCATCGTTTACTTGTGAATTAACAATTGGGAACTCTTTAATCGCAAGCGAAAGTGCCTTAATAAAGAATGGCATCATAGTCAGCTTGATACCTTCTTTCGCATACTGCTCTTTGAGCTCTTTGCGAAGCGCGATCAGGTCAGTTAAGTCGATTTCATCGCTGAATGTAAAGTGTGGAATGGTCGATACCGATGCAACCATCTGCTTTGCCATTGCTGCTTTCATGCCACGAATAGGCTCTACACGCGTGCCCCCTGAAGTAACAGCTTGCACAACCTCTGAAGCAGCCGCTGTGTTTGTTGCAGCTGGTTTGGTTTCAACAACCGCTTGTTGCTCAGTCTCACCGCTTACAAACCTGGCAATATCTTCTTTATACACTCGGCCATTTTTGCCAGAGCCAGGTACCAAGTTAATATCGATATCTTGCTCACGCGCTAAACGACGAACAGCTGGAGACGCGATTGCTTTACCATTTTTTGGTAATTGCGTTTTCACTGTAGTATTTTGTGTATCAGCTTTTGCAGCTGGCTTACTTTCAGCTACCGAAGAAGTTTGAACATTGCCATTACCACCAGCTAAACGCATTTGGAATAACGGACTATGAACCTGTGCAA
The DNA here is from genome assembly GCF_049257195.1 of Pseudoalteromonas sp. SS15. NCBI lineage: Bacteria > Pseudomonadati > Pseudomonadota > Gammaproteobacteria > Alteromonadales > Pseudoalteromonadaceae > Pseudoalteromonas > Pseudoalteromonas sp. SS15. The sequence goes on from NZ_JBMMUD010000001.1 coordinate 363,328, forward strand.
TTTCACCCTTCTGATAGTAAAGCTTTTCAACCACACCATCGTATTTAGCTGGGATCTGTACCAAGGCTTTGTCTGTCATTACGTCACACACAGCTTGGTCTTCAACTATGGTGTCACCTTCGCTGACTAACCACTCAACGATTTCACACTCAACAATACCTTCACCAATGTCTGGCAGTATAAAGTCTTCTAAATGAGAACCTGAAGTGTCTGATGACGCTTGAGTGTCATTAGCTACTTCGGCAGGTGCAGCACCTGCTACATCCATTGCAAAAAGCGGCTCATGCACTTTAGCAATTTCGCCTTTTTCATAGTGTAATTGTGTGATCACACCATCATGTACGGCAGGAATTTGTACTAGCGCTTTGTCGGTCATTACGTCACAGATAGGTTGATCTTCTTTTACTTCATCACCGACTGAGACTAACCACTCTACAATTTCGCACTCTACAATGCCTTCGCCAATATCTGGTAAGATAAATTCTTTTGACATGTCTAATCCTTAAAACTCAACCGACTTTTTAATCGCAGAGAACACTTTAAGTGCATCTGGTACATATTCTTTTTCAAGTGCCAGTGGGTAAGGAGTATCTAAGCCACACACTCGTAAAATCGGCGATTCTAAATGTAAGAAACATTCTTGCTGAATAGTTGCAGCGACTTCAGCACCAAAACCATTGGTGATCGGAGCCTCATGACTAATGATCAAACGGCCTGTTTTGGTCACAGATTTAGCAATGGTTTCAACATCCCAAGGCAGAATACTACGTAAGTCAATGATCTCACAGCTGATACCTGCTTCTTCTGCTTTTTCAGCAGCCTGCTCGATGATTTCCATCTGCGCGCCCCAAGCAAGGAGCGTCACATCTGAGCCTTCTTTTACGACTTCAGCTTTACCCAGCTCAATTTCGTAGTCTTCTTCAGGTACTTCACCGACTGAAGCACGATATAAACGCTTCGGCTCAAAGAAAATTACCGGGTTATCATCTTTAATACATGCACGTAATAAACCTTTAGCTTGGTAAGGGTTACGAGGTACAACTAATTTCAAACCTGGTGTATGCGCAAAGTAAGCTTCTGGAGATTGTGAATGGTATAAACCGCCCGCAATACCACCGCCGTAAGGCGTTCGAATTGTTAAATTACCCACATTGAATTCATTACCACTGCGGTAACGGAATTTAGCCGATTCGTTCACGATCTGATCGAATGCAGGGAAGATATAATCCGCAAACTGAATTTCAGCCAGTGCCGGAGCGCCAAAAGCCGCTAAACCATTTGCGAAACCAAGAATACCTTGCTCAGTCAGTGGCGTATTAAATACACGATGCTTACCGTATTTTTCTTGTAAACCTGAGGTTGCACGGAACACACCGCCGAAATAACCCACATCTTCACCGAAAATACAGGCTTGCGGATGCTCTGCCATAGTGATGTCTAGCGCCGAGTTAATGGCGTGTAGCATATTCATTTTAGCCATTATTTGATTCTCCCTGAAGTCACTGGGTACGCTTCTGGATGTTGCTTGATATGTTCTTTTAATTCTTCGTATTGTTTTTGAAGCGCTGGAATTGGCGTGTCGTATACATCAGAAACTAACTCTTCTAATGCTGGTTTTTGTACTTTCTCAGCAACCTTTAATGCAGCAAGAATTTCTTCACGGATCTTATCTTTTGCCGCTTCGTCTTCTGCTTCATTTAACCAGCCCTGTTTTAATAACCAGTTTTTGAATCGCTCAATTGGGCAAGCCGCTCTGAATTCAGCTTCTTCATCTTTACTACGGTAGCCAGATGGATCATCTGATGTTGAGTGAGCACCTAAACGATAAGCAATCGATTCGACTAATACAGGCTCGCCCTGCTCTGCTGCGATTTTACGTGCAGCTTGTGTTGCGGCATAAACCGCCAGTGTATCAGTACCATCAACACGGATCGTTTTGATACCATAGCCCACGCCACGTGCAGCAATACCATCGCCTTTAAATTGTTCATCTGCTGGCGTTGAAATCGCATAACCATTATTACGCGCGAAGAAAACAACCGGTGCTTTATGCACAGCAGCCATATTTAAACCGGCATGGAAGTCGCCTTCAGAGGCAGCACCCTCACCGAAATAACAAATAGTCACGTTTTCGATTTCAGAAGCTAGTTCACCGGTTGCAGCATCGATATGATTCAATTTTTGACCATAAGCATAACCTGTCGCTTGCGGGATTTGCGTACCAAGCGGTGAAGAAATCGTCATATAATTAAGTTCGTTAGAACCATAGTGGATTGGCATCTGACGGCCTTTACCTAAATCAAGTTCATTTGAGAACATTTGATTCATAAAGTTATCTAGGCTAAAACCACGATAAGCAAGCGCTGCTTGCTCGCGATATTGGGCCATGATCATGTCATCATGTTTAAGCGCTGCAGCACTGGCTGTCACAGCGGCTTCTTCACCAAGACATTGCATGTAAAAACTAACACGACCTTGACGCTGTGCAGCCTGCATACGTTCATCTAGTAAACGAATGAAGCGCATAGTGCTATATATTTTTAATGCTGTTTCTTTGTCTAGCTCTGGTGCGGTTGCACCATCAAGGATCTCACCATTATCACCGAGAATTTTTAAGGTGGGGATATTCAGTGCATGGCCATCAATAAATTCCAGCGCGTGGCTGATATTTAGAGATATGTTATTCGGGTTAATCATAACCTACCTTCTCTTGTTGTCATTATCCATTTGCATGCAAATAACTACTCAAAAGTATTTATTCGTTCGCTATGTTGTTTTATGAATAATCTGTGCGATTTATGCAATTGGTTTAAATTAAACCTATCGACACTTTACGTTAACGTAAAGTGTTATTCAACTGATCATAGATGAATAACACTTAATTTGCATAAATATTACTGGAAAGAAAAGAATACGCTATGTTATTAGCTTTTAATTCAGTTACTTATATGAATTTTTGATTAATTTGCATAGGAATAACGGTTAATAATGCACGCTGACCTAGTGCAACTTTAGCATTTGGGAAAATAATGGCTTCGCCTTCAACTTCTGCAAAATACTGCTTTTCGCCGTCATTTGCTAACAACTCACCCTTTGCAAAGCCTGTGAAGTTCACTGCGCTGTCTGGGAAAGTAAAGCTAAATGCTTCTTGCGTTCTGTTAATCGTTCGATACACTTCAAACAATTCAAAGTCGTCAGAATTAAATTCCTTATATTCGACTTTTTCTTGGCTAATTAATGCAGTCAGTGTTTGCTTGGTTTTCTCAAAGCGCGCCATATCATTTTCACCAAAAGGCTTAACTTGACCCAGCTCAATGGTAAATGCATCTGCTCCAAATTCATTTGAAGAAAAATAACTGAATGTCGTCGCCGGTGCTGCCATCATTAATACGGTGTTAACGCCGCAAGAAAGCAAGAACTGAAGTTGTGACTTTTTCCAAGGCTTACCATTTAAAAACGGATAAACTGCAAATTTCTCGTTCTTTGAACCTCGAATAGCCGTGTGTAAATCATAGTGACAGCGGTATCGACCAGCTTCAACTTCATTAAAAAAGTCAGACACATAAGTTTCTAACTTTTTCGCTCTGTCTCTTTCAGCGTTTTGTACATCACCTTTACTATGTGAACCACTGAACAAACGGTTTAGGTTCTCTTCTACAAATCGCTCACCAATATTAATTGATTTTGGATTACCAAAAATAAACAGCACGCGCTGCTTAAGCTCTAGCTTGCCTAAGATAATGTTTTGGATCAGTTCATCACAAATTTCAATCGGCGCCGTTTCATTACCATGAACCGCACTTGATAAAACGATATCTTTTGTTGTTTTTACACTAGGTGTGAATTTAATAACGCCTGTATCAAGTACATCAACTTGCGTCCCATTTGCTAGAACAAATGATGTCGGCTCTAAATGAAATTCGTTTTCGCGAGTGATTGATAAAAAGTCACCAGACTTTTTAAGTGTTTCAAGGTACATACTGTCCCCTTTTGTGAGAGTGTATTAATAAAAAAGCCATGCTTGAGCATGGCTTTTATAGAATAAATTGTTTAGCTAATTACTGAATCAACCAGCGCTTTGGCCTCTTGCTCTAGTAACGCTAAATGCGCTTCACCTTTGAAAGATTCAAGGTAAATTTTGTAAATATCTTCAGTGCCTGATGGACGAGCTGCAAACCAGCCTGATTCAGTCACGACTTTTAATCCACCAATGCCAGCTTTGTTGCCTGGTGCTTCAGTGAGTTTTTCAATAATTTTATCACCAGCAAGCGTATCTGCAGTCACATCTGCAGCACTAAGTTCTTTTAATTTTGCTTTTTGCGCTGCATTAGCGGGGGCATCAATACGTTTGTATAGTGGCGCACCGAATTCTGCTTCAAGCTCTCTGTAACGTTCTGATGGTGTTTTACCGGTTACAGCTAATATTTCGGCTGCAAGTAGACCTAAAATGAAGCCATCTTTATCGGTATTCCAAACTGTTCCATCACGGCGTAAGAATGACGCACCGGCACTTTCTTCACCACCAAATGCCAGCCACTGCTCACTTAAGCCTTTTACAAACCATTTGAAGCCTACTGGTACTTCAAACACCTCTTTATCAAGTGACTTAACCACTTTGTCGATCATTGCCGAAGACACCAATGTTTTACCCACTTTAATGTCTTTCGCCCAATCACGATGAGTAAGTAGATAATCAATCGCCACTGCTAAGAAATGATTTGGATTCATCAAACCATCTTTGGTTACTATGCCATGACGGTCATAGTCCGGATCGTTACCAATACCAATATCAAAGTCATCTTTTAACGCAATTAAGTTTGCCATCGCGTAAGGTGACGAACAATCCATACGGATCTTGCCATCTTTATCTAAAGGCATAAATGCAAAACGCGGATCAACCTCAGGGTTTACAACTGTTAAATCTAGGCCGTACTTTTCTTTAATTACAGGCCAGAAATTGATACCAGAACCACCTAGAGGGTCAATACCAATTTTTACACCTGCCTTTGCAATCGCGTCTAGATCAACAATATTGATTAAATCATCAACGTAAGGTGTGATTAAATCTTCATACTTAATGAAGCCAGATTGCTTAGCCTTAGCGAAAGGAAATAACTCAACTTCGACTAAATCTTCTAGCAATAGCTGATTGGCTCTGTCTTCGATCCACTTGGTGATATCAGTATCAGCTGGGCCACCATTTGGCGGGTTATATTTGAAACCGCCATCTTCAGGTGGGTTGTGCGAAGGTGTTACTACAATACCGTCGCTTAATTCATGTGGGTGGGCTTTGTTGTAACACACAACCGCATGGCTGATCACAGGTGTTGGTGTATAGTCATCATTTTCTTGCGTAATGACTTGGACTTCATTCGCTACTAACACTTCTATGGCTGAGTTAAAAGCCGCTTCAGATAACGCATGTGTGTCTTTGCCTAAAAATAACGGGCCAAAAATATTATTTTCTTTACGATAATCACAAATAGCTTGTGTAATCGCTAGAATATGAGACTCGTTAAACTTAACATTTAACGAACATCCACGGTGGCCTGATGTGCCAAAAGCAACACATTGCTCAGGGTTTTGTTCTAAATCGGGCTCATTTAAATAATAAGCCGAGACAAGTTTTGGAATATTCACTAATGTGTCGTGTTTTGCTGGTTTGCCAGCACCTGGATGGATAGACATAGAACGTCCTTATAAGTAATCTCTAATAGTTTCAGCGTCAGCTTCTTTATACCCTAAACCTAAGGCAACCTCATGTAACATCATCTTCTTACGTGTGGTATTAGAATTGGTCATGACCCAATATTCACTGTCTGCGATATTTTTAGGGTTCATACTGCTGCCACTTTCTAATAAAGCTTCTTTACTTTTTGCAAAGTAAATTCTGTCTCGGCCTTTGATTTCTAGAACCGAGTCAAAGTTGTCTTTATGGGTGCGGTGTAATGCACTTAAAATAAATAAAAATCGGCCTACTACACCTTTTTGCATAGCGAGCTCTTCTTTATTAAGAATATTAAAAACATTAGCAGTTTTAGTGGTCACTTTTGTGACGCTTTGTTCTTCAACTGTCTCTTGCTGTGGTTCTTCTTCTAATACAACATCATCAACTTCTGAAGATGTGTTGGGTGATAACTTTAATAAACGACGCAGAATGTCTGAGGCACTTTCACCAATGCTTTGCGTATTACTGGCGATATATTGATAAAGCTCGTCATCTATTTCTATTTTTTTCATGCTTTTCCTGTCATTACTGATTTTGGTGCATCGAGCTGATTATATAATGAAATGAGCCAAGACACTATGCCTTTGCATTTCACCAATACACTGGCAAAATTACCTCATAATTTATCGGAGTGCAAAATGCTATTAAATTTCAAGCAAACAGGAGCTGGTCCCGTTGTCGTGATCATGCATGGCCTATTCGGTTCATTAGAGAACCTTAACATTATCGCAAAAGCCCTTAGCGAACATTACACTGTCATTAATATAGATTTAAGAAATCATGGTGCATCTTTTCATGAAGATGAAGTGAGTTACCCTGCTATGGCACGAGATGTGCTCAATTTGCTTGATGAATTGAATATAGAAAAAGCGCATATCATCGGCCACTCCATGGGCGGCAAAGTCGCAATGCAATTAGCCATGCTTGATGAAACACGTGTTAATAAGCTTGTGGTGCTTGATATTGCACCTGTTGATTACCACCCTCGCCATAGTGCTATTATTAATGCGCTGCAATCTGTTCAGAAACAAGATGTAAGCTCGCGCAGTGAAGCTGACACAATAATGAAAGAATTTATAGATGAGATGGGTGTTAGACAATTCTTATTAAAAAGTTTGTCTAAATTTGAAAACGGTTACGCTTGGAAATTCAACTTAAATACCATTGTTGAAAACTATTCAAAGATCATCTCAAATATTAATGAGACTCATTCCTGCCAATGTGATACCTTATTTATTAAGGGGAATAATTCGGACTACATATTGCCTGAACATAGAGAAGCAATTGTCTCATTATTTCCAAATTCGAAAGCAAAAGTCATCCATGGTGCTGGACATTGGCTTCATGCTGAAAAACCACAAGCCGTAAATCGGTCAATTATTGATTTTCTTCAATAATTAGCGAGTTTTTCACTCACACTATTAAATTATGATACTCGGTTATGATATAGTAGCCGCCGTTTAAATATTAGTTAGAGCAAGTATGGCCAATCAGTATATTCAACAGTTTGAAACTATGGGACTGTATTTCGGTTTAGCAGGCATCTTTTTCTTTATCGGAATGGCAATCAACGATGTTTTAAAAAAAGGTGATGTGCCTAAATTTGGTCGATATATTGTTTGGCTCGTATTGTTTCTAGGCTGTTCAGGTTTTATTGCAAAAGGGCTTATACAAGCATTTTGGCAAGGCGCTGGCGTAGGATAAACATGGCCAAGTCAGAAACAGATCGTACAACAATCGATCTTTTTGAAAATGAGAAACGTCCTGGTCGTCCTAAAACTAACCCGCTTCCACGTGAAGTGCAGTTAAAAGTTAATAAGCGGAACCAGATCAAACGTGATAAGGCAAGAGGGTTAAAGCGTATTGAGTTCAAAGTATCATCTGAGCTTTACCAAGCACTAAGTGATATGGCTCAAGCGCAAAATATCAGTAGAAGCGCTCTGATAGAAACCATTTTGCAAGAGAAATTAGCGAACAATAGATAGAAGGTAAGTATTACATGGCAAGCGTAGGTATTTTTTTCGGTAGCGATACTGGTAACACTGAACACGTTGCTAAGATGATTCAAAAAGAGCTTGGTAAAAAGCTTGTTGATGTAAAAGACATCGCTAAAAGTAGTAAAGAAGAAATTGCTGAGTTTGATTTAATCCTGTTTGGTATTCCAACTTGGTATTACGGTGAAGCACAGTGTGATTGGGATGATTTCTTCCCAGAGCTTGAAGAAGTTGATTTCGAAGGCAAGCTAGTTGCTATTTTCGGTTGTGGTGACCAAGAAGATTATGCTGAGTATTTCCTTGATGCAATGGGCATGATCAACGATATCGTTACTGAGCGAGGTGCTATTGTTGTAGGTCACTGGTCTACAGAAGGCTATGACTTCGAAGCATCTAAAGCGATGGCTGATGATAATCACTTTGTTGGCTTGGGTATTGATGAAGACCGTCAACCAGAGTTAACAGAACAACGTGTTAAAGCATGGTGTGCACAAGTATTTGATGAAATGTGCCTAAGTGAACTTGTTGACTAATCAATAAGTTTTGCACTTATAGCCAATGCACGTTACCTTTAGTAATGAAGTCGTGCTCATTGCTAGAGTAAAATAGAATTAATAAAATTACTGAGACAGATAATGACTGATCATAACTTAGAGTTGAAGAAAGCAGGGTTAAAAGTTACTTTGCCACGAATTAAAATTTTAGAAATCTTGCAGTCTCCTGATAATCAACATATCAGCGCTGAAGACGTTTATAAAATTTTATTAGATAAAGGCGAAGAAATTGGCCTTGCAACAGTTTATCGAGTTTTAAACCAGTTTGATGATGCAGGCATTGTTACTCGCCACCATTTTGAAGGTGGTAAATCTGTCTTTGAATTAGCGGGCAGCACTCACCACGATCACCTAGTATGCTTGAAGTGTGGCAAGGTTGTTGAATTTGAAGATGAAGTTATCGAAACCCGTCAGGTTGAGATTGCGACTCAAAATGGCATCAAATTGACTAATCACTCTTTATATCTTTACGGTGAATGTGAAGATGCTGAAGCGTGTAAAAAATACGCTGAAGAAAATAGCTAAATTAGAAAAGCCGACGTAAGTCGGCTTTTTTTGCTTCAATAAAACCTTCTCTATACACCTACTTACCTACCTTCAAACAATCACTTATACCACCCCTCTTAATTAAGCAGCCTATTTTGAGGCAATAAAAACGAGTCAATAACAAGGAGAAATTTTGTTATTTATCTGTTCTAAATAGGAAATTTTCAACGAAATTAGCGTCAGTTTTAGTCCCTCAAAATGATTGAGTATTATTGAGGATTGGTATTCTTACTTCTAAGTATGTTTGAATACAGCGATTAGAATTAAACAAGCACTAAGACAAAGTGAAAGGCTCACCCACAACTTTGCATATCTTGTTTGCTGACAAGCATTGTAATAACACTGTTTGGGGTTCTCAGGATCAATTAAAATGAAAGTGGCCTTTTGATCTTTAAACGATTCATATAAATCGGGTCTAAAGGCAGTTTGACAACAATAGCTAATTTCATTAAAAGTAAATTCAACTAAAAGACTCGACTCACCTAACATTTCTAATGGCCCAGCCTTATGCTGTTTTACTTTAACCAAATTCTCTACTTGCACCTGACGCCATATACGTTTGTTTAATTGCTTCTTTTTGCTCTGCCACATTATGAATGTGGCAGCAAAAAATAACGAGGTAACGAGTACACTTAACCAGATCATCACTGCGACTTATACACCAAATGTGCTGTTATAAGGTCGCTTAGCGCAGTACCAACTGATTTAAATAAGGTAATATCAGTTTTAGCTCTTAATGTATCAAATTGATGCATTTCGCTAAGTTCAGCGATGATCTGCTGCTCCGAAAAAACGCCTTCGGCAATAGGAATAAGTATCTCCCCAGCTTCATTCAACACGTTCTTTTTACTATCGACAAACACTTTTGAACGCACAACACAAGCAGAGTCACACTCTCTAAATTGTTTGTGGTGATTGCCAATTAAGTCTATATGCGCGCCATCTGACACCCAATTACCATCAAACAAAGGGTCATGTGCCCCCGTACCACAACTGATGATGTCAGCCGAACTAATGGTTGCTTGATTTGACTCTCCGAGTAAAAATTCTACTTGTGAATATTTTTCAGCAAGTAACGAGCGTAAACTTTCTGCTTTATCTGTGTTTCTTGCAATGATAGTTACTTTCTTAATATCACGTACACTCATATGGGCTTCAATCATGTAACGTGACAAATTACCTGAACCAAAGTACACCAAATGGGCACTATCTTGTCTTGATAGATATTGACTTGCTAGCGCGGACACTGCTGCCGTTCGCCAAAGTGTCACACTCGTGCCATCTACCAATGCCAGTGGCTCACCGTGAGTGCGATCAAACAACATAATTTTAGAATATAAACTTTTATATCCATGCTCTGCATTCGAAGGAAAATAAGTAAAGGATTTAACACCGATAACTTCTTCATTCCATGCAGGTAAAACGGCAAAAGCATCGTGGTTCTCTTCAGACTCTGATAGTTCAAAAACTTGTCTGGTCGGTGTGCCCGCAGGTCTTGAAAAGCCTTCTTTTAAAGCGTCGATGACCTTGTTGAAATTTAAACTCGCATGTACTTGTTGTTCGGAAACTATTTTCATTTCTTTTCCTTAATTAATCACAAACGATTTTGGTGCATGGGTTATAAACTCAAAACCATCATGAGTAATGAGCACATCATCTTCAATACGGATACCGCCAATGTCCGGTATATATACACCGGGCTCGATGGTTATAATGTTTCCTGCTTCTAACCTATAATCTGTATTTGAGTTTATAAAAGGCACTTCATGTAATGCCAAACCCACCCCATGGCCCAGTCCTTTGCCTGCATACTCTAAAAAACCAGCTTGAGCCAAAACATCTAATGAAACCTGATTTAGCTGCTGGCAATCGACTCCTGCTTTAAGACTCTCTAAAGATTTGCTTTGAGATGCCATAACAGCTTCATACATAGCTTGTTGTCGAGAGTTTGGTTCGCCATAAACATAAGTACGCGTCATATCTGAACGATAGCCATTTACAACAGCACCAAAATCAACCAGTAACAAGTCACCATAATTAAGCTTTCTTTCACCAGGCTTCCCATGCGGCAATGCACTTCGCTCTGCAAACAATAAAATGGTGTCGAAGCTTACACCATCAGAGCCAAGCTTTTTCATTTTGTAGTCAAGCTCAGTAGCCAAATCTAATTCAGTCACCCCTGTTGAAACTTGTGTGAGCAAATCCGCAAGGGCCAAATCTGCAATAGCTGCTGCTTTTTTAATAGAAGCAACTTCGAACTCGTCTTTAACCACCCTGAGTGTTTCAATGCAACCATCAAGTGGTGAAACATTATATGAGGCTAATTCATTCGCGATAGATAACCAAACACCATAATTGATAGCTTGGCTTTCAAACCCCGTTTTTTCATGAGGTAAGAAACGTTTTATACACGCGCCTAATGATTCGCTGTCTCTGTCTCTGCAAATAATTTCACAACCATTGCTTTCTGATTTTGCCCGTTCGAAATATCGGTAATCAGTGATCAGAAATAGACCTTGTGTTGAAACGATGAGGTAAGCTGCGTTACCACTGTAACCTGTTAGGTAGAAGATGTTTTCATAATTAAACACCAACAAGTTTTTTACGCCTTTCTCTTGTAAAGCAACTAATAAACGTTGCTGACGTTGAAGATATCGTGTCTGCATTTGAGTTAAACCACCGCCAATAATGGCAATAACATAACCCAAACAACAATTGTATACAATATCCTTTTGTTAACTTCGCATAAATGGCAAGGTATGTGAGTTAAAGTTGGCTAAGTTTGGAAAAATATCAACCAATTCTGTGTTATCTAAACCAAACCACTGCGCTAAAGACGCAAAGTATTGCTCATTGGCAACTTGTGGGATCAAACGACCCCCCCGCGTATCATTCGGACCGTCTAGATGTTGCATCATCAGTGAGCCATAAATTTCTCCGCCATTTACCGCGCCGCCCATAATGATTTGATTTCCCGCCCAACCATGATCAGTACCATCACCATTGGACGTTAGTGTGCGACCAAAGTCACTCATCGTGAATAAGGTTACATCATCGTTTGCATTGATGGATGACATCGCTGCATTGAACTCTGACAAAGACTGAGATAAAGCGCCTAATAATGCTGGGTGAGTTGTGAGTTGATTATCATGAGTATCGAAGCCACCCATGCTAACAAAGTAAATCTGCCTTTTTGCATTGAGTGTTTCTCTGACTGATATTGATTTAGCCACCGTATGCAGTTGCTGTGATAAGCTGCTATCAGAGAAGTAGCTGCTTAGATCTTCGCTGGACTCAATGGCACTATTCATTGTTTCGGTATTTGTAATCGCTTTTTGCATTTTCGAACCATATGCACTCGCTAGAGGGTGGGTTGACTGGGCCAACACTCTATTCATTATACTTTTTACATGGGCTGCGCGATTTCCAGTACCATTAATTGGGTTTATTTTACTGACACCACTTCTATGTAATGAGAATGGCGTGAGATTAACACTGGTTTGCCACGGATTTGTGCCTGCCAGTGAAATGTTGTTCACGAATGAGCCACCTTGATCTAATCGCTCTAATAGTCTTGCGCCCCAGCCACTATTTAAAGAGATTTTTTCTCTGCCATGCATCCATGTCGCTTGCTGATCGTTATGAGAGAATAAGTGCTTAGGAAGAGGCACACTTTCATTTTGATAGTCTGCTTTGCTAGTTGGCACAATCAAGCTGCCTACACCGGATATAAAAGCCAAATTTTTATTATCAAAAATAGTTTTTATTGAACCCATAGCAGGATGAAGACCTACTCCACCAGCAAATTCACTAACTGGAGCGAGTTGGAGTGCATCTGTCACCGCTAAGTTTTGTCGACTTGCTTCGTATAAGCTCCGCTGTTCGCCCTCTAAAGGCACCAACATATTTAGTGAATCATTACCACCGAATAAAAAGACACAGACAAGCGCTTTATGATCGTCAAAGCTATAAGACAAAGATCCCTGAAAAGCCTGTAGCTGCAATTGAGTTAATGCGGCAACCGATACTCCACCTTTCATACAATAAGATAAAAACTTTCTTCTATTCATGTCCGTCTCCTACTGCTGCAAGGTAAATTCAGGTGAAATTGAAATTAAATAAACAAGATTGGAAATACGTTGGTAACTGTCGCGGCTTGCAAAAAACTCATCCATATCAACTAACGATTGTCTCATTTCTTGTGACATATTACCGGCGAAAAATAGCAAATCGTATTTATCTAAAACTGCACTCAGCCCATTCATATTGATTAAGTCGTGGTCTGTTTGCATATATAAATAAAGGCTGTTTTCATTTAACTCATCATGACGCTCAGCCACACGCCAAACGAGATCTGCATAGTGGGTGTTAATGATACCAACTAACGCTGCGTCATTAGCAATTTGCAGTTCGGGGGCAACAAATTCAGTACTTGCCAACTCCCCAGGCTGAAAATCCGGTCTAAAAAAATTGAATACAGAAGGCGACTGTAAAGGACCTTGACCATAAGTTGAGGGTAAATTCCAAGTGTAATAGCGGTTGTTAAGGGTTTTAGCGTTAAAAACCCGCCAGAACTGAACTGTTTTGAGTAAAGGTTCTTTTATTTTGCCAAAATGGGCAAGCGGTGAACCAAGACCTCTAGCTTCATTATCTAAATAAATCGCTTTCACTGTGGCAGCCAAATCTCCCCTTACCCCCTCACCGTTATCATTGAATACCATAGCGACCCGCTCTACGTAACCTGGGCTTGGGTTAGAAGTAATTAATCGTTGTATTAGCTGTTTTGAAATAAATGGTGCGACATTATCGTGATTAAACAAATTATCTAACGCAATTTCTAGGCTTTGTTCCGCGCTCGTATTTGGTGGAATAAACTCACCATTTAGCAATGTTTTTTCAGCGCTCGAGTGATAGTCTTCAAAAGCTTGCATCGGCAAAGTATAGTTTCTACTTGGCCTGCTCCACCTAGCACTATATGCAAATGTCCAACCAGTAAACACTTTTGCAAACCCTTCAATTTCAGTTTGACCGTATGTTGGTATGATTTCACCATTTACATCTTGCTTAGTCGTACCATTTAAATTTAGTTCGTTAAGACCTATAGTGAATAACTGCATAACTTCACGTGCATAATTCTCATCAGGCCGAATATTACGTTCTAGATCAGCCTTTTCATTTCCTAGGTGGCTTAGGTACACCCCCATCACAGGTGATAAAGTGACTTGCTCTAATAAGTCTCTATAATTTCCAAAAGCGTATTCAAGTAAAATGTCATAATAAGCAGCCATGCCTTCAGGCTCACCACTGAGTGATGTATTTAGATCGGATACAACAAAGATTTCACTCAGGGCAAAAGCAACACGCTGTCTTAACTGATCTTCTGCGTTTAAACTTGCTTTCCACCATGCATCTATACGATTAATTTGATTGGGCTCATCACGGTTTGGGTAATTTTCGACGAGTGGACTGTGATAAGTAATCGGGAGGTTAAATTGATCATCAAGCCATTGTTCGTAACTTTTACCTGTAACTGCCAGAATTTCATTATAAGTCGGTCCAAGACTTGCCTGGTGGAGAAGCCTTGCAGCTTGTGCCTCGTTCATATCCTTCAATACTGAAAATCTAACTTCTTGTTCCGCGGAAAGACCATCTGAATTGGTCACTGTCACTAAGAAATGATACTTTTCATCTAGAGCTGTGGAATTATTAGAAGCTGTAAACTCTAACGAATCAGTCGTTGTCAGTGCGATTTCAGGTCCTGTTAATTGTTGCCATGCAAAACTGAATGATTCTGAGCCTTGCTCTGTTACCTCGACCTTAACTTTAACTATTTCACCTTGTTTGAAGGTATCTGAATCTATTTTTATGGCAATAACCGGTGGTTCGGCTTCATCGCTACTATCATTATCAGAATCGTTCTCTGAATCCTGGTCAGACCCACTGCTAGAGTCATCACTAGAACCGTCTCCCCCCCCATCTGAATCTGAGCCATTTCCATTATCAGAATCGTTCTCTGAATCCTGGTCAGACCCACTGCTAGAGTCATCACTGGAACCGTCTACCCCCCCATCTGAATCTAAGCCATCTCCATTATCAGAACCGGATACTGCGGGCTGTTCTGGTGCTGGCTCTTCAGATTGCGATCCGCCACCACATCCTGTTATCAAGGAAAGTATCAGTATTATAAAAACGTACCTAGCGATCATGTGTAATTATTCCAATTCGAACAATTTATAAACTTTAGTACCAACTAGAACATGTTTAAATACGAATATTTGAGTAAATTTAGATTTTTACACTAAACACTTTTTATATTTGAAAGAAATTTATTCTTAAAATGATAAGATCTCGTCAAAAGCAAATTTGCTAGAGATTATTTTGAATACCGATACCTTCATACCACAGAATTTCATCGACGATGTAAAAACCTATTTACCTGACAGCTTGAGTATTGAATCTTTTATTGAGTATTGTCAAAAACCGCTTAGACGATCAGTCAGAGTGAATACATTGAAAATGACAGTCACTGAATTTAAGCAGTACTGCTCAGCGAATAACTGGAAAATTGAAGGGGTTCCTTGGTGCGACACAGGCTTTTGGCTTGAGAGAAGTGTTGAAGAGGAAGAGGCCCTTCCTCTAGGCAGCACGGATATTCATTTGAGTGGTGGTATTTATGTTCAAGAAGCCAGCTCAATGTTGCCACCTATGGCGCTTCAATCAAGTTTAAAAGAAGATGGCATAGTCCTAGATATGGCTGCTGCCCCCGGGTCAAAAACATCGCAAATAGCCGCAATGATGAATAACCAAGGCATTCTGGTTGCAAACGAGCTTTCTTCTTCACGCTTAAAAGTACTGGCTGCAAATATGAAGCGTATGGGCGTGCATAACTGTGCACTGTCTCATTTTGACGGTGCTGTCTTTGGCGATTATATGTTTGAGTGTTTCGATAACATTCAGCTAGATGCACCTTGTTCTGGTGAAGGCACAGTCAGAAAAGATGCTGATGCCTTAAAGAATTGGTCTGTTGAGTCAAACATTGAGATTGCCGATGTACAAAAACAACTTATCAAAAGCGCATTCTTTGCTCTGAAACCCGGTGGCTCTTTAATTTACTCAACCTGTACTCTCACACCAATTGAAAACCAAGCGGTGTGTCAGTACCTACTTGAGCAATTTGGCGACAGTGTTGAAATCGAGCCATTAAATGCACTTTTTGAAAATGCAGACAAAGCCTGTACTCCAGAAGGCTATTTGCATGTATGGCCTCAGATTTTTGACAGTGAAGGCTTTTTCATCGCTAAATTTAAAAAATTAAAATCGGTTGATAACCCGAATTTAAAAACCAAAAAAGGTGCTTTCCCGTTTTCATCGGCTGATAAAAAGTTAACGCAAACCTTCATGTCAGCAATCAAAAAACAATTCGGAATTACATCACTACCGGGAGAGCTGACAATTCGAGACAAAGAGCTCTGGCTTTTTCCTGAACGATTCTCTGAAATTGAGAATAAGATCAAATATTCTCGTATCGGGATCAAGTTAGGCACAACCCATAAAAATGGCGTACGGCTTGAACATGAATTTGCAACAGCACTTGGGAAACTTGCAGAAAGTAACACCTATGCGCTCACACAATCACAAGCTGCCGATTATTATCAAGGCAAAGATATTCGACTTGAAACAGTTAGCAATCAAAATGGTGAGGTTATTTTAACCCTTTGTGGTGCACCGATAGGTTTAGGAAAATGGCAAAAAAATAAAATTAAAAATTCATTACCTAGAGATTTAGTTATGAATAATAGAGTTATTGAATGGTCGCGTTAGCAGTCTGATTAAGTTTTTAGACTAAATTCTTATAAGCATATATGTTACTGATAATTATAGAGTTTATTTTATGTTGTTTATTTGTAGTTTTTGTTAAGAGTTAACTACAATTAAATTACTTTCTTACTTCTCCCTGATTGTTAGAAAGGTGTTTTAAGTTAACGCATTGGCTCAAATGAGCCGTCCCCTAAGCCCAGAGTAACCTGTACTCTGGGTCTTTTTTTGCATTAAATATGCGGATAAAGCAATTCAATACTTAGATTACATCGCACTTTGACGACATATTGGACGTAAGAAACGTTGAATCGCATTCAAGCCAACAGAGGTTGAACGTACATCTGTTGAAGATGGGAATGGACCACCATGGTTCATTGATGCACAAACTTCAACGCCCGTAGGCATTTGGTTCTCAATTAAACGCCCTACTTTGTACTGTAGATCTTCACTTAGATCAGACGCAGACGCTATATCGCTGCCCGTGCCATGGATTGATGCTGTTAACTGACCTTCTAGAGCATCAACCAAGGTTTCTAGCTGTGCCATAGAGTCGTAGGTCACCAACATAGCTGCAGGACCAAATACTTCTTCATGTAATGAAGGTGTATTCAAGTAAGTGTCGATATCCGTTTTAAAGATATGGGCATTTGCATGAAACGCTTCAGATAACTCTGCCGCTGCCAAAACCTCTACACCCTCGATATCTGAGCGCTCGACCATGGCTTGTTTGAAGCTATTCAGAATATTTGGTGATAATAAAGTATCTGAACAGCTTGCAGCCACAGTTTTCTTAACGCTTTCTAGTAATGCAACTGAGCTGTTTGGTACTAACCAAAGGCCTGGGCTAGTACAAAACTGGCCATTACCCATCAACATTGAATTACATAAATTCGCACCAAGCTCTTCGCCATTTTGTTCTGCCATTTCTGGTAACACAAATTGCGGGTTAATACTGCCTAATTCACCATAGAATGGAATAGCTTCTTTACGTGTATTAATCGTGTCGATTAATTTACTCGCGACAGACATTGAGCCCGTGAAACCGACCGCTTTAATCGGCTCTGCAGCAACAAGTGCATGTGCCATGTCGTATTTCTTCGCTTGGATCATTGAAAATACACCTTTTGGCATATCACACTTGTCAATCGCTTTTTCAATAGCTCGAGTCATTAACTCGCTGGTTGCTGGGTGCGCAGTATGGCTTTTCATTACAACAGGACAACCTGCAGCAAGTGCCGATGCCGTATCACCACCAAGCGTCGAGAACGCATAAGGGAAGTTTGAAGCTCCGAAAACAGCAACAACACCAACAGGGATAAAATCAAGTTGGGTGCGCGGCTTAGCTAACGGTGCACGTGCAGGATCTGCCTCGTCTAATACACTTAGGTTAACAATGCCGTTTTGGCTTTGCTCTAAACCTTGTGCAAAAGCACGTAACTGATTCATAGTACGGCCGCGTTCGCCTTGTAAACGGGCAAACGGCAGGTTTGTCTCTTCGTGAGTCACTTCAAGCAGTTGATCACCTAGGGCTTCTATTTCATCTGCAATGGCATGCAAGAATGTTGCACGCTCAATAAGAGAAGTCTTTCTATAAACTTTAAATGCTTTTTCAGCTTCATTGATCGCTGTTGCAAGCATGTCTTGGCTTGCTTCGAAAAACTGAGTATCGATTGGCTCATGGCGCTTTGGTGAAAAGGCATGAAAAACTGATGCATCCGCATCTTTTAACCATTCACCTGCGATAAAACTTGCACCGCTAATTTCCATCTTTTTCTCCTCAATGAAAAAACCAGCTACTAATTGCTGGTTTTAGTCTAGTTTAAATTTGTTATACAACTTGAAAGCCAAAAGCATACGGGTCACTATCATCCACGCTAATGTTGCTAGTGCCCGTTACTTTCGACCATCCTTTGATACTTGGTAGGATTGCTGTTTTACCCGCGACTTCCGTAACACCTTCTATACAACCTACGAACTGGCTGCCGATGTAACTTTCATGTACAAAATCTTCACCTGGCTGTAATTTACCTTTTGCAAATAACTGCGCCATTCTTGCGCTTGTGCCTGTGCCACAAGGCGATCTGTCTATGGCTTTATCGCCATAGAAAACCGCATTGGCTGCGCTTGATTCTGCATGTTTTGGTTTGCCAGTCCAAAGAAGATGCGATGCGCCTTTTACGGTTGGATCTTCAGGGTGCACACACTCTAGTAACTCATTAATTGCTGTTCGCACAAGCGGGCTATATTTAAGAATTTCAGCAGCAGACCAATTTTCAATACCTGGGAAATTTTGTTGTGGCTCTACAATAATGTAGTAGTTACCACCGTAAGAGATATCGACCGTTAATTTGCCAAGCTCAGGGACTTCGACTTCAATATTTTCATAGGCTAAAAAAGCAGGCACATTGAATATTTTTACCCATTCAACTTTGCCATCAACCATTGAATATTCGGCATTAACACGCCCTGCTGGAGTATCAAGCTTTAATTTCCCTGGTTCTTTAGGATGCATTTGCGCATGCTCCAACGCAAAAGTCACTGTACCTATGGTGCCGTGACCACACATGGGTAAACATCCAGATGTTTCAACGAATAAAATAGCCGCATCGCCATCATCGGTTGTTGGTGGATATATAAATGAACCTGACATCATATCGTGCCCGCGCGGTTCGAACATCAGTGATTGACGGATCCAATCAAACTCGGCAAGAAAGTGCTGACGTTTTTCGCTCATCGTTTCACCCTTAAGATAAGGGTGACCGCTAGTGATTAAGCGTACAGGGTTGCCGCAAGTGTGGCCATCGATACAAGAAAATGTCCCTTTACGCATATTAATAACCCTGCTTGCCTAAGCTAAGAACCGTATTCGTGTTCACAGCATTTTGGAGTTGATTCGTAAAACTTTCATTTAATTGCGGAGCAACTACTGAATACAGAACTTGGCAATTAATGTTCATTGTCTTTCCTCTTTACCTTTTATGGTTTACATCCTACGCATATTGTATACAATGTTCAATATTCCACTGTGTATTTTTCTTTAAAAGTTTTTATCGATCTGAAGACATATTGACGTTTAAAAGATTAAGCAACTGAAAGTATTAATAAAACTCACAGTTTGAAGACGAACCAAATTTTCTATACAAACTAAAAAATAGAGACATGCAATATCTTGAAATTAGGCTTTCAAGGTATTTTGGAGACAATCGATGCAAGAGAAGCAACATATTGCTGTTATCGGCGCTGGGATCATTGGGCTTTGCAATGCGAAAAGTCTGACTGATGCTGGATTTTCAGTCACATTATTTGATGAACACGGTATTGCAGAAAAATGCTCTAAAGGTAACGCCGGTCACTTCGCTACTGAACAAGTTTTCCCACTCGCACAAGCGAGTTTATTACCAAAACTTCCTAGTATGTTGTTAAATCCAAAAGGCGCTTTAAGAATAGATTGGTTATATCTGTTCAAAGCCTTACCATGGTTCACTCGCTTTTTAATCAATATGTCTAAATCAAAATTTAGTGCGCATACCAAGGCACTTAGGCAATTAAACGAGGCATCACTACCTGCCTATAAGACTTTATTAGGTGAAGAGAACTTCGAAAAGTTAATCCATGTAGATGGCAGCCTACTCAGCTTTGAACACGAAGATTATAAATTGGCTGCGACAATGGCTCAATCATTTCGAGCAAATGGCGTTGCAGTTAAACACTTAAAAGGTGATGATGTTTTTGAACTAGAGCCAAGTCTAAGCAAGAACATTAAACAAGCTTTATATTTTACTGAAGTTGGCCACAGCGTTGACCCATATGACTTATGCCAAGCCATTTATAAAATAGCAAAAAGTCAGGGCTTAGTATTTAAAAATGATAAAGTGACACGAATTGTCCCGAACAATAATGGGGTGATGATCGAGCTTGCATCAGGCGCCAAACATCAATTTGCTAAAGTGGTAGTTTCGACCGGCGCTTGGAGCAAACCTTTAGCAAAACAACTTGGTTTTAAAGTACCGATAGATACTGAGCGTGGTTACCATGCCATGATTGATAATTCGACTAGTTTACAACGCCCTGTAGCTTCAGCCGATAGACAATTTATTATAACCCCAATGAAGCAAGGGCTTAGACTAGCTGGCACCGTGGAGTTTGCAGGACTGGAAGCCGCTGAAAACATGACAAGAGCGACTATGCTTTTAGATCACGCCAAAGCGCTTGTTAACGGTATCAAAAAACAAAGTGTTAAAACCACCTGGATGGGTCATCGCCCTTCTCTTCCTGATTCATTACCTGTATTAAATACAGCACCCAATAATAAAAATATTGTATTTGCTTTTGGCCATCAACATTTAGGTCTGACCCAAGCGGCAATTACAGCACAAATTGTCTCACAACTTTGCTTAGGTGAGAAAACTAGCATAGATTTAACCCCTTACAGAATAGACAGATTCTAGGAGCAAAATATGAAGCCATTAGGCGTTGGTACGAAAACCAAACAAGAAGCTTTAGAGTCATTACAAAATATGACTCATGACTTAAAGCCAATTAGCATCGAAGAATACCAGCAGCGTATAGAAAAAGCACAGCGCTATATGCAAGACAACGATATTGCAGCTTTATATTTGAATGCAGGCACGAATTTAAAATACTTCACAGGTATGCAATGGTATGCCAGTGAGCGTATGGTTGGCGCTATTTTACCAGCAAAAGGCGAAGTGCAATTTATCGCGCCTTATTTCGAAATTGGCACACTATTAGACCATCAAGTCGTAGAAGGTCCAATTCACGGCTGGCAAGAAGAGCAGAGCCCTTACCAATTATTCTTAAACGTGCTTGAACAGCTTGGCATTGACTCAGATGCAAAAGTTGCCATTGATGAAAGCGCGGCGTTTTTCATTTTTGATGGCATTCGCAACCTTGCTCCTTCTCTTAAGCTAATTAACGGTAAAGAAGTCACTGCACATTGTCGTATGTATAAATCAGACAACGAATTGAAGCTTATTCAACGTGCTATGGACATGACTTTAGAAGTTCATAAAGCAACGGCGAGTATGTTACATGAAGGGATCAGCACGACTGAAGTTGAAGCCTTCATAAATGAAGCGCATAAAAAAGTGGGCGCACCATCAGGAAACTATTTCGTGATTGTACTGTTTGGTAAAGCAAGCTCGTTTCCACATGGTGTGAAAGACCCACAAACCTTAAAAGAAGGTGATGTGGTTCTAATTGATACTGGCTGCAAAGTACATGATTACCTATCGGATATCACCCGCACATTTGTATTTGGCGAAGCAACAGAGCGCCAAAAAAGTATGTGGCAACATGAGAAGAATGCGCAGGCTGCTGCATTTGAAGCGGCACAAATTGGTAATACATGTGGCGATGTAGATAAAGCGGCAAGAGATTATTTAGCGTCAGTTGATCTTGGCCCTGATTATCAAACACCAGGATGTCCGCACAGAACAGGCCACGGTATCGGCTTAGATATTCATGAATGGCCTTATCTTGTAAAGAATAACCCGCAACCATTAGCACCAGGCATGTGTTTTAGTAACGAGCCTATGCTAGTGATCCCTAATGAGTTTGGGATTCGCCTTGAGGATCATTTCTATATGACGGAAAACGGTCCTAAATGGTTTACTGAGCCAAGTCATAGTATTGATGACCCATTTGGATTGGAAACTAGCAAAAGTTAAAAAGCATTTTAGATGTAATGTTAAGCAAACCAAAGGAAGCATTCGCTTCCTTTTTTTATTTCACGATATACAATGTATATATGTTTTATATATGGAATATATAATGGGTATTGTAAAAATTTCAGATGAACTACACGAAGAAATTCGTACAACGTCGTCAGTTATGTCTCGCTCTATCAACTCGCAAGCCGAATTTTGGATAAAAATAGGTCGCTTATGCGAAATGCATCCTGACAAAACATTTAACGAGTTAATTCAACAAGAACTCATGTTACAGCGACAAAAAGAGGCATCACTGAATGAATGAAGTTACCATTAAATCGGTAGATGAAATTGCACTGATGAAAGAATCAGGCAAGTTGCTCGCCAAAGTGTTCAAAATGCTCGACGATTTCATCAAACCCGGAGTTTCAACGTTAGAAATTGATTCGCAAGTAGAAAACTATATCGTCAATGAATTAAGGGCGCGCCCTGCTTCAAAAGGACAATACGGCTATCAGTATTGTCTAAATAGCTCAATTAACGAAGTAGTCTGTCATGGCGTACCTAGTGCAAGCCAGGTTTTAAAAAGTACTGATATCGTCAATATTGACATTACTTTAGAGAAAAATGGCTTTATCACAGACTCAAGTAAAATGTATGTCATGCCAGATGCCAAACCTGATGCGAGAGCACTGGTCAAAGTCACGACTGAGGCGATGTGGTTAGGTATAAAAACCGTAAAGCCAGGTGCAAAGCTCGGTGATATTGGATTTGCAATACAGAATTATGTGAGTAAATTTGGCTACACGGTTGTAAAAGAGTATTGCGGGCACGGTATAGGCCGAGAAATGCATGAAGAGCCAAATGTTTTACACTATGGCCGCCCTAACACTGGCCTAACTTTAAAAGAAGGCATGACTTTCACAATTGAACCAATGATCAACCAAGGCACAGCAAGAGTTAAAACTAAAAAAGATGGTTGGACTGTAGTCACCAAAGACAGAAAGCTTTCAGCACAAGCCGAACACACTATTCTTGTTACAAAAGACGGTTTTGAAGTACTCACACTTCGCGAAGAAGAACAAATTTAAGTTTTATTTTACACTTCTAGCTTCTAGCTTCTAGCTTCTAGCTTCTAGCTATCGAAATTTAAATACAAAAAAGGCTCCCTAAGGAGCCTTTTTAAGCAAGGTTAGATTACCAACCCGCTTTTTCTTTAAGTGCAACACCGATGTCAGCTAGTGAACGAACAGTCTTAACACCTGCAGCTTCTAGTGCAGCGAACTTCTCGTCAGCTGTACCTTTACCACCAGAGATAATTGCACCAGCGTGGCCCATGCGCTTACCTGGAGGAGCTGTAACACCAGCGATGTAAGAAACAACTGGCTTAGTTACATTGTGCTTGATGTACTCAGCTGCTTCTTCTTCAGCTGTACCACCAATCTCACCGATCATTACGATAGCTTCAGTTTGCTCGTCTTTCTCGAACATCTCAAGTACGTCGATGAAGTTAGTACCAGGGATTGGGTCACCACCGATACCAACACATGTAGATTGACCGAAACCAGCGTCAGTTGTTTGCTTAACAGCTTCGTAAGTAAGCGTACCAGAACGTGATACGATACCTACTTTACCTGGCTTGTGGATGTGACCAGGCATGATACCGATCTTAGTTTCACCTGGAGTGATAACACCTGGGCAGTTAGGACCGATCATACGAACGCCAGTTTGCTCAAGCTTCTCTTTCACGTCAACCATGTCTAGTGTAGGGATACCTTCAGTGATACAAACGATAAGCTGGATACCAGCATCGATTGCTTCTAAGATAGCATCTTTACAGAACGCAGCTGGAACGTAGATTACTGATGCAGTTGCGCCAGTAGTTTCTACAGCTTCACGCACAGTGTTGAATACAGGAAGACCTAGGTGAGTTGTACCACCTTTACCTGGAGAAACACCACCAACCATCTGTGTACCGTACTGGATAGCTTGCTCTGAGTGGAAAGTACCTTGACCACCAGTGAAACCTTGACAGATTACTTTAGTATCTTTGTTAATTAAAACAGACATTATTTGCCCTCCGCAGCAGCAACTACTTTCTCAGCAGCGTCAGTTAGAGACTCAGCTGCAATGATGTCAAGATCAGAGTTAGCAAGAACTTCACGACCTAGTTCAGAGTTAGTACCTTCAAGACGTACAACAACTGGTACGTTTACACCAACTTCTTTAACAGCACCAATGATACCTTCTGCGATCATGTCACAACGTACGATACCACCGAAGATGTTAACTAGAACTGCTTTAACATTGTCATCAGAAAGGATGATCTTGAATGCTTCAGCAACACGCTCTTTAGTAGCACCGCCACCAACATCTAGGAAGTTAGCTGGCTTACCACCATGTAGGTTTACGATGTCCATAGTACCCATTGCTAGGCCTGCACCGTTAACCATACAACCAACGTTACCGTCTAGAGCAACGTAGTTAAGCTCGAAGCTTGCTGCGTGAGCTTCACGCGCGTCTTCTTGTGAAGGATCGTGGAATTCACGGATCTTAGGCTGACGGAATAATGCGTTACCGTCTACACCGATCTTACCGTCTAGACAGTGAAGGTTACCAGCGTCTGTGATTACTAGAGGGTTGATTTCAAGAAGTGCGAAATCGTGATCGATGAACATGTTCGCAAGACCTAAGAAGATCTTAGTGAACTGTTTGATTTGTGCAGGAGTTAGACCTAGTTTGAAGCCTAGCTCACGACCTTGGTAAGCTTGAGGGCCTACTAGTGGATCGATTTCTGCTTTGTGAATTAGTTCAGGTGTTTCTTCAGCAACTTGCTCGATTTCAACACCACCTTCAGTTGAAGCCATGAACACGATTTTACGTGAAGCACGGTCTACAACAGCACCTAGGTATAATTCATTTGCAATATCAGTGCAGCTTTCTACTAAGATTTTAGCAACTGGCTGACCTTTTTCGTCTGTTTGGTAAGTAACTAAGTTTTTACCTAACCAGTTTTCTGCGAATGCGCGGATTTCGTCTTTGCTGTCGGCTAGTTTTACACCGCCAGCTTTACCACGTCCACCTGCGTGCACTTGACATTTAACAACCCACTTGTCACCACCGATTTTACCAGCAGCTTCAACTGCTTCTTGTGGTGTATCACAAGCGAAACCTTCAGATACAGGTAAACCATAGTCGGCAAAAAGTTGTTTTGCCTGATACTCATGCAAATTCATGATGCTTTATCCAATTTCTTATACTATTAAAGCTATTTATGAGTTCATAAACAGCTATCCCAAATTGCGCCCCTAGTATAGATCCCAAGGCTAAGTATGAAAACCCTAGTTAGACCAAAGCCGCAAAAAAAAAGCTGTATGATGTGTCATACAGCTTAATATCTAAACAATAACGATTATACGTCTAGAAGAAGACGCGTTGGATCTTCAAGAAGTTCCTTAATTGTTACCAAGAAGCCTACTGATTCTTTACCATCGATTTGACGGTGGTCGTAAGAAAGCGCTAGGTACATCATAGGTAAAATTTCAACTTTACCGTTTACAGCCATAGGACGCTCTTGGATTTTGTGCATACCAAGAATTGAAGACTGAGGTAAGTTGATGATAGGTGTAGAAAGTAATGAACCGAATACACCACCATTTGTGATAGTGAAGTTACCGCCTGTCATATCGTCAACAGTTAGCTTACCATCACGACCTTTAAGCGCTAATTCACGAATACCCTTCTCGATTTCAGCCACTGAAAGCTTGTCACAATCACGAAGTACTGGTGTAACTAGACCACGAGGAGTAGAAACCGCGATGCTGATATCAAAGTAGTTGTGGTAAACGATGTCATCACCGTCAATTGACGCATTTACTTCAGGGAAACGCTTAAGTGCTTCTGTTACTGCTTTCACATAGAAAGACATGAAACCTAAACGGATACCGTGACGCTCTTCAAATACATCTTTGTATTGCTTACGAAGATCCATGATTGGTTTCATGTTAACTTCGTTGAACGTAGTAAGCATTGCCGTTGAGTTCTTAGCTTCAAGAAGACGGTTAGCAATTGTCTTACGTAGACGTGTCATAGGTACACGTTTCTGTGAACGGTCACCTAAAGGCGCAGCAGGTGCTTGTGCAGATGCTGCCGCAGGAGCCGCAGCAGGCTTAGCCGCTGGAGCTTTAAGGAATGCATCAACGTCTTCTTTCGTGATACGACCACCTTTACCAGTACCTTTGATCTGTGAAGCATCAAGGCCTTTTTCAGCGATTAAACGACGAACTGAAGGTGTTAATACGTCTGAAGACTCATCAGAAGCTGGTGCAGCTTCTGTAGCAGGTGCCGCTGCTGGAGCAGAAGCGCCAACAACGATATTACCAATCACTTGTTCGCCAAGAACAGTTTCACCTTCAGCATGGATCTGCTCGCCCATCACACCGTCTTCAGGTGCAACAACTTCTAGAACAACCTTATCTGTTTCAATATCAACAAGGTTCTGGTCGCGGCTTACCGCTTCACCAGGTTGAACATGCCAAGTTGCAATTGTAGCGTCTGCTACTGATTCTGGAAGTACAGGTACTTTAATTTCCACGTCTTTACCTTCTGTTGCTGCAGCAGCTACTGGTGCAGCTTGTTCATTTGATTGTTGAGCTGGTGCAGCAGCTTCGCCAGCAGCACCAAGTTGAGCAATCACTTGCTCGCCTAATACAGTTGCGCCTTCATCTTCAGAGATAGATACAATTACACCATCTTCTGGTGCAACTACCTCTAGAACAACTTTGTCAGTTTCGATGTCAACTAAGTTTTGGTCACGTGATACAGCATCACCAACTTTAACATGCCAAGTCGCGACAGTAGCGTCTGCTACTGACTCAGGAAGAACTGGAACCTTAATTTCGGTTGTCATCTCTTATCCCTTATTTCTTAATTGTTAATGCGTCAGCAACTAACGCGTTTTGTTCTTTAGTATGAGTAGACATATAACCACATGCTGGAGCAGCTGAAGCCTTACGTCCTGCGTAAGAAAGATTTGCACCCGCTGGGATTGCTTCCCAGAAATGGTGTTGAGAACAGTACCAAGCACCTTGGTTTTGTGGCTCTTCTTGACACCATACGAAATCTTTAACATGTTGATAGCGAGACATGATGTCTTCCATTTCCTGATGAGGGAAAGGATATAACTGTTCAACACGAACAATAGCAACATTGTTTAATTCAAGCTTACGACGCTCTTGCAGTAGTTCGTAATAAACTTTACCACTACAGAAAACCACTCTTTCAACATTTTCAGGATTGATATCGTCAATCTCATCAATCATGTTGTGAAAGACACCTTCCGAAAGCTCTTCTAAAGAAGAAACAGCTAGAGGATGACGTAATAGTGATTTAGGTGTCATTACAATCAATGGACGACGTAAAGGACGAACAGATTGACGACGAAGCATTGCATAAACTTGAGCCGGTGTTGAAGGAACACACACCTGCATATTATGGTCAGCACATAATTGTAGGTAACGCTCTAGACGTGCAGAACTGTGCTCTGGACCCTGGCCTTCGTAGCCATGAGGAAGAAGCATAGTTAAACCACATAAACGACCCCACTTTTGCTCACCTGAGCTTAAGAACTGGTCAAATACAACCTGAGCACCGTTAGCGAAGTCACCGAATTGCGCTTCCCAAAGAACCAGTGAAGTAGGCTCTGCTGTTGCATAACCATATTCAAACGCTAATACAGCTTCTTCAGATAAAACTGAGTCGTAAACTTCAAATGCGCCCTGACCTTCACGGATATTTTGTAGAGGTAGGTAAACAGATGCATCTTCTTGGTTGTGAACAACAGCATGACGGTGGAAGAAAGTACCACGGCCAGAATCCTGACCTGTCATACGGACGTCTGTGCCTTCATCTACTAAAGTTGCATACGCCAAAGATTCAGCCATACCCCAGTCTAGTAATTTGTCACCGCTCGCCATTGCTTTACGGTCGTCATATATTTTCTTTACACGAGACTGTGCTTTGTGGTTTTCTGGATAAGCAGCAAGCACATTACCAAGCTCTTTCAGCTTCTCAACAGATACCTTCGGATCGTAAGCTACATCCCAATCATGACCTACAAACTTAGACCAATCAGATGAGTGTTTAGTTTCTTCTTTAACTTCTTCAACAACACATACACCGTTGTCTAAGCCATTGCGGTATTCATTCGCAAGCGCTTTTGACTCATCAGCAGAAATCACACCTTCAGCAGCGAGCTTGTCTGCATAAAGCTGACGAGGAACTGGGTGCTTTTTGATTTTCTGATACATCAGTGGCTGAGTTGCATTTGGCTCATCTGCTTCGTTGTGACCGTGACGACGGTAACAAACTAAGTCAATAACAACATCGCGCTTAAACTGATTACGGAAATCAAGTGCTAGCTGAGTTACAAATGCAACTGCTTCTGGGTCATCAGAATTCACGTGGAAGATTGGTGCCTGAACCATCTTAGCGATGTCAGTACAATAATCTGTAGAGCGAACATCTTCTTGCTTAGACGTTGTGAAACCAACTTGGTTGTTTACAACGATTCGAACTGTACCACCTACACCAAATGCGCGTGTTTGCGATAAGTTGAATGTTTCTTGAACAACACCTTGACCAGCAATTGCAGAGTCACCGTGGATAGTAATAGGTAGTGCTTTAGAACCATTCTTACACCCTAAACGGTCAAGACGTGCTCTTACTGAACCCATAACTACAGGATTAACGATTTCAAGGTGAGATGGGTTGAATGCAAGCGCCATATGAACATCACCACCATTGGTAGCGAAGTCAGATGAATAACCCATATGGTATTTAACATCACCCGAACCTGCTAGCTCACCGTATTTACCAGCAAACTCATCGAAAAGAACCTGTGGATTTTTACCTAGAACGTTTACCAGAACGTTCAAACGACCACGGTGCGCCATACCAATTACAGCTTCTTCTTGGCCACTTTCACCTGCACGGTGAATTAGCTCTTTAAGCATAGGTACTAATGCATCACCACCTTCTAAAGAGAAGCGTTTTGCACCTGGGAATTTTGCACCTAAATACTTTTCAAGACCATCAGCTGCAATTAGGCCTTTAAGAATTCTAAGTTTAGTTTCTTTGCTAAATTGAGGCTGTGAGAAGGTAGATTCTAAACGTTTTTGTAACCAACGTTTTTCTTCTGTAGAAGTGATATGCATGTATTCAGCACCAACAGAACCACAGTAAGTGGTTTTCAAGGCTGCATACAAGTCTTTTAGTTTCATTGTCTCTTTGCCACAAGCAAAAGAGCCAACGTTAAATTCTTTGTCTAAGTCAGCATTGTCTAGATCATGGTAAGACAAATCTAGATCTCTAACACGTTCACGTTGCCACAAACCTAACGGATCAAGGTTTGCATTTTGATGGCCTCGGAATCTAAACGCATTGATAAGCTGTAGTACACGTACTTGTTTAGCATCTGTAGTACCAGCTGCTGCAACAACTACTTCTCTGTGTTTGTTTTTCGCAAGTTCAGCAAATTGTGCTTTCACTTCTGAATGTTTTACATCAACATCCACACCATCAACTTTAGGAAGTTGATCAAACACCTCACGCCATTCTTCTGGCACTGAAGTCGCATCGTCTAGATACGCTTCATAAAGCTCTTCTACATAAGCTACGTTTCCGCCATATAAATGCGAAGATTCTAGCCATGCCTTCATCACACCTTCGTGCATTAATTAGCCCTTTTTATTCGCGCAGAAATTAAACTAAAAACAAGATGGCATCTGCAGATGCCATCTTGTGGATTTAACTATGGATTAAACCGAACGATTTAACAACATAGATTTAATCTGACCAATGGCTTTAGTTGGATTTAAGCCTTTTGGACATACGCTTACACAGTTCATAATACTGTGACAGCGGAATACGCTAAATGCATCATCTAAATCTTTCAGACGCTCTTCAGTCGCAGTATCACGGCTATCCGCTAAGAAACGGTAAGCGTGTAATAGACCTGCAGGACCGATGAACTTATCTGGATTCCACCAGAATGAAGGACAAGATGTTGAACAACAAGCACATAAAATACACTCATAAAGACCATCAAGCTTTTCACGATCTTCAACACTCTGAAGACGCTCAATACCACCTGTTGGCTTATCATTAATTAAGAAAGGTTTAACTTTCTCGTATTGAGTGTAGAACTGAGTCATGTCGATAACAAGGTCACGAATGACTGGTAAACCTGGTAAAGGACGTAAAATTACTTTATTGCCCTTTAATGCAGATAACGGAGTAATACATGCTAGGCCGTTTTTGCCGTTCATGTTTAAACCATCAGAGCCACATACACCTTCACGGCAAGAGCGACGGAAAGAAAGTGTTGGATCTTGCTCTTTTAATAATAAAAGTGCATCCAAAACCATCATATCACGGCCTTCTTCTACCTCGAGTTTATAATCCTGCATACGTGGCGCATTGTCCACATCAGGGTTATAACGATAAACAGAAAATTCTAATGTTGCCATCGTTAACTCCTAGTAAGTACGTGCTTTAGGTGGGAATGCTTCACGCGTAGTCGGCGCAAAGTTTACATCACGTTTAGTCATCACATCTGACTCTGGGTGATGTAATGAGTGACATAGCCAGTTTGCATCGTCACGCTCTGGGAAGTCAAAGCGAGAGTGAGCACCACGGCTTTCAGTACGGAAGTTTGCAGCTACGGCCGTAGAGTAAGCAGTTTCCATAAGGTTGTCTAACTCAAGACATTCGATACGTTGTGTATTGAAGTCTGACGACTTATCGTCAAGACGCGCGTGCTTAAGACGCTCACGAATAGCTTTAAGCTGCTCAAGACCTTCAGCCATTGAGTCACCTTCACGGAATACCGAGAAGTTAAGCTGCATACACTCTTGTAAGTCTTTCTTGATTTGCGCTGGATCTTCACCTTTACCAGGTTCAGAGTTTTCCCAACGATTAAAGCGAGCAAATGCTTCGTCAATGTTATCTTGCGTCGCATCACCTGTAGACTCGAAGTCTTTCAGGTAAGTACCTAAGAAGTTACCTGCTGCACGACCGAATACAACAAGGTCAAGTAGTGAGTTACCACCTAGACGGTTTGCACCGTGTACAGATACACATGCAATCTCACCAACAGCGAATAAACCTTCAACGATGCGCTCGTCACCGTTTTCATTCACGTTAAGTACTTGGCCATTTACGTTAGTCGGTACACCACCCATCATGTAGTGACATGTTGGGATTACAGGAATTGGCTCTTCTGCCGGGTCAACGTGTGCGAATGTCTTAGATAGATCACAAACACCTGGAAGACGTAGGTTAAGCATTTCAGCACCAAGGTGATCAAGCTTAAGTTTGATATGTGGACCCCAAGGACCTTCACAACCACGACCTTCACGAATTTCTGTCATCATTGCACGTGCAACAACGTCACGACCTGCTAAATCTTTAGCGTTTGGCGCATAACGTTCCATGAAGCGTTCGCCGTCTTTATTAAGAAGGTAACCACCTTCACCACGACAACCTTCAGTTACAAGTGTACCTGCACCAGCGATACCCGTTGGGTGGAACTGCCACATTTCCATGTCTTGCATAGCAATGCCAGCACGAACTGCCATACCAACACCGTCACCAGTGTTAATGTGTGCGTTCGTTGTTGACGCATAAATACGACCAGCGCCACCTGTTGCAAGCACAACAGCTTTTGATTTGAAGTAAACAACTTCACCTGATTCAATACAGATGGCTGTTACACCAACAACGTCACCCTTGTCATTTTTAACAAGGTCTAACGCATACCACTCTGAGAATACGTTTGTTTTGTTTTTAACGTTTTGTTGGTAAAGACAGTGAAGAAGTGCGTGACCAGTACGGTCAGCTGCAGCTGCTGTACGCGCAGCCTGTTCGCCACCGAAGTTTTTAGATTGACCACCAAATGGACGTTGGTAAACACGGCCGTTCTCGAAACGCGAGAATGGTAAACCCATGTTCTCAAGTTCTGTGATAGCTTCTGGACCTGTCTTAGTCATGTATTCGATAGCGTCTTGGTCACCGATGTAATCAGAACCTTTAACCGTATCGTACATGTGCCATTCCCAGTTATCTTCATGAGAATTACCAAGAGCAACTGTAATACCACCTTGCGCAGACACTGTATGCGAACGAGTTGGGAATACTTTAGAGATCAGGGCACAGCTTTTGCCTGATTCAGAAATCGCAAGAGCAGCACGCATACCAGCACCACCGGCGCCTACTACTACTGCATCAAATTCACGAACATTATATTTCACTTAAACACCCCATAAAACGAATAGACCAATTGCTACGTAAGCAACGGCCATAAGGTTTAATACGAAACCTAAAACTGAACGCAACGCAGATGCTTTCACATAGTCTGTTAGGACTTGCCAAAGACCAATGCGAGTGTGAACCATAATGCACACTAAAGTGATAAACGTTGCTGCTTTAACGAAAAGGTTTGAGAATAAACCCGTCCAAGCTTCATAAGTAAGTTCAGGGGTAAGGAATAAATAACCAACGATAAAGAATGCATATGCTGCAATGATTAACGCGGTAGCACGTAATGATACATAATCTTGTACACCATCACGCTTCAGAGTTGCTTGATTTAAGACCATATCCACACTCCAGCTAGAATTGCAACGATTACCCAAAGTGCAATCGCAATTTTAGCGCTGCTATTGCCCGATTCTAATTCTTCCCAGTGACCCATATCTTGGATCATATGGCGAATACCACCGATTAGGTGATATGAAAGCGCCGCGAAGGTGCCCCATGCAATGAATTTTGCAATAAAGCCAGTGAATAGCTCTTTTACAAATTCAAACCCTTCAGGAGAAGAAAGAGACTCAGACCAAGCCCAGATAACAAAAGTTAAAGCAATGAACAATGCCACACCCGAAATACGGTGAAGGATTGATGCTTTAGCAGTTGCTGGCATAGATATAGTCGTAAGATCTAGATTTACAGGTCTTTGCTTTTTCACAGTTACTTGCCCATCTTGCCCACATAAGGAGCTTCATCTACTTGTTTTTATAAAACCATTTATACCGAATGTATAAATGACACACTCTAAGTAAACCTTTTTTGCAACAGAAACGGATTTTTGTTGTAAAAATAGGTTTACCCACAGACGACATGGTATTAAACCGCATACAGTATATAAGGCCGTGAGTGCTTTTACAATTCTTGTTTAGATTGAGAAGCTTGCGAATTAGCCAATGGTATAATATTTAAACTTGAGTAGAATATTTATTATCCATTTTTGCATAATCCTTATAAAAATTGACTTTACACCCCTGTTATACGTTAAAATGATCTGAATTTGCTTAACATTAGTATCACAACATAACAATCGACATTGTTATTTCATAGGAGATAAATAGATGGCAGATAAAAAAGCCACAGTCCATATTGATGGTCATGATCCAATCGAACTTCCAATTTACTCTGGCACAGCTGGTCAAGACGTAATTGACGTTCGTACCCTAGGCGCTCACGGCCACTTCACATATGATCCAGGTTTTATGTCTACTGGCTCTTGTGAGTCATCTATTACCTACATCGATGGTGGTAAAGGTGTTCTACTTCACCGTGGCTACCCTATCGAGCAATTAGCTGAGAACTCAAACTACATCGAGTTATGCTACTTACTTCTTAACGGTGAACTTCCTACAGAAGAACAACACGCTGAGTTTGCTAAAGAAATCACAACCAACACTATGATGCACGAGAAGATTGCTGCTTTCTTCCAAGGCTTCCGTGTAGATTCACACCCAATGGCTATGCTATGTGGTGTTGTTGGTGCACTTTCTTCATTCTACCATGACGATTTAGACATCTCAGATGCTGATCAGCGTCACCGTAGTGCGGTTAAACTAATCGCTAAGCTGCCTACTATTGCGGCTATGTGTTACAAGTACAACATCGGCCAACCATTTGTATACCCTCGCAATGACCTAAGCTATGCTGAAAACTTCCTACACATGATGTTCTCAGTACCTGCTGAGAAGTATGAAGTAAGCCCTGTTCTTGCTAAAGCAATGGACCGTATTTTCATGCTTCACGCTGATCACGAGCAAAACGCTTCAACGTCTACTGTTCGTCTGGCTGGTTCTTCTGGTGCAAACCCATATGCATGTATTGCAGCTGGTATCGCGTCACTATGGGGTCCTGCTCACGGTGGTGCAAACGAAGCATGTTTGAACATGTTAGAAGAAATCGGTTCAGTTGATCGTATTGACGAATATGTTGCTAAAGCGAAAGACAAAAACGACCCATTCCGTCTAATGGGCTTCGGTCACCGTGTTTACAAAAACTTCGATCCGCGTGCAACAGTAATGCGTGAAACGTGTCACCAAGTACTTGAAGAACTAAACATTCAAGATCCGCTACTAGACGTTGCTATGCGTTTAGAGCAAATCGCGCTCGAAGACCCATACTTCATCGAGAAGAAACTATACCCTAACGTAGATTTCTACTCAGGTATCATTCTTAAAGCGATTGGCATCCCAACAAGCATGTTCACTGTGATCTTTGCTATGTCTCGTACAGTTGGTTGGATCTCACACTGGGATGAGATGCTATCTCAACCAGGTCACAAAATTGGTCGTCCTCGTCAGCTTTACACTGGCTACACACAGCGCGACTACAAAGCAAAATCAGAAAGATAATGCTTTAACATTCAAAAAAGGCCGCACTCGCGGCCTTTTTTATTGTTATAATTTGCGAAATTTTACTAAATCTTTCTAGTATGTGCCCTATCTCTGAACTTAGACAACAGTTTCCTATCTTGAATTCAAATAGTGAAGACCCTTTTATCTATCTCGATTCAGGTGCAACAAGCCAAAAACCACGACAAGTTATCGAGGCAGTAGATTCTTTTTATCGCGAGCAAAATGCAAATGTACACCGAGGTTTACACACGCTAAGCGCTGAAGCCACTTCTGCATTTGAGAAAGCCCGTGAAAAAGTCGCTAATTTTTTAAATGTTCAGAGTAAAGAAATTGTTTGGACGGCAGGTGCGACAGATAGTATTAATATTATTGCTAATGGTATTAAAGCGCAACTTAACCAAGGTGAAGTAATATGCGTATCTGCTTTAGAACATCACGCAAACATCGTACCTTGGCAAGAATTATGTAAAGAAAGAGGCTGTATTCTTAAAGTTTTACCTATCACAGAATCGGGCGTTTTAGATCTAAAATCATCTGTTGAGCTCATTTTCGAACAGAAACCAAAAATAGTTGCCATAAGCCACGCTTCAAATGCCTTAGGGAATATTCAACCTGTAGAGAAAATTATTGAAGCTGCTCATGAAGTTGGGGCTAAAACGATTCTAGATGGCGCACAAGCCTTTATGCACCTTCGTCCAAATCTTCGTAATCTTAACTGCGACTTTTATGTATTTTCTGCACATAAAGCATTAGGACCGACTGGATTAGGAGTTTTGTATGGTAAATATGACCAATTAAATGCACTTAATCCTTTAAGATTCGGTGGAGAAATGATCAAAGAAGTCTCTTTTGAACAGACAACATTTCAAGATGCGCCAAGCAAGTTTGAGGCAGGTACTCCAAATATTTCAGCTGTCATTGGTTTTTCTGCTGCGCTCGATTTTTTAAATTCAATTGATTACAAAGAATTACAACAATACGAGCAAGGGCTTTATCACTACTTACTGAGTCAATTGCGCACCATTAATGGCGTTATCATTTATGGTGATACTGAAAATAACATTGGCACAATAAGCTTTAGATATAAAAATGAACACCATTTTGACTTGGCTACTTTGCTTAATGGCTATGGCGTCGCCATACGTAGCGGTCACCACTGTACACAGCCTTTAATGAAGGCGCTCGATATCGACGGTACAATCCGTGTGAGCCTGGCGTTTTATAATAATCATGACGACATTGATGCGTTTATTCAGGCATTAAAAGAGTCCATCGACTTACTAGAAATCTAATAAATGACGTATAACGAATTTAAAGAAAAACTCTCAGATTTAAAATCTTGGCAATTAATGTATCGAGAGATCATGTTACTTGGCAAAAGCTTACCAGAAATGCCTGAGTTACTAAAAACAGACGATGTTTTGATTAAAGGCTGTGAAAGTAAAGTCTGGTTGAGAGTTGAATTGAGTGATGAACAAATTCTTGTGCTGATTGGTGATTCTGACACGCGCATCGTCAAAGGTCTGATGGGACTAATTATGCTTATGCACCAAGGAAAAACGCCTGAGCAAAGCTTAGATATTAATACCTACCATGAATTCGAACAATTAGGCTTGATCAAGCATTTAAGCCCATCAAGAGGCAATGGTATCAAAGCCATTGCTGATACCATTCATGAAAAGGTAAAACAGTGGCTTTAAACTGCCACTGTTTTTTTCTTTTTCTCTAGATATTTTTTTATTGCTTTTGATGAAGCAAAAAAGCCAAAACTGGCCGTGACCATAGTGGCGGAGCCAAACCCTGTCGCGCAGTCCATATTCTTTGCACCCTCAGTGCCCTGCTTCGCTAAACAAACTTCACCATCAGCTGTGGGGTAAGCCAATTGCTCAGTTGAATATACGCAGTCTACTGCAAACTTACGCTTAGGATTCTTGGTGAAGTTATACTTCTTACGCAATAAGTATCGAACTTTAGCCAGTAACGGATCTTGTGTCGTTTTTGCCACATCACCATATAAAATCTGACTTGGATCGATTTGACCTCCTGCACCACCTGTTGTGATAACTGGGATTTTGTTTCTTTTACAATGTGCGATCAACGCTGCTTTTTCATTTACCGCGTCAATACAGTCAATAACATAATCAAAGCCAGTAATATATTCACGAATATTCTCTAGCGTTAAGAAATCATCTATGAGTTGAACATCGCACTCGGGATTGATTTGTTTAATACGTGCAGCCATAGCTTCGATTTTTTGTTCACCCACAGAGTCAGTTAGTGCATGGATCTGTCGATTAATATTAGTCACACAAATATCATCCATATCAATCAAGGTGATTTTACCAACGCCTGTGCGCGCTAGAGACTCAGCAACCCAGCTCCCAACACCACCAATGCCAATGACACAAAAATGTGCTTCACCTAGCCAAGTTAAAGCTTGTGCACCATATAAACGGCCAATACCACCAAATCGTAATTGTTGCTCTTCTGTCATATTACCAATCTAAATTCAAAGGTGCTTTCCATTGCTGAAAAGCATCTGATGTTACGAGTTTACTAAACTCTTTACCTGAATCAGGCAAATAAGAAAAATATTTATCTTGTCCTTGCCATTGAAAAGACAAAGCAAAGGCATGTAAATATACCCTATCGGAAGACGAGCCAGTATATGCTGTATCGCCCAATATTGGGCTTGAAATACTTTTCATCGCGACTCGCAGCTGGTGTGTTTTACCTGAATACGGCTTCAATATCACCCCTCTCAAACCTTCACCGAGACTAGTTGAGTAAAACCGCGTGACAGCTGGGTTCTTCGATGTTTTCTCGAGCTTATAGGTACCGCGCCTTGACGCTGACATATCACCTTTTATCCAGCCTTGTTTCTTCTTCGGTTTGCCTTCAGTGATAGCGAGATAAAATTTATCCACCAATCGATTCGAAAACAACTCTGTTAACATAGCTGCTGATTTACTAGATTTTCCTAAAACAATCAAACCAGAGGTGACTTTATCTAACCTATGAACTGGATAGAATTTGCATGCTTGCTGTGCTTCTAAAAGCGCAACAAAACCTGCACCTTGCTCAGAATGAAAACTAAGCCCAGCAGGTTTCACCGCAACGATAAAATCCGCTTCGTCAGAAATAACTTTAAGCATTGCCACTCAGAATGTTATTAACTCGAGCCAAGTCTTCAGGGGTATCAACACCTGCAAAAACAGGTTTACACGCTTTGGTGATTTTTATTTGATAACCGTGGTACAAAACGCGCAACTGCTCAAGTGACTCTTGAACTTCTAAAGGCGAGACAGCAAGATTAAGATACTCAGAGATAAAACCCGCTCTGTAAGCGTAGATACCAACATGTCTTTGAAAATGCAGCAAAGGAATGGCTTCTTTTTTCGCTAACATGCTGTCTCTTTGAAACGGTATTGATGCACGAGAAAAGTATAAGGCGTTGTTATTCACATCTTGAACAACCTTTACCGCATTCGGGTTGTAAACCTCTTCTTCGTCTGCAATATCCACGCTAAGTGTCGCCATTGGCGCTGGAGAGTTAAATAACAGCTCTGCAACTTGGTCAATATTTTCAGCTTCTAATAGCGGTTCATCGCCCTGAACATTAACGATGATTGTGTCTTTATCCAGTGATAATTTTTCAACCACTTCTGACAAACGCTCAGTACCTGACTGATGGTCTTCTCTGGTCATCAATACATTGTCTGTAAAGCTTTTTGCGCTTTCAAACACGGCTTGATGATCTGTAGCGATATAAACCGCTGCAGCTTTTGATTTACACGCTTGCTCATAAACTCTTTGGATCATTGGCTTACCACAAATATCAGCCAAAGGTTTTCCTGGTAAACGAGTCGATGCGTAACGCGCAGGAATAACGACTACGAATTCCACTGCTCTACCTCATCAGCAGAAAGCTCACGTGCTTCATTTTCTAATAGCACTGGAATATCATCATTTATTGGGTATGCAAGCTTTGCCGCTGTGCTGATCAACTCTTTGTTTTCTGCATCATACTGTAACTTTCCTTTTGTTACCGGACACGCGATGATCTCAAGTAATTTTCTATCAAATGCCATGTTTAATACCCTTTTCTTTTAATAATTGATTGATCTTTTCAATCAATTCTTTGGTTGGTGTGGCGTCTACTTTTAAGTAATACCAATTGTTTTTTGCAAACTGCTGACATTTTACGGCATCTTTTTCCGTCATAAATACAGCGTTTGATTCTGTATCTGAAAAGTCTTGTTCAGAGTAAGCGTGATGATCGCGGTAATGCTTACATTCAACAAGTTTTTTACCAAGTGCTTCAAGGCTTTTTTCAAATCGTTGCGGAGAGCCAATGGCACTGACTGCAATCCCTTCGCTCGGTGTATTATCAGCGAACGCTTTATTTTTTACGCTATAGAAACCTGAAGGCGCTAACTGATATGAGAAGTGACTATCCCCGCCATTCTCTATAGCTAAATCAACACTGTTAATACGCGAAGGTAATTCTCGTAATGGCCCCGCGGGAATTAAAAACCCATTTCCAAAACGTCTTTTCGAGTCGATAATACAAAATTCAATGGCTCTTGGCATTTTATAATGCTGCATACCATCATCAGAAACAATCACATCTACTTTGTATTTTTCTTTAAGTATTTTGTAACTCGCTTCTCTATTTGACCCTATTACCAAAGGGCACTTCAAGCGATTATAAATTAAGAAGGGTTCATCACCGGCTTCTTCTACTGTCGATGTACTTGATAACTCATATGGGTATGCAGGTGCTTTAGCGCCATACCCACGGCTGATCACACCTACTTTGAGCCCCATATTCTCTAAATGCGGTACTAGCCATAATACAAATGGAGTTTTACCATTACCGCCAATACCTATATTGCCAACCACTATGATTGGAATGTCAGCCTCAAATGATTTTACAATACCGAGTTTAAACAGCAGTTTTCTAAAACTTGATAGCAGAAAAAAAAAGCCACTTAATGGCGCGAGCAGCCAAGTGATCAGTGATTTTTTTTTATACCAAGATGATTCAATATAGCTCATGATTATTCGCCATACTGCATTTGGCAAAGCGCTGCATAGGTGCCTTTTTGAGCAAGTAACGATTTATGATCGCCCTGCTCAATCACTTTGCCTTTATCAAGGACATAAATACAGTCAGCATTTTCTATCGTCGATAATCTATGAGCGATAACAATAGACGTTTTTTCTTTCATTAGTTCATCAAGCGCAGCTTGTATTAAACGCTCAGACTCAGTATCAAGTGCTGAAGTGGCTTCGTCTAGAATTAAAATCGGCGCATCTTTGACGATTGCACGTGCTATTGCAATACGTTGTCTTTGACCACCAGATAACATCACGCCGTTTTCACCGACTACTGTGTTAAGACCCTGTGGTAAGTCTTTTACAAACTCCCAAACATGTGCTTTTTTGGCTATTTCGATAATGTCTTGTTCGGTTAAAACCCTATCAGCACCATAACAAATGTTGTTTGCTAAGGTATCGTTGAACAACACCACTTGCTGAGAAACAATGGCAAATTGGGCTCTAAGATCTTTAAGTGGATAATCTGAAATATTATGGCCATCTAATAAAACTTCACCCTCTTTGAAATCGTAGAAACGAGGAAGTAGAGATGACAGTGTCGACTTACCAGAACCAGAACGGCCAACTAATGCGATATTTTCACCTGCTTTTATCTTTAACGACAAGTTGCTTAAAACAGGCTCATCCTTCGTAGGGTAAGTAAAGGTAATATTATTAACTTCAATATCACCGTTCGCTTTTTCAAGCTTTCGTGTCCCCGTATCTTTTTCAATGTCTAAATCTAAAATTTCAAAGATACTTTGTGCTGCTGTTATACCTCGTTGCAATTCGACATTCACATTCGCTAATTGTTTTAGTGGCTTTAACATCATCATCATTGATGACAAAAGAACCACAAACGTGCCTGAAGTGATGGTATCGATAACACTTGGCATCGCGATAATTGCTAAAATTAATGCCATCGCCCCCGCTGCTAAAAACTGAATGACAGACACACTGATTGCTCGAGTTGCATCCATTTTCACTCGTTGCTGACGGTTTTGATTATTTACTTGGGCGAAATTGGCAATTTCTTTATCTTGGCCGCCATAGCCATGAATGACTTTATGACCTGCCAACATTTGTTCTGAACCCCGTGTTACACCACCCATCGCGTCTTGAATATTTTTTGATATTTTCCTAAAACGCTTTGCGACTACAGCCACAATAACAGCAACAATAGGAATAACGGTTAAAAATATTGACGATAACTTCCAGTTCGCTTCGAACATAACGTACAGTAAGAAAACTACAAACGCGCCTTCTCTTATAATAACCTGTAGAGCTCGAGTAATCGCTTGCTGAACTTGTTCAGTGTCAAATGTGATCTTAGATATCAGTTCACCATTGGAGTGCTGATCATGAAATGACACAGGTAAAAACAGCATGTGTTCAAACAATTGCTGTCTCAGTTTTTGCACGACCCTAGAGCCTACATAACTTAAGCAATAAGAAGCCATGTAATTAAATACGCCACGCCCTAACACAAGCACAATTACAACTACCGGCGCCCAAGTTAATACTTCCGTATTTCTTGAGGTTAAACCATCATCAATAAACGGCTGCATTAAGCGGATGAACTGGGCATCCATCGCCGCATACCCAAGCATACCAATTACAGAGAATATGGCTGCTAATTTGAAATCATAGGTATATGAAAAAAGACGTTTATAAATTTGCTTTGCATTATGCTTGGCATTGGTTTGCATAGAAGCTCTCAACTACTTAATAACCTTGTTATTGTACTTCTCAAACGCATAAAACTAAATGCTCTACTGCAAATAACCTAAGCTCTAGATAATAAATCTAGCTATAACACTTACTTTAGGTGTTGAATCCAACGAGTTAATCTACAACTTATGATGAACAATCATGTAAAGTTTCATGCTACCTCAAAGCTACTGTTGTATTTAAACTCTCAATTAAAATCGATATCGATGCTTTACCCAAAAGTTAGTCTTTTCTCTTGCCAGTTCTATTTCATAAGAATCAGCAAAGAATTTAATGGTAATTTGCCCGGAAAATGCGGTATCGATTAATTTTATATTTTGTGAAGAGTAGCGTTCTTTAACCGTTTTATGGGGTAGATGCCAAGGGGAGAAATAGTTTCTTGAAATTAAACCTAGCTCAGGCTTTACAGCTTCTAGAAATGCAGTGCTTGAGGATGTTTTACTACCATGATGTGGTACGAGTAATATTTCTGATTTTAACACCTGACCATATTGCTCGACGAGTAGCCTTTCTGCTTCATTCTCAATGTCACCTGTTAATAAAATACTTCCACTAGAGCCAGACACTTTAACTACACAAGAATTGTTGTTATCTGAGTTCATGGTTTTAATAGGCCATATAGTCTGAATGTTTATGTTTTTCATTTTTATATTCTTAATATGACAGAGGTTTAACGGATCTCCATTATGAAAAGTCCTTAATGAAGCAAAATTATCATACGCATAAAGCTCATCAAGCCCGCCACTATGATCTTTATCATTGTGACTAATGATGGTGTGCCTTAACTCTAATCCACGCGCTTCTATCTCAGGCAAAGTGACCCGCTCAAACAATGAATAAAAGTTAAAGTACTTGGCACCTAGATCATACAATAATGCTTGGTCATCAGATACGATGAGAACTGATGTTCCATGGCCAACATCCATCGCATCAACCTGCCATAGAGGGGTCGAAACCGCATAGCTGGATACCATTGAAAATGCTGGTACAAGCGAAAACACCCTGAATTGTTTGATTAGTAGCAGCATCACAATCAGGTAAAATAGCACCACAGTTTCAAGTGATAGCTGTGACCATTTCATCCATGCGACGTCGAGAAGGTAATGCGTTGCCATATCTAACCCTGCTGACAATAGATAATCAACAAACATAAAATCTATGTTGCTAGATACACTGTTGAGTAATAAACATAAAATGATGTATGGGAAAATAACAATACTTAATAAAGGGATGACACATAAGTTGACAAGTAAACCAACAACACTCACCCCATTGAAAAAATAGATGCTGAGTGGCGCTAAGCTAATTAACAAAGCAAACTGAATTAACAATAACCTGATAAAAGTATTTGAAAAAAAACTGTTAGCTTCGGTTTTCTTCAAAACCCATATTACAGTTGCGTAACCGATAAAGGATAAATATAAGCCAGGATCAAGCAAAGAGAAGGGGTTTATCAATAACACAACGACCAGCGCATAGCTTAACATTTGAACTACTTTTACTGCTCGTCCTGTAATGAAAATATACGACAATATCGCTACCATTAGCCAGGCTCTAATTGCTGAGACTGGAAAATCACAAAGGTAAATATACTGAAATGAAAGTATTAGACTCAAAGTAATATAAAGTTTATTGAGGTTGAAACGCTGGTGACTGATCGGGAGCACACTTAAAGTCACCCAAGATGCGCCCTTAACTAGATAAAAACAAATAAAAACAAGGATCCCCACATGTAAGCCTGATATTGCCAGCATATGTCCAATACCAAGCTTTATGACATGCTCTTTCGTTTCTTCTGGTGTTCTTGATTTATCTCCGGTACTCAATCCATAGTATAGCCAATTTAATTCTTTTTCTTTGAACGCCTCCCAGGTTTTATCACGATAGCTTTGCCTTAAGTTTTTTTCTGCTGAAATATGCTCTTCCAGCTCAATAATTGTTCCCTTAAAGTAGATTTGTTTCTTAAAAGCATACTGTTCAGAATCAAAACTATGCTTATTTTTCCGTGTTCTAAAAACTTTTAGCTTAACGTTTGCCGTAACTTCGTCTCCTTGGACTAAGTTTACAATATCTGCTTGTATTGCTAATTGCGCTTTAACCGTTTTATAAAAAGGGATTTCTTGATTGTTTAATGCGATTAATTTTATTTCTACAAGCGAGTTTTTATGTGATCCAATCACTTTTGTGACAATGCCGTTTAACTCACTCACTTCTTTCAGTGCCCTTTTATCTGGCTCATAGCTATAAAAAAGCGCAGATTGTAGGCCTACGACAAAAATAGCAAAAATAAACCCTAACAATAGATTGAAAATGGGCTTAAAATAGCAACACATTACGATGAGGAATATCAGTAAGCTGTAAAACTGCCAAGTGTGAAAGTAAAATACCGCTTGAACACAGCCGTACAGAAATCCCCAGCACATCAACATTGAAGTATATGGTTGCTTGTTATGCCAAAAAAGACGATCCAAAAATTTTTACCTGATCACAACAAGG
The DNA here is from genome assembly GCF_049257195.1 of Pseudoalteromonas sp. SS15. Classification (NCBI taxonomy): domain Bacteria; kingdom Pseudomonadati; phylum Pseudomonadota; class Gammaproteobacteria; order Alteromonadales; family Pseudoalteromonadaceae; genus Pseudoalteromonas; species Pseudoalteromonas sp. SS15. Next base: position 407,686 of record NZ_JBMMUD010000001.1, read on the forward strand.
TCAAACAGCAAAAATCTTTGAAGATTTTTGGCAGTTTACTCCACGATGCGAATCTTTGGCATCTCAATCGCCGCTCTGCACGAGGCGCTTTTTCTGTAGGCTTATTTTTCGCTTTCATCCCTGTTCCTTTTCAGATGGTGTTAGCTGCAGCTTGTGCAATTCCTTTTAGAGTGAATTTACCTCTTTCTGTTGCATTAGTTTGGTTAACAAATCCTTTAACTATGCCGCCTATTTTTTACTGCTCTTATAGAGTTGGTGTATTCGCATTAGGCCAAGAAACACAACCTTTTCATTTTGAAGCAAGCTGGGAATGGCTTGTTGAAAGTCTCTCTACTATTGGCCCTGCATTTATGGTTGGCTCACTTATTTGTGCATCTATCGCAGCACTCATTGGTTATTTCGGTATAGACTGGCTTTGGCGCCATTCAGTCAACAAAGCTTGGAATTCTCGAGGCCAATAACCTCATAAATTATAGACATAAAAAAAAGCCCTTCCGGGCTTTTTTTTATGTCTATAGAGAGGATTTACGCTTTGCGTCTTCTCAACCACAATAAAGGAAGTGCAAACATAGAAAGAAAACCAAAACTTGCTGACTGTCTTTCATATTGTTCAGCTTCCGGAGGTGTACACTCGTCGATTGTGCCACCTGCGATAGGCGTCAAAAGGACCGGAACTGAAATTGCTTCTTTTTCAATGTTGCCCTCAGAATCCTTCATTACTTGACCTAAGCTGTCACGACGCTCAACTGTTTTAGTCGCATTTGCGTATATATGACCCGATTCAGTGATTTTTGTCGCTTCTGCAATCGTATATGGGAACGCAGTGCCATCTTCAGCTCGACAAGGCAAGAAATCATTAATATTTGTTACTTTGTCAGAACCAATTTCATATAAAAATGCTTCATATTTTGGAACAGACGTGTTTTTCTCAATTTCACCTTGACCAATGATCTGGCCTTTATCATTAATATCTCTTAAAGTCGCTTTTGATCCATTAAAAAATGCTGGGATTTCTTTGTAAGTATCTGAGTTAATATCGTAGTAGAAGCCAACTTTTTTTCTTACTATAAGACCACCACCATAACTTCTGCCTTGTTCATAGTAATTACCAATAACAATATTATTGTTGTTGATATCTATGGCTTTACCACCTTGAATATAGTTTTCGTGAGGATGAATTCTTATAAACTGGCCATCTTTAAAGTAACCAGCCTGCTCGTAAGAATAAAGTCTGTCATCATCAGTATTTCTTACAACTGAGTATCCTACTGATATCCCATTTTTATTCGTAGCGAGCGCCAAACTACTGAAGGCACTTTTTTCATCTTCTTTACGAACTAAACCCAAACCTAACTTTGCAGTACTTACCACATTTAAATTATTGTCTAATTCCCATTGATAAGCTTCAGTGTTATAGAAACTTCCCCTTTGCAGATCCCATGAACAGACTTGTACTAGTTCATCAATCCCGTCACATTGTTCATTGTATCTTTCTTGACTATTTTCTGGGATAGATATACTACTGCTACCAACTGCAATGTAATTACCAGAATCTAATTGAACAATATCTGTAACTAATGAAGAACCACCATAAGTATCAATTTCAGGTTCAAGCGTGACCCTTTTACCACTAGGCGAAATAACTATTCCACGAGAAGACCAATCTCTGACAAAAACGGTTTTATCGTCTTCGCCTTCTTTTTTGAAAACTTCCGGTCTATATGGTGCAGAACCCCAAGCGACAATGACACCATCGTTAGTAATTGCAGTCGGGAAGTTAGTAACTGAGCGTGTTAGTGAATCAGCATAGGTTGCTTGAGTATCAAAAATAACGAGTTCATCTGCAGAGTTAGCGGTAATTGTTAAGCCAATACGATCGTTAAGTTTCTGGTAATCGGCTTCGCTGCTTTTACCAGCCAAAAATCCGAGCATAAATGCGTTAGCATCCGCATTTGTTGCAGAAATACCATTCTTTACATCTTCTAATGTAAAGGTAGCTTCTTTGTTTATGTCAGCAAGCGCATCTACATACCTATCATAGGCTGTCTTTAAATCTGAATCATCGAGGTTTAAATACGACACATCGATAGCATAATTAAATAATTGTGTTGCAGCACCGATGATATCCCCAGATTCATTCACATCTGAGATAAATGTATTTTTGCCATTTTCATATCTTGGTAATTCAGTTAACTGGTAAGTAGCAGCCAATGCTGTACTACTTAGTACAGACAACATGCTTGCTGCTAAAATTGTTTTTTTCATTTTAATCCTTACTACTGATTCTGTAATTCTTCTAACTCTTCCCAGCGGGCATAAGCAGTTTCAAGCTCAGACTCTAGATTTGCCAATTGGTTCAATGCCGCTTGCGTTTCCTGTTGAGGTTGTTTGAAAAACTCTGGATCATTCACCAAGGTTTGTTGTTCTTCAAGCGCAAGTTCAAGGGCTTCTACTTTACTAGGCAGTTGTTCTAATTCAAGTTTTAATTTGTAACTTAGCTTACTACTTTTGTTATTTGTTTTATCTTTTTTTACTTCTTTTGCAGCTTGTGCAACCTGCTGCTTTTCCAGTTGCTTTCTTTTTTCATCAAGCTCAGCTTTATAGACCTGATAGTCTGTGTAACCACCAACAATATCAATTACTTCACCGTCACCTGAAAACGCCCAGACACTATTACAAGTGTTATCAATAAACTCTCGGTCGTGACTTACAATTAGGATTGTACCTTGATATTGGTTGATAATGTCTTCTAACAGTTCAAGCGTTTCAATATCCAAGTCATTGGTCGGTTCATCTAAAACAAGGACATTTGAAGGTTTCAAGAATAGCTTTGCTAATAACAAACGATTTTTCTCGCCACCTGACAGTGCTTTAACTGGCGTTCTAGCTCGCGCAGGCGGAAATAAGAAGTCTTGAAGATAACCCAGCACATGTCGGCTACGACCGCCCATCATGACTTCTTGCTTACCTTCAGCAACATTGTCTTGCACCGTTGCATCTTCGTCTAACTTTTCTCTGTATTGATCAAAATATGCAACTTCAAGGTTTACGCCTTGTTTGACATTGCCTGATACGGCTTCAAGTTGACCGAATAGCAATTTAAGTAAGGTTGTTTTACCTACACCGTTTGGTCCAATTAAACCGACTCTATCTCCACGCATAACAAGGGTAGAGAAATCATTGACAATAGGTTTATCTTTAAAGGCATGCTTCAAGTTTTTAGCTTCAAACACAAGCTTACCAGAGCGATCTGCTGTTTCGATATTAAAGTCAGCTTTACCTACTTGTTCAACTCGCTGCTTTCGTTCCACACGCAATGCTTTTAATGCTCTAACCCGGCCTTCATTACGAGTACGACGTGCTTTAATGCCTTGTCTGATCCAGGCTTCTTCCTCGGCCAAACGCTTATCAAATAGAGCATTTTGCGCTTCTTCAACTTTCAGGTCATGCGCTTTTTGCTCAAGATATTTTTCGTAGTTACCTGGGTAAGAAATTAACTGGCCGCGATCTAAATCTAGGATACGGGTGGCAATACTGCGGATGAATGCCCTATCGTGCGAAATAAATACAATGCCGCCTTTGAAATCTTTTAAAAACTGCTCTAGCCAAATAACACTGTTCATATCCAAGTGGTTCGTTGGCTCATCAAGTAGTAATAAGTCAGGTTCACTCACAAGTGCTTTGGCAAGGGCAACCTTTCTTAACCAGCCACCTGATAGCTTTTCCAATCGCATATCTGAAGTCAGCTCTAACTGTGCTAAAACTAACTTAATACGGCTTTCAAAGCGCCAACCATCTTGGGCTTCAATACGAGAAGACAGTTTCTCAAACTTATTTAACACAGACTCAGAGTAGTCTGTTTGCATTTGCTCACTGACATGGTGGTATTCAATGAGTAAATTAGCAATGTCAGGAATACCATTCGCGACATAATCAAAAACCGAGCCTTCAGCGCCTTTAGGCGGATCTTGCTCTAATCGTGATACCTTTAAATCACTAACTTGATTGATTTCTCCATCGTCGAGTTGAACTTGCCCATCAAGTACTTTGAGTAAAGTTGATTTACCGGCGCCGTTACGACCAACAATACAGACGCGTTCACCGGCTTCAATCACCGCATCAGCATTATCTAATAGTGGGTGTGTGCCAAAAGCTAACTGCGCTTTTGCAATTCTGATTAAATCCATCTTAGTTTATAAACTCTTTTAATTTTTGTTCGTCGAATGGCCAACCTAGCTCTTGGTTGTTTTTATTTGCAACAACAGGAATGGTGAACTGATATTTCTCTACCAACTCTGGCTCTTCAACGATATCTCTTAAAATTATTTGCTCAGACTGTAACTGAGCATTCAATAACGCAAGGGCTTGCTCACATAAATGGCAGCCCTCGGTGTGATAAAGGGTAAACTTATCCATGTGTGATCAACCAACTATTATGGATCTGCTTATTACGTTTAAAGTCAGGTGAGAGCGTCTTATCAGAGATATTCACAGCCTTAAGGCCTAACCCCATTAAAGCGACCTCATCCATTTTGAATCCACGTTTATTGTTCGAGAACAATAAAGTGCCTTTCGGGCTTAGAATTTTTTTCACCCACTCCATCAATTTGATGTGATCTCGCTGCACATCAAACTCTGCTTTCATACGCTTCGAGTTAGAGAAAGTCGGTGGATCTAAAAAGATCAAATCATATTGACCTTGAGCGTGTTCTAACCATTTCAAGCAGTCCGCTTGTTCAAATCTAAAGCGAGGATTTTTGAGATTGTTTAACGCAAAGTTTTCTTCAGCCCACTTTAAATAGGTTTTTGACATATCAACGGTTGTGACCGCTTTGGCTCCACCAATCGCAGCATGAACAGACGCACTCCCCGTGTAAGAGAATAAGTTCAATACACGTTGACCTTTTGCGTTTTGTTGAATATAACGACGTGCCAGACGATGATCTAAGAATAAACCTGTATCTAAATAGTCGAACAAGTTTACTTTAAACTTGGCACCAAACTCTTCAACAACGTCAACTCGATTTTGCTTATCAAAACTGTTGTATTGCGCATCGCCTTTTTGCTTTTTACGAACCTTAACTGCAATATTCTCAGCTGGAATATTAAGTTGCTCTGACGTTAAAGTGATCACATCTTGTAAACGTTTTTGCGCAACCGTATCGTCAATTTCTTTCGGTGCTGCATATTCAAAGATAACCGCAGAATCGTTATAAATATCAACAGCGACATTATACTCAGGAATGTCGGCGTCATATAAACGGTAGGCGTTAATGCCCTCTTTTTTAATCCAAGACTTAAGCGCGTTTCTATTTTTCTTTAAACGGTTTCCAAAAGCTGAAGAACCTTCAAAGTTAAGACCTGTTTTCTCTTGGCTTTGACTTACCTGTTTTTCGTTCACATCGTAAAGATAGAGTGCAACATCAAGTGGACCATTTTTAAACTTATAGGTTTTAGATTTAGCTAATTTGAGTAATTTAAATAAACTTTCGTCTGTCCCTAAAAGTGCCAATTGCCAATTTTGGAAGTACTTTTTAAACCCAAGACCCATATTTCTGTAAAGGTTTATGAGTTCAGCCATCGCACCTAAACGTTCACCATAAGGTAAGTTGCTTAATACAACCCCAGAACGTTTGGCAACTTGAGACAATTTATTTGCATCTTTAACACTAAAATCGATGAGGTCTTCAACACCTGCTCTGCGCGCATTTTGCTGTGCAACATTGATCACTCGTTCATCAAAATCTGACCCCATGATCCATAGATTGTTTTCTGTTATTTCGCTTTTCACAGCCTGTTTGATTTCATCAAATTTCGCAGGTCTAAAGCTTGGCAAGTTTTGGAATGCAAATTTACGATTAATATTTGCAGGCACCTTGTTTGCCATACCCACAGCTTCAATGAGTAAAGTGCCCGAGCCACAACATGGATCAAATAGAGGTTGGCTTACATCATTCAACCAGCCACTTCGCTTAACCAATGCCGCCGCTAAATTTTCACGAATAGGCGCTTTACCCTGACGAGTTCTATAGCCTCTGTCTGATAATCGGGGGCCTGAATAATCGAGATAAAGCATACAATGGCTTTTATTTAATTTTGCTACAATACGAATATTTGGCTCGGTTTTGTCTACGTTCGGACGTTGTTCAAACAAGTCATTGAAATAATCTACGACAGCATCTTTAATCACTAAGCCTGAAAATTGAGTATTTTTTAAAGCTTGATTTGTACCATTAAATTCAATTGCAAATGTTTGTTTTGGGCCAAAGAATTCCTGCCAAGGCTGAAAACGTGCAAATTTATATAAATCTTCTTTGGTGTTTATCTCTGCATTTTCTTCTAGAAGCAGCATGACACGTGTTGCAAAACGTGTGACTAAACAAAATCTTTGTGCTTGACTGTTATCCGCCTCAAACTTTACCGAACCAACAGACTGTTTGATAACTTCTAAGCCTTGCTCTTTGATTTCATCTACTAATAAATTTTCAATACCAATTGAAGTAAGTGCGATAAATTGCAATGTTTTAACCCTATATACTTTAATGGTCGAAAGTATATCACAGGTTGTTTGTTGCTTGCCTTGTTGAGTTAAGCTGTTTTGGTAATTTTGTCAGCTAACATCAGAGGGTGAATACGATTATTCAAAACGCGTATTGCTTGAAATGGCTCTAAACTAAGGTGCTCATCTAGTTTGAACTCAGCGTTTAAACTAATACACAATGAGCTCTCTACGTCACACTCTACAATGAAAAATTCACCGGTTTGTTCAGATGAAGTAAGTGCAATAATGGCTTCTGTTCTATCTGCATTTCCTGTGTATTCGCTAAAAAACCAACTTTTTGCAAGCATGGGTTTTAAATGAAACTTAGCAGCTGTCGCGTTCAAAGCTATTTGACAACACTGGGCGTCGGTCCAGACCTTAAAGTTTTGCAAGTAAAAGTATACGTTTTGGTAGTATTCTGCATCGTCGATACAAAAATTTGGATTAGATAAGGAATCACCAGTGAGTTGGTGTAGCTTGTAGGGAGTGCAAAGTTGAAGCTCATCGCCTAAGTCAATAAGAAGTCGGTTGCGTTCACTGCAACGTAACCACTGCCATTCTTTAGAAGCTTGCACTGTGAAATCTCCTGTCTACTAGCCATATCTAGATAGAGACAGGAGTATAACGAAAAATAACGAATGTTAAAAATGTTTATAAGAACAAATTTAAAAGGATCGTTTAGTTATATAACTGATCATTATAAAGCGTCAACAATACGCTTAACCAATTGCGGGCCTTCGTAGATAAACCCTGTGTAAACCTGGACTAAATCTGCACCTGCATTAAGCTTTTCTTTCGCAGAATCTGCAGAGTCGATCCCACCGACACCAATGATCGGAAGTTTTCCTTCAGTGATCCTTTTCAATTCGTTAACAACAAAGGTCGATTTTTCACGAACTGGACGACCTGACAAGCCACCCATTTCCTCAGCATACTGTAAGCCTTTAACCGCTTCACGCTCAAGGGTAGTGTTTGTCGCAATCACACCATCAATACGATTTTTCATAAGAGATTCGGCAATTTGTTGAACTTGTACAGCATCAACATCAGGTGCGATCTTCACAAGCATAGGCACTGATTTATCATGTTTCGCGATTAAATCAACTTGTTCATTCTTCAGACTTTGTAATAAATCGTCTAGAGCATCACCATATTGAAGGTCGCGAAGGCCAGGTGTGTTCGGTGATGAAATATTCACAGTGATGTAAGAAGCATGCTCAAATACTTTTCGCATACAATGAATATAATCATCTTTGCCCTTTTCATTTGGCGTATCTTTGTTTTTGCCAATGTTTATACCCAAAACACCTGTGTATTTTGAAGCTTTTACATTGTTAACTAGATTATCGACACCTTTGTTATTGAAACCCATGCGGTTAATAACAGCATGTGCTTCAGTTAGCCTGAAAATTCGTGGTTTATCATTACCAGCTTGAGGACGAGGTGTTACTGTGCCTACTTCAATAAAGCCAAAACCCATTTGGCCAAATGCATCGATACATTCAGCATTTTTGTCTAATCCGGCGGCGAGACCGACTGGGTTTTTAAAATCTATGCCAAGAAAGTTTACAGGTTTATCTGCAACAGATTGCGACCAAGCCATACTGAGCGGTGTATTGGCAAAACGACGAAGGTTACCCAATGCAAAATCATGGGCCCACTCGGCATCTCGACCGAACATATAGCGACGCGCTAGTTCATAAAACATGAAAACTCCTTAGTAATCGTTAAAAAATCTGGGCAAAAAAATACCCCAGCAAAGCTGAGGTATTTTAGCGGTTTATAAATTATTTGGAAGTGTCACAGTTGTGGCTAAGTAACATTAATTCACGCAGCGCAACTGAAATCTTCGCAAAGTCGTGACTCTGGGATGTCTTAAACTCTTGAAGCATATGCTGCCAACGTGTTAGCAACACAGATTGAGTATCCATCCAAGACTCTACAAGTTCATTCACATCTGCTGTTTCAGTCTCTAGGCTGTTGAGTACAACTTCAGACAATGAACGCTGTTGCCAGTCTAGCTCTTCACGATATGAAGCACGTGCTAGTGCTTGCCAATGGTTAGTCACTGGTTGAGCCGTAATTTGGTCTAAGAACCAATGTAGGCCCATCTTCGCACCTAACTTGAAGTACGTATTAGACACCATATCAATCGCTTTAGACGAGTTATCTGCAACTTCAGCTAAGTCCATCACAGAGAACAAGCTAGATAGAGATACAATACGTGTCGCAATATCAGAAGGCACGCCTTGTTCAATCAACTTATCTGCATTTTTAGCAATAGATTCTGCTTCATCAGCAACTAAGTAATCACTTAGGTTTGCACTTACATCTTTAAATGTTGGTGCAAAGAACTCGATTGTTTGTTCAATTGTCATTGCCTTGTTGCGGTGACGTAAGAACCAACGCGTTGCACGACGAACCGTACGGCGAAGTTGATATAGCATTTCAGTCTGTACATCTGCTGAGATTTGGTTATCCAAATCTGCAATATCAGCCCAAGTGTCTTTCATTTCGAAAATAGCACTTGCAATTGAGTAACAAAGTGCAATCTCGCTGTCTGAAGCACCTGTTTCTTCATGCATACGAACCATAAAGTTAAGACCCATGTCATTAACGATATTATTCGCAAGTTTTGTGGCGATGATCTCTTTGCGCAGTGGATGGTTATCCATTGCTGCATTGAATTTATCACGAAGTGGAACAGGGAAAGAATTTACCAACAATTGACGGTAATAAGGATTTTCAGAAACTTCATCCGTTACTAAAGACTCTTTTAATACCATCTTAGAGTAAGAAACAAGAACAGACAGCTCTGGACGCGTTAAATCTTGACCAGCAGCAGCACGCTCTGCTAATTCTTCATCTGTCGGTAAGAACTCGATTGCTCTATCTAACTTGCCATCTTTTTCTAAGGCATGGATAAAGCGGATCTTCTCTTTAAGCGTCGCAGGACCCTTAGACTTAGTGATAGAAAGCGTGTGAGTTTGACGGTAACAATCAGCCAATACCAGCTCAGATACTTCATCTGTCATGGCATAAAGTAATTCATCACGTTGCTTCTTAGTTAAGTCGCCTTCTGCCACTAAACCATTAAGCAAAATTTTGATATTTACTTCATTATCTGAACACGCAACACCACCTACGTTATCGATGAAGTCAGTATTGATACGGCCACCTTTAGCAGCAAACTCAATACGACCTAATTGCGTCGCACCTAAGTTACCACCTTCGCCAAAGATTTTTGCACCTAGCTCAGAACCATTTATACGCAGTGCATCATTAGCGCGGTCACCCACATCAGCATCTGTTTCAGATTTAGCTTTAATGTAAGTACCGATACCACCATTCCATAAAAGATCTGAAGGCATCATTAATAATGCTTTGATCAATTCGTTTGGTGTCATGCTGGCTTTTTTAGTGCCTAACATCTTTTTAATTTCTGGTGTCAACGTAATTGACTTAGCAGCACGAGAGAATATACCACCACCTTCAGAAATTAATGACTTGTCGTAGTCTTCCCAGCTTGAGCGAGGTAGTGCAAATAATCTCTCACGCTCTTGATAAGAACTTGCCGCAACAGGGTTCGGATCGATGAAAATGTGCATGTGGTTAAATGCAGCTTGTAAACGAATATGCTTAGATAGAAGCATACCGTTACCGAATACGTCACCCGCCATGTCACCAATTGCAACCGCTGTGAAATCAGTTGTTTGACAATCGATACCCATTTCTCTGAAATGACGTTTAACTGATTCCCAAGCACCTTTCGCAGTAATACCCATCTTCTTGTGGTCATAACCAATAGAGCCACCTGAAGCAAACGCATCACCTAACCAGAAGTTGTACTCTTCTGCAATACCATTCGCGATGTCTGAGAATGTCGCCGTACCTTTATCAGCTGCAACAACTAAATAAGGGTCGTCTTCGTCGTGACGAACAACATCAACAGGTGGCACGATGTCACCATGAATGATGTTATCAGTGATATCTAATAGACCACGGATAAATAGTTTGTAACACTCTTGACCTTCTTTAAAGAAAGCTTCTCTTTCTGTTGGAAGCTGTTTACAAACGAAGCCACCTTTTGAACCAACAGGTACGATAACCGTGTTTTTAACTTGTTGTGCTTTTACAAGACCCAGTACTTCAGTACGGAAATCTTCACGACGGTCAGACCAACGTAGGCCACCACGTGCAACTTTACCACCTCGTAAGTGAACACCTTCTACGCGAGGCGAGTATACGAAGATTTCGAATGCTGGCAGCGGTAATGGCATTTCAGGAATAGCACTTGGCTGAACTTTGAATGAAACATATGATTTGTTCGTACCATCAGCTTCTTTTTGGAAGAAGTTAGTACGAAGTGTGGCATTGATCATATCAACATATAAGCGAATGATACGATCATCATCCAGGTTTGCTACATGTTCTAGATCTTCATGAATACTCGCAACTAGCTTGTCTAAAGTCTTCTGCGCTGCAGGTTTTGCAGGAGAAAACTTTTTGGTGAATAGCTCAACAATCTTGCTTGCGATCTGAGGGTAATGCTCGAAAGTATTCTCGATATATGACTGAGAGAAAGTCACACCGATTTGACGCATATACTTAGCGTATGCACGAAGAATTGACGCTTCGCGACCTTTTAAGCCACCCATAAGCACTAGACGGTTAAAACCATCATTTTCTAAACGGTTGTTCCAAACATTTGTTAGTGCTGCACGGAAACGCGCTGAAACTTGATTGAAATCAGAAATACCTTTGCTATCAAGTAGCATAGAGAAATCCATGATCCAGTTTACTTGGCCATCACTGGTTTTCACTGCATAAGGTGTTTCACCAATGACACGTAAGCCAAAGTTTTCAAGCATCGGCATTACATCTGACAAGTGAATAGGCTCATCTTTATGGAATAAGCTTAAACGAACAATGTTAGAGTTTGCTTCTTCTTGCGGACGATAGAACAACATTTCAAGCTTGTTCTCTTCATCTAGCGTTTCAAGCTTTTCGATATCGACAACCGCAGCTGAAGGTAAAACTTGATCTTTATATGCCGATGGGAACGCATTGCTATATTTACGGTTTAGCTCATTACCACGAGACTCGCCATTGCTTTCTAAAAGCGCTGCTTGAAGCTTATCTTCCCAAGTGCGGGCCGCTTCAACTAAATTATTTTCGATATCTTTCACGTTATATTCAATATTGTTGTCAGCTACACGCACAATATAATGTGTACGCGCTAACGTAGATTCTGAGAAGAAAGTGGTAAATTCAACTTTATCCGTTGAATTAAATGAACGGGCAAGGAGTTGCTGAGTTTCACGACGAAGCGCGGTGTTATATCTCTCTCGAGGTACATACACCATACAAGAGAAGAAACGGCCATAAACATCTTTACGGATGAATAGACGACACATGTTGCGCTCTTGAACCTGTAAAACACCGGTTGCAACTTCTAAAAGCTCAGCTTCACGCGCTTGAACTAATTCATCACGAGGATAAGTTTCAAGGATGTTCAAAACCGCTTTGTATGCGTGCGTGCCTTTTGCAAAGTCACATGCTTCCATGATGCGATTAATCTTGCTTTTTAAGATTGGCACATCTGCTGCGCTGTTGTTGTAAAAGCTTGAAGAGAATAAACCAATGAAGCGGTCTTCACCAACTACATTGCCTTTGTCATCAAAACGCTTGATACCAACATAATCAACATAAGCTGGTCTGTGTACACGCGATAACGAATTTGTTTTTGTAAGAATTAATAAGTTATTGCTACGTGCTTCTTTACGGGCGACTTCTGGTAACTCAGAAAGTAAACGACTGTTTTCATCAGACGTATTTTTCATAAGACCCAAAGAAGTACCTGAAACCGGTTTTAACTCGTAGTCCCCTTGCACTGGGTTCAAGTCATACTGGCGATAGCCCATGAAAGTAAAGTTATCTTTCACTAGCCATTCTAAGAATTCAGCGGCTTCTTTTACTTCAGCTTCAGTACAACCAAAGTTACGAGATGGTAGCTCATTTGTCACAGAAACAAGTTTGTCTCTGATTGGCAACCAGTCTGCCACAGCAAGCGAAACGTCTTTTAGAACTGACTGTAATTCACTTGTCAAATTTTCGATTGCTTGAGTATCTGTTTGACGATCAATTTCGATAAAGAAAACAGTTTTAGTAGAATTTGATTCTTGCTCGGCTTTTAAGTTTGAAATTGCAGAGATTTGGCTGTTTTCGTCACGTTTGATTTTCAACGGACTGTGTAGAAGAAGATGAGAGACGATGTTCAGACGATTCATTGCCATACGCACTGAATCAACTAAGAACGGCATGTCGTTTGCGATGATCTCAACAATCGTATGAGACGATTGCCAACCATCTTTTGATACCTCTGGATTAAACACTCTAATTACGGCTTCATCAGACGTATTTTTTTCAAGTGAATTCCAAAGACTCAGTGCTGCACCGTATAGGTCACTGTCGTTACGTTTTGCCAGATCCTCTTTAGACATATTGCTGTACAAGGCTTTGGCAAAAGTTTCAACGAGTGACACATTGTCTGCATGAACTTTCTTTTGGATCAACTTACATACATTATCTAAGATAACAGATGCTGGACCTTCATTTTGTGTCATATGTGTTCCTTAATCTATACCACCTTGAACGGTAGATTATTTGTACAGCCATTTATTAGCGTGGAGTCAGGTAAATTCTAACCTTTCTGACGCTAATAAACAGCTTTTTCGACGAAAACATTTCAAGCTTTTCAGCCATTTGCTCATCTATTCACAAATAATAGATATAAATAGGCAATCCTTGCCATTTTACAGCACATTTATTCACAATTTTTTTTCTGGTCAGGCCAGAGAAGTGTCCCTATAGCAGGCAATAACAGCACTGCACCCAACATATTCACTAAAAACATGAAGGTGAGCAGAATACCCATATCAACTTGGAATTTAAGTGCAGAGAATATCCAAGTACTCACACCTATTGCTAGCGTAATACCTGTGAATAGTACAGCGCTACCACGTTCAGCCAGAGCATTGCGATAGGCAATCGATAAAGGCACATTTTGCTTAAGCTGTGTCATCATCGATGAAAGGATATAAATACCATAGTCAACACCAATGCCCACACCGAGAGCAATAACTGGTAATGTTGATACAGTTAAACCAATTTCCAGCTTCACCATCAGTGCTTGCGCCAAAGTTGATACAATGTAGAGAGGTAGGACAACTGCAATGGTCGCTTTAACACTTCTAAAACTCAATAAGCATAGAATGATGACAGCACCATATACATATATCATCATTGGAATTTGTGCTTCAGCTACCGACTCATTGGTCGCTGCCATTACCCCTATCGGGCCCGAAGCTAGCTTGAATTGAACTTTGTCTGTATTCTCTATCGACGCAAACTCTTTGATTTTAGCAACCACATGGTCAATGGTTTCAGCTTTGTGATCTTCCATAAAGATAACAATCGGCATCACTGAGCAATCGCCATTAAGTAAACCCGTGCTCGTTTCAACACGAGAAGTTGCCTGAACTAAAGAAGCACTATTACGTGGAAGTGTTTGCCACTTCAAATTACCTTCGTTGTAGCCTGCATTCACTGATTGCGCAACAGAGCTTAAAGACACTGCCGATTGCACGCCTTCTAAGTTCTCGATTCTCCATTGGAAACGACTTACTCGCTCCATAGTATCGAACTCAGTACAGGCCGCTGGATAAGCTTCTACTAGTACCTTTAAGATATCTGACGAAATGGTATATCTATCATTAATCAAGAAGGTATCTTGGTTGTATCGCGCACTTTCATGTAAAGCCGGTGCACCTGCATGCAGATCACCAATCTTCATGTTGTTTGATTGCCAATAACCAAAGGCAAATAACACAACAGAGACAAAAATGATTATTTTTGCTTTTTTAGGGTCTGTCGCTGCAACTAAGCTTTCACGCATCGCAGTGAATAACTTATGCGAGGCTGTATCACCATCATCAACACGGTGGATCTTTGAAGAGTTAAAATAAGAAGCTAGTACAGGTAGTAACAGTAGATTAGTAAAGATAATAACAGCAACACCTAAACTCGCTGTGATAGCAAGCTCACGAATAATGCCGATATCAATTGCTAATAACGTTAAGAAGCCGACTGTGTCTGATAGTAATGCGATACCACCCGGAATAAGTAGCGCTTTAAAGCTTGCTTGCGCTGCAACTTTACTTGATACCCCTTCAGATACTTTCTTACCAATGGCATTGATCATTTGCACGCCATGGCTCACACCAATTGCAAACACTAAGAATGGCACCAAAATTGACATAGGATCTAAGCCAAAGCCTAGAGAGGACAGTAAGCCCATTTGCCAAATAACAGCAATTAATGAACATAAAATAGGTAGCAGTGTTAATTTAAAACTCTTACAGAATAACCACACCATGATAAAGGTGAAGACGATAGCAATAACAAAGAATAAAACTACCCCTTTCGCTCCGTCTGCGATATCACCAGCCATTTTCGCGAAGCCAATAATATGAATACTCACATTATCATTTTCTAGAGGCTGGCGGATTTCCTCTTCTAGCTTTTTAGCAAACGCCAACGTATCTAACTTCTCCTGCGTTTGCGGATCAGTCTCTAATAATTGTGCTGTCACCATGGCACAGCTGTAGTCACTCGCAATCATGCGCCCTACTACATTGGCTTTTTCAATGTTTTGCTTTACGACTGCTAAACCTGTCTTTGTTGGTGCAAAATTAGCAGGAATAATTGGCCCACCGGCGAAACCATCTTCTACGACTTCTACAAAGCGTGCACTCGGCGAAAAAATAGAATTTACAAGCGGTCTATTAACACCAGGAATAAAATAAAGTTGGTCATGAACTGAT
Organism: Pseudoalteromonas sp. SS15; assembly: GCF_049257195.1. Lineage (NCBI taxonomy): Bacteria > Pseudomonadati > Pseudomonadota > Gammaproteobacteria > Alteromonadales > Pseudoalteromonadaceae > Pseudoalteromonas > Pseudoalteromonas sp. SS15. Next base: position 423,112 of record NZ_JBMMUD010000001.1, read on the forward strand.
TTTAGTGTTGAGAAAAATGGTTCATTGAAAATGTCGCCGTTAGCATCACACACCGAAATCAAAATACTGTTGGCACCACCAAACTGCTTTTCATGCTTAAGATAAACTTTCATGTAATCATGTTGCAGAGGAATATTCTTTGTAAAGGCTGCATCTAGTTGAATATGTGTTGCTTTGTAGCCAAGAAAAATGGTGGCGAATAAAAACACCAAAACCATGAAGAGTCTGTGACGAAATACAACATATTCGAGTTTATTTAATATAGCTTGCATTACTTGCTATCTCCCCAAGTAATTAGCCCTTTTTCTGTTGCCATAATTACTTTGTTATTAAATATAGTGGCTGACAAAATTGCATGACCTGAAGGCAATTGTTCACTAGTTACCTGCTGACCATTAAAAGCGTGGATCAACCCAGAGTTTGCGAAAAGTAAAGTTGAATCTTTAAATGGCAAAATCGAATTAATTGTTGCCGTTTGCGCAATGTCGATTTCAGTGAAACCAATATCACTTTGTGACTTAATGAAGGCATTCCCTCTTAGTCCTGCAACCAGAATCTGTCCATCTGGTGTTTCGTTCACACTAAAAAAAGAACCAGGGTAAAACTCTTCAAACTTTTGCCAGGAGATGCCTTTGTCTTCACTTTTACCCACTAAGCCCATTTCTCCCACAAGATAAAAAACGTTATCTTGTATTAGCAAACGATTAAAATGCGGCAGAATAAACTTAATTTCATCTTGATAGGCTTCAGGATCATCCTGCTTTAGTTCTTCAAGATATTCTTTGTCATCAGGGTGAACAAAATCACTGATGAATTGTGATTGCCAAGTTTTGCCACCATTATCAGTCTTATAAAACATGCCATAGGCACCAATAGCAAACCCCGTTTTCTCATCGACAAACTCAATATCTAGGCATGGCTTGCCTTGTTCAGGTAAGTGCTGTTGTAATTGCCAAGTTTTACCATTATCTGAGCTATGTACAATTGTTGCATCATGACCACATGCCCATGCTGCTTTATCAGATTTTATGGTGACAGCGGTTAAAAGCGATTGAACTGGCACTTCAGCTTGTTGCCAACTCTGTCCATCATTTGAAGTCACAATAGTGCCAAACTTGCCAACTGCAACGACTTGATTATCTGTGCTATCAATGTCTGCAAATAGTGTTGTATGTGGTTTCGCAACCTGAAGTGAGGCTGGTGGCGCTGATAATGCTTCATAAGAAGAAAAAGCCGCCATTAAGCAAAACGCGTACTGATTAAATTTCATGCTGAATACTCGAACATCTGTTGTCGAAGACAAAGAAACTTGTCTTGAAAGTTGAATAAAGTGGCTGGGTGACAGCCACTTTTTATTTCTATTTGAAGATTAACGCTTACCTTCGCGACGAAGTGCACTTTGCGTAAACTCATTGTCGTTGAATGACTGAGTGAAGTCATACATAGACTCTTCGTTATCAAGACCTATCGCTAGGTAACGACGAGAATTTAAGTCATGGTAAACATCTAATGTACTCCAATGCGTTGGCACATCGTAATAGTTCAAACCATGCGCCATCGCAACGCGGTACATTTGATCACGGTTATCGTAAATATCCGTTACATGGATCTGCCAGCTATCTTCATCAATGTAGAATACACGCTTCTTGTAAATATGGCGTGTGCCTTCTTTAAGATTTGCTTCAACAACCCACACACGGTGCTTCTCATAACGCACATGCTCAGGATTGATATGGCCTGCATGAAGAATGTCATCATACTTTAGCTTATCGCTGTGAAGCTTATAGCTGTTATACGGAATGTACATTTCTTTTTTGCCTTTTAGAGTCCACTCGTAACGATTTGGTGAACCGTTGAACATATCAAAATCATCAGTTGTACGAAGACTATCTGACGCTGTTCCTGGTGCATCATACGCAACGTTTGGCGCACGACGAACACGACGTTGACCAGTATTATAAGTCCACGCTTGACGAGGCGTTAAGATTTGGTCCATTGTTTCATGAACAAGAAGCGCAGTACCGGCAAGTCGCGCTGGTTCTGTTACTTTTTGCTTGAATTTGAATAATACGTTCGACTCTTGAAGCGCTTCAGGCGTTGCCGCTGGATCAGAGTATTTAACAAGTAGCTTTTCATCAAAGCCGATGATGTTATAAGAGCCAGACGCTGTTGGCATTGCTTGACCACCAAAACGCGCGATCGATAGACCACGGTAACGTAATAAGTGATTCCAAATTGCTTCTAGGCCATTTGCAGGTACAGGGAATGGAATACCGATGGCCGTATTTTTAATACCATTTCCACCTTCAATCAGCTCTGCAGTTTGTGCATATTTCTTAGTTGCGTCATAAACAAACTGAGGATATGCAGCACTACGACGAGTTGGGTAAATGTTCATTTTGAACGTATCAGGATACGTTTCGAATAATGCAATTTGGCCCGGACTTAATAAGTCTTTATGCTTATCAAGGTTACTCTTATCGATAGTTAAAATAACTTTATCGTCTGCATATGGGTCAATGTGGTGCATACCTGGCTCAAAACCTGCAGGTGGCTTAGTAATACCGCCTGTCCATGCTGGAATTGAACCATCAGCGTTGCCCGCTTTTTCTGCGCCAATTGGCGTTAAATCCGCACCTAGTCTAGCTACTTGCTCAGCAGTCATATCTGCATGCGCAAATGGAGCAGACATCATTGTTATTATTGTTGCTGCGATCATGCTTGGTTTTTTAAACATATAACAAGCCCTTAAATTGAATACTTAATATTGAAAGAGACAAAGTCACGGTCTGCAAAGGTATTTGTTGCACCGCCACCCCAGAATGTGTTGTAGCTAAAGTCAAATGACCAAGCATTCTGGTAAGTGAAGTTCATTGTCATACCCAAAGACTTTCTGTCTTCGACAAATAGATACATAGGATCAGGCGTCGTACCATTTACATCATGTGAGAACACAATACGAGGAGAGAAGTTAACACCTGCAAAAAGGTTGTTGTAATCCCCCTTCGCAATTAAACGATAACCCCATGAAGACGCTGTTGGGAATGGGTTTGTTTCTGGACCATTCGAAAGTGCCATATGAAGAAGATCATACCTTGCACCCTTTTCAATTAAAGGACCGTAGCCTTCAATCGTACCACTACGGCCCGTACCTGCAACATTCAGGCGAAGCTCGTCGTAGCTAGGCATGTCTTTTATCGTTACAGCACCGACTTCACCTACTACAGCCCAGCTATCAGCGCCTAAAGAAGGACCGAATAAATGCGTTGCAGTAAACTGAACTTGCATAGAGTCTTTTAAAATATAACCCTGAGCAACTTCACCTGGCTTAACGTAGCTCACTTCATCTCTTGCACTTAATTGAGATAAGCTACTGAAATCTTCACGAAGACCTGAGTAAGCTAGCTGTTCAGCCATACCAGCGTAAAGTAACTCTACGTCGTCAATTTGAAGTGGTTCGTCTTGGCGATAAGAGAATTCACCTGAGAAAGCAGTTTCACCAATGGCTGTATTAAAACTTAAACCATAAAGCTTAATATCTTCAGGGTAAGTAATAGTAGCTTGAGTGAAAGCGTTTAGATTAGTTACATTATTCTCATCAATTGGGTTTGCAGCGATGTATGCTAAATCCTGTGCGATAACATCAGCTTCAAAGTTTGATGCTTTACCAGAAATAAGCGGACGGCGACTGTGATAGTTAATGTAGTAAAGCGCAAATTCTGTATCATTTAACTCAGGTGCAAACATACCAAGACGAATACCATACTGGCCTGCATCTTTTGGTTCACTCTTACCGTTTAAGCCCTTGCCTTTAAGCGCAACTTTCGTTGGGTAAGCCATATACATTGACGCAGCAGTTTGACCAACTAACTGAGGTGTTGGCTCTACGCCTTGTGCAATTAAAGCTGCTGTTGCATCAGCATAAAGGCTGTTAAGTGATTCAGTTAAGTGGTGTAAATCAATATCAGGGTTTGACGTAAAGCCTAACTGTACGTTTTGCATATAACCGTTTTCAGATGCAAAATCGTTTGTTGAGAAATAACTACCCGATGCAGGTAAACGGGTTTCATGCCACTGGTACTGATAGAAACCTTCTAAGGTTACATTTTCAGTAATACCTAGAGACGCCCAGAACATACCGACAGGAATAAACGCTTCTTTTAATTCAGAACCTGGCGCTCTTAAACGGTCAATATCAACAGGGTTTACATTGATACCGTGAGAGATGAGTGTACTTTCACCCCAGTTTACAACTTGTTGACCAAGTCGAACAGAAAGAGGATTTTGACCATCATTTAGATCAAAGTCAGCCCAAATGAAGGCATCTAATAAACGCACATCAGAACATACCTGCTCTTTAGTTTGCTTATCAGCACAAGGATCTACTTTTTTACCTGATACTGGGTTGGTATAGGCAAAATCACCATCTTCCATCGCAAAATCTTTAAAATACATAAAGCGCGAGAAAATACCCCAGTTATCTTTAGAGATGCTGAAATCGTGAGTACCTTTAATTAATTGAGAAAAAGTGTCACCAGAATCAAAGTTCAGGTTACCAGCGTCGCCATTATTTGAATAAGCGCCTGGCTGAGCCCAAACTTGTGCAGAGCCATACTTTGTATTACCAAGACCTGCATTATAACCAGACCAATCAAACCTTGGGTGGTTACTTTTACCAATATATTGGAAGTCGCGATCTTCTACACGAATACTTTGACCGTATGAAAACGTTGAATCGAATGTGATGTCAAAATCACCGACTTGGAAACTTGCAGCTGAAACATTTGCACTTGTTACAGCAACGGTGGCCGCTAAGCCGAGCATTATTTTGTTTGGAACAAAGAGCGCTCTTTTAATCATTATGCGTTCCCCCTATGCGGGTTATTTTAATCAAGTTGTTGTTTTTATATTGAAGTAACATTAGAAGTGAACGTACAAAAACTCAAATCCACTAAACCAAAAGTTACTATTTTTTTGTTCTGGACACGACTTTACCCTTGGTAAGACGTCTTACCAGATAATTTATAACACGTAATTCTGCTTTATAACAAATCCTATTCTCAAAATTGTGACGATTTAATGCGCTGAACAATAAACTAATAATATTTTATTCTGCATTATCGAGTATTATTCAGCCGAAATTTGAAGTTATTAATAACAATACAATTTTTGCTTTTAAGACACTTGATCAAGAGAAATAAAGCTATTTGTGTCTGTTAGACAGAGTCTAAAACGCCCCCTTATACCAAGGGAGCTGACAAAACGTCTAATATGTGTAGCAGGAAAACGAATGCTTTTACCGCCATCTTCGATTACTTGAACAAACTCATAATCGCCTCGGTAGTAAGCCATGCATTCGTCATAGCTTAAAGATAAATAAAAATAGTACTCTATCATTTATGCGTTTAATGCCTTATCCACTTTTTCAAACAAGTCATCACTCAAGTTATCAATACTTGCTATTCGCTGTAGCTGTGCCTTTATTAATTGTTGACGAGTGAAATCAAAACGTTTCCAAGACATAAATGGCGTCACCATTCTCGAGGCATTCTGTGGATTAATTGCATTTAGTTCAATTAATAAATCGGCAAGTAGTTCATAGCCCTTTCCATCAATACGATGGAATTGAGCAGGATTGCTGCGCGCAAATTGACCAACTAAAGCTCGCACTCGGTTTGGATTTGATTTGTCAAAACAAGGGTGATCATATAAAGACTTTATTAAGTCAATCGCACCATCGTTATCTGTAGTCGCCTGAAGTGCAAACCATTTGTCCATAACCAATGGATCATGTCGCCATTGTGCATCGAATTGTGCGATCAACTGTTCCATAATTTCATGATCGGCATTTTTTACCGCCTTAAGCGCAGCCAATTTCAGTGTCATATTGTCTTGCTGGCTGTTTGCAAGTAACCAATCAGTTACCTCATCATTTTCAATCAGTGCTAAATAATACAGTGCCATTGCTTTTAAGCCCCTGGCTGCAACCGCACTAGCACTAATCTCACCTGACTCTGAACAACTTTTGTAAGCAGCAATCAATTCTGATTGCAATTGTGTCGCAATTTGAAGTTCGAATTGCTTGTAAATGTGAACCAGTTCAGTGATCGGAACAGGCGAAAATTCAGCACTGACAGTGTCAAAATTAGGTAGTTTGATCAGTTCAGAGATAAGCGCTTTGTCAGTGTTTTCTTCAGTAACAATTGATTTGAGCGCCTGAATTAATGTGTCAGAGATACTAACTGGATCACTACCCGACATTGTGTTCACAGCGTGTTTAATTTCCATCGTGAAAGCACGCTGAGCCGCTTCCCAACGCGTAAAATCACTAGAAGCATGTCTAAGAATATGAATCAACTCTTCAGATTCATAGCCGTAGTTTACAACACAAGGCGCGGAAAAGTTTTCTAGCAAAACAGGCGTTGGCTTCGATAAGATATTTTCAAAAGTAAATTCTGCGTTCATTTCTTTCAATTCAATAACAGCATCGAACGCTTTGCCATTAGAAATAAGCGGTATCGTATTGCCAGCTTCATCAAGCAGTTCTATTGCAAAAGGAATATGCAGTGGTTCAGAAACAGGATCATTTTCTGCATGAATCTGATTAAGTTTTAATGTGAAAGTTTGTTGCTCAACATTATAAAAAGTTTCAACTTGAACCGATGGCGTACCATACTGACGGTACCAAAGTTTAAATTGCTCTAAGCATTTACCACTGGCATCACTCATAGCAGCAACAAAGTCATCACATGTAACAGCTTGTCCATCGTGACGTTCAAAATAAAGTTTCATGCCTTTTTGAAAATTAGCTTCACCTAACAAGGTGTGCATCATTCGAATGACTTCTGCCCCCTTGTTATAAACCGTCACAGTATAAAAGTTATTCATCTCAATCACTTTTTCTGGACGTATAGGGTGAGCCATCGGGCCTGCATCTTCTGCAAACTGATGTGTTCTCATCGCCATAACTGCATCGATGCGATTCAGCGCGCGCGAGCCAAGGTCACTACTGAACTCTTGATCTCTAAATACTGTCAACCCTTCTTTCAAAGACAACTGAAACCAATCACGGCAAGTAACACGGTTGCCCGTCCAATTATGGAAATATTCGTGGCCAACAATTGATTCGATTGTGTGATAGTCACGATCTGTTGCTGTTTGTTGATTTGCCAAAACGCAAGCGCTGTTAAATACATTTAATCCTTTATTTTCCATTGCCCCCATATTGAAGAAGTCAACAGCCACTATCATATAGATATCCAGATCGTACTCTAGGTCAAAGCGCTCTTCATCCCACTTCATGGCATTTTTTAGCGATGCCATTGCATGCGGTGTTTTATCTAAATTGCCTTTATCAACAAAAATCTCAAGCACAACTTCACGACCACCTCTTGTTACAAAAGTGTCTCTAAGTACATCAAAATCACCAGCTACAAGGGCGAATAAATAACTCGGCTTTTTATGTGGGTCTTGCCACTTAGTGAAACAACGTCCGTCAGGCAAAGTGCCCTCTTCGATTTTATTGCCATTAGACAACAAGTAAGGAATGTCTTTATCGGCAATTATTGTTACTAAGTAATCAGTTAACACATCGGGTCTATCTAAGAAATACGTGATTTTTCTAAACCCTTCAGCCTCACACTGGGTGCAATAAGCACCTTCTGAAAGATAAAGGCCCTCTAATGATGTATTAGTACTAGGAGAAATCGTGTTCTCGATTTCTAGTGAGAATTCATTCGGTAGATTCTTCAGCGTCAATGATGTTTCAGTTTGGACGAAGTCTTCAAATAATTGACCATTCACTTTTACCGAGATTAAGTTTAATTCAACGCCGTCGAGACAAAGCTCAGAGAGAGCTTGCGTTGATGAATACAACGCTTTACTAACTACCTTGGTATCTGTTGGATGTAATTCTACAGTTAACTCTAAATTCGTTACTGTGTGAGAAGGTGCTTGATAATCTTTTAAATACTTAGCTTGAGGCTGGCTTTGCATATCGAATTCCTTAAAAGAGTTAGCCCTTAAAAAGGGCTAATCATTATGCATGGATTATGCTTTTTCTTTGTCTAACTGTTTTGGCTCAATTTTTAAAATCTTTATGCCTATGTATGCATAGATTATTGCCAAGAAAGGATTAATTAAGTTAAAGAAGGCATAGACTGCGTAGTCAAGTGGATTGATCATTAATACACTTTGCATATACGCACCACATGTATTCCATGGGATCAATGGGCTAGTAATTGTACCACCATCTTCTAGTGTTCTTGATAAGTTCACACTTTTCAATCCACGTTTTTTGTATTCTTCTTTAAACATACGTCCAGGTACAACAATGGCGATATACTGATCAGCGGCAATTAAATTCGTACCGAAACAAGTTGCAATTGTTGACGCTATCAACGAGCCTGTACTGCGTGCCACTCTTAAAATACTTCTTACAAACACTTCTAGTAGACCAGTCTTTTCCATAATGGCACCGAACATTAAAGCTGTCATGACCAGCCATGTCGTTGTCAGCATACCAGCCATGCCACCACCACTTAATAAGTCATCCATGGTGCTATCACCTGTTTGAATAGCGAAACCATCATAGAATGTCGCCCAAACAAGTTTAAAGTAACCAACTAATTGCCCTTGAGACACATCAACTTGTGTGGCAAGTAGATCTGATTGAAAGATAAGTGCCCAGACAGCCCCGATCACTGCACCAATTGAAATTGCTGGAAAAGCTGGCATTTTCTTATAAGCCAAAACAAGCAATACAACTAAAGGAACCAGCATCATAGGGTTGATATTGAAGTTGGCATTTAAAATAGAAACAATGTCATCAATTCGACCAATATCACTTGTTACATCTGCACTGAACCCCATGATGACAAAGATGATCATCGCAATCACAAAGCTTGGTACCGTTGTCCAAAGCATATGTTGAATATGTTCAAAAAGGTCGCTTCCGGCAACAGCTGGTGCTAAATTCGTTGTCTCAGAAAGCGGGCTTAATTTATCTCCAAAATATGCGCCTGAGATTACCGCCCCCGCAGTGACAACTTGATCTAAGCCTAGACCTGTTGCTACACCAAGCAAAGCGACACCTATGGTGGCAGCTGTCGTCCATGAAGAGCCGATACTCATTGCAACAATGCCACAAATTAGACAACTCGCAGCATAGAACCACTGCGGACTGATTATTTGTAACCCGTAATAGATTAATGTCGGAACAGTACCTGACAGCAACCAAGTGCCAATTAAAGCACCGACCATTAGAAGGATTAATATCGCCCCCAAAGATAAGGTGATGCCTTTGATCATTGCCTCTTCTAATAAACGCCAAGTGTAGCCATTTTTTAAACCCACAAGAGCAGCTGTAAATGTGGCAAAAAGAAGCGCAATTTGATTAGGGCCTGATGAAGAGTTATCACCATACAGATACACTGCAGAGCCTAATAAACAGACCAATACAAAAATTGGTATAAATGCATCAAGAAATGATGCTTGCTTTTGTTGTTTCAACTGGGTTCTCCCGGCAAGGTGGACCTTGCTCTAATTAATATTCAAAAGGCTCAAGGCCGTTTTTATTTTTATATCATTTACACGATTGAATATTTGCTAAAGCACTGACATCTTCTCAGTGTTTTAGCAAAAGCTCAGTTTTTCGTGTGGAAGCTATACCAATCTTTTTAATTGAGTGCTCTATTTTTAAGACTGGTCTTACTTAAGGTAATCTTCTTTTATGAAAAAATTACGTACTTATTCCAATAATAACAAAACATATTGCTTAGGGTAATAAAAAAGGCGCCGAAGCGCCTTTATTGAATAGGTTCTAGCTTAATTCTGAAGGTTGTTCTTAGCTAATCGCCCATATCTGATTAAATCTTGAGTGATCAGAGCCGCTTCTTCTAAATAAGGGTCTAGCTCAGAGATTACATCAGGCACATCGTCTAAATCTTTCACAGGTTCTAAACCAAGACGTTTTAGCCTTTCATTGGTTCTCGCTAATGAACGCTGTTCTGATTCTTCTCTGTCTTTTAATCTTTGAGATTCAACTAAAGAAATAAAGTTTTTATCTTTTTCTTCGTTATAACGGGCGATATCCGCCAATACATAATTAAATTCAGGCTCTTGCGCCACACGTAATGCATGCTTTTCATTTAAATATGTTACAAGTGGGTTTAAGTTATCTAAACTCTTATATTTCGCTTGCTTAATCTTATCCCAAGGTAATGCATTGTCCTCTTGACTCTCCCCCCACTCTTCAGGATCAATCGCTGAAGGTAATAAAATGTCAGGTACTACACCTTTATGTTGCGTGCTACCGCCGTTAATACGATAAAACTTCGCGATAGTATAAGTCACGCTACCAAGGGCATTACTGAATAAATCATAGTTTTTTGCAAGCGGTCTATGCTGCTGCACTGTGCCTTTACCAAACGTTTGCTCACCAATTACAATACCACGTCCGTAATCTTGAATAGCGGCAGCAAAAATTTCTGATGCCGATGCACTATATCTGTCTACAAGTACAGTGATAGGGCCATCATAAAAAGTAATGCCGTCTCTGTCTTTTTGTGCTTCTACTCGATTGTAAGCTGTATGAATTTGAACAACTGGACCTTGGTCAATAAACAACCCTGTCAATTGTGTAGCTTCATACAATGAACCACCACCATTTTGACGAAGGTCGATGACGATGCCATCCACATTTTGTTCTTTAAGCTTTGTAAGTTCTACTTTTACATCTTTAGATAAGTTGTTATAGAAGCTAGGGATCTCGATCACACCAATTTTTGAAGTTAAGTCAGAGTATTTGGCTTCAAAAACGTCAGATTTTGCGGCTCTATCTTCTAATTTGATCTTGTCTCGAACAATTTCAACCACTTTAGGCGTGCCATGGGTATCTGAGCCTTTTAAATATTGTAGTCTAACCTTAGTACCTTTAGGACCTTTGATCAGATCTACAACATTATCTAAACGCCAGCCGATAACATCGACAAACTCTTCACCCTCTTGTGCCACACCAACAATTTTATCGTCAGGCTTGATCTTTTCAGACTTGTCAGCCGGACCACCAGGCACAAGTGAACGAATAACCGTGTAATCTTCATCGTAACCAAGTACTGCGCCAATGCCTTCTAACTCAAGATCCATATCCATCTTGAATTGTTCAGCTCTTCGCGGCGATAAGTAGGATGTATGTGCTTCAATGCTTCGCGCAAACGCATTCATCACGACTTGGAATGCATCTTCACTGTCTGTTTGACTTAAACGTTTTAACGCATTGTTGTAACGTTTAGTCAGTAATTCTTTAATTTCAGGCCACGTTTTGCCTGTCAGTTTTAAACGTAACGCATCAGATTTTACGCGTTGACGCCAATACTCATTCAACTCGTCTTGTGTTTTAGCAAACTCAGCTTCTTCTCTGTCATAGTAAAATGCATCTTCTTTATCAAAAGTCATTTCTTTATCTAGCAGCGAGATGGCGTATTGAAAACGTTCAAAACGGCGTTGTAAGCTTAAGTTGAATAAGTCATAAGCAAAATCAAGTTTGCCTGACATAAGGGCATCGTCAAATTGCTTTTTGTTCGCTTCAAAACGCGCAATATCAGATTGCAAAAAGATAGACTTACTGAAATCTAAAGACTCAACATATCTATCAAAAATTTGCTCTGACAGCGCGTCATTGAAGCTAAATCGCTTGTAATGCTGTCGAGTAAATAAGTTAGTCACCCTTTTACTTGCTGTTGTATGCTGAGCCTCTTGCTTTAATACGGGAAGATCCTTCACTGTAACAGCATCAACTGCAGCAAAAGAAGCACTAGAGATGAGTGCAGCGACAACGGGAATGAGCGAAAACTTTTTACTCATACACTACTCCTTAAACGATAAATAAGCTGTCAGCTTTTGTTTTAACTTGCATACCAGTTACTAGTTCAACATGAACTTCGTCTTTGTTTACTTCAGTAATGGTCGCATTAACAAGAGCCTGACCAAGTTTAACTTTTACTTTGTTATTAACCTTGACTTCAGAAGCTGGCAAAGGTTCAACTTTTCCTGAGCTGCGTTTTGCTTGTTGAGCTGCAGGCTTCTTATTAACTCTAGCGCCTTTGTCGTTAGAACGTGACTGACCATGCGGTTTCTTTTTGTAAGATTTTGTGTCACCGTCTTGCTGACGAGGACGCTGAGGCTTTTTACGCTTGGCCATTTTCGCACGGCTTTCTTCAAGTGCTTTTTGAGCATGTTCAATGTGCTCTTGTTCCACTTTTTCAGCATCATTGCCATCTAGGTCAACGCGGAATTCGTTTTTGGTAACGGCTTCTAAGTAACGCCAGTTTGATGTGTACTTGCGAAGCGCTTGACGAACTTGCGTTTTACTTACAACTTCTGAGCCTTCAATACGCTCTGCAACGTCTTTAAAAATACCAACTTTTAACGGTTTGATGCCGTCTTTTTTCTTGAAGCAGTTAGGAAATTCTTTAAATAAGAACTCCAATACTTCATTAATGTCTTTTAGCTTGTTTGTGGTTTCCATGTTTAACCTATTTGTTATACCTGTTCATCTAGTGATGAATGAATATAGTGAGTAACCCAATCTGTTAACTCTTCAAATTCAGCCTCAATAAGCGCTAAATCACCACGAAGATGTTCCCAGATGCCGTTAATCAAGTTGTCGATTGTTTCACAATCTAAATCATCAGGTAGCATATCCCATGCAAAATGAATTAATTCATTTAAGGTTTCTGCTACCTGCTCTTCTTCTCCTTCCCAATCACCAACATCATGAATGGCAAAAAGATAATCTTGTACATTTAAAAGGTCTTTCACTAAAGTGTGGCCTCAAAAATCTTCACAATTTGTTCTAGACCAGCTTGGTCATCTAAATCAAAGCGAGCATGCAGTGGGCTATCAATATCTAACACACCAAATACTTCACCATTTTTGAAAACAGGCACTACAATTTCAGAGTTTGAAGCTGCATCACATGCGATATGACCTGCAAAAGCATGCACATCTTCAACAAGTTGTGTACTTTTCGAATGTGCAGCAGTACCACATACCCCTTTTCCAACCGGAATACGGATACACGCGGGGTTACCTTGGAAAGGCCCTAACACTAACTCGTCAGGCGTATCAATTAAGTAGAAACCTGCCCAGTTAACGTCATCTAACGATGTAAAAAGCAAAGCACTGAGGTTTGCCATGTTTGCGATTGCGTTTTTTTCGTCGCTGATCAAACCTTCGGCCTGCTTGGCCAAAGATTGATAGAAGTCTGTTTTTTGCATTCGACTCATCAAAATAAAATGTTCAAATGCTTAAGGTACTCTTTAGCGTTAAGAATTAAAACCTTTTCAGCAGAAAAACTGTTAATAAACTGAAAAACAGAGCATTAATTGGTTAGTTTTCAGGCTGCGCGTTAATTAAAGCGCCTTAAGCCATATAAAAACAGACCTGAAGCAAGAGCAGCCATCACTGTATTGACTAAAAATACCATACCTGCTGAAGCTGAAAACAAGAAGCTAAATAAGGCCCCGCCAAGCATCCCTAGAGTCAAGATACCTGAATATTGTACTTTGTTGTATTTATACATAAGCATATATCCAGGCACAACAAGTAAAGCCATTGAAAGCCCGACTATATGCGCATTAGCAATGGCACTCATCAACAAAGAAAAAAACATTTTTGCCCCACCACTTTCTACACTCAGTGCGTAGTATACCCCTAAAGTAGTCCCTACAATTACAGGAGCCAGTAGTGACATTGCCACACTTTTAGCCAGTTGTTGTTTCATGAAACCTCACCCTTCTTTTTATTGTTTCAATTAGAGAGTGTATGAAAATGTACAAATAACCAGTGGACTTTAGTCGAAGCTCTAGCCAAGTATATAAATGAAAGGCAAAAAAAAAGCCGCTAGATTACTAGCGGCTTACTTATTCTATGAATAAGTGGCGGAGAGATAGGGATTTGAACCCTAGATACGCTATTAACGTATGCCGGTTTTCAAGACCGGTGCTTTCAACCACTCAGCCATCTCTCCGAAGTCGGAACTTTTTGATTACTCAAAAAGTCAAAATTAGTGGCGGAGAGATAGGGATTTGAACCCTAGATACGCTATTAACGTATGCCGGTTTTCAAGACCGGTGCTTTCAACCACTCAGCCATCTCTCCGCAGCGGGGCGAATAATAGGGAAAGCTGAGCCAGTTGTGAAGCTTTTTTTTCAACTTTTTGTTTAACCGAGCAAAAAAAGGACATAACGTTCGTTATTTCAGCGAAAACAGTTACTCAACATATCGAAGTCAGGTTTTTGTTGTGTTTAACTCAAAAAAAACCGATCGGGTATTTGATTAACTATATTTGCCCACATTTATAAGACTTGATACTCTTAGGTAGTTCATTTATCGGAACATTTGTTTCATTTAAGGAGTTTAACCATGGCATTCAATCATTCGTACGGCGCCGCTAAACCGGTAATGTCGACAATTGAAACGAACAAGGTTTTAAAAAATACTTATTTCCTATTGGCTATGACACTGGCATTTAGTGCAGTGACTGCCGCTATTTCAATGACAATGGCATTACCACGCTTCACTGGTCTGGTTTGCTCGTTGATTGGTTTTGGTTTGATCTTCGTAATTCAGAAAAAAGCCAATTCATCATCAGCAATCGGTCTAGTGTTCCTTTTCACTGGTATTATGGGTTTTGGTTTAGGTCCTCTACTTGCTCACTATGCAGCAATGCCGAATGGCGGCCTACTTATTACTCAAGCGCTAGGTTCTACAGCACTGATTTTCTTCGGTCTTTCAGCGTACGCGTTAACAACTAAAAAAGACTTCTCGTTCATGGGCGGTTTTTTAACAGTTGGTTTAATCGTGGTTGTAATCTCAAGCCTAGTAAACCTTTTCATTGGTAGTTCAGTTGCGTTTATGGCTATTAACGCTGCTGTTGTATTGCTGATGTCAGGTATGATTTTATTTGATACTAGCCGTATCGTTAACGGTGGCGAAACAAACTATGTAATGGCGACGGTAAGTCTTTACCTAAACATCTACAACCTGTTCGTATCACTACTTCAACTTCTTGGCATGTCAAATGATGACTAAGTCATAAGTTTTGTTAAAATAAGCCCCATCAGGGGCTTTTTTTATGAGAAAAATTTGCGCAATTTCGTCTTGTCACTGCATTCTGGTGTTGATGATCACCACAATGTATTCCTTTTAAAACGGTTTGTTGATGCTGCTTTACAAGCGGGTCATCAGATTGATTGTATTTTCTTGTACCAAGATGGTGTGAATCACGCCAACCAAAATATTCAACTTGCTAGTGACGAGTTTCCACTCGTAGAGACCTGGCAATCACTACATGCTTTAAACATTCCTATTTTACTGTGTGTCACAGCAGCAGAAAAACGTGGTATCGATATTGATAACACAGGTCGCTTTAAGGTCGCTGGTCTGGCTGAGTTTTCAATGTTGGCAGCAAAAGCTGATAAATGGGTGCAATTCAAATGAAGAATATTTTAGTCATCAGCAATAAAGCCCCTTTCGATAAAATGCATATTCGCGAATCATTGGATACGTGCTTAATTTTCGCAGCCATTGAGCAAAACATCAGTTGGCTATTTAAAGATGATGCTGTTTTAGCCTTAAAAGCAGGCTACAACCTTTCAAATTCAGGTTTAAAAGATTTTTTTAAAACCCTTAAGACGCTTGAAATCTATGATGTTGAACAAGTCTATGTGTGTGCTGAAAGCCTTAAAAAGTACGCACTGACTTGCGATGATTTAAGTATCGAGATCACCCCACTCTCTTTAGAAGAGCAGCAATCACTAATTACTAAGCAAGATCATACGGTGGTTTTATCATGAGTACAGTCCATATTTTCTCAAAGCCACTTAGTAACTATAGCGCCACGACAATTGAGCTGATACAAAATGACGCTAACCAGCTTTTATTAACCGGTGATGCTTGCTTTGATTGGCGCACGTTTATGTCACTTCAAGTAAAGAATGTATATTTATTAAAAACATGTGTTGAGCTTCGAAATATTGAAACTTCAGACGCTGTTAACTTAGTTGACGACTCAACATGGGTCGAGCTAATCACCATCAACAACACAGTAAATTGGTAATATGATTGAATTTAATAACATCCAAATAGAGACCGATAAGCAAGGCTACTTACTTGACCATACACAGTGGTGCGAAGCATTAGCGCCTATTATTGCTGCAGAAGAAAATATCGAGCTATCTGAAGCCCATTGGGAAGTTGTGCGTTTTGTCAGAGACTTTTATGAGGAATACAACACCAGCCCTGCAATCCGTATGCTCGTGAAAGCCATGGCCAAAGCGCTTGGTGAAGATAAAGGCAATAGTATGTATTTATATAAATTATTTCCAAAAGGTCCAGCTAAACAAGCGACCAAAATAGCTGGTCTACCAAAACCTGCCCGTTGTATTTAAACTTTTTGAAACTTAGTTATAAAAAAGGGCTGATTATCAGCCCTTTAGTGTTTTTTACCCTTTACTTAGTATATGCGCGCGGCATATCTGAAGGCGTATTATAACGGTCACGTAATTTGTCGTGACGTGAATCATTTGTATTCACTTTTTCGCCGTTGATCCACATTGATTCAATACTCGTGCTGAATTCAAATGGATCTGCGCTCCAAAGTACTAAATCTGCACGTTGACCTTTCGCTACTTTACCTGCATTCAGACCAAATACATCCGCAATATTGCTTGTCACTGCTTTTAATGCACCGTCATGGCTCATGCCATTTGCAACAGCAATACCCGCATCAAAGCGTAGCTGATAGACATTGTGGCTTGAGTCTGAACCCACTGCTAAAAGAACTTTAACACCCGCTTTTTCAAGCTCACCCGCCGTTTCAAGACTTGCGTGAAGCGAATCAAAGTCACTAGGTAAATTGCTAACAGCGCTTAAGATAACCGGCGTTTTGCTTTCAGAGATCTGAGTTTTTACCAAAGGCGCATCTTCAGCATTCCAAAGTACTAGGTTTAAGCCAAACTGCTTTTTAACCTTTAACAACTCTAAAATGTCTGATGCACGAGATACTTTAGTAATAACTGGTAGCTCGCCTTTAAGTACTTTTGTTAGTACCTGTTCTTCTTTATTAGGCTCGTCTTTCTTATCCTCTTTTTTGTCTTTCTTAGCTAATTTCTTTTGTTGACCTTCAAGTTTGTCAACTAGCTGCTTTAAAGACACTGCACGAGAACCACTGCTCTTTGCACCTAAACGCACAATCAAGGCTGTCTCTGTAGCTGTAACACTTTCAAAGTCACCAGTAAGGTCTGTTACAAAGCTTAAACCTGAGAAAATGCTCTCACCACCACGTGGTACAACCACGTTTTGTGTTAGACCACCTTTGCGCGCATAAGGAATTAACGAAGAGCGAGGGTTGAATGCTGTGCTTGCATCAAACATTGCACTCGCTTTTTTGTCATAGCCATCGTTTGAGCGTGAAACGGCTCCCACTTCAACCAAACCCACTTGATTCATTGAACCAATGAAACCCGGCGTTAAGATTTTGTCTTGCGCATCGATTGTTACGTCTGCTGATACTGATGATGGATTAATCGCAATGATTTTACCGTCTTCGATTAGTACTGTGGCGTCTTTAAGTACACCTTTATCAGTCATAGTATGAACTGTGGCATTCGTAATTGCCGTAACTTGTGCAAATGCTGTAGAGCTCACAAGTAAAGCACCCGTTACTAAAGATAAATTAAACTTTTTCATGCTTTACTCCTATCGCTGACCTAGCATAAAGTCACTGACTGCTTGATACTTTTCGTCGTTGCGGTCATAAACTTTTGCACCATCAACGTAAACTTCTTGTGCTTTACTGTATACGCTGAACGGGTTTTTATCCCAAATTACAACATCAGCCTGTTTGCCCGCTTCAAGTGAACCTGTTTTATCTGCAACACCTAGTGATTTAGCCGCATTGTAAGTGATCCACTTAATTGCATGTTCTTCAGTTAGGTTGAAACCATTTTGGTTCGCTGTGTACATGATTTTTGCAGCTTCTTGGTTTAGACGCTGAATTGTCGTGTCTGAATCAGAATGAACAACAGCACATGAGTTCTTAACTGCATCAACGATAGCCACGTTTTCTTGAACCATGTCATACGCTTCCATCTTGAAGCCCCACCAATCTGGCCAAAGCGCCGCACAGTTGCCGTTTTCGGCTAGTAAGTCAGCGACTTTATACGCTTCAATACCGTGGTGGAAAGTACCAGCGTGATAACCAAACTCTTTAGATAGGTCGATCATCATCGCCATTTCTTCTGCTTTATAACAGTGGTTATGAATTAAGATTTCACCGTCTAATACACCACGTAACGTATCGTACTTAATATCACGCTCAGGGGCTGTTGGGTTCAAACCAGCTTTATAAGCAGCTTCATATTGTTCCCAAGCCGATTTATATTCTGTTGCTTCAATCCAAGCTTGACGGTAGCCAGCCATGTTACCCATACGTGTATATGGCGCAACGCCTTTACGGCCATAAACACGTTTCGGGTTTTCACCACATGCCATTTTTAGACCGTATGGTGCATCAGGGAATTTCATTGCTTGCATGGTATGTGCTGGCACATTTTTAAGTGTTACTGCACGACCACCAAACAAGTTAGCTGAACCTGGTAAGATTTGTAGCGTAGTAATACCGCCTTCACGAGCACGGTTGAAACCTGGATCTTGTGGCCATACCGAGTGCTCAACCCATACTTCAGCAGTGTTCGGGCTGATCATTTCATTACCATCTTGGTGTGACTCAACCGATGGGCTTGGGTATGCGCCAAGATGCGAGTGAACATCTATAATACCTGGTGTTACCCATTTACCAGCTGCATTTACTGTAGTATCAGCTTGAACAGCTAAGTCTTTACCTACTTGTTGAATCTTACCGTCAACAATATATACATCAGCACTTTCTAAACGCTCACCCGTCCCAGTCAGTACAGTGGCATCAGTAATTAACACTGATTTATTTGATACTGGCTTATAAGTACTCGGATATGGATTTTTTTCGATTGATACAAACTCTTTTTGCGGGCCTTTATCCTGACATCCAGATAAAGCTGCAGCAAGTGCAAGTACAACCGTAGACATTGCAAATTTTTGCATAAGGTTATCTCAGTTTGTTGATTTTAGTTTGTCATTAATAGGTTACGACGTGTGTAACTGTCACTGCAATGATTTACGATGAAATATTACATTTTTACGCCATATACCAAGCTTAAATTATAAAAGGTTTAAAAAGTGAGTTGTAAGAATTACCGAAAAGTATGTCGTAAATGACACATTTTGCCATTCACCGTTGCAAATAAATACTTTCAGATAATATAAGGTACAAATTATGAAAACAGTCTGTTAACAATGAAATGTCTACAATTTTTTTCTGTGTGTTATTTACATGTTTTGCAAATATAAACCTAATAAAACAATAGGTTAAGCAAACAGAAACATAAAACACATTTCATTACATTCTGTCGATTTTGTTTTACAGCATTCTGTTTGAGAACAGGCAATACTAAACCTGTATCTCATAAACACATGGAGCAAAATGATGAATACTTTAACTACATTAGGTGCAACTTTACTTCTAGCAACATCAACATTTGTAGCAACTAATGCAAATGCAACCGAATTTACAGCTGCTGACAACTCAATTGGCACTCAACTATGTATGGCTGTTGCGAAAGACGACAAACTGGCACTCTCACAAACAATGAAAGATGTGCGTATTAAAAAGCACTCACTAGTAAACAAATTAACTTGTAATGATTTAAGCGTCGCTAAATTTGCTGCAACTTATGATTTAGAAAACAGTGCTAAATTTCTCAACCTTGATTTGAATACTGTCACAACCATTCGAGACTTAGCGGCCAAACGCGATCAGAAAGTGCTTGTTGTTGCTGGTTCAAGATAACTGCGGGTATGATTTATATGCTTTACGAACAAAATGCGTCAAATTATCTTATTTGACGCATTCTATTATCTAACCTAAAAGCGCAGCGACTAAACCGAACACCCCACCAAATACACCACCCCAAACAACTAACCAACCCAAATGAGTTCTGATCATATTTTGAATAATGTCTTTCACCATCACAGGTGTTAACTCAGCAAGTCTGCCATCGACTGCTTTTTCAATGGTAGAGAAAATTTTATCTGAGCCACCATGGCTAAATAGTTCATCTTTTAATAAGTGCTTAAATTTTTCTTCTTCGGTAATTTCTATAATCGCCCCTTGCATCTTCTCAGTGAATGACTCGCGCATTGGCTCTAAGGCTTCTTTTCCACCGAACATACCTAGCATCGGACCAAATTGAGATCCTTCAATCACAGTGACTAGCTTATCGAATGCCGGGCTTAAATCTACTTTCTCAATAACAGGTTTAAGATCTACGTCACCTTGACTTTCTAATACCGATTCGATTTTTTCTTTGCTAAAGAATTGCTCCAAAATGAGCGAGCGTATTGATGCTTTAAATTCTTTAAACTTGAGCGTGATAACACCGCTGCCATATAAAAAAGGCACTTTCTCAAACAACATATGGATTGCAATAAGGTTTGTCATTGCACCAGACAAAGCAAATATACCAACGGAAAATAAAATCGGTTGAGGATAAAAATAGCCAATAAAAACCAGTAGAGATGCAATTATGTTAGTGATGTAACTCTTATTCATTTGTCCTCCCATGTTAAGGACACGGATTGTAACTATGCTTTTGCACAAAATACAGATTCAATCACAATATCATGGATATTTTTGTTTGCTTTTATTGAGTTATTTGAAATTTAAACCATAGTTTTAGTATTCAAATCGAAAAAGCTGAGCTGTCTTATGTGGCAATGTGTCAAACAACAAGTTTCCGCGGCCATTCATACCTCTTTTGAATTAACCCAAAAACACGTAATTACTACACACTCTGCTTTCAAGCACTATAAGATTTCTGATGATAACCACTGCTTTTTAGTCAAAGTTGCTCCAATAGAGCAAATTGAACTTTTCGAAGCTGAAAAGCACGCCAGAGATACCCTCACCAGAGATTCTGATCTCATCATTGCAGACACGATAACCCTCGGCACCTCAAAAGAGTTTGCATTTATCGTATTAGAGTTTCTTGAAGATTTAACATCTCAAGATAATTGGTATTTATGCGGGCAAACCTTAGCAAAAATGCACATAAAGTGTGAGCAAGAAATGTTTGGCTCAGATGAAGATAACTACGTTATTGACCAACCTCAGCCCAATCAGTGGCATAAAAAATGGCACATATTCTTTGCCGAAGAACGCCTTGGATGGCAACTGCAGCTCTTATCAGAACAGGCAATTAAACTGGTCGATATTGATGAATTTGTACATATCATAAAACCCCATATCCCTCATCACATTACACCGTCTTTACTACATGGTCACTTTTGGAAAGGGAATATTCGCTTCTATCATGGTAAACCCATGTTGCTAGACCCTGCTTGTTATTACGGTGATAAACTTGTTGATATTGCAACAGCCGAACTATTCGCTACATTGCCTGATGAGTTTTATGCTGGGTATCAGTCAGTTTCTGCAATTAATTTATCACCTATTTTAAAAGATATTTACCAATTGTACCCGCTTTTAGTGTTAGCTAACCGTTTCTCTGGTGATTACATTAACCAATCGAAAGATAAAATAAAACACATACTTGAACAGCTCTAAAATATACAGCTTTTAACAACAATGTAATTCTCATGACAGCTGCTATATTTAAGTTACATTCTTTGATTTATGGAGGCTTCCATGAAGTCTTTATATCAACAACGTATTAGCTGTCCACATTGTGGCCATCATGTATTTGTCAGTTTAGATGCAAGCGAAGGCGATCAAGATATGTATGAAGATTGTGCTGCGTGTTGCAACCCCATTCATTTGAATATGCATATTGACTATGCACATAATAAATTAGAGCTACATGTAGATAGCGATGACGAACAGATCTTTTAGATCTGTTCGCGCAAACCGTTATTGAATATGCTTTTGCATATAGTTTTCTACTGTATTTACTATTGTGTAGGTTTGCTGATCAACTTCGATATTAAGTTTATCGCCGACTTGTGCAAGTCCAAGGTTGGTGATCGACAAGGTTTCTGGAATTAAGTGCAGCCAAAACCCGGTGTCAGTCATTTCTCCCACCGTCAAGCTTGCACCGTTAATACAGACAAAGCCCTTATACACTATGTACTTCAACCACGCTTTAGGTAAATCAAGCAAGATTTTGCAGTTATTGCCACTCACAACAATATCTTCAATTTCGGCAGTACAATGAATATGACCCGACACGATATGGCCGCCGAGTTCAGTGCCAAATGTTACCGAGCGTTCTAAGTTTACAAACATGCCACGTTTTAGCTCGCCAAGATTCGTCAGCTTCAGCGTTTCTTCAATCACATCAAAAGTCACTTGCCCAACCACATCTTGCGGGTTTAATTCATAACTTACGACGGTTAAACAACATCCATTGATTGCAATACTTGCTCCTAAATCAAGGTGCTGTAAGTATTCAGAACCAACTGACAATACCAGTCTAAGTACACCACCATTTAGGTTTGTTGAAATTACACTCGCTTTTGTTTGAATAATGCCTGTAAACATGAATACTCCTCTATCGTAATAATGCAATCATACAGGAACGAAATAGCTGCAGTAAGCGATCATTTAAGTTATTTATCTCTTTTAATAGCTTATGGTTTATAACCAGATTAGAATTAGGGTTTTTTACCGTCGTTCCTTATGAAATTTAGTCTTTGGGAAGCCAAACGCCTTCTACAACTTGCCGTACCTGTATTTTTTGCACAGATCATTCTTGTATTAATGTCAGTGGTAGACACCATGATGGCCGGCCAAGTAAGTGCCAATGACCTTGCGGCTTTGTCTATTGCAACTGGGGTATTAAACCCAGTTATCTTTTCTTTGCAGGGGATCTTACTGGCATTGACCAGCGTGGTCGCTCACTGCCATGGCGCAAAAGACAAAAAAGGGATAAAACACTACTTTCAACAAAGCTTATTTTTAGTTGCCATATTAAGTGCATTGGTCTTTCTGTTCCCTCTTATTACCCCTTATGTTTTTTCTAAACTTGGTGCGCAAGCTGAAATCACTAACACCTCACAAGCCTATATTGAGTATGTTAAATGGGGTGTGCTTGGCTTTTTGGTGTTTAACGTTTATCGAAACGTTTCTGAAGGTATCGGGCTGACTAAAGTCACTTTTTACATCAGCATTATCGGATTATTGGTAAACATAGTGGCTAACTATATTTTTATATACGGAAAGTTAGGCATGCCGGCGATGGGAGCAGCAGGCTGTGGCGTAGCGACAAGTCTAGTGGCATGTGCGATGGCGTTGAGCCAAGTTATATATAGTTTGAATAGCAAAAAATTGAAAGGCCGTTGGCTGATTAGCCGGTTTGAAAAGCCAAACTTTAAATCCATGTTTTATCTCACTAAGCTGGGGTTTCCGATTTCGATGGCGACATTTTTTGAAGTCACTTTATTTGCATGTATTCCGCTGTTCATTGCTGACTTAGGTGCCATTATGGTATCTGGCCACCAGATTGCTGCGAGTGTCACAGCCGTGTTATTTATGATGCCATTAAGTCTCTCTATGGCCATTGCGATCCGTATTGGTAACCTTTCTGGCCAACAAGCATACACACAACTTAAAACGGCCATTTTTACGAGTTTTTGCTTAGCCGCAATGATCGCTTTCTTTGTCGCACTCGTTACATTTATATTTAGAGAGCCAGTTACATATTTGTATACTCAAAACGAACAAGTTGCTCAGTTGGCAATGGGGATCATCATCTTAGCTTGTTTTTATCAGTTACCAGATGCCCTTCAAGTTGCAGCCAGCGGTGTACTCAGAGGCCTTAAACATACTCAGCCTATCATGGGTATCACTTTTGTATCTTATTGGTTGATTGGCTTTGCGCTGGGGTATGTACTGGCAAAAACAAATTGGCTGGTAGAACCTATGGGCGCGAAAGGGTTTTGGATTGGCATTATCCTTGGTTTATCTGTTGCCGCCTGTTTACTCTTACTTAGTGTGAGGTCACGTCTTGCAAAAATGGTTACTAATTAGTAGTTTGCTGCTTCTCTCAGCATGTACTGAGCAGGCTGTTGATATAAATGAAGATTATAAAGCGCGCTTAAATACCGTGTTAGGAGACGCTCCTGACAAGCCGGCACTAAAGAATATCCAAGTGCCTGTTGTATATCAGCTTGAATCACAGTTTCAAATTTCTATACTCGAACTAGGTTCATTGGGACATTGTAAGCTATCTAACTTAGTTGCAAAAAGAAATAATCAGCTAGGTAAAACGCAAGTTGCCAGTGAGCGGCTAAAGTATCAAATTCAGTTCATTAAACTTGCTAATGATTGCCTAAATGACCCCCTAACCAAAGATGAATCGCTAAAAGCTACACTTAAAGGCGCAGCTGTAGAAAAGCAGCAAAACCTAATGAGCGAATTTAATTATATGCTTTTCAATGAAGCTGAATTAAAAGGTTTATTGCAACTTACTAGCGACTTTCTTCCTGCCGACAGAAATAAATACAGCAGTGCTAGCGCTTTAGAAGCTTTAGATAGCCTTCTGATTATACGTAAACAAATAGCCATCCAAAAAACCGACTCTATCGATGCATCGTCAATCACTACATCGTTAGAAAAGCTTTATCAAAATCGATTTATTAGACAGCTTTTATCAAGTGCTCAGTTGCAAATTGCATACAACCAACAATTTACCACTTGGATATCCAGTTTTGATTATATGAATTCTGTGTGTAGAGAAGGTAAAAGTAAAAAAGAGGCCCAGATCCTAAATACGATTTTCAATAAATTTTACTTAAATAAAATTCAGGGATATCAGTCCGACTTAACGGGTCTACTCGAAAAGACCTCTCCTATGTTGTTTGAATTGTGGCAATCACATCCTGAACTGTCAGAGTTAGTCGATGTTGAAAGTAAGAACTCGTTACTTAACCAATTAAAACAAACAAGCAAAGAGCACGTTATATGGTGGCAAAATTTTTATAAAGCATGTGACATTAGACCTTTATGAACAAAAAAACTGCAATTAAACAAAATTTTAGCTTCAACGCTTGAACATTTTATTTTAGCGCTATATATTAGCCGCCGTTGCCTAGGAACTTCCTAGCATTGTACAACCGTAGCTCAGTTGGTTAGAGCACTACCTTGACATGGTAGGGGTCGGTGGTTCGAATCCACTCGGTTGTACCAACTATTCTTTTATACAACCGTAGCTCAGTTGGTTAGAGCACTACCTTGACATGGTAGGGGTCGGTGGTTCGAATCCACTCGGTTGTACCAACACTCTAAATAACTTTACCTCAACCTCAAATTACACTCTTTTTGTATAAACACCTAAATCGTTTTGTTTCGCAAAATACATAGCTTCATCAGCAATATTAATCAACTTTTTCAGAGATAACTTCTCATACGCAGACATTCTGGCGACACCTATACTCATTCCAAAATTCAACGCTAGTATATTTTCAGATACGCTGTCCATAATTGCGTGATGAATTCGCTTTGCTACTGATTCACCATCGTCTTCTGCTGTATTTTCCATAATGATAATAAATTCATCACCGCCAAACCTCGCAGAAATATCGCTTTTACGAGTTTGCTTTTGAATTATCTTAGCGACATGAACAAGTAATTCATCGCCGGCTTTATGACCTAGTTCGTCGTTTACGCGTTTAAACTTGTTTAGATCCATGAATAGCACAGAACAATTCATTTCATTCCTGGTGCAAAGTGATAAAAAATTTTCACCGGCTTCGTTTAAGAAAGCGCGGTTATGGAGACGAGTGAGTTCATCATGTGTCGCACTAAATATTAATTGCTCTTCTAATTTCAACTTTTCCATTGCAACTGAAGTTATAAGGGCAGCTACTTTGACAATCTCAATTTCAGCTTCTGTCGGAGACTTTACTTCGTGATGATAAATTGCAAACGTCCCCATGACCTCTTTGTAAGAGTCAGTGAAAGGAATAGACCAACATGCATGAAGATTAGCTTGTTGGGTAAGCGCTAAATATGGTTGCCAATTTGCGTGCGAATTTATATTTTCGACAATAACAGGTTTATTTAAAAATGCCGCAGCGCCACAACTTCCCACATTTTCACCTATTTTAACGCCTTCAATGGCATCGTTATAGAAGTCTGGTAGGTTATTTTCGGCACCACTGTGGAGTGTATTGTGTTCTTTATTTAAAGTTAGAATAGAAACCTTACAGCCAGGCAAAAATTGTTCTACTGTTCCTATCACTTCTTTGAGAAAAGGAGCAATGTCAGAGCTTAATGCTAAATCGCTTAAAAGACGATTAAACTGCCTATGAGCTGTTAATAAAAATAAATTTTGGTCCAAAACTACACCATCTAACAAATAAATAACCTGCGAATAGAACCATGCCGTAACTTACGCATCTTCTACAATTAAAGTATACGCTAAACAATGAAAAATAGTGCACTTTTGCATCATTTAGCATCATTTAGCATGAACATGTTCATATAACACTGGGTTAATTAGTTGTAGCTTACAGTCAAATTTATACTTTTTCTTTAAATTCTAATACGGTAGCGTTAATACAGTATCTATCTTGCCCTCTTGGACCTTCACCTTTAAAAACATGACCTAGATGAATGCCGCTTGATTTAGAACGTATTTCAATTCGTTGCATACCAAAGCTGTGGTCGTCATGGTAAGTCACACTGTCTTTTACAGGACGAGTAAACGACAACCAGCCTGTACCAGAGTTGAACCGTTTTGATGTTTCAAACAATGGCGCACCGCTTAATTTGTCAATAAACACGCCCTCGCCTGTTTTCTTGAACAGATCGTATTCTTTACAAAACGGTCTGTCAGTTCCCTTTTGAAAAGCAACTTCATAGGCTTCTGAGTCACCTAATTTAAATGCACCCAGCGCTTGATAAAAGTCTTCACGGGTCATATAACCCTGAAAACCAGCCACTTCTTTACCATTTTCAAAAAATAAAATGGTAGGCGTTGCCCAAGTCGCTGAACGAACCACTAAACCGTCAAGTTGATCTGCATAGCGATAAGTTAATGGAATGGTGCCTTGATAGTCGTTCAGTACGGTAGATTTCAGTTTTTCACAATATGGGCAGTAATTGCGAGAATCAATGATCACCACTTGCTTGCCCACCAGCAATGAACTGTTATCAACTTTATTTGGTTTTGTTTGCTTAAAGGTCACACCAGTAGAATGATCAGGGCAATACCCGTTCGGATTTTTAGCAATGTAGTTTTGATGATATTCTTCGGCACGATAAAACTGCTCAAGTGGTTTCACTTGGGTCTTTATTTCTCCATACCCAGCCTTACTTAATAAGTTCTGAAACTCTGTTTTTGCTTCCTTGATCACTGAAAGCTGTTCAGGTGTGTTATACAAAATAATAGAACGGTACTGAGTACCAATGTCATTACCTTGGCGATTTTCTTGCGTTGGGTCATGCTTTTCAAAAAAATGTTCAAGCAATGCGCGTGTACTGAGCATATTGGCGTTGTAAGTAACTTTCACGACTTCGGCATAATTATTGTCATCAAAACGTCGTTTGCGTTTGATTATCTCTTTATAGGTAGCTTTGAATCCACGCCCATCTGCATAACCAGACTCAGCGTCTAGCACCCCTTCTAACTGTTCATAGCCTTTTTCAGCTCCCCAGAAACATCCCGAGCCCAGCACCAATGTTTGAATGTGCGAAGTTGCATTGTCTTTATCCATTGCATTTGAAAACAGAGGAAAAAATAGCAAGGCAGACAAAATCGTAATTATTACTTTCATTTATTTGACCTAAAATGTGCTTGAAACTTATTAACTATGACCTTGTGGGTGTGAATTTACTTTCATCCACCGTTTAAACTCGTAAATTGAACGACATTGAGTGTCTTTTTTTACGAATTTAATGTAAAAAGCCAACAAATTATTTATCTAGGAATGTACTATGAAATTTGTTTCACAGATCAGTGCAATCGCGTTAGCAGTTTCTGCTTCAAGCGCATTTGCAGCAGACTTCAATTTCAACTCTAAATTAAGCAAGGGTGATGCGCTTGTTGTTTTCCAAGCAGGCGAAGCAGCAACACAATTTGATTTCTTAGATAGAGATACCAAAAAACAAATTAATCGCGCTATCAAAACAGCTGAATTCAAAGGTGCTTACGGTAAAACATTAGAAGTTATCGCGCCAGTTGACAGCGATTACGGCCGCATCTTAGTGGTTGGTTTAGGTGAAGAAGACAAGCTTGACTCAGCAAAAATGGCTAAGCTTGGTGCTAACTTACACGCTAAACTTGAAGGTAAAAAAGTAAATAAAGCGACAATCGCGTTTGAAGATGTAAAAGGCGCAGCGAGCAACGCTGACCTTGCAGCACAACTTGCACACGGTGCAAATTTACGTGATTACACGTTTGAACTTTACAAAAAAGAGCCAAACAAATTTAATGTAACTTACAACATCGATGTAGCTGATAAAAAAGCAACAGCGAAAGCGTACCAGCAACTAGCAAACATCGAAAAAGGTGTATTTTTAGCACGTGATCTAACGTCTGAAGTACCAACTGAAATGACGCCAGTTGATTTCGCAAAAGCAGCAAAAGAGCTTGAGCAATACGGCGTTAAAGTAACTATTTTAGAGCCTGCAAAACTTAAAGAGCTTGGCATGGGTGCACTTGAAGGTGTTGGCCGTGGCTCTAAAGATGGTGCACGTTTAGTTGTTGCACACTATGAAGGTAATAACAGCACACCAATCGCACTTGTTGGTAAAGGTATTACATTCGATTCAGGTGGTTACAGCATCAAAACTGGTTCATCTATCAACCGCATGAAATCTGACATGGCCGGTGCTGCAGCAGTACTTGGTACTGTTAAAGCAATGGCACTAAGCAAAGCAGACGTAAACGTAGTTGCGGTTATGGGTATGGCTGCAAACATGGTGTCAGAAAACTCAATCGCACCGGGTGATGTACTTCGCACAGCGGAAGGCATTAGTGTTGAAGTATTAAACACTGACGCTGAAGGTCGTTTAGTATTAAGTGACGCAATGTGGTATGCACGTGAATACTACAAGCCAGAGATCATGATTGATGTGGCAACACTTACTGGTTCTAAGATCCGTGCAGTAGGTAACCGTTACTCTGCAATCTTCTCTGATGACGAAACGCTAGTTGACCAAATCACTGTTGCTGGTAAGCAAGTAAACGAGCCTGTATGGCGTTTACCGTTAGGCTATAAAGACATGCTTAAGTCACCAATTGCTGATATCACTAACATTGGTTCTGGTGGCCCAGGTGCAACAACTGCAGCATCATTCCTACAACACTTTGCTGGTGACACACGCTGGTTACACATCGATATCGCGGGTAACGCGTTAACTAACTCTGCAAAAGATGAAATCCCAGCAGGCGGCACAGGTTACGGTGTTCGTATGCTAAGTAACTGGCTTTTAACTAACAAGCAGTAATAACCGCTTTAGTTAAAACAGTTCTTCTAAAAAGCCACATCAAATTTTCTCGATGTGGCTTTTTTGTATTGGTTTGCCGCTAAGGTACTCAATACTTGCCTGTTATGACACAATAAGAAAATAAATATAATAATCGGAACAACCATGACCTGCGTGCAATGCTATCAACTTAGTGAACAAGCATTAGTTCTATCAATTAGCGGATTAATTACTCAGGAAGTACGACAAAAAATCTTTGCGATCGCACAAACCGCAAATAATACCAATGAATTTTTTGACATAGTTCCAGCCAACTCATCTATTACCTTCTACCTCAATGACTTCACTCGAACTGACTATTGGTTAGAACAACTAACCACCTTATGGGAAAAAAGTGAACCTGAAGCATTCACCCCAAAAATACATCTAATCGATACCTTCTACGGTGGTGAATTCGGCCCTGACTTAAATGAAGTCTCAGAGCTAACCGGTTTAAGTCAAAAACAAGTCATCGAATTACATGCATCGAAAGAGTATCAGGTCGGATTTTTAGGCTTTTTACCTGGTTTTGGCTATTTAGAATCGCTCCCAGAGAAACTCAGGCTGCCTCGAAAAGCCACACCAAGAGCACATGTACCTGCACTCAGTGTTGCAATAGCAGAATCTCTTACTGCTATTTACCCATCTATCTCACCCGGAGGTTGGCACCTTATTGGTAGATGCGAGCAACCTTTATTTGACCCTCATGCTGATTCGCCTAGCTTGTTAGTACCCGGTGATATTGTCAGGTTTATTCCAAAGGAGCACCTCTGATGCTAAGAGTAATCAAACCCGGCGTTTTCAGTAGCATTCAAGATTTAGGTCGTCACGGGCGTCGTCATTTAGGTGTCTCACAATCTGGCGTATTAGATCCAATCGCATTGAAAGCAGGCAATGCACTACTAGGAAATAAAGAAACTGCCGCCTGTATTGAAATTACTGTTGGTCTGGCTGAATTTGAATTTACTAAGCCATGTAATTTTACCATTACAGGGGGCAACCTGAATGCAAAACTCAATGCAAAAGCCCTTTACCCAGGATGGCGTTACCATGCAAAAGCGGGCGACATCATTAAATTTGCCAGTCACCCAGAGTTTTTACGCGCCTATTTATGTGTAGAAAATGGTTTTGATGTACCGAAAGTAATGAACTCTCGCAGTACCGACTGCCAAGCGAAATTTGGCGGTTTTGAAGGAAACGCGCTGCAAAAAGGTGATTGCATTCCCTTCTCTGAAACCTTAGTTCCTTGCTCAGAGCTGGCTGTAAAACCCTCTGACTATACAAACGTGGTAAGAGTACTCAAAGGCCCACATTGTGATATCTTGCCAGAGGATTATTTGGCACAACTTTTATCGCAAACTTGGACGGTCAGCGAATTAAGCAATCGTATGGGTGTCCGTTTAGAACACTCTTCATTGTTAACGCACCAAAAAAGCATTGATTCGCAAGGTGTTTACCCCGGCGTTATTCAATTACCGCCAACAGGCACCCCAATTGTTTTGCTCAATGATTGCCAAACAACAGGTGGCTACCCAATTATTGCCTCTGTGATCCAAGCAGACTTACGCCATTTTAGCCAATTAGCGCCAACTAAAACGTGTCGCTTTGAGCTGGTAGATTTTGAAGTGGCTAACACCGCATTGCAAAAACAACAACAAGAAATAACGCGATTCAAAATCGCAAAACAACAATTAGAAAATAAGAAGTAACATCATGTTTGATTTAAACTATATGCCGCTTATCGGCATTCTAGTGGTCGTGGTTGGCTTTGCCTTAAAGTTCAACCCACTACTGGTTGTGACAGCGGCAGGTCTTGCCACCGGTATTGCCGTGGACATGGACTTTATCGCCTTAATCGAAACCTTTGGTGAGAAGTTTATGAACTCCCGCCAACTCGCTAGCTTTTTACTTATCTTGCCTGTGATCGCTATTCTAGAACGCTACGGTCTGCAGCAGCGCGCAAAAACTTGGATTGCTAACATTAAAGGCGCAACCACCACACGTATTTTAAGCATGTATTTTGTAGTACGTGAATGCTCAGCGGCTTTGGGCTTATTAAGCCTAGCAGGTCAAGCGCAAACCGTTCGCCCATTACTTGCCCCCATGGCATTAGGTGCCGCCGCGAATACGCATGGAGATTTACCTAAACCGATTAAAGATTTAATTAGCGCCCATGCCGCGGCTTGCGACAACATTGCGGTGTTTTTTGGTGAGGATATTTTTATCGCATTCGGTGCAGTTCTGCTGATGGACGCGTTCTTAAAAGAAAATGGCATTGCGGGCATTGAACCGCTACACATTGGTCTTTGGGCTATTCCAACTGCTATCGCCGCTTTAATCGTTCATCTGTTCCGTCTTGCGCGCTTTGAAGCAAAAATTAGAAACCTCATTGCAGAGCATAAATCACAGCAAACGAAAAACGCTGAGGGGGCATTATCATGAGTGCGCCAGTAAACGAGAATACAGTGAATAGCACAGCCATTATTTCAATTGAAAACATCTATCTTTTGATTGGCTTTGTTGTGATGTTTTTAGTGGTTAAAACCCTACAAGATAAACAACATCCCCAAAAATACACCACAGCCCTATTTTGGTTCTTGTTTGGTAATGTATTTTTATTTGGCGATCTCTCAATAAAATTAATTGGCGAGTCTCTCACCTATCAATGGGTTGGTTTTAGTGTCATCGCCATTGCCTTACTTGCTGGCTTTGGCAAAGTCTCAATGGGCTCATACCACCAGCCATCAGAAGAGCAACTTGAAAGTGACGCTAAGCGAATAGGCAATAAGTTGTTTGTGCCCGCAGTTTTAATCCCATTCGTCACTGTGGTCTGTACATTGCTTTTAAGTAATTTGAACATTGCTGAGGTGTATTTATTTGACCAAAAACATGTAACGCTTGCTTCACTCACCCTCGCATGTGGTGTTGCACTGATTGTTGCTTGGCGTTTTACCTCAGGCTCGCCTTTCCAAGCACTCTCTGAATCGCGCCGTTTGGTTGATTCAATTGGCTGGGCGGCTATTTTACCGCAAATGCTCGCCATGTTAGGTGGCGTATTTATCGTAGCCAACACTGGCACGGCTATTCAAGACCTTGTGAAGCTATTTATCTCGCCAGACAACCGCTTCATGTTAGTCGTGTTGTACTGTGTTGGTATGGCACTATTTACCATGATCATGGGTAATGCGTTCGCGGCTTTCCCGGTGATGACTGCGGGTGTCGCTCTACCGTTTTTAATTGAAGGCCACGGCGCCGCTGCAGCACCGCTTGTTGCCATAGGTATGTATTCTGGTTACTGCGGTACGCTGATGACGCCAATGGCTGCGAACTTTAATATTGTGCCTGCCGCACTGCTTGATTTAAAAGACAAATATCAAGTTATTAAAGTGCAGATCCCTACGGCCATTGCATTACTTATTATCAATATTTTCTTAATGTACGGAGTGATCTTTAATGACTAAACAGACCAAAAACGAATTAAAGACCGTGCTCCTGACGGGTTTTGAACCCTTTGGCGGTGAAAGTATTAACCCATCATGGCAAGCGGTAAAACAATTACATGGTCAAAGCATTAATGACCACCAGGTTGAATGTGTAGAGCTTCCCTGTGAGTTCGGGCGCTCCCTTGAACACTTATATCAAGCGATAGAAAAACATCAACCAAGCTTAGTGTTGTGCATTGGTCAAGCAGGCGGACGCTCTCATATTTCGATAGAACGTATCGCCATTAATATCGATGATGCTCGCATTGATGACAATGCAGGTAATCAACCAGTCGATACCACCATTATTGATGATGCACCTGCTGCATATTTTGCCAAGCTGCCTATTAAAACCATGTTTAAAGGCTTGATAGAAGCAGGCATTCCAGCAGAAGTGTCAAATACAGCAGGAACTTATGTGTGTAACCATGTGATGTTTGGCTTACTGGATTATATAGCGCGCCATTTTGGTGAGAACGACGAATCAATCCGAGGAGGCTTTATCCATATTCCATTTTTGCCAGAGCAAGCCGTGCACCACAGTGGTGCACCAAGCATGAGTCAAACAACGGTTGTTGATGCACTCAAGCTATTGATAAGAAATGGACTTTCAAGCGAGCCTGATCTCAAAGTTGCCGCTGGCACCACACATTAATCACAGCAATTCACCCTCTTTTTCATATTGGTGCAATAGTGCTTTGCTATTGCACCAGCTTTGACATAAAAAATTCATTTTAAGCCTAATTATCTATGTGACTTAACTAAAATTTTCTGTTAGTTATAGAGGCTGTGCCTGCGCAATTTTACAATTCTTTAACTATGCCTGACAAAACAGGCAATGCGCAGTCAGCAATTAACAGGAATGAGGTAATTATGTGTTCTATTTTTGGAGTACTAGAACTTAAGACAGATCCCGCTCAGTTGCGAACACAAGCAATTGAGATGTCTAAAAAGCTACGACATCGAGGCCCAGATTGGTCAGGTGTCTATTCATCAGATAAAGCCATTTTAGTCCATGAGCGCTTAGCGATCGTTGGCGTTTCAAGTGGTGCGCAACCACTATACAACCCTGAGAAAACCCATATTCTCGCAGTCAACGGGGAAATCTATAACCACAAAGAACTTGCTGCGAATTTAACCACTGACTTTGAATTTCAAACAGAATCCGATTGCGAAGTCATCTTGGCGCTATACAAACAAAAAGGTCCTGAGTTTTTAGACGATCTGAACGGTATTTTCGCTTTCTGCCTGTACGATGAAGAAAACGATGCTTATTTAATTGGTCGTGACCACATAGGTATTATTCCACTTTATACGGGTCGCGATCAGCACGGTAACTTTTATGTCGCCAGTGAAATGAAAGCGCTAACACCGATTTGTACTAGCATTGAAGAGTTTCCTCCGGGCCATTATCTATATTCAAAAGAAGGTACGCTGCATAGCTACTATCAACGTGACTGGCAGTCATTTGATGCGGTAAAAGACAACCCAGCCAGTGCTGAAGAAGTAAAAGACGCTCTTGAAGCTGCGGTTAAACGCCAACTCATGTGTGACGTGCCTTATGGCGTATTACTGTCTGGCGGCTTAGATTCATCGGTTATTTCAGCCATTACCCAAAAGTTTGCCGCAAAACGTATTGAAGACAACGATGAGTCAGATGCATGGTGGCCTAAGCTACACTCTTTTTCTAT
This sequence comes from Pseudoalteromonas sp. SS15, assembly GCF_049257195.1. NCBI lineage: Bacteria > Pseudomonadati > Pseudomonadota > Gammaproteobacteria > Alteromonadales > Pseudoalteromonadaceae > Pseudoalteromonas > Pseudoalteromonas sp. SS15. Next base: position 457,872 of record NZ_JBMMUD010000001.1, read on the forward strand.
CGGTCTTGAAGGCTCACCAGATTTAGCCGCTGCACAAAAAGTTGCAGATGAAATTGGTACTGTGCACCACCCTATTCACTTTACCGTTCAACAGGGGTTAGATGCGCTACGTGAAGTCATCTATCACCTTGAAACCTATGATGTGACTACAGTGCGAGCATCGACACCAATGTATTTAATGTCGCGCCAAATTAAAGCCATGGGCATTAAAATGGTGCTTTCAGGTGAAGGGGCTGATGAGCTATTTGGCGGTTACTTATACTTCCATAAAGCGCCAAATGCGCAAGAGTTTCATGAAGAGTTAAACCGTAAAGTTTCAAAACTGCATATGTTTGACTGTTTACGTGCTAACAAATCAATGGCCGCTTGGGGTGTTGAAGCGCGCGTACCATTCTTAGACAAAGAATTCGTTGATATTGCCATGCGCACCAACCCTGATTACAAGATGTGTAAAGATGGCCGCATTGAGAAGCATATCGTTCGTGAAGCATTCGACGGCTATTTACCTGATGAAGTGCTATGGCGTCAAAAAGAGCAATTCTCTGATGGCGTAGGCTATTCTTGGATTGATTCTTTGAAAGAGTTTGTTGAAGAGCAAGTATCTGATTCTGATCTTGAAAATGCGCAATATCGCTTCCCTATCAATACGCCTGATAGCAAAGAAGCCTATTTCTATCGCACAATATTTGAAGAGCACTTCCCGGGTGAAGCTGCAGCGAAATGTGTACCACACGGAAAATCAGTTGCATGTTCAACCCCGCAGGCTTTAGCTTGGGATAAAGCATTCCAAGAAAATGCCGACCCATCTGGTCGCGCAGCAAAAGTGCATAACGATGCTTATTAAATTTTACGTTTTACTCTAAACAAAACGCAGCCCAAGGCTGCGTTTTTATTTATTCGGGGAATAGCCCATGACTTCTAACTTCTAGCTTCTAGCTTCTAACTTCTAGCTTCTAGCTTCTAACTTCTAACTTCTAACTTCTAACTTCTAACTTCTAACTTCTAACTTCTAACTTCTAACTTCTAACTTCCAATCATAAAACCCAATTCAATATCAAAAATGATCCCATACCTACAACCACCACTGCCAAGGTATTTTTAATTTTCAAACTCGCCAACACTGTAATTAATCCAGCGTACAAAAATGGGCTTTGAAAAAACGCAGCGCCTTCGGTTTTATGTCCTAAAAACACAATCGGCACCCACATTGCAGTTAACACTGATGGTGCGGTGTACTGCAACAATTGTTGTACTCTCGGGCTCAAGCTAATTGGTAATGACTTCATAAAAAACAAATACCGACATGATAAAGTGATCACTGTCATTAATACTATCAATAGATCGTTACTCATCACTTTGCTCCTGTTTAGCTTCCCCTCTCACGGCACGCTTTCTCGCTTCACGCTTTATTGCTGAATTCTTTATTGCGAAATAATACCCAGCAAACATACCTATAAAAGTCGAGGCAATTAACGCATATTCAAATGCTATTAACTCTAAAACCAAAACAGAGGCACCACTTGCCAACACCGACATCAAAACAGGTTTATCTTTTATGGCTGGCACCACTAAAGCAATGAAAGTCGCCGCTATGGCAAACTCCAACCCATAGGCTTGCAGATTCTCTATGTTATTACCCGCTACTATGCCAACCAGCGTGGCTAGATTCCACATCACATAAAAGGCAAAACCCGATGCAACCGCATACACGTAACAGAAACGTTTATTTTTTGCGATGAAGGCGTTGGTCAGCGCAAACATTTCATCTGTTAAGAAGAAGGCAAAAACGATGCGTTTAAACAAAGGTAAGTCTTTCACATAACTCTGAAAAACCGCTGAATACAATAAGTGCCGAGAACTTATTACAAATGTTGAAGACAAAATCGGCATGGCTGGGCTACCCAAGCCAATTAATTGCATGCCCGCTAACTGCGCAGCTCCTGCAAAAACAAACAACGACATGGCTTGTGCCTGCCAAGGCGATAAACCAACTTGAATGGCTAGAGATCCGCATAAGATCCCCCATGGGATCACAGCCACACAGAGCGGGAACATATCAATGAACCCGCGCACAATAATACTCAAATTGCCTTGTTGATTTTCAGCTTGCATAGGTGCTGTATTGTCTAATTCTTCTATTAAGGGTTTGGATGATGCCATATTTTAAGCTCAACGATGAATAGTACGTAGTTAAAGCATAAACAGGGTTCAAAACAATTTATTGTACAAAGTTGCGCTCATAGAATTGCTTTTATACCTATCCTCTTAAATAAGTGATCTATTTTGAGGATTGGTATTATCTAGGCTACTACTGATGTGAGTTGAAACTGTTTAGGCGTTGTGCCCAATGCTTTTTTGAAATGGCGGTTGAAATGACTTTGGTCGTGAAAACCACAGCCGATAGCGGTATCTAAAATAGATGCACCAGCTCGAAGCATCTTCTTTGCTTTGATAAGCCTGGCTTGAATTTGATAGGCATGGGGCGTAATACCAAATGCCTGGCTGAATTGGCGCACAAAGTGAAATTTACTACAGCCTACTACATTCGCTAGCTGCTCTAACGAGACGTTAACTTGGGTATATTCGTCTAAAAACTCTCTTGCGAGTTTGAGTTTTTGCACATCAACACTGGCTGCTTTTACCGCTTCGACATGACGGCCATAGCCAGACGCCAATTGTGCCAACGTGCTGTATAACAGCGTTTCAATAAGTAATTTAGACGCCCCATTTTCAATCTGTTCGAATACACACCTTAGCTGGGCCGCTATTCGAGCATCTTCAATCACAGAGTCTTTAAAATAAGGTGTGAGGCTTTGATTATTTACTAAATCTTTAGAGATTTGATTAAAGTGCTCAACAGTCGGATAAAGGGCTTTATATTTCCAGCCACCCGCCGTTGCCGTTTCGCCTGTGTGAACATCATCGGCATTAACTAGAATAATGCTATTTTCAGCCGCAACATGATTTGCGCCACTGCGGTAAAAACGCTGTGCCCCCTGCTCAATCAAGCCAATGGTATAGCCTTCATGGACGTGCTTAGAAAAAGTTTGTCGCTCGTATTGTGCATCGACCACTTCAAGGCCGTTTAATACATCGGCGTAGTGATATTTTGCCTGCTCTTTTGCCAACCGATTTGCCTCTAAATAATGGTATTTCTTTTATAACACTATTTAAGCAATCTGTTTTGTACAAAATTGCTGTTTCAATGTCCTATTTTATAAACCACAGCTCGCTAGCACCGACTTTATGTCGGGTTAAAAGCTGTAAATCCACAAAGAAGCATCAACCCTCTTCACAAATTCTAAAACCTCGGTAGCACCGACTTTATGCCGGGTCAAAAGCCGCAAACCCACAAAGAAGTATCAAGCCTCTTCACAAATTCTAAAACCTCGGTAGCACCGACATTATGTCGGGTCAAAATCCGCAAACCCACAAAGAAGTATCAAGCCTCTTCACAAATTCTAAAACCTCGGTAGCACCGACATTCTGTCGGGTCAAAATCCGCAAACCCACAAAGAAGTATCAAGCCTCTTCAAAAATTCTAAAACCTCGGTAGCACCGACATTATGTCGGGTCAAAATCCGCAAACCCACAAAGAAGCATCAAGCCGCTTCAAAATTTCTAACCCCCCGGTAGCACCGACTTTATGTCGGGTTAAACCCCATAAAAAAAGTGCTGAGTTCATAACTCAGCACTTTCTCAATGTCGATAAAACAAACCGTTAATTTAAACGCTTATTTCTCTATCCAAGGTGTGATTAATACAGGCTTTGCACTCATAGAATCACTGGTAAATTTAAAATCATCGCCTTCCCAGCTGTCTTCCACAGTGAATTTACACACGTTATTCGCGCAACTGACACCGGGCTGATTGAAAGCAACCTGATTATCAAACTTCACCGAGATCCCTTTTTGCGATGGCAATAAAAAGCTCATTAACTTACTTACAAAGAAGCCAGATAAGTCCGATAACAGTTCATCAAACTCATGATGAAGCTGATAAATGTCAGCTTTGGTTAAATTTTCTAAACCAAAGTGTTCAGCTTCAATCTGAAACTTTAGCTGACAATCATGCTTTGGGTTTTGTGGTTCGATGACCAATACCGCTTTATCTTTGTCTAGCTTGTCGTCGTAAGGGAGTAGTAATTGCGCGTCTTCAGTGTAAGTTAAAGGCGTTTCACTGTTCTCGGTCACAATTTTACCTTTGGCAATTTTGCACGGCTCAAGGGTGGCAATATCAACAATGTAAAAATTAACGCGGGCAAACTCGAACTCACCTTTTTCGATCACCTTCAAACGGTCGTGAAAGCCATCGTAAGACACCACGAAGTTATCGGCCATAGCTGGTTGAGCAAACCCAATAGCCGCTAACGCGAGCGCAAAAAATTTATTCTTCATTAAAATAAGCCTTGTTATGACGGATCATGTCATTCAGTTCTTCAATATACGCATCGCCACGCTCAGAGTAAGAAAGTAGGCCTTCAGTAAGCTCTGTGGCTTCGATAGGCTTTTTCTCAGCGCGTAATTGTGCTCGCTTAGCTCTTAGCTCGGTATACGCATTATGGGTGTTTAAATTTCTAAAATACGATTTAACACTGGCTCTCACAGACTTAAACGCTGCAACTTCATGGGCTGCTTCGTCTGCACGTCTTTTAGGAACCAAACCGCAGCCCTTCTTGTAACACCACTGCCCAAAAAAGTTAAGGCCAATTCGCGCAAACCTTGATGTACCCCAAGCTGATTCATTGGCTGCCTGCATTAGCGCCAATTCTTTTGGAATGATATCAACATGTACCAAAGCAGTTTGTAAGCTTTCGACTGTATAGTCGGCATCACCCAAACGGTAATAAGCAAAAATATCGTCTAACTTTTTAATTTGTGTTGGGGTCAACTCTTCTTCAAACTGCAACATCATTAATGCAATCTCAATCGACGCACGTTGCTGCAAGATGGTTTGGTTTTCTTTTACTACATGAGGTTTAATGAAATCAAAGAACGCCTTCTTCTTGGCTCTCACATCTTTGATATTTGCAAAGTCTGGTAACTCTACATCATGAAGTGGTTTTTCTACTTCCACTTTTTTTACTGGTAGCTGTTCTTGAGTAGGCGCTTCAACCACCTCTTCAACCACTTCTTCAGGTTGAATGAATGGATAAATCAAACCATATATCGCTACCACTGCAATAACCAGTTTAAGTAAATTTCTTAGCATTTTTTCTCCGATAAAACAGCACATTCCCCGCTTCCATGAATGGGTTGTTACCTGCTATACATCACACTTTATGCGTTGCGAAAAGCAATTGTAACCTGCACTATGTATACTATTAATGAACTCAAAAGCGCGTAATTATATATAAATTCGCCAAAAAACGCGAATGACCCCAAAATACGCTGAGATTATGTCATTATTTTGATACACAAGAATGAGGAATATTCGAGGATTTATGGACTTGATTTGGCAGCAAAGACGATGTGAACAACGTAAAAATAGACCCAACGATAACCGCTCAGCTTTTCAAGTTGACCGCTCTCGTATTATTCATGCAGCCGCTTTTAGGCGACTACAAGCCAAGACTCAGATCATGTCAATTGGCGTTAACGACTTTTACCGTACACGACTAACCCACTCGCTCGAAGTTGCACAAATTGGTACCGGCTTATTACGCCACTTACAAAATAGCCATCCCGATTTTTCACTGTTTCCAAGCACAAGCTTAATTGAAACCTTATGTTTAGCGCATGATATCGGCCACCCGCCATTTGGAACCAGACACGGGATTTCGTATGTGTAGACATTCAATTGTTATAGACTTCATATAATACAAGGATTCATACATATACAAGCGTTAGAATACACATACGGTTTTTCACATACGCTTTTCTTGCTAATTAGAAAGCTCATCTAAACTTGCAAGACAGCCTTGTTCAAAAAATTCCATAAATAATTCAACCTCAGGCATGTCCTTTTTGTAGTCTTCGATTTTCAAACCTAACCTTTCTTTCACAGTAGTGAACTCTGGGTTTTGAAACTTCATTTCGTCGCAGGCCTTAAAATAAGCTGTTATCACATCTGCGGCTTTGACGAGTTTCTTATATTCTTTATCTACTTTTCTTTGAACAAGAAGCTCTTCAAATAGAGGTTGAAGCTTTTCTGGTAAAGATTTTAAACACTCTACTTCAGCAAGTTCTTCTATCTTTTTAAATTCTTCTGTTAATGCTGGTGACGAATACTTAGTTACGTGATTTATATCCTGTAGTTTAGTTTCTGAAACCTCATGATATAGCGCGATTGTTGCTGCTGTTTCAGGGTTTAACTTTCCACCACAATAAACATTCTTAACAGTCGCAAGTAGATGCGCTATTACAGCCACTTGGTGACTATGTTCGGCAACATTCTCTTCTTTAACAAGATGCATTGGAGACCAGCGCTTAATTAGATTCATTCTTAGAATCCAAGCAAGGAATGAGCTTTTCATATCAAAACGTCCTTAAATTTAAAATCCGTTATGTATTAATTTACGGTAACCACGTATAACTATAAACGTTTTTCTTTACTAATTTTTATACTTCAATTTATATAGAAATTTAAAGATGTTGTCCTAACAAACTTTCCTCTACAAATGGTTTAGCTGCCAGGTAAACTTCCCATTCATCACTTGATGTTAGTAGATTCAGTAAGCCATCTTGTATAACTTCGTCTAGAGGGAAGAACTTCTTTTTTATATCTAATTTAAAGGTTTCTTCAAGTATTTCCCTGAATTCAAGAATGTTCATATTAGAAGCGTTCAATAGCTCTCTCAGCGTTTGTGAAGGGTCATAATAGGCTTCCTCAATTTCTTGAAATAGAGCATTCAACCTTAAGCGGTTAAATCCTTCACTATCATCTATTGGCAAAAGATCAAGAAAATCTAATCTGGAATTTACGAAATGCTTTTCGCTTAAGATATATTCAAATTGTTGTCTTTTACCTGAAACCTCTATAAGTGTAGTAATCACAACACTTTTACAAACCTTTGAAGACTGCGAAATATAAGAAATCGTTTCGTTTCGATACGCCCATGATATTTCATTTATAATATGTACTAATTCTTCAAATCTTTCTAAATCACAGCGAAACAAAGGCGACGAAATTGTTCCGCTGGTAACAAATAGATCATTAAACATTTCTGTGAAGTTAATAATTTCATCAACAGAAGACGGCTTTGCACCACAAAATGGACAATTCATAATAGTCTCCATCAGAAAAGGCCCACACTTACGCTTTCCTGAATCAAATATTACAAATTTTGCGGGCGCATCGGCTTTGTCGTTTTATTGTAGGCACAGGCTTCCCGGTAAGCCTCTAAATTTCATGTTAACTAATTTGCTTTAATCTATGAAGCGTTAAGGGTAAATATTTATTTGAAAAGCACTGGCCTAGAGAGTTTTATGAGTTACTCACTAATAGTTGCAATTCATCTGATGGTAAATTCAAAATACACGCGAGAACATCAATTCTCTCAAAAGGCTTTAAATACTCTATTGAATCAAAAGCTGTATTTATCCGAATCCATTGCCTTTGAAGAGAAATTAATGCAGCATCGGAGCCGTCGAACTCTAGTAGTTGCAGAATATCAGAAGGAGCAGTACCAGTTTCCAAACTAACTTTTAAGTGCTTAAGAGACTTATGATCATAAAAATCAATTGCTATGGAGCGTTGAGCTTGATTTAATTTACAACCCGTAAAGTTACTTAAACGTCTTGCCTGTTGCTTAAGTATTTTTTCATATTTTGACTTTTCTTCAGGCACTACTAACCCTCAAAGTACTGAAGAATCCACAACAATCTCAATACTCAAGAATTAATTAGCAATATAAGATGGGCCGAAGCTTTGTTTTTGTGGTCACGGGCCGCCATCTCGGCCATTAATCACGATTGTTTTTAGAAAATCTACTAGTTAGTAAAGAACAGAGTAAAGTCCTATTGTTATACCTAAATTGGATGTAGACAAGACTGCACTTGCCTACATTATGGCAAATTAAAAGTGCGTCGAGAAAGTATCAAAATTGTCGGCCTTTACAAACTTGGCTGGGTTTTCTAACTCTTTATTATTAAGATCTTTTCTTAATGCTTTAAAGTGTTCGATACCACAGTTAATTTTGGCTTGTTCTGATGCTCTAATATCATCAGAGAATATGCTAGATTTTGTTTCTACAACGAAATAAAGCTGTTCACCTTGACCATCATATTTATCAATTAACACAGCCCAATCAGGATTATAACTGCCTAGTGGAGTATCTATTTTGAACCAAGCTGGTAGTTTGGCATATAGTTTAACGTCTTCAAGGCTTTCGAGCTTTTCGGCAAAGGCTTTTTCAGTATCAGAGTCACATACTACATAGTCATAAACTGATTTTTCAGCTTCAACCATATCCTTTAAGTAGCCTGTTAGCTCTTCCTCTTGAAATAGCTCTTGTGCATAGTATTCATCATCACCAATACGCTGATAACTAATGCCATCAACAATCGCTAGACGCATTTGTTTTTTAATAACTTCACCAGCTAATTCAATGAATTTTTGCGGATTGTTTTTAAATGCTTCTAGTTTGTCCTCAATACCAATCAATATATCAATAATTGTTTGACGAGTTAGGTTTGATTGCTCTGCTAAATAGGTCACAATATCAGGCAATTTGAAGTTTCGGTTACGGTAATACTGAATCTTAGTTTTCTCATCGTAAGTCTCTAATTCAGCTTCAGTAACAGCTACTTTAACTTTTTTATATTCAAATTTAGCGCTGGCTACAGCAACGCTCGCTCTGATCTCTTTAATACAATTATCAATTAATAAGCCCTGATCAAACTTAACTCGATAAGTGGTCTTGTATTTAATCTTATCCCACAAAGCTTTGAAGTCAGTACCCAATACAACTTGCTTACCTTCATGGTCTTCAGCAAGCTTGGCTGTTTTCTTTTCTTCATGCTTTTTAATGCTTAGGCCTTTTGCTACTTTCTTTAACGTAGCAATAATCTCTTCGGAGTGCGTTTTAACCGACTCAGGTAAATTCACATTACCCGTTTCAATATCAACTTTTAAAGCATTCTGTATTTTGCCTTTCGTATCTATGTATCCATGGTCAAGCAGATGTTTATAAATCTCTTCAGATTGCTGAGCACCCAAGAATACTTTTTCATCACCTTCACCAGAAACTACAATATTGGCAAATTGGTGAGACTCTACTGCGCCAAACTTAATGCCTTCTTCAGCTTCAATTTCTTTTTGCAGATCAGAGACAAACTTCTCATATGACTCATTGGCCATAACAGTCAAAGTATTTACCTCAAAACCATAAGGCACGCGCTCACCTGACTGGTCTACAGCTAAACGTAAACCACGACCAATTTCTTGACGTTTTTTCATTACGGACGCTGTTTCGTTCAACGTACAAATTTGAAATACGTTAGGGTTATCCCAGCCCTCTTTTAACGCAGAGTGTGAAAATATAAATCGTAGCTTTCTATCAAGTGATAGAAGCTTTTCTTTATCTTTCATAATTAAGTTGTAGGCTGATTCGTCAGCAGCTGTCTTACCACCTTCACCTTTAGCTGATAGCTTTGACTCCGCAAATAGAGGATTACCAGATGCATCTTTCTTTTTATCTTGTGCAAAGTACCCCTCATGTACTTCTTTGGTTAACTCTTCTAATGCTTGCTCATTAACTACATAACGTTGTCCGTCATGATCCCAAATTTCAGGATATAAAATACGGTATTTAGGCTTGCGAACTAACTTTGCAAACTCTTCCTCAAACCACACAGCAAACTTACCAGCAACAGGAACACCTCCCTCGGCGTAACCTCTATAATTCGCTACTTTATCAATAAAGAATAGGCTTAAAACTTTAATTCCTTTTTCACTTAATACTTGCTTATGTTGCTCTTCGTCATAACCAGTAGTTACTTTGCGATAAAACTTTAATTCCTTCTCTAGGTGCTCTTCAATGGTTTTGGCCACTTGAATCCGTTTAAAAGCGTCTTGATCGACTTCTCCAATAGCCTGACCAACATAAATAATATGTTCGCCATTATTGATATCGATGTAAGAGTTTCCTTCCTCACAATAAATTTCATCAATAACTAAGCCTTCATAAACACTGCGAGCACCAGAAAGTTGGAATAAATCATTCACATTCCCATCTTTAATGGTGATTTGTTTTGCTGGCTGCAACTTACCTTGTTTTGTTTGGGCATCAATTTCAATTTTTGCTGAAATTGGTGATTTCTTATTGTCTACACTAATGAGCTTGATATAAGCCTGGTTGTGGCCATCTTTAACATCAAGAGAAGCAACCTCTATTTGCTTAACCAATTTACGATCGTAAGCATCAATAGAATCAAGCTTGTAAAGCATGTTATGCGTTTCTGTTAGTGTTGCTGAATAACGGAAAGTACATAATGGGTTCAGGCTTGCAATTGCTTTTTTACGGTTAGCTGTTGATGCTACTGATTGGGGTTCATCAATTAACACAACTGGATTAGTTGCTTTAATAAACTCAATTGGCTTCATACCGTTTAGGCGATCATCAGTACGGTGAATTAAGTTAGCCTTGGTTTCTTTACTTGGATCAGTAAACGACTTACTAAATGCATCAATGTTAATAACCATAATTTGAATATAATCATTAGTGGCAAAGTTACGCACTTGCTCACGCTTTGATGAATCATAAACAAAGTAGTCATACTGCACGTTTTTATAATCTTTTCTAAAGTGTTCTTCAGTGATTTGCAACGACTTATAAACACCTTCTTTAATGGCAACCGAAGGTACAACGATAATGAATTTAGTTAAACCATAACGCTGGTTAAGTTCAAATACACTTCTAAGGTACACATAGGTTTTACCTGTACCCGTTTCCATTTCTATAGAGAAATCTAGGCTTGGTAAGGCTTCTTTGTTGCTTTCCGTTTGTGGTAAACCATTTAACAACTGAACATGACGAGTATTGTGGTAGATCTCTTCGGGTAACAACGTTAGAGCATTAGCGTGGCCGATGTCATTATTTTGTGCAAAAAAATCCATTTGCTCGTTAAAGAACGCATTTTCAGCAACGGTGAAATTTGATTTAAATGACTCTTGGCCTTCGAATACACCAACTACAGCATTAATTGCTTCTTGTTGATGTGATAAGTCTGATTTAAATTGAATCTTCATCTGGGCTCCTAATCAGACTTAAATGCTTTTAACATCTTCTACACCACGCTGTTTGAGGATTAGGATTGCATTGGTTTTCACATTATTGTCGTTACCAAACCCCTCATCTTTAAAAACAACCTGAGTGCTTTCCGGCTCTAATTCATCTATTAACTTAATAATACCTTCAACCAGAGATTCTGTAATATTATCATCCAAACAAACAATAAGGGCACCTGCTCCCACGACAAAAACAAGTTTATTTTCTATAGTGTGCTCTTCGATTAGTACTGTTAGTTCGATACCATATTTAAGTAAAATTTCGTAAAGTACATCTTTCGCTGTTCTGCTTGGCTTTATTGATTGGGCAGCCAGTTGAAGAGCTGGTTCAAGCTCTTCAAAATCAGGGGACCATTGATTTATATTTGTTTCATCTAAAAAAAATGTATTAACGTTAGGTAAACCATATTTCGCTTCAACACGATTAATTCTTTCTAATGTGAAATCCGATATTTTTTCATAATCTTTCTTCTTAGTAGGCTCCGGTAACTGAACCAATATAAACTTTCTGCTTCCATTATCTTCAGCATTTTTTTCTATAACAGCGTGAGCCGTAGTTCCACTGCCTGCAAAGAAATCTATGACTAAAGACTCTCTATCCGAGGCAATATCTAGTATTCTCCTAATAAGACTTGAAGGTTTAGGAGTATCGAAAATGTCTTTAGTATCTGGGAAAAGCTTTTTAAGCTCTTGCTTAGCTGATTGATTGTGGCCAACATCGGTATAAGGCCAAATTGTCAATGCTGTTGTTCCATTTTTAACTTCAGATAGGAAACGTTTTATACGCGGTGTGTTATTTCCATCTTCCCCAAACCAAATCCTTTTATCCGCTACCATTTCTTCAAATTTAGATTTAGAAACACGCCAACAAGCCGAAGCTGGGGGATTAACAATGCGCCCCGAAGGTGTGATAATTTCATAATCATTCGCTTCTGAGTATGTTTTTACCGACAAATTATCTGACATCCAGTTTCCACGAGGATCATTATCTGGGTTTTTATATCTAGCTAAAGCTTCTTCGCTACGAGGTAGCAGGTTCGGCCTCCAGATAGATTTGTTTTTTGCATAGCATAAGATAAAGTCGTGGTTATCAGACAGCCATTTGGCATCGTTAGCCGGTGAATACTTTTTCTGCCAGATTATATTATTAACAAAGTTTTCTTCCCCAAAAATTTCGTCACAAAGAGCTTTTAAATTGGCGTGTTCATTATCATCAATAGAGATAAATATAGCTCCATCATCGGCTAAAAGGTTTCTTGCAACTTTTAGCCTTGGATACATCATAGTTAACCAGTCACTATGGTATCTTCCAGAAGATTCAGAATTTGTTGAAAGTCTATTACCTGAGCTATCGATTTGACCAGTGCTTCTAAGGTAGTTTTGTATACTATCTCTATAGTTGTCAGAATAAACAAAATCTTTTCCCGTATTATATGGGGGGTCGATATAAATTACTTTTGCCTTCTTGTGGTAACTTTTTTGAAGTAGCTTTAAAACTTCTAAATTATCGCCTTCAACAAACAAATTCTCTGAGCTCTGATTCAACTTTTTGGGTCGCAATGTAGCTAATGAAGGAGCAATTGCATTTCTTATCGCTGTTTTTTTCCCATGCCAGTTTAGGCCAAACGTTTCTGAGTGATCATTCAAATCACTCACTCCAAATAACTCTTTGACTACAGATAGATTTAATGAACCATCACAAACTAACTCTGGGAACACTTCTTTAAGTCGGCGTAAGTTCTCATTCACAACCGCGCCCTCTTTCAAGCCTATGCTTTCTTTCGTTATTTTTTCCATTGTATTCTCTTCATTACAAGACGCCTATCTGCGTCATAATATTTTTTAAACTGTCTATGTTTTCAATAGTTTTCTGTTTGTATCGAATTCCGGGGCTACGGCGATGTGAATCATCTGAGTATACGATTTGATCAACAATTTTATATTTGATATTGCCTCCAATCTCGTTTGGTGACCAAACAATAATTGCTAGATCTAATCTGGCTTGTTGCGACAATAGATCAAAAACTTTCCAACGTTGTTCATCACCTTTTCGATACTGGGTACGTGTAAAATATTTGTTATTGCAGTGGTTAGCCACAGATGCTTTCTTTGTAGTTTGAAACTCTACTAGCAACCTAGGGTTCTTACTATTTCTCGTTATAAACAAGGCATCTAAATTACCCATCCAAGGGATACCACAAACATCTCTAAAATATCTATCTATTTCTGGGAGTTGATCCTCTTCATATGCGCTACTCATGTTGAGGTCACGTAGAGCCATTGAATCTTGAATAAAGCGACAAAAGTTATTGTATTCTCTCATTAATTCAACACCTTGAGAATAAACTCTATAGACTTTAATCAAATTCAGCTCGTAAGAATAAAAAACATACCTATAATGAACGTCAAGCATCTTTGCGAATTTCAACTTAGATTCTAAATGAGGCTCCACATTTCTTATAAGCTCGAAAACTTGCAGATCAGTAAAATTTAAAAACTCATGATTTAAAAAAAGGCGTCTATCAAATAAACCTGTACAGCGTGAATCTTTAATTGTATACCCTTCAAATTCGACAATTTCCAATCCCGAAGCCAGTAATTGCTGCTTAACCCAGTTATTCTGGTCATTCCGCTCTGTTGTTTCGTAGACCAGCCAATCAAAACTTTCCATGTATTTTATTCTCCTGAATCATAACATTTTAATTTATTTTCAATTAGTAAGTTTTTTAATTTCGACATTTCCAACTTGATTTTTCTTGAGCGCATATTTAGTTCAACTCTATTGTTCATTAGGCTTTCTTGTCTTATTTTGTTTCTTAATACTCCAAGTTCATTTTCCAAAGCAGTCAATTGATACAATATGTTTGTGACTTCAAAGCTATCATGCAGCCGCTGATTCTCGTCATATGTCCCCGTAAACTTAGCTGACTCTAAACGGTTAAACCGATTAATAAAATCAACGTACAAATCATATAGGCTTACGGTTGAACAGCTCATTAGAGAAAAGTGAGCTAAGAACTTTGTCTGAATGTCATCGGTTGGAGGTGTGATCCAACCGGAATCAAATTGGTTTTCAATAGTAAGCTTGTGACTGTCTGCCTGATTGATTCGCTTATCTGCTGTACTAAGTGCTAATGACTCTTCAAATTCAACAAGTAGCATCGTTGGATATGGGATCACACTATGCAGTAACTTACATAGTTGCTTTGTTTTACTTAGGCTTTTTACCCTCACTAGTAAAATGGCAATCTCTAGATATTCTCTAACTCCGTCATTGTATGTTGGAATATTTATTGTTTCTGGCTTTAATGTGTAAGCCCAGTCAATCGATTTGAGTACATCTTTTACGATGGCCTTGTCGGCACTGGTTAGGTCAGTATTATCGGTCAGTGTTTTCTTAGGCACTTTAACCCCAAGCTTTGTCTCGCTTGGAAAGTTAAAGTTACTTATAAAATTGGTAAGTAGTGTGTTGTGCATTATTGCTTCCTTATAACACCACTAAGTAACTGATAACTTCAAAGTCATTAACTTGTTGAGAAGACGATGAAGTTAACGTTGTACCACCACGACTAAATAAGCTTGCTGCACCTTTTTCTTCGCTTTTGCCCGCGATATCTTCTACCGCTACTGCCAATAAGTTTTGGTAGTGTTGCATTTGAGTATTGCTTTGCGTTTGCTGATCAAATGTAGCCTGAGCATTTTCAAAAGCTTGCCCGTCTTGGATTGCTGAAAACTTTTTAAGCAAATCAAGCATATGTTTGGCTTGGGTAAATGAGTATACGACTTCTTCATCATCTGATACGTATACAAGGTAATAAGGCGATAAGGCATAGCTATCATCAACTTGCACACTACCTGTTTTATCTTTAAGACAGAATATAGCTCCGGGAACTAGGTCTTCAGAAACATCTTTAAGCTCAATATGATTTGAATCGACTTTTATAGGTGCGTACAGCCCCGTTGGTGATTGCTCAAGCGATTCTAAATGACTCTTCATAAAGTCTGACAAGTCCATTCTAAAGTCATTTAGTGTGAGGTCTGTAATCGATACACCACCTGATATCTCTTCTAAATCAACCACCTGATTTTGTAGTTGCTCTAACTGTTTTCGGCGGTAATCAAGGTCATTCATTTCGCTAGCTGACTGATCTATGACGTTTTCTTCACCTGTAGCTGATATATCTAACAGCACCATTCGGCCACTTACACGAGCTTCGAGGTTAATGTACTCGTCTAACTCCATATTTGGCCAGAAGTTAACTAACTGTATTTTGTCATTTATTGAACCCAAGCGGTCTATACGACCAAAGCGTTGAATAATTCTTACCGGGTTCCAGTGAATGTCGTAGTTTATTAAATAATCGCAATCTTGGAGGTTCTGACCCTCAGATATACAGTCGGTTGCAATTAGAATGTCTATTTCCTGACTAAACTCTGGAAATATTTTTTCTCGCTCTTTTGAGCGAGGCGAAAAGTGAGTCAACATCGCATTTAGGTCGGCAGTTACTCGCTTACCAGTTGGATCTTTTAACGTTGTATCTGTTTTTTGCCCTGTAATGATTGCTGTTTTAATTGCATGCTCTGAATCTGCCCACTTAGCGATGTCTGCATATAGATACTCAGCCGTATCTGCGAAAGCAGTAAAGATAATGACCTTCTTGTTTTGGCCATTAATCGGGTTGTTCACTTTATCTAGAATGGTGCTTTTAAGCACGCTTAGCTTGGCATCTTTGATTGGGGTGATATTTTTAGCTTCAGACACTATCATTTGTAAAAAGGTTTTGTCGGCATCTAAATCTTGAGCGTAGCGAATAAGATCCATGTCTTGTAAACGCACTTTAGTTTTTTTTCCAACCATGTACGGCGCAAGTTCTGGGTTTTCTAATTCAAAATCGTGAATATCTTCAATCGGCGGGGCTACAAACTCTTCCGTTAAGTCGGAAACTATCTTTGGAGCTAGATGTTCGTTAAAGTGCTCGATTTGCGAGAGTATACTGGTTACTTGACCGAGTAGCTTACCCGCCGTTAGATGAAACGAGTAAATTGAGCTTTCCATACGTTTAAGTAGGTTTACTCGCATTAAATGAATTAGACTTTCTTCACGGTCTACTTGTTTAAATGTAGATGTGCCACCTTTAACCTTTTGGTCGTAGCGTCTTGCATATTCTTCTTGCTTATCGACTCTGACATATTTCATCGGTGAATAGCATGCGAGCGTTAATCGTCTGATAGTATCGTTTACTTCTTTTAACGGCGGAAATTCATTATTAAGATCGATATCAGATTTAACGTTCTTTGGCAGTAAGCGAGTTGGGAATTTACCAATGTCTGACGTGCCGTAATATTTTTCTATGTGCTTTCTTGAACGAGCAATAGTGTATATATCTAACAACTTAAAGTAGTCGAAATTTATCGTATCTAATAGGTCTTGAGCTGTACGTTCTTCAGGAGGTTGTTTTGACCACGTATTAAAATGTGTTTGCGCTTTTCTTAAGGTAGCCTCAATACTGTTAATTCCGAACTCACCAAGGGCTGTGTCGTTAGCTTCAGTGATAAACGCCACCTGATTTTTCATATCATTAAGGCGGTTGTTTACTGGCGTTGCCGAAAGCATTAGTACTTTGGTTTTAACACCCGCCTGAATAATGTCTTCAAGCAACCTTTGATATCTGTTTTTGCCTTCTTTTTTAGGGTTGTTATTGCGGAAGTTATGACTTTCATCTATTACAACGAGGTCATAGTTTCCCCAATTTAAAGTTTCTAGATTTATTGCTCCTGATTGGCCTTTTGTGCGGCTCATATCTGTGTGGTTTAACACATCATAATTGAACCTGTCATTTGCAAGTAGATTGCGCTTGTCGTTCTGGGTGTAAACTAGCCAGTTATCCCTTAATTTTTTAGGGCAAAGAACAAGCACCTTGTCGTTTCTCAACTCAAAGTATTTTATAACGGCAAGAGCTTCAAAGGTTTTACCTAGACCTACGCTGTCAGCAATAATGCAGCCGTTATATTTCGATAACTTATCAATCGCACCAAGAACACCATCTCTTTGAAATTTGTATAGCTTGTTCCAAACGAGGGTGTCTTTAAAGCCTGTTCTGGTGTTAATGATGCTTTCTTCTTGCAGCTCACCTATAAAGTCTTTAAATAAGTTGTAAAGCGTTACGAAATATATAAAGTTTGGGGTCTGATCTTTGGTTAGTTGTTCAAGTTGCTTTAATAATTCATTTTTTGCATCAGTTACCTGGCCCTGAGCATTCCAAACCATATTGAAATAAGATAATAAATCTTGAGATTGTGGGGCTGGTATCTTAGTGATCATGTCAAAACCAGTTGACTCAACTAATCCCATTCCCGCACCGTTGAACTGTGCGCCATCAATAGCAGTCAGCTCAGTGCTTTCGTTGGTGATAATGTGCTTACCTACGGCTCCGGGCAGTTTTACTAATTTAACTTGAGCTTTTTGCTGCAACCAATTACTGAACTCTTTTGCTATTGCCTTTTGGTTTAGCTGATTTCTAAATTTTGTTTCATGCTCACCACCCGTTAATACACCAAATGGACTAGCTACTTGGTCTAGCTTTCCGAAACCTTTAAATTGGGAAAATAAAATACGGGTTGATGAAAGATTAGATAATTCTGCTTTTAGCGCATCGAAAGCGTAAATAGAGAATAAGCCAGTCATAATTGAAAGCTTGTCATTAATACTTATGCTTTGAGAAACGATATCTTTAACTTTTGAGGTGGTGTTATCTATTAGCATTCTATTTTCCGTAACCTGGGGCGATAGCTAGATTTTCCGCACCGTATAATGTTTGTGTATTGCGCAAAAATAATTGGTATTCAGGGCCTGAAAGCCTACCGTTTTCAGAACAATCAACATTCCAGCGCCTCAATAAATAACCAGCCATAGCTGCTCTTACATTTACTTCTAGCATTCCGTCTTCCATGCCGAAATCCAGCTTAATAGCTGTTGGATGCTCGACATTATTTGGATGAGGAATGATTTGCAACGGCACCATGCGCATCCACTGATGATCTTCTAATTTACCTTCATCAGAATCAGGCGTCTGTGCCAAAATTGTTACTTTAGTAATGCGAGTCAATACAAAGTCCCTAAAGGATTTTGTTTTACGGTCAAAAGCTCTTAAATGCCAACGTAAGCCGTTATCTACAATTGAGTGAGGCACAAGTTCTCTTGCTCCAGAGCCACTGCTCAGAGACGTATAGATTACGTTAACAGGTTTGTTGTGAATTATTGCCTGAGACAATTTGGCAATTATGTCTATGTTGGGGACGTTTAAAGGGCTCGGCGACTCTATAGGAAATGACGTATCACCTATAGCATCAAATCCATCACTGATATTGTTTGCCAATTTAATTAAAGTACGTCGCGCGTCATGTTTAAACAGCGGCTTAAACTTCGTAGTTATGAAGTACTTTTTCTCTACGTTGTCGTACTCCATATTTTCAGGAGCTAAATCTTTGTAGAGCTTTATATCTCGAGTTGCAGCTGCCAGGCCTAATTCGAAATGACTCACTATTTCACTACGTGTCGCCATGCCAGTAAAATAGAGTTTAAAGTCGATATAAGCTAAGCGTTGCTTTTGCGCAAAGTTTAATTCGTCCATGCGATAAATTGATTTTATTGACAATTTTAATAATTATCGAAATAGTATGTATCATTTTGATTTGGACATCAAATAGAATTTATGCTTAACTTTTGCTTGAGATCATATTCATTTAAAAGTACAAAATAATGATGAATAGAGAACCGAAAAACTCACCTGATGCTCATGTTAAATTTGCTGAAATGGAACATTTAAAGTCTGAACATCATGCTATATATGAATCACTCATGAGGGCGTTTAAAAATGATGTTCGAGTGTGTAATTATTGGCTGACGAAACCCAAGCCTCCGTTGCAAGGCTGGTCACTGTTTGAGCAACTTTCAATTGATGCCTGTATAGTCATCGACATGTTGATAAGGATGAGAACAGGCGACGTTTCATGAAGCCGAATTATATAAACCGTGATTTAGATAACCAGTCATAGATCAACGTAAGTCAACAAATAGATTTTGATTCATTTAAAGTTAACTTTTTAAATAAATCGCTGCCAGGATAAAGCGTGAAAGCTCTCCCAGCCTCTACTAAATCACCTGAATGATATAATGCGATTATTACTTCCTTATACTCTGGAGCTAATTTTTCGATGGGAGTGTTGTCGGAGTTTCCCATCCCTGTGTAATAACCTAAGTGAAAAGACTCATTATTTACGGATATTAATAAGCTAGGACCGCCCTCCGAATCATTTACCCAGTCTTTAACTTTACCCATTATGTTTTTTTTGGAAAGGCTATTTTTCATTATTATTGTCCTAAAAGCATGTTAAGTTGAGAAGCAACCATCTGAACACGGCTTAATCAAGCCTTGATTTTTAACGTTCTTTTAACGTCTAGTGGTAATTCATCTAGCATCATCTGAAAAAGTACTTCACAGTTATTTTTTGTGAGATCATCGATTTCCTGGGTAGCCTTGCGAACTTCTTTAACAAGTTCAGTCTTTGACCTGTTTTGGAAGCCATTACTTTTTCGCTCAAGCTGACTAATTTTTGCCTTTTCAAGATCTCCATTTGCATCTTTAAAATGTTCTTGGAGAGCTTTCGAAAATGAATTTTGATTAAATAATGGCCCTGGTTCTCTATCAACCTCTCTGGCTACTTCTGCTCTATTGATTTCATATGTTTTTTTTGCTTTAAAATCTGAGTCTTTAAAGTGGCCCTTTATGTATCTCAACTTTTCTTTTTTAAGCTTGTCAATCGCTTGCACTGCTGCTAGATAAGTAGGGTGACTTGACTTTAGAAGAGTACTACTGCTTTCTGCTTGCTCAGTTTGGCTGCTATCTTCATCAATCCCGATGAACTCTTGGTAAAAGTCATTTTCCGACATATCAATAAGCTCCATTACTTTTAGCGATTTCAATACTTTGCTGAAGATAACTTATTGCTTTGCCATATATCTGATTGGCTCTGTTAAGCTCTTCAATTCTTTTTAATGCTTTGGTTACAGTACCTAGCGATTCTTCTTTTAGCCAAAACGGAAGCCCTTTATCTCGAAGAATATCGAGATCTTGTTTGATATAAGCCATTGTCCCATCATAGTGAGAGGCTTCAAAATTTGCATTAACACAGCCCAAACAAAAGCTTGGTTTCGCTAGGTGTGGCTTTGGTTTACCACCATGACTACATTTGGCATTTGAAAACGTCCCAATACGCAGCAAACAATCATTTGTTGGTAGAGAATTTAAATCAACAACACGAGTGTCTGAGATTATTTCGATTAACTTAGATCTTTCTGCATCAGTCTTAGTACCATATAGAGCTTTTTGTATAAACTTTTGAAAGCCAGAATAATATTGATCTTTCTGATCCTGAATTTTGTTTATCCAATACCTCACAATGCTATTAATAGTAGTCAATTTAGCCATATCCATGATAGCCCTTATTTCTTTTCCATTGATATAAGTATTGAAAAAGCGATTATCCATGTGCTTGAAGTTTGACCTAATGCGTTTCCCGACATTCCCTTTATAACGTTGAAGTACTGCTTCAGCCCAGACATGCCTTAATGCATGTGGGGTTGCGTAGTGTGTATCAGCAATAAACTCTGTTCGAACTGCATCAGCTGTTTCTTTGCTTAGTACAAAGTCTGGTTCTCTGATTTTGGCTATTGTTAACGGACCAAGCTTTTGCTCTAGTAGCTCTTTGTCTTGATTTTCAAGCTTTCCTTTTATAAACAGTTCTAAAGTACGTAAAAACCTCACTGTCGAGCCATTCTCTCCTATGTATGAACGCATCGACAATTTTCTAATCGCACAGTGGTATCTTAACTTTTTTTTCAGAGCCAAAAGTTCTTTAACAAAAGATAACTTTAAATCATATTTTTCTATTAAATTGTTGTATTGTGGGTTTGATGTGTCTTTATTTTCTACAACATCTAGTTCTTTAAAAACACTATAGCGTTCAGGAAATTCTAGCCACAGCCTATTTACTAGGTTGTAAACTATCTTCGATGCTTCAACGGAAGTAAGTTTACCTTTTGAAAACAAAGCAAAGCCGTTTTCTTCAAACTTTGTTAATTCTGTTAACTGGTAAGTCAGAATCGTGCATGAAAGAGTTATTTCTCTCTTAATAATCAATTCACCACAAGTTTTGGGAACAACCCACTCCAGAAAGAATCTAAATGGAGTGTAAGCTACATCTCGTATCTCAAAGTTAGGTTCAGTTTTTATTGAGTTCTTTGGAAACCCGTACTCACTAGCACGATACCCAGTATAAGAAACTAATGTAGTAACACCAGCAGCTTCGACATCTTGTATAAACCGCTTAAAATCCAACCTATTTGATATAGATAAACTTTTTAAACGATTGTTAATATTTCTTCTTTTTAACGGCAGGTCACCTTTATTTCTTTTTATGACCTCGTCAACGATCCTATCAAACCTTTCTAGACTCAAATTTTTAAAATTAATATTACTTTCCGGCTCCGAACAAATTAACTCATCGTTGAATGAGCCTCGAAACTCTTCAAAGATAGCAGTCCTAGACTTTGTGTGTTGTTCATAAAAGCGTGCAAACATAAGTGCTCTAATAAACTCGTGTGTATCTAGCGCATTGACTTCAAGCCCAAGCTTATCTGCTATTTCATCTAATACTTCTTGCCTAAACGCAACTATGGAATTTGCATTTTTTTTTAAAAATTTTGCGACATGATTGCAGAATATTTCATTGTTCACACTGTTCTTTGAACAAAGTAAATCTTCCCAAGGACTATCACTTGACCCTTTATGAAGATCTAAATTCATTTTGTTTAATGCTTGCGTTAGTGCAGTTGCAAAAACTAAGTTTTCTTCATAGAAAGAAGCGCAATAATCAATG
Organism: Pseudoalteromonas sp. SS15; assembly: GCF_049257195.1. Taxonomy (NCBI): domain Bacteria; kingdom Pseudomonadati; phylum Pseudomonadota; class Gammaproteobacteria; order Alteromonadales; family Pseudoalteromonadaceae; genus Pseudoalteromonas; species Pseudoalteromonas sp. SS15. The sequence continues at coordinate 480,039 of NZ_JBMMUD010000001.1, forward strand.
TAATGCTTTGCAATATCCAAACCTAAATAATCGAAAGTTGAACCTGTTTGGTAATCAGCGAGCGTCATGTCCATCTGTCTTAGACATGCTTTATTCAAGTTTTCATTAAGCTCAGCCTTAGAAATGGATTTAATAAAGGGATCTATTTGATAAATTCTGAGTACAGCGCTCATTTCTACTAGGTGAACCCACTTTAAACGACTTGAATATGCAGGTGATGAGTATCTGCGTACAAATTCATTGTTTTTATAATCATGAGTTAAAAGTAAGCCAAAATAGCTTTGTAAATCTTCTACAGTTAAGCTTGCTAAGTGATTATCTGATAAAAACCTAAACAACATTTTCAAGTTATCTAAGTACCAGCTAGCACGATAGCTTACTGAGTCACTAGATTTAATTTTTAAGAACAACCACTTTGCTAAGCCGCATGGGGTTAATTTTACTGTTTTATTGTCACAGACTTTAATAGTGATTGCTTCACTGAATCTGAGTTGAAGTGTTTCAAATTCGGAAAAGTCCAACTTTATTTTGAGTGAGCTATCAGAACTTCGCGATTCTTCCCAGACATCATCTTTAAATGATTTTTGGGAACCCTTAAAAAAGGCCATGTACATATCAGCCATTTCTTTATTAAATAGTTCTATGCTTTCTAAATCTTCATTTTGGTTGGCTAGCAAAGGGATCATTTTGCAACTCCCGTATTTACTGCAAATAAGCTAGGCAATTTATTTTTGAAACGATGAAAATATTCCTCTCCTTTCTCTACGCTTGTATTTGAGAATTTTCTTTCAACAAACAATTTTTCAATCCATTCAGCAGTAGGAAGTGCTTCATAGAACAGGAACTCTGGTGAGTGCTCAAACATCTGCCTATGATACTTCTCTAGCTGAGACAAGTAATGCTTCATTTTTAGCACTGTTTCAGGAGAGTCGACCAGGTAAATTGTGTCCGGTAGGTCATTTTTAAGAAACGAATTTTTATGATTAGAAACCACGCCTAGAGAGTCCGTTTCAGATTCATCAATGCCAGTAACTATTTTTAATCGAGCTAATACATCATTCCTTCGCTCTGTAACAACTTCGGAAGCACGTTCATATTGTTGGTTAAAAAATGCTATTTCCTGTTTACTTGGATGAAGAACATTTAATTGAAGATCGTGCATCACTAATCGTGTTATTTGTCCGCAATTATTCTGATATTCCTCATTATATTCAGATAAATAGTCCTTTTGCTCGGTTGATGATGAGTGAGAATGAAAGTTAAAAAGCTTTCGAGGGTCGAAGCTTTTCGAATCTGAATGGATCCTAGAATTTTTTACGGCTTGTTGCGAAAAAAGTCTTGTAACAGTAGGAGTCTTACATTCTGTATTGAAATCTCCGGTTGCTGAGTTTTCTTTTTTTATACCCTTGGAACAGATGATCCCCATACACTTGTGAAAAACAGGCGACGCTTCATTCTTTGCTAGTTGGTTACAAATGACTTCGTTCAATGTTGAATTAGACAAAAAAGAATAGAAAACTGAACCAGATGAATGCCTTCCAGATTTGGGCTGGAGACTATCTCTTTGTAAAACCAATCTGATTTCTTTATCTTTAAATCCATCTGTTTTATCTTCTAGGTACTTTTTTACTGCTTCACCAAGTAGTGTTCTAGTATCTATATAATCAACAGTATGTTCTCTGTTTGCTCTGGTTTTAAAATAGTCACAACCTATAGAGTATATTTTCCCCTTTTGGTTTCTAAAAAGCTTAAAATTTTTAAGGGTAAGTTTAAAAATGTCTGAACCGGCTACAGTTTGATAAGACATCAAATTTATAAAAATATATTCTTCAGCTCTTGAAATTGGCTTTGGATTGGCTGACTTAACGAAGTTGTACAAACTTAAAACAAAATTAATGTTAAATAATAACGAAGAATCTAACTGCTGGTTAAAAACTGTTACTCGTCTTTCATCGACTTTGATTTGCTGAGAGATGGCTTTATGATTTTTGAACTGTTTTTTTACATATCCATAAGCTTCCGCACTACACTCAGCAAATATTATTGCATCAATTGCTAATTCAAGTTCAAGCGTCAGCTCTGTGGACTGGTAAATCAAACTCAACCATAAAAAAAACTTTTGCTTATAGTTAATCACTTCTTTTTTATAATTAGCTACGGCTTTTTTGTATTCTGCTGATTTCGCCCCATCATCGTATTTTAATTTACTCGGTCGAGAGGCTGTAAAAACCGGGAGCTCTTCAAAATCGTTACGCTTGATTTTAAAAAGATCAATTAACGCATTTTTTGCCCCCAATATTTCAATCAGTGCAGTAGACATGGTAATTTTGAAGGACGCCATTAAAGCCGTCGCTGAGCCGGCCCTTTGATAAAGCTGATGCCCAACGCCTAGATCTTTTCTTCCTAGCCACGAATGGTAGCCAAAGTAATTACTCAGCGTTTTTTGAACAGCATCCGTTGAACGGGCAATGTGTGTTTTAGTTAATTTATCTAGAAAATTATAATCAGATAGATTTAATCGCTCGTAAAAATTCCTGTAACTAAGCGATAAATTAATAAGTCCAATAAGCTCTTTAACACCTGTTGATTGCGGTTTCACTTTATCATTATTAACGCGGTAAGATTCAAATTTCGTAAATACGTTGATAAGGTCCTGCTCTTCAAGTCTGTGCTCATTCATAAAAGCAACTAGTTTTGGTAAATAAGAGGACAGATGTGACATATGTGAATTACTGCCTTTACCCGAGCAAAAAAGCAAATACGATGCGGTAGAAAAAGCAGATAAAATAAGTCTGCTTTTATAACTATTCTTGACTTCATCTAATTTGACCACTATGGCGCTAGAGCCACAACATGATCTATGAGAAGGTATTTTAAACTGTGTAACTTTGGTAGGCTCAATATTAAAAGGTGTGATGTTATGATGAATATTAAATTCATCATGCATATTCTGTTGAGTAATTAATTCATTACCCATTAGTAACTCTTTGTAAATCATATGAAATACGCGGAATAGTATTTATGCATTTTTTAACTATCATGCTTTTGAACTACAGGTCATCTTCTCCATATAATAACAATACTACGCCACCCCAAAAAGATCAAATACTCCTTATATATCAATAGGTTAGTTCCACTATGAAACTAACCTACAAGCACTAAACTCGAATTTACTTTTTCTTCCGTAGCCAATTTATCAAAGCAAAAATGTATATACATACTTGTAGTTTGACTTTGCACGTCAGGTTTTTCACTTGTATGCCCAAGAAGCTCGGCAACAAGCCGATATGGTTGATGTGTATAGGAAACCGTTTCAAAGTTTAGTCCGTTTTTAATACATGCATCATAAAACTTATCTGTGCCAAACGAGTGTCTAAGACAATGATATGTATGTTCGTCTTCCAATATATCGAAGTATTCCGGGAGCAATCCTTTGTCCTGCTTTTCCAAAACAATTTTTCTTGCCTTGGTAAACGCACGAGTTCCTTGATATGTGCCGATTGGATGTCCTTTATTCGTAACAAACAAGGTATTAGAGTTACTAGTCGGACGTTCAGTTTGATAGTACGCTTTATATCTCAGCATGAGATCTCGCTTAATATAAATCCAACGAGCTCGTCCGCCTTTGGATTTCTTTCCCTTAGTATACTTGCCTTGTAACCTATACTTAAACTCTTGTTGCAATTGCTCCACCTGAAGGTTTTGACTCTCTTCCCAATCAATTTTATCGAAAAAGGATTTAACACCTTGATAAGTCATCTTTCCTACTTTGAAGTCATTTAACAGAATTCCAGTATTTTCTTTCGTACGTAATCCACATTCTCCGCTATTTTTTAATAAGCATTCATCACGAATAGTGTCCGCTGAATTGTAAATAGTCGCTCTCATGTTTGTAGAAATATACTTTATTGCATTGCGAGTTTGGGTATTGTCCTTAGCTATAACTCTGGCTTTTTTTGTAAAATCAATTGTTTTTAAGTGGGAAATTCCATTATAAGCAAGAAAGTTATAATAATACCTTATAGCACTGAGTGCCTTCTCTACCATTTTTTCGCTCTTACATAAATCCACAACGAGGACTTCATTAATATAATGCTCTAATAGCTCATCCGGTGCATTATGATGAAATTTCATTTTAATGGCATTTTTATCTTGGGAATATTCCTCATACCAAACAATGAACTTTTTCAACTCACTACAGATTGACTTAATCGTAGTGTCTGCAAGGTGGATATTAGTAAGTTCAGCCTTTTTCCTAGATTTCTTATCAAGGTTGCCAATCCAGGAAATTTTGTAGCCTTCTTTATTTTCATGTAAGTGTTGAGAAAACAAGCACGGTAATAAATACGGAACTCCCAGTTCATTGCAATATAAAGTTGATTTGAACTTCTCACTGTTAAAGGCGTACATGAATATGTTCCCTAATCACTAATTTAACTCCCCTTATAATACATACGCTTTTTACTTATTGGTATGTGTTCATTTTCATTTGGTCATGGCGGCGAAACTGCACTGAACTTTATGATGCGTGAACATGGTGGCTTTGAGGGCAATGCCCAAACACTGCGCATCGTTGCCAAACTTGAGCCTTACTCAAAAGGTTTTGGTATGAACCTAACGCGCCGTACATTACTGGGCTTTATTAAATATCCGGCATTAATCAACCAGCTTTGGCATTCACAGGCTGAGCACGACCCTGCTTCGCCATTCATTACCGCCCATCACTGGCTGCCAGCCAAAGGCGTGTATAACTGCGACCAAGACATTTTTGACTGGGTACTCGCGCCTTTCTCAAATGCCGATAAAGACTTACTCCAATCAAATAAACCTTGGGATGATTTTAGAAATAAAACCCAATTTAAGTCACTCGATTGCGCCATTATGGAAATGGCCGACGACATTGCTTATGCCGTGCACGATTTAGAAGACGCCATTGCCACAGAAACACTGTCAGCCTCAGATTGGCACAACTATGCGATGCCAAAACTCACAGCGCTCGATTCGCCTTGGTTAAAACAAAACTTAGACACGCTCACGCAGCGTTTATTCTCAGACGATGAGTCGCTCAGAAAAGACGCCATTGGCGAGCTTGTAAACTTATTCATTGTAAACAGCAGCATGCAAACACAAAACGACGCGTTTGAATCAGACTTACTTAAAAGCACTGTGAAACTCGAACCCGAGTTTGCAGCAATTCTGCAAGTGTTAAAAATCTTCGTGTACGAGCGACTCATCCGCGAACCCAAAATGCAGCAAATAGAATTCAGCGGCCAAAACCTGTTGATGGACTTATTCAAAGCATTCGCCAGTGACCCGATGCGACTACTGCCACACACGACTCAAGTGATCTTTGAAGAAGCAAAAGATGAAAACGCGAGAATGCGCGTGCTGACCGACTACCTATCGGGAATGTCTGATGAATATGCAAGAAAGACGCATGCACGGTTATTTGCGGGAGCGGTTTAAAAGAAGAGTCATTGAGGCTCTGTGATTTAATGGGCCTCCTAGAAAATAACTATTATGAATTAAAGCTTTAGAATCAAAGTTTTGGAGAAACAACATCAATACAATTATCACAAAAGAACTCAAACTAATGATGACACTTGGTGTATCACTCATCATAGCCATGTTTGTTCTGATATGGGCAAGAAGCGAAAGCCCTGTCTATAGACCACTTATTCAAGACATGCGCTTGGTAGACTCAGTGAAGATTGCCGATAAATTAGATCAAGAACGTATTCAGTATCATGCTGATGTTAAAAACCACATGCTTTATGTTAATCAAGCACAATCTGAACTTGCACGTATCTCACTGGCTAAAATTGGGTATGTTATTGAGTATCCAGAAATCACTAAACACGCTGATTTAAATAAAGCTTATGACGAATTCATCAAACAGAAGAAGTTACAAGAAGAAAATGGAGAGATATGGCAAAGGCCTTGGTTTTTTAAAACGTTTAAGTTAGCACTCGGTGCGATTGTCTTAATCATACTAATTTTGTCTGTTGCAAGGCCAGCTCTAATGGCGATAATAAATGAAGACGATGAAACCTAACTCCCGCACTCTGTTTTGCCTTAATAAAAAACAAATGCTTCACAGCTTTCACTCAATATTTAAAGCCATCTTGATGTCGTTTATTCCATTCATGGTGTTGTTTTGGTCTAACGAATCAAGTTATGTATCAATTGATTTATATTACTTCTACACCTCAATTATCTTTGTTGGCCTCTTTTACTTTATTTTTTCGATTATTGGCTGGATTATTTTCGGCTTGCCAACTCACTTTATTGCTACGAAGTTATTTAACGGCAGTTATTGGGGCTATTTAGGTGGTTTTCTTTTATTCAACGGCATGTTTGTATTCATTTCAGGGAGTATAGAAACACTGTGGTTTTACAGCGGTGTAGCTGGGCTGCAAATCGCGCTATTTTTATGGTGCTTTAAGAGAAGAGTTTAGTAATGAAAAGGTGAACGATTAAAGCGTGTTTTAAGATAAAAGAGAAAATGAGTTAAAAATTAAAATGTTCGTTGATATTTAAAGGGGAGAGGAAAAGCTGGTCGGCATAGCAGGATTTGAACCTGCGACCCCTGACACCCCATGACAGTGCGCTACCAAGCTGCGCTATATGCCGACTTGCTAGCAACTATACAAGATTAATCTTAAAAGGCAACAACCTGTTGGATTGTTTGAACATTTTGTGTTCTTTATTTCAATTTGATGATGCTTAGCTGATCCATTTTCAGAGTTTATAAATAAAAGAAAAGTTTCTCTGGGGTTATAACTCCCAAAACCCTTGCTCGATGCCGCCTATTATGTAAATTGCAAACTTACCTTTCTTTGGTATCTCCATTGGCGACATAGCTATTTCAGCGCCTTCGGCCTCAACATGCAGAACAGCAGCCTCTATATTGTCGACTAACCAATATGGCCTAACTACTGGCGTTTCGTTTTCTCTTAAGGGCCCGCGTACACCAAGAATGCTGCCATCTTGTAAAAGCCTTGTTTTGGCACCGCCTAACATTGCATCTGGGTGGCTAAAACTTGCATTTTGTGAGTGCTCATACGCTTTACACACGGCTTCAACATCTGGGGTAACGATTTCAAGATAATGTATTTTCATAGTGATACTCTGTTGAGACGACTTTTCTCTTAAATTTAGTAAAATCACTTCAAGCTGCAAAATTGTAAGATAGCCTATTAAAGCGCTTAAAGCGCTCTATTTATCATGCAGATTTGCCCAAGGGTCTTATTGGCTCATACAAGAATGTGCATTAAGTGACTTTTCGTAAATTGCTCCTCATTTCATTTCGCTGCAAAGCTTTAAACGGCTTTTTTAGGGGTCGAATTAGCTCAAAAAATGCTTAATGAGCTGTTTAAAAGCCCCAAAGTGCCCTGCTGACACTTTGCATAAAGACAGCTGAAACATTTATGTCATTTTTCATCGTTACTGTCTGCCGCAATGATTTAGTAACAGCTTTAAGAGCTCAACATGACAAACACATCTTTAAAATTATCTTTGTTGATTGGTGGATTACTTTGTAGTGGCGTTGCCAATGCTTCACAGGCTAATAAACAATGGCTAACCGAGTCTGAGTTTATTTCGCCTATTGATGTCGCACATACTGGCCATAAACAAGTTGCTGTGAGTGAAGCGCACGGTATTGCTTTACTCGATGAGCAAGGGCGAGCTTTATCGATAATCAATTCTAAGTCTGAACATTTAGATTTTAGGTGGCTACCAAATTCAAAGTCTTTAGGGGTGTTATCGACCCTAAATAAAAACACCGGCAATATCGAGCTCATTAAAGTTGACTTTAAACACAATCGTATTGAAAAAGCGTATGAGCTTTTGGCTGATAAAACAGCATTTGATGCAATTTGTTTAGCCTCTTCATCTGAACATATTGAGTTATTCACAGTTGATGTGGACGGCATCGTTAGTCAAATGGCGCTGAATACCGCAAACGAGGCTGATTGGCAGTTAAGTGAAATTCGACATTTCGCAGCTGGTCTTAATATGAAGTCTTGTGCAGTGAACGACCTCACAGAGTCACTGTATATCGCAGAAGAAAATATTGGCGTTTGGCAGTACTCGACTAACCCTGAGCTTGAAATTATTCGCGAGCTTTTCCAGCTTGCTGAGGGGCTCGAAGTAGAATACTTAGATACAACCGCTTCGGGTGATGTATCTGTGGTGTCACCGAGTACAAACCAGCTTTGGCTACTTGACCAAAATAATCACGCGTTCAAACCTTTTGAGCTGCCCAAAAACATAGCACCTAGAACCGTTCAGCTTCAACGCTCTGACAAAAACTTAATTGCGTATATCTTCGATGATGAGACATCTAAGAATATCAAAATCAATTTGGGCAAACATAAGTTACCTTTGAAAAAGAATAATGAGCAACCGATTGCCAATCTGCTCCCCTTTGCACAAACGAGCCCTGTTGCATCTCATGGTGATGCCGCAGATGATCCCGAGATCTGGGTAAATAGAGTTAACCCTTCAAACAGCTTGGTTTATGGTACTGATAAAAAGTCAGGACTCAACGTATATGATCTTAATGGCAATCTTGTAAAAGCCTTGCCTGTTGGTCGAGTAAACAATGTCGATATTCGTTACGGCGTTAAATTCAATGGTGAAGTTGTTGATATTGCAGTAGCCAGTAACCGAACCAATAAAAGCATCAGCCTATTTAAAATCGATCAAAAATCTGGGCTCCCTACTTTGCTTACCGACATTAAAACAGACTTGGCTGATCCATATGGCTTATGCTTGGGACAATACGATAATGAACTGGCGGTATGGATTAATGACACCGATGGCCGCTTTCAAAAATACGAGATTGCATTTAATAAGCAAAAGGTAGCAGGCCAGAAAACTCTAGAATGGACAGTGCCTAGTCAACCTGAAGGCTGTGTAAGCGATGATGCGAATAGACGCTTGTTTTATGGTGAAGAGTCAACGGGTGTATGGTTAAAAGATCTTAAAGGTAAACAACCTGACAAGCTAATCACAGGTCTAAATGAGCAAGTCGAAGCCGATATTGAAGGCATGAGCTTATATCGCTTAAACGGCAAACAATACCTTGTTGTATCTAGCCAAGGTAATAACCGCTATGCAGTATACGCCGTAGACAATAACAATGAATTTCTGGGTGTTTTTCAAGTCGGTGCAAACTGGGCGAGCATGATCGATGGTGCTTCAGAAACCGATGGTTTGGCAGTAACAAGCAGCTATCTTGGTGAAGCCCTCCCTAATGGTTTATTGGTTGTTCAAGATGGTCATAATGTAATGCCTAAAAGCACACAAAACTTTAAGCTTGTGGATGGCAGTTTGTTAAGAGATTGGATTTTAAATAAAGTCGATAAGTAGCTTTGAAATTTCTACATCAAAGAAGGAGCAGGCTTCCTTCTTTGATTATGCTGGAATACTTTCATTACATAGACAAATTCGAAATGGAACAGAATAAGCACCAAATAAGGTGCTAAAAAACTCATTAGCTTTGAATATCTGCAAACTGCCCTTGCGTTAATTCACATAAAGTAGCTGCCGCTAATTCAATTTCGAGCCCTCTGCGCCCTGCACTCACAAAAATGGTTTCAAAGTTTTTGGCTGAGCTATCAATCACAGTGGCGAGACGTTTTTTTTGGGCCAATGGGCTAACGCCACCTAAAATATACCCCGTTGAACGCTCGACTAATTGCTGTGGCGCCATAGCGGCTTTCTTTGTACCCGCGGCTTTTGCTAACGATTTTAAATTCAGTTGTTGGTTTACGGGTAAAACCGCGACCACAAGTTGTTTGCTGTCAGTTTCAACCACTAGAGTTTTAAACACTTGAGATGGGTTTAAACCTAGCTTTTCGGCCGCCTCCAAGCCATAAGATTGCGCTTTTGGGTCATGCTTATACTCGTGAACGTTAAATGAGATTTTGGCTTTCTTGGCGAGTAAAATCGCAGGTGTCATGACTTTAATCCTTTTACTTAACTTTTCCAATGTAATCGCTATTAATTCGGATAACAAATAAATTTAATAAAAGTTGTCACACTTTGATTCGCTCAAGTGACTAAGTTATATAACCAACAGGAGCTACTATGATTAAGTCACATAACAAACCAAATAAACCTAAAAAATTAAGTCTATTGATTGTCTTGTTCATCGCGATTGCGGCAGCATTAAATACCGCTAAAGTTTGGGCGCATAATCACTTTACTGTTAAAACAGTCGGAAATAGCCAAACAGAAAATGCCGATATCGTTCTGATCCCTGGTCTTATGTCTAACGGTGAAGTTTGGCAAGGCACTCTAGACACAATCAAAGATAAACACCGTGTACATGTGGTATCAATCACCGGATTTGCCGATAGTCAAAAACCTACAAACTTTTCGATGAACGAGTTAAAAAATGAGCTAATTGATTTTATTACTGAAGAGAGTCGCAAGTCAGAAGATTCAAGTGCGGTAGCAAATAAAACAATTCTAATTGGTCATAGCCTAGGAGGCTTTTTAGCTATGTCTATCGCATTAGAAAAGCCAGAGCTTGTTAGTAAGGTCGTTTCAGTAGATAGCCTACCCTATATTGGCCCGATATTTACCGGCACAAATCAAACGACACCTGCTTCACTTAGCAACCAAGCTGAACGCATACTTTTAATGCACAAATCAATGACTCAAACACAACTAGCTGAGCAAACTAAGCGCGGTATATATATTCATGCGACTCAGGCTATGCATCAAAGACAAATCATTGATATGGCTGAACGCTCTGATCCGGTTACCGTTGGCAAAGCTATACACTATTTAATGAATAATGATTTAAGACCATCACTGACTGAAATAAAAGCGGATTTGCTTATTCTGGGGGCATCAGGTGGATTTAACGATAACTCTCGCAAACAAGCCGTTGAACAACTATATAAAGGGCAAGTGGCAAATTTACCTAACGCTGTAGTCAAAATGAATACAAACTCTCGCCACTTTATTATGTATGATGATTCTAAATGGCTAAACGACCAAATTACGGCATTCATTAAGGATAAATCATGAATACATTAGCGTATAAACTAGACATGAAAGACAGTACCAGTATTGCTTTATATGTGTCGCATGCACGAAAAGGTGATGTAAATGCCTTTGAAGCACTTCACAAAGCATGTCGACAACTCATATGCAGTATTGCGCTCGCTATCACGAAGGACGTGCATGCAAGTGAAGATGTAGCGCAACAAGTATTTATCAATGCATGGCAAAACCTCGATAAGTTAAAAAACGATCACAGCTTTTTACCTTGGCTTCGACAAACTGCTCGTTATAAAGCTTTAAACGTATTGCGAGAAAAGTCGAATTTAGTGTCTGACAATGATGAGTCACTCGAGCAATCACTTGAGCAGTTACTTGCTCACCATGATTGTCCTGATAGTGATTTACTAAAAGATGAACAAGTCATGCTGATGAATCAACTTGTTTCTGCTTTACCAGAAGAGAGCCGTGAGATTTTAATCTTATACTATCGAGAAGAGCAATCAAGCAAGCAAGTCGCTGCATTATTAGATATCTCTGAGGAAAAAGTACGTCAGCAGTTATCAAGAAGCCGAAAGAAGCTTAAGTCTCAATATTTAAATCGCTTTGGTACATTGGCAATTTCGACGATTACCCCAGCTGTTGCTTTAGGCTTGGTCGCCCCAAGTGCACCCGTTGCTGCGGCAACACTGGTCAGCAATACAACGTATAGCTCACCGATTTTGAAACTTTTTGCAGTGCTTGGCGGTGCTTTTATCGGCGCATTCGCAGCTATGCTCGCGGTGTTTTACAGCATGAAATTTCCGATTAAGTATGCAAAGACTGAGCAGACAAAATCAATACTTAAAGTTATGAGAACCAGAATGTTAATTACCACGTTTGTATTTGGGGTGCTATTCGTTATGAGTTACTCATTTAGCGCGGGGTGGATTATGCCAACGCTCGCTTATACAGCATTTGCATTGATACTTGGCTTACAGATTTTCCAAGCTCAAAATATCATTAACATAGACCAGCAACACATGACTGAAAGTGAAGTGGCAGATAAGCCATTTCTATGTCGCCCTAAATGGCAAAAGCTTTTTGGCCGAATTGGTCTGGTGCTTGGGTTTGCCAGCGGCGGCTTTGGCTTAGTGATGGGGTTAATTGGCTCGGGCAGATTGGTTTTATGAGGTTGTTCCGTTCGAAAGTAGCAAGATTGCGCGATGTAAAAAGAAAAACGCGACATTAAGTCGCGTTTTCATAAATCTGTTTCAATTTACTAATCGAACCTTACAAATTATCTTTATAAACCTGCAGTGCTTGCTCTAAATCTGCGATTAGGTCTTCAACATCTTCTAGGCCTATGTGCAGGCGAATAATCGGGCCGTGCTCCCACCCTGTTGTTGAGCGCAGCTTTGCCATGGTTTTATTGGCAGTGACAAGGCTTTCGTAGCCGCCCCATGAGAAGCCCATTTTGAAATGATGCAATGCATCTAAAAACGCATTGATTGATTTTAGGTTACCTTCTTTCATGACAAACGAAAACAAACCGTTGCTGCCATCAAAATCGCGTTTAAAGAATTCATGCCCTGGGCAAGTTTCAAATGCTGGGTGGCGAACATGATCAACCAATTCGTGTTCAGACAACCACTGTGCGACTTGTATCGCAGCTTTTTCATGCTGGGCTAAACGCACAGGCATAGTACGAAGACCACGTAATGCTAAGTAAGCATCATCAGCAGACGTACATTGACCTAACAAATAAGAATGCTCACGCAATGTCGGCCAATGGGCTTCATTTGCAACCGCAACGCCCATCATCACATCTGAGTGACCAACAATGTACTTGGTTGCCGCTTGAATACTGACATCAACGCCAAAATCAAGCGGTCTAAAATGCCAACCATTACCATAGGTATTGTCTAGCATAGTGATGATGTTATGTTTTTTCGCAACCTCAACAAGTGCTGGCACATCTTGAATTTCCATGGTGATTGACCCCGGAGATTCTAAGAAAATCACTTTGGTGTTTTCTTGAATAAGGGCTTCGATGCCTGCGCCAATCGTTGGGTCATAATACGTGGTCGTGATCCCAAGGCCAGCTAAAATCTTGTCGCATAGATCACGTGTCGGCTCGTATGCGTTATCAACCATTAATAAATGGTCGCCTGATTTCAAAAAAGACAATAAAGATTGACTGATGGCCGCAGCACCGGATGGATAAAGTGCACATCCTGCACCATTTTCAAGCTCGGTAATGGCATCTTGCAGCGCATAGTGGGTATTTGTACCACGACGACCATAAAATAAGGTGCGATCAGCACGCTCTTTAATGGCAGTCTGCATTTCTTCTACGGTATCAAATACGACCGTTGAAGCACGTTGCACAACTGGGTTTACGACCCCTTGGGTATATTGTTTTTTTCTGCCAGTACTGACAATCTTAGTGTTCTTTTTCATTGTTAAACCTTGGTATTTTTAACTTGCTTTATTCGCCGAGAGCGCGCCAATATTCGACTAAATAGCGTGAAATTGAATCTCTTCGGGTAAGTTTAAACCCAGGCGTATCATCGCCCCACTCTGCGAATGTATTTAATTCTGCCCTTGAGAACCACTTAGCATCTTGTAGTTCATCTTGCTCCACAGAAATCTCTGTGGTTTTCGCTTTGGCAATAAAGCCCAGCATTAATGACGACGGAAAAGGCCATGGCTGTGATGCAATATATTGCGCATCTTCTGCAATAATGCCCGATTCTTCTTCGACTTCACGCAATACTGCTTGCTCGAGTGATTCTCCTGGGTCAACAAAACCTGCCAGCGTTGAATACACGCCTTCTGGCCAGCTTTCCTGACGGCCCATCAAACAGCGCTCTATGCCATCTTCAAAAGTGTGGGTCACTAACATGATCACCGCCGGATCAGTTCGCGGGAATGTGATATGACGACATTCACTATTTTGACAACGACGGGCATGACCGCCTTCATAAGGCTTATTTGCTGTGCCGCAACGGCCACAAAAAACATGCGTTTTATGCCAATAGCACATACCTCTAGCCAGTACGCCGATAGATGCTTCAAAACCATTTAGTTTTGGCCCAACTTTACGCATATCTTCAAAAGTGCCACCCGCTGATAAATCATTCACTTCATCTGAATCTATATTCGACACATCTAACACAAAGTAATGTATTTCGTCTTGATGACCAATATACACGGCATCATCTGTATTTAAGTGTGCGACTGACGACCAAAGTAATAGCTGAAGTCTCTGTAAATCAGCGCTAAATAAGTTTTTATCTTGGTTAATTAAAAGCCATCGACTGTTGGTGGTTTTTTGCGTGTTTAGCCAGTTGCTGTCTTTGCGCTGCTGCGACGCTCTGTCTAAACTCATTTGCGTGTAATGAAGCATATTCACTCCTTTGCATGATTTGAGCCTAAGCTAACATACAGACAGTCTAAGCTAAATAAATAAGCCGTAAAATTTGCAAAAAAAAAGCCCTTACGGGCTTTTAAAACATGTAGTTGCGTAAAGGGCCTGTTACTGTTTGCTGTTCGAGTTTTACTCTTTATGAGCGGGCTTTTATCGCAACACTCGGTTTTATACCTAGTGGGCTAAGTAAAAATCGAGTAACAATGAGAAAAGTTCGCTCAGAAGAGCCTATTTGGCAGCGCTTGATTGGCATTTCTACTTTGTTATCGCCTGACTTACATGGAAAAACCATGCTACGCAGGCTCTGCCGTGTATAAATACCAATCAAACTACTGTAAAAACAAACTTGAAAGTTCAACAGGTCCTTAGGACAAAGAGGCTAAGTAGGCCTGAAGCTTTTGGTTTTCAGCTTCGATGTGCTGATAAAACTCAATGTCTTTTAACTTGCTAGCTGCAGCTTTATCAATCACGATAACCGCATCACGGTGCATTTGTAGTGCAGATGCTGGGCAAGCTGCTGTTAACGGGCCTTCAATCATTGCATGAACCGCTTCGGCTTTGTTCTCACCCGTCGCAAGTAGCACCACTTTTTTAGCATCAAGAATAGTGCCGATACCCATAGTGATAGATAAATGCGGTTGGTATTCGTCTTCTTTGAAGAAACGCGCATTATCATCAATGGTTGCTTTGGTTAATGTTTTAACACGTGTACGTGACGTTAAACCTGAAGACGGCTCGTTGAAACCAATGTGACCGTTACGACCAATGCCCAATAGTTGAACATCAATACCACCAGCAGCGGCAATATGGCCTTCGTATTCCTGACACGCAGTGATTGGGTTTTTCGCATCACCCGGTGGTACATGGGTTTTATCTTTGTCGATGTCTACATGGTTGAACAACTGCTCGTTCATAAAATAACGGTAGCTTTGCGGGTGTGAACCATCTAGGCCTAAGTATTCGTCTAAGTTAAATGTTGTCGCGTCTTTAAAGCTAATTTCACCTGCTTCGTTACGACGAATTAGTTCTTGGTAAAGCGCTACTGGTGTTGAACCGGTCGCTAAACCTAACACAGACTCTGCTTTCTTTTGTAGTTGTTTTGTAAAGATATCTGCGCCATAAGCTGCAACTTCATTGGCGTCGTTTAAGATTACTATTTGCATGGTTTTGGCTCGTTGTAGAAGAAAAGAAAAAATGGGATCTGGGCTTACTTCGCGTGCAATCAAAATAAGCGCCAGATCAAACCTAATCGGGATAATCTTATTAGGCTGTACCATTATGACAACGCTGTCATTATTATCATTAATTGAGCGCTTGTAAAGTAAAAGTGAAAAAAAACTTGTGTTTTTTTATAACAAAAAGGCTCATTAATATGAGCCTTTTGCATAAGTAAATAATCAAGGTTTTAAATTAAACGCTGACAAAAATCTTGCGACGATACATCCAATGTAGCACTAACATTTGCACCGCAATCAGCGCAGTCACCGCCAATACCGGCTGCCATTCACTTGGGGCTGCGTTTACCACACCACCGAACACACTACGGCTAATGTATTCCCAATCAACTAAAGATGACGCTAGGTAGATAATGATTGAGTTTGCACCAATAATTACAAACGGATAAGCCAGTTTTTGGCCATTTAAAATGTCGACTGCAGCGTAGAAAACAGCAAGTAAAATCGCACTCCACCCCACTGTTACCAATACAAATGAACTGGTCCAAAGCTCTTTATTAACTGGGAAGTGTAAATCCCATGTCCAACCGAGTACTAAACTTACAACACCTGCGCCGAATAAAATGCCACAGGTTTTCCATTCACCGCGCTCATTGGCTTTGGCGATCAGTTGTCCTGCAAATACGCCTGCAATCGCATTCACAATCGCTGGTAAACTCGACAAAATACCTTCAGGGTCAACCACACGATTTTGATATGAAATACCAGGTAAAAGGTGTTTATCAAACCATGCATTCCAACTACCTGCCGCAGACAAGTCACCTGCAACACCACCCGGTACAGGTATAAAGCAAAGAAGTACCCAGTAGAAAATTAAAATACCAACGCCAGAGTATGCTAAGACACGTAAGCTAAAGTGCCAAACTAATAAAGCACAAAAGAACCAAGCGATAGCGATCCGCCCTAACACACTAGCATAACGTACTTCTTCAAACGCAAATGGTGCTCCAGTGCCCCAACCGTGGTTATACAAAACACCAAATGCCATAAGTAAAAACAATCGCTTGAGTGCTTTGTTGTATAACGGGCGTCTTTCGTTAAAAGGAAGGTGATCGATACGCTTAGGTGCAAGACCCATAGCAACACCAGATAAAAAGATAAATAGCGGGAATATTAAATCGTAAAAAGTAAAACCATGCCATGGGCTATGCACTGTGTGTGCTTCAAACGCTTTCCATCCCTGCCAGCCCGTTAAAACAAATAAGGCGGCAAAAATACCCTGTCCGCCTAAAATCCAAAACATGTCCATGCCTCGGAGTGCATCTAAAGATGCTAATCGTCTTTTTTGTGTTTTTGCTGTCATATTTTATTCCAGTACAAATAAAAAAGCCCCGCTATACTGCAGCGGGGTTTTTTCCTCAGGGAAAGTTAAATCTGAGCACCAGCGATATATGTTGCCTGTGCAAATAAATTCTCATCTAGGTGAACAAAATCTGCATCAGCTCCTTCACGCAAATGGCCTTTGCTGTTTAAGCCTAAATATTGCGCTGGATATAAAGATGCCATACGAAGGGCTTCTGGTAGACTTACATCTAGCCAATCAACCGTATTTCGAACCGCGCTTGCCATGTCTAACACACTGCCTGCAAGTTCGCCGGTTGTTGAATTTAAACGATCGCCAGTACGAATGACTTTACGACCATCGAAAAATGCAAATTCAGTATCGTCGGTACCTACTGGTGGCATCGCATCTGTCACTAGCATGATTTTGCCACGCTGTTTTGAGCGGATCGCTAATTTTGCAGACGTGTTATGAACATGATGACCATCAACAATTAAACCGCACCAGCTGTTATCATCCCATAACGCTGCACCAACCACACCCGGCTCACGTGAAGTAAACGCAGACATCGCATTGAATAAATGGGTAAAGCCATCAGCACCGGCTTTAAGCGCAGTGTTAGCTGTTTCAAAATCTGCATTTGAGTGACCAATACTCACTTTAACGCCTAAGCTAATTAAGCGTTCGATATCAGCTAGGGGCACTGTCTCTGGCGCTAAAGTCACCATTTTTATGCCCAAGTCTTGACGCGCATAAATATCGAATTCTTGTTCAGTGATAGGTCGAATAAACTGCTCGCTGTGCGTGCCTTTCTTTGGGTGGGACAAGTGTGGACCTTCAAAATGGATCCCCACAACACCTGCTTGATTGCTTTCAATGGCAGCTGCCATCGCGTCTGCTGCCGCTTGCATCACTTCAATTTTATCTGTTATGAGAGTTGGCATAAGCGCAGTAGAACCAAATTGCGCATGCGCTGAAACCATTTTCGCAAGGCAGGCTGTGGTTTGCTCAGCGTTATAAAATGCTCCACCACCGCCGTTTACTTGAACGTCGATATAGCCTGGTACAACTAGGCCATCAAGATTGATTACTTCGGCTTTTTCAGCCGAAACTTTATAACTAACTTTGCCGTCTTCTACTGAGAAAACAACATCGTGATGAAATTGTTCACCATCAAAAAGCTTTTTGGCTTTATAAATTTGCTGGCTCATTAGTTCACCTTTTTAATTTCATGCTGGGTGCTTTCCATCGCAAAATAGATAGCACCAATTTCTGGAGGCTGTTTTGGTTGCTGAACAAGTTTCGCAATATCAGCATCTAGCCACTTATTTAATGGCTCAGCAAGACCACCGATCATAGATAAACGCGGTGGATTAATTTCTAATAATCTTTTCGCAAGGTTGCTGATATATTCGGCACCTTGTTTCACAATTTGCAATGCAACTTCATCGTTCTGCTCTGCAGCTGCAAATACATGGCGTGCTAGCTTCGCATAACCGCTTGAAGGTTGTCCTGCCATTTGCTCGGCGATACCCATAGCGTCTGTGACATGAAAATGTTGCTTTAAAGTATCTGATAACACGGTTTTTGGCCCCAGGCCATCAAGATCTACAAGTACAGCTTTAACAGCTTCTAGACCCATCCATGCACCACTGCCCATATCACCTTGCGCAAAACCATGACCGCCATAATTGACTGTTTCACCGTTTACAATAGCAAAACCACATGAGCCTGTGCCTGTAATAATCACTGCGCCATCATCACCGTCATGTGCACCAATACACGCTGTGTGCAAGTCGGTTGTAAGATACATTTCTTTAAATGGATGGTCCCATTGCATGATTTTGTCATACAGACCTGGAATATTCACACCCGCTAAGCCAAGACCTGCTACTATATCATGCACCTGTTCAACACGAAGACCCGCGTCTTGTAATGCTAGCTGAGTTGATACCATGATTGACTCTAATGTGCGCTCAAGACCATGTAATGGATTGGCAGGACCACCTAACCCAGTACCTAACACCCCTTGTGTAGCAGAGTAGATAGTTGCACGACATTTTGTACCACCTCCATCTATTCCAATAAATAACTGGTCTTGTTCAACCTGTTTAGCCATCATTTAGCGACCCCTGATCTGTAACGTATTGCTCAAATAGTTTGTGATTATTTGGCAGAGCATTTTTCATGTTGATTTAATGTTACACACAAAATGACAGCGTTGTCATTAAATTTTTCAGAAAAATGTTCGAAATTGATAATTTCTAATATTGCACAAAAGAATCTTTTTGTCACCGAAACCAAAGTCTAACAACAGACAGAATTGTGCTTTTAAATATAAAACATTAATAATTCTAAGGATATTTAACTGGTATGAGGTCTTTTGTATAATTAGTAAGGACTTAAAAAGGAGTAGCAGGCTACTCCTTATATAGTGAAAACTTTTATGATGCACTTTTTAAGATAGAATAAAGTTGGTCTTTTAGATGTAATCGTTGCTTCTTAAGTGACTCAAGATATTCATCTGAGGTATTTTCAACCCCCTCTTCAATGCGGATCACCTCATGATCTAAGTTATGGTAATCATCAAACAAGCGCGCAAAATGTCGATCATTCATTTTTAGTTCGTGGATTTTTTCTTTAAATTCAGGTAACTCTTTAGCTAAGCTGTGGCGATCAATAATCATAATGAAGTCCTGTTTAAGTTGTCATTTTTCCAAACAAACCTGATGCTTGGCTCACTTTTATAGTACGCCTGCAGCCATGGTGAATGTTGATCTAGCACAAGTTTTATTACACATTTATAAAACGGTTTTATAAGGGGCTTAAAACAGAATTTTTAATTTGATTTATGAGCTATAAAAGTTGTCAAAAAAGAAAAAAGCCTAACAGCGAACCGCTAGGCTTGGGCAAGTAAAGAAATTGAAAAAGGTTTATAGCTTAGCTGTCGATTCTCTTACGATAAGCTTAGCTTCAAGTGTGGTCTGCGTTCTTTCTACATCAGGGTCGCTTATCTGAAGTATCAACTGCTCAACAGCTTGTCGCGTCATCTCTTCTACAGGCTGTGCGATTGTTGTTAACCCAGGCCAAATATGACGGGCTATCGGTGCATTATCAAAACCCGCTATTGATATATCTTCCGGTACATTCAGCTTTGATTGTGTCGCCAACTTTAACACCGCGGCTGCCATGTAATCATTCGATGCAAACACCGCACTCGGTCTTGGTTGTAAATCTAAAATCTCTTTTGCGCTATCAGCACCTGAGTGATAACTAAAGTTACCTTCAGCCACCAGCTCTGCATCGAATGCAATATTATGCTCTGCAAGCGCTTTCTGATACCCCGAGAAACGCTGCTCTGTCGCACTGTGATCTGGGTGACCTTTAATAAATGCAATTCGGCTATGACCCAGAGAAATCAAATGTTCTGTGATCTCGAAAGCACCTTGTTCATCGTTACTTCTGACTGATATTGACGTTTCATCTTCGATTGCAGATGCAACTCGTGCGTAATTAATACCTTTCTTTTGAAGAAATTCGATTAATTCTTGTGAATCAGAAAATGGCGGCGTGAGAACTAGACCATCTAGACGAGAGGTTGTTAGTAAGTGTTCGATGTTTTCGATGAGCGCTTCGCCACGCAGTTCGCATGGGTGTATAAGCAAGTTGTAATTATATTTGTGACATGCTTCTAAAGCACCACTTTGAACACGTGTGATATAACTTTTACTGGGGTTATCGTACAAACAGCCGATGATAAAGCTGCGATTGCGAGCAAGGCCTCTGGCGATAGGATTCGGTGTGTAATCAAGTTCTTTGAAAACTTTTAATACTTTTTCGCGTGTTGCCGGGCTAACATTGGGCTCATTATTCAATACGCGTGAAACGGTTTTTTTCGATACACCGGCGTATTCTGCAACACTATTTATTGTTACTTTCTTCATCTGGTTTCCCGCTCTACATTCGAGGGAGTAAGCACTTCAACCTCTACTGCAATTCATCCTGAACGAAAGAAATATCAATCTAGAATTCTTTGATTAATGGGTTATCATTTATTTAAAAAAATGCTGCCCACATACATGGGCAGCCAACACGTTTTGACAACAAAATGATAAAACGCCGACATTATGACACCGGTGTCAGACTTGCGCAATAAAATTTTTCAATTGACTATTCTTAGCTGCCTATTTCTTGCCCTAACTTTTTCATAAACTCTTTCATAAACAACACCCTAGATTCAGCTTCTTGCTTTCCTGCATACGTGTGCATAACTTCAGGTAATTTAAAGAGTTTGTTATAAAAATGGTCAATGGTATATGAATAATCATCTGGTTCTCGATTTTCACAAAAGGGATCGTCAACCTTGTAGACACTTCGATGCATCGCACCGCCAACGGTAAAACAGCGTGCAACACCGATAGCCCCTAAGCTATCAAGCCTATCGGCATCTTGAACAATTTTAGCTTCCAGTGTTTCAGCTTCCACATTCGCACTATAGCTGTGCGCAACTATGGCGTGATGCACTGCAGACAACTTTTCACTTGGAAAGTCGATACTTGTTAAATAATCGATGGCTTTGTCAGCAGCCAATTTTGAAGCTTGGCTCCTCAGAGGGCTATTTTTCGCGACTGCCACACAGTCATGAAGCCATGCTGCAGCAACCACCACTTGCAAATCTGCCTGTTCTTTTTCAGCCAAAAGCTTGGCAGCTGTGACAACCCTTTGCACATGCGCTAGGTCATGTCCTGCATCGGCTATGGGTAATGCTTGTACAAATTCGCGACAATTTTGTTCTAAAGACGCTAATTTATCAGTATTCAATGCCCTACTCTCCGGATAATTCGCTGATCAACATTGTATGTTTGTAAACGCTTAACTAAAATGCCCAGCATACAATTAAGTTAGGAAAAATTCATGTCTTGTGCAGTGTACTTGCAGCCTGGTAGAGAAAAATCATTAAAACGTAAACACCCTTGGATATTCTCCAAAGCCATCAAAAAAGTAAAAGGTAAACCTGCTCTGGGTGATACCGTAAAAATTTACTCTAACGAAGGTAAATTTCTAGCTACTGCAGCATATAGTCCTGATTCTCAAATTAGAGCACGTATATGGAGCTTTGATGAATCTGAAAGCATAGACAAAGATTTTTTCTTACGTCGTTTAACGCGTGCTTTTGATGCCCGTAGTCAAGTCATTGAAGAAGGCGGCTTAACCGGTTTTCGCTTAAGCGCAGCAGAGTCTGATGGCTTACCTGGTATCACCATTGATAAATTCGACAATTATATTGTTTGTCAGTTATTAAGTGCGGGTGCAGAGCGTCACAAAGGTGACATAGTACAAGCACTTCGTGAGCTTTTCCCTGATTGCCACATTTATGAGCGTTCTGACGTAGACGTTCGTAAAAAAGAAGGCCTAGAAAAAACCACGGGTGCACTTTGGGGTGATGCGCCGACAGAGCCTGTTGTCATTACAGAAAATGGCTTAAAGCTTGAAGTTGATATTTTAAACGGCCACAAAACCGGTTTTTATCTGGACCAACGTGATAGCCGCGCAGCACTTGAACGTTTCTCTAAAGACAAAGAGGTTTTAAACTGCTTCTGTTACACAGGTACATTCGGTTTATATGCTTTACGTGGCGGCTGTAAAAACGTCATTAACGTAGATGTATCACAACCAGCCCTTGATACAGCAAAGCGAAATGTAGAGCACAATGACCTTGATTTATCACGTGCTGAGTTCGTTAAGCAAGATGTATTTAAGTTGCTGCGCCAGTACCGTGAAGAAGGCCGTCAATTCGATACTATCGTGATGGACCCACCTAAGTTTGCTGAGAGCAAAGCACAACTAACGGGCGCATGTCGTGGTTATAAAGATATTAATATGATCGCAATGCAAATCCTAAAGCCTGGCGGCACATTACTAACCTTCTCTTGTTCTGGCCTGATGGAGCAAAACCTGTTCCAGAAAGTTGTTGCTGACGCAGCCCTTGATGCAGGTAAAGAGCTGCTGATTATGGAGCGTCTGAACCAAGCAGCCGATCACCCTATCGCAGGTAACTACCCTGAAGGTTTCTACCTTAAAGGCCTTATTTGTAAGGTTTATTAAATTGTGCTGAGCGTATACCTTGTGTATGCGCTCCCCTTCACTGACTATTTCGTACTCACTGTTTGAAACTGGCAATACTCCATATCCCAACTAATATTTAGCAAAGTAATCATGCTTTTATTAAGTGGACATATGAAAAACCTCAGTATTGCAATTAAATACTCTATCCCTATTTTTGTATTAGTGCTGTGTCTCGTCATAGTCCAGTTTTCCAATGGACATTTAATTAATTCTTTGGAAGAGGAAACCAGTACCTTTCCTGACGAATTTATGCCTGCACTCAGTGTGGTATTGAATGCAGATAGAGACTTATATCAGGCTAGGGTTGCTGAACTCAGTATTGTATATTCAAGCAAGGCTGATATTGCCAACTACGTCTCTGACTTGAACGAAAATGCCCAACAAGCCAAAGATAGGTTTAATAAATACCTTAAACTTATGGCTGCTTACCCAGAGATCAGGGGCAAGTTTTCTGACTTCAACAATAAGTTTACACAGTGGAAAAGTACGGTTGATGAAGTACTGAGGCTAAAAAACACATCTGATCAGCAAGCAATTCAATTAGCAAAAGGCAAATCTCTAGACACTTTTTCGAAATTACGAGATGAATATAATCTCGCTGGTGAGATAGCGTTTGAAAAAGCCAAACAGCTCGAAAAAGAAATCGCAGAATCGAATAGTAAAAGCAAAACCTTGAGGTGGCTATTTGCCATCGCAGTGATCTTAATAGCCTGTGTGATCGGCTATATAAGCCAAAAAGCTCTACTAAACAGAATTCAACAGCTTACCTCTAGGATCAACGAGATCACCTCAGGAGGAGGTGATCTAACAAATAAAATTACCATTAGTCATAATGACGAGCTCGGACAGCTTGCTCACTCGTTCAATACTTTTTTAGACAGTTTAAAGTTGATTGTCGATGACATTCGACAAGATAGTGTAAAACTTGAAGCCTCTAGTAATGAGTTAGATCTTACTTCTCGCCAGGCCAATGATATTGTGACACAACAGACACACTCTACAGAGCTTATCGTGACATCGGTCACAGAAATGAGCACTGCCACTAAAGATGTTTCTCAAATCGCTCAAAATACCGCAGATGAAAATACGTCAGCGCTCAATCAAATGGAAAAAGGATTAAGCAGCATAGATTCATCTGCCGCACATATTTCGTCCTTATACCAAACAATCGTCGATGCATCTGACAGTGCCAAATCACTTGCTGAAAAATCAACAAATATCTCCAACGTATTAGATGTCATTGGCGGCATTGCTGAGCAAACTAATTTACTCGCTCTAAATGCAGCAATTGAAGCGGCCAGAGCTGGTGAACAAGGTCGAGGCTTTGCTGTTGTAGCAGACGAAGTGAGAGCGTTAGCCAGCAAGACTCAAGATTCGACACAAAACATTCAAACTATGATCACCGAGGTACAAAATGGCGTGGACGGGGTTGTGGCCAAAATTGAAAGCGGTGTAAGTAAAGCTGATGCCGCAGTTTCATTGTCTCAAGAGACCAAGTCATTGCTTGCTGATACCATGGAAATTATAAATCGTGTCAATGATATGTCGATGCAAACTGCCGCCGCTGCAGAAGAACAATCAGCGGTATCCGATGATATTAACCGAAACCTGGTTGATTTAAACGCGCAAACCAAGATGACCCAAGAAGAAGCAGCGAAAGTACAAAACATCGCGGTTAATTTACATACAATCTCAGGTGATATTTTACGTGGCGTAAGTAAATTCAAGACATAAAAAAGGCGCTCATCCCAGAGCGCCTAAGTTTGCTTAACATTCTTTTCTTCTTAAGCTTATTCGCTTAAGTCACCATATTGGTTATTTGTACTTAGTAATACTGCTTTATCAAAGCCAGGTAAACTTAAGCTTTCTTGGCTCAGTACAAGCTCATTTTCATCAATCATACCGTTACCAAAGCGATAAATAAGCTCATATTGGCCATTGTCAGCGGCTTGCTGGTAGTCTGCTTGAGCAAGCTTAGTTTTCTCTAACTTTGCTTGGTATGAATTTAACTGCGCTTCAGAATAGCGTTTCGCTAGCAACTTGTTGGTAAAGTTTGGTGAAAATACCGTCGCTGTTGCGTTGTTACCACCGAAGCCTTTTGAGTTGATAAATGCCACATCCATAGGTGCACACTCATAGTGCTCATTACGAATATCTAAATGTTCCGCGTGTACATCGTCAGCCACTTTATCAATTGTTGTAATACCTGGCATGATGTTGTGACTAAATACACCCAGCGCTAGTGCAAGTTGGTCACCACTTGCAGGCGCAATGGTGTGCCCTACGTATGCCTTTGGCGCAACTACTTTCCAACCATTGATTGAAAACGCTTCTGCTACTTTGTGATAAATCAGCGATTCAGTTACACGGTTTTGCGGTGTACTTGAGCCGTGCGCTAAGATAAAGCTGCGCTCTTTAATAGCATCAGTGCCAGCAATTTGCTCAGCTAATGCAACTGACTTAGCCATTGTGATGTAGTTACCTGGGCCAGGTGCTGTGATAGACTTTTTGATACCATCTGCATTTACAAATACATCGACTACCGAGCCCATCACTTCTGCGCCAAGTTCTAGGGCTAAGGCATCATCCATTAAGATTGCAACCTGTGCGCCTTCACCAATTGTGAAACCACAGTTCTCACCAAACGGACGGCTTGTGCGACGGTAGTCAACGTTTTCAGTATTATCGAGCTTACGAAGACCTTCTTCGTTTGCCAATGCGCTCATGTTACCAAAACCTTCAATGACTTCTGGCGTTAGCGCACATTCTACGCTCGCTACAATCGCAACACGTGTGCGACCTGCTTGAATATCATTTACTGCAGCGCGTAAGTTATACAAGAAAGTTGCACATGCACCTGAGGTTGTGAACGTCGTACCAACACTGCCAGTCACGTAAGCATTAATAAAGTCTGTCGACATGGTATTTAAGCCCAATGCCAATTGTTTTGTACTTACGCGATCACCTTGTTGACGAGAGCGGATCAAACCACCAAAGCCTTCTTGCTGCATTTGGCCTGCGACTGATGCTGAATAAGTACCAATTTTGTCTGGTTCAACACTGTTCATGACAGTATCCCAATCAAGACCCGTTGAACGAATTGCATCGGTTGCGGCAAAAATAGTAGCTTGTAAACCACGAGGTTGATAACGACTGTTATAAAGCGATGCCGGATCAAAGCCGGTTGGTAACTGACCCGCCGCTTTGATTGGATTATCGCGATAGCTATCGTGTTTTACTTCTAAAGAATCAGGCACAACCACATTGACTGTTTTTGCGTCTAATTCTTCAACTTGCCATGAGGCAGGCACTGGGTTTGGTAAATCACGCTTACGACAAGTGAACTTTAGTCCCGTCTCATCATTCGCATTAATAGTTAGCTTTTGCTGCCAATGTGTTGCATCACAATCGAAGTGTTCTTTTTCAATTTTACGGATCAAAGTACCCGCTTTAATTTGTTCGCCAAATTGCGCTTCAATTTGTTCAGCTGAAATTTCAACACCCGCTTGTGTGACGAGTCGACCGTCTTCGAAACGCACTAAATTCATTAGTGTTGCAAGGCCTAAGAAAGTTTCTTGGCGTGCTTGTTGATCTAGCTTATCTATAACAATACGGCGATAGCCCTGATGAAAAGATGTACGGCCAGCAGCGTTAATGCCACCCATCCCTACAATAATTGGTAATGCAGTCATAAATAATCGTTCTTAAAATTTTCACACAACTTAGATATGTTCGATTCTAGTTTGAACTTTAGATTACATTTTGCAAAAATAGCCAAATATCATTTATTTTTCGCCAAATTAGCATGGTCAGACCAGAAAACCCGATAAAAATTGGCTTTTGTATTTATTCAAGCATGCTCTTTACCAGTGTTTCGCTTCCCGCAGAGATGCTCAGAGCAGGTGAAGCATTTGCAAAAAGACACTTAGGGCATGACTTTAAGCCGTTACGCATAACTTGGCTGGCAAATGATACCTCGCCGATCAGTAATGAGCTTGGGTTACAAATATACCCTGATGAGGCATTTGGCTATTTGTCAGAGCAAGATTACATTATTGTGCCGAGCATTTGGCGAAATCCAAGACCTGTACTTAGAAAAAACCAATCACTTGCAAAGGCTTTAAACGAAGCTTGGCAACAAGGTTCGACCATCATTGGTGTCGGCACTGGGGTCTGCTTTTTAGCTGAGTCTGGTTTACTCGAACACCACCCAGCAACAACACACTGGCATTATGCGAAACAATTTAAGCTCAATTACCCGTCAGTCGATTTGAAACCTGACTTCTTCATTACCCAGTCTGAGCGTATTTACACGGTAGCTAGTTTAAATGCGCTCGCAGATGTCATTGTGCATTTAATTTCGCAATTATATGGGGTTGCTGCGGCGCAACACGTACAGCAAAACTTTTCTCATGAAATTAGAAAGCCCTACGAAGAGCAGCGTTTTTTAGAAGGTGATGCGGATACACATCCAGATGAGTTAATCGCATCAATTCAATTTTGGTTGAAAAACAATTATCACACAGAGATTGTCCTTTCAGGTGTGGCAGAGCAATTTGATTTAAGTTACCGGACATTTAATCGACGATTTAAAGCAGCAACGGACCAAACGGCCGCGCATTATCTGCAAACGATACGATTAGAAAATGCCAAAGAACTATTAGCTTCCAGTAATTTGTCAATTCAAGATGTGGCGATATCGGTGGGGTTTAATTCTCAAGGCTTACTCACTCGGGTCTTTAAGCAAAGGCTAAATCAAACACCGAGTGAGTATAGAAAAATCGTGCGTAAAAAGTTGTTTTCTCAAAACCACTAAACAATTAAAGCTCAGCTTCAATCACTTTTAGTGCATTAGATTCTGACTCAGTCACTATGCCATCAGCCTGTGCTAGTTGAGTCGTTAATCGTAAGGCCAGCTCCTTTATGGGTGCATCAACAATATGCTTCATTCTATGGTGAATAAAATGCTCTGCATCACCTTTTGCAATCACGTCTTTACAATGGGTGATCATATTAGAGATATAAAGACCTGATTCTATCTCGCTATTCCAACATAGCTTCTCTATCCACTGATTTAAAACTGATAACTCTTTTTCACATACCTCGCCATCAATTGACATAAGCAATACAGCTAAATCTACCACAGACTCAGTTTGTAATTGATCAACGCAAACGCCTGAATCTAGATGATTAAGTAACTGTTCAAATTTCATAAAGTCCCCTTTTATAGCGCTCGATAAACACGATTTTCAATGTTTTAAATAACATCAACTTAACAAGATAGTGAACTAGTTTGCTCTTGTCACTTTAATTTATCTCAACTTATACGATACTTAACTCAAATACAGACCAATGAATCATGTTTATGAAATGGGTATGTTTATTTTTGTGCTTTTTTACAGCTTTAAGTAGCAAGGCGAAAATTCCAATTTCGATTGAAACCGATATATATAATTACGCTCAACAAGTGCTCGGTGGAGAAAGCATAGAGTCAATAGAGCATTTCAATCACCCAAGTTGCCTTAGGGATGTTGTTGAATTTATCCTGGTACAAAAAGCAATAAAACTCGGAGGTCTTAACCTGGAGTATGATTTTGTACTAGGTGATTATGATGCGAGAAATATTCGTCTTATCCAACACGGGCTTCTCCTGATCAGTTTTGACTCAATCTGGCTTAATGAAGCATCCCAATACGAAAACGATGTATTCATATCTGAACCTGTGATCCGTAATGGAGAGTTTTACGCAGGTATCTATGTCGCACCTAACAAAATAACTGAGCTGAGACCCAAACTTACGAACGGCATAACAGACCTTAGCTTTGTGACCAGTGAAGCCTGGCACACTGATGTAAAAACACTCACCGCGCTCAAACCCAAAAATTTAGTCATTGAAGCCGATTGGTTAGTTATGGCTAAAATGGTAAGCAGTGGCTGGGTCGATGCCATGCTGGCTCCTTTTAAACCAGCCCAGCCTTTTGAGTACACAGGAAAAAACTACAAAATTCGAGCAATAGATGGCGTTAAAGTTGCGCTTCAAGACAGCAGACACTTTGTAGTATCAAAAAAGCATCCTCTCGGAAGCAAAACATTTAAAGCACTACAGAAAGGTTTAAAGCAGCTCAGGCAATCAGGATACATTGAGCGTGCTTATAAGGAATGCGGTTTTCTTAACCCACTTGTTGAAGACTGGAAAGAAATAAAAGCAGAGGTACATTAATTTAAGCTTTAAGTATTAACTCCATATTTTATTCATTTTCTTACATTACTTTGCACGCCTATAAAAAAGGTACGTAGGAGTTAAGAAATGTACGAAATTAAATCTTCAATCAATTTTGGTTTTTATATTCTTGCCGCGAGCATTATTGCGCTTCTTGTGTCAATAAGCACAGTATTTAACTTTACTGCTTGGTTAGAAGCATTAGAAATAATGCTTATATTTACCCTCAGTTTATTTGTTGTTGTCACATTAATTCAAACCTTAATAGGCCGAAGAAGGTCATCGTGGTGCGTGAATGGGTTGAGCTACTATAACTTTTTAGGCGCTCAAAAATATGTCCCTGTTGAACAAATCCAACAAATTAAAGTTCATACCATTATTTGCTGTAAAGTCACTCATGTAAAACTTGAAGATAAGAATATTTTTCTATTCAGCTGCAAATTAACCACTCAGCAAAAAAGTCGGCTGGCCCAACTTGGTTACTTTGCAAAATAAACAGCTGTAATCGTGTTCAGATGGTGTGCAATTAGATTTAATTACTTTACTGACCCCGGCTTTATCACTAGGATGGCAAAAAACTTTCACCGAGGACGATTATGACAACCGCATACCCAATTGGCACGCCTGGCACACCATGGCAAGAAGCAGAAAAAAAACAGTGGCTTGAAGCACAAGTGATTAAGCGTAGTTACCAACAAGAAGTAGAAACTAAAATACTTGCGCTCGCTGACGAGTATGACGTTGAGCAATATGGCGAACTAAATTACGGTGAACATGAGTATAAATTGCATGCGATAAAGTCTCGTGACTTTTCTGACGATAAGCCTACTGTTTTGGTAACAGGTGGTGTGCATGGTTATGAAACCAGTGGCGTACATGGCGCGATTGAGTTCATAAAATCACAGGGCAAACATTACCAATCTGATTTCAATCTTGTGGTACTGCCATGTATTAGCCCTTGGGGTTATGAAACAATCAACCGTTGGAACCCAGAGGCGATTGATCCAAACCGCTCATTTTATGCTGACAGCCCAGCGGCTGAGTCAAAACAAGCTATGGCTTATGTCGCTCAATTCGATGATTTACTGTGTCATGTTGATTTACATGAAACCACAGACACCGACAATTCAGAGTTTCGACCAGCGCTCGCAGCGCGTGACGGTGTAAGTCATGATAATTGGAATATTCCTGATGGTTTTTACTTAGTTGGTCATACTCAAAAACCGCAATACTCGTTCCAAACTGCGATTATCAAAGAAGTAGAAAAAGTCACCCACATCGCCCCTGCTGATGAAGATGGTAAGTTAATTGGTGTGCCAATTGAGCAATTTGGTGTGATCAACTATGACGGTACTAAACTCGGTCTTTGTATGGGTATGACAGACGCAGAGTACGTAACGACAACCGAAGTTTATCCTGATAGCCCATCTGCAAATGACGAAATTTGTGTGCAAGGCCAAGTAGCTTCTGTCGTTGGTGCTTTAAACTACATAAAATCAATCGAAGACTAATAAGCCAAAATAAAAAAGTAGCGCAATTTAATATTGCGCTACTTGCCCCTTTGCATTGTGATATCTAAATAACCAATTGAATAGCTGACTGTTTAGAAAAAGCCGAGTGGACTTTCACTATAGCTAACTAATAGGTTTTTAGTTTGCTGATAATGGTCTAACGCTTTTTTATGCGTCTCTCTACCCACACCTGACTTTTTATAACCACCAAATGCCGCATGCGCTGGATACATGTGGTAGCAGTTTGTCCATACACGTCCGGCTTCAATCTTGCGACCAAAATGATAGGCGCGATTCATGTTCCGAGTCCAAACACCCGCACCTAAGCCAAATTCAGAGCTATTCGCCAGCTCTAATGCTTCAGCTTCATCTTTAAACGTACACAGTGAAATAACTGGACCAAAAATCTCTTCTTGGAATACTCGCATTGAGTTATTGCCCTTAAGCAAGGTTGGTTGAATGTAATAACCCGAATTAAACTCTTCAGATAATTGCTCAACTTCACCACCAAACAGAACTTCTGCCCCTTCTTGTTTACCTATTTCGATATAACTTAAGATTTTATCGAACTGTTGCTGAGAGGCTTGCGCGCCAACCATGGTTTCTGTATCTAATGGGTTGCCTCGCTTAATTTGCGCTGTTCGTGCCTTAACACGCTCAATAAACTCGTCATAAATGTCTTCTTGGACAAATAAGCGCGAAGGACAAGTACATACTTCACCTTGGTTGAAATAAGCTAATACCGCACCTTCAATACACTTACTTAGATAATCATCGTCTTTGTCGAGCACGTCATTGAAGAAGATATTTGGTGATTTACCACCAAGCTCAACGGTCGATGGAATGATATTATCGGCAGCGCATTTCAAGATGTGCGAACCAACAGGGGTTGAACCCGTGAATGCAATTTTAGCAATACGCTTGCTGGTCGCGAGCGCTTCACCTGCTTCTTTACCAAAACCATTCACCACGTTTAAAGCACCCGCAGGTAATAAATCACCGATCAGTTCAACTAATAACATGATCGAGGTAGGCGTTTGCTCTGCTGGTTTTAGTACAACACAGTTACCCGCAGCCAGAGCTGGGGCTAATTTCCAAGCGGCCATTAATAGCGGGAAGTTCCAGGGTATAATTTGCCCAACTACACCTAGCGGCTCATGAAAATGGTAGGCCACAGTGTGCTCGTCAATCTCGCCAATACTGCCCTCTTGCGCTCGGATACAGCCAGCAAAATATCTAAAATGATCTGCTGCTAGCGGAATATCTGCGGCTAGGGTTTCGCGTACGGCTTTGCCGTTATCCCAAGTTTCAGCAACCGCCAAATACTCTTTGTTATCTTCAATGATCTGAGCAATTTTCAGTAAAATATTACTGCGCTCAGTGACACTGGTTATTCCCCACGCCTCTTTTGCTTCATGTGCTTTGTCGAGTGCCAACTCGATATCTGCTGCTTTAGAGCGTGCCACTTGGCAAAACACCTTTCCGTTCACAGGGCTTTTGTTTTCAAAATATTCGCCATCTAAGGGAGCAACCCACTCACCACCGATGTAATTGTCATACTTGTCTTTAAAATTAACGACTGCGCCTTGGGTATTCGGGTTTGAATAAATCATAGTGTCCTCTTCTATCAACTTGTTGCCCGGCTCATACTTCAGTTATGTGTTTATTTTTGAGCCGATTGAATTGACATTAAGCGAAAGGAGGCTTAAAAAATTAACTCTAGGTATTTTTTGCTTAACTCTCAGTCTTGATATTCATAAGGAACAGATATGCGCTTTGATTTGCAAGCTAGGCACCAACACATTGATAAATTGGTAGAGAATAAGCTCAGCTTTGATTCAGATGACGCGCAATTGAGTATTTATGACACTTATGAAAGCGCATTTAATGTGCCCTTATCGTCAAGCAATGTATTGTTTTGCGGTATGCTACAAGGCAAAAAAGTGATGCATGTAGAAACATGTGATTACCACCATGATTTTTTGCCAAATGAAAGCTTTGTACTTGCACCAAACCAAACCGTCCAGATAGATTTCCCCGATGCATCACAATTTTCGCCTACAACTTGTTTAGCCATCGAAATCAGTACCGAAAAACTGGCTGATATTGCACAGAGGTTGAACATAGAAAACCAAAGTAACCATGAAGTGAGTTATCAAAATGAACTCGTCCATGTAGAGCACAATTGGCAAACCCAGGCGTTACTAGATCGTATGGTGCATTTATTTACTGAAAATGGAGATCAACGCGGATTTTTGATTGATTTAGCACTGAATGAATTGGTGACACGATTGCTCACTCAGCAAACTCGCGAACTTATTTTAAAGTGCGCAGGCTCGCATAATCATCAAGACCCAATTACAGAAGTCGTTCAATACATAGAGCATCATTTGAGCGAGCCTCTAGATATTGATACTTTATGTAAAATTGCTTGTATGAGTCGCAGTAAATTTTTTAATTACTTTAAGTCATGCTTAAACATGACCCCACAACAGTGGCTGCAAACACGGCGACTGTCGAAGGCCAAAGAGTTGCTTAAAAAAGGTAAAAGTATTACCCAGATAGGGTTTGATTTAGGCTTTAATCATACCAGTCAATTTAGCCGTACATTCAAAAATGCCTTTGGTGTTTCTCCAAAGGCATTTCAAAAGAACTAAATTATGTTTCGCCAATCAGTAGTGCGTGCTATATCTACCATTTAGCGTCTTGCAATTTAGTCCAAAGCATATTTGTCGCACTCGCAACCGCTTTGCTTACTCCAAGTCCTAGCTTTTCTGGCAGCGATTTTTTGCTGGTATATTTGACCGTATAGATTTGATGGCTCTCTAATAACGATAAAATATAATCATCACTGGTGTTTAACTCATCGACTAAACCCAATTTTAGTGCATCAGTTGCAAACCAATACTCACCGGTTGCCACTTGTTCAAGTTCTATATCTTGTCTATGCGTTTGCACAAACTCTTTAAACAAGCCATGGGTAGATTCAACTTCTTGTTGAAATTTATCACGTCCCTTGTCGGTATTCTCACCAAATAGTGTTAACGTGCGTTTAAATTCGCCTGAGGTGATCATTTCAAAATCAATGTCATTCTTTTTCAAAAGCTTATTGAAATTGGGGATTTGTGCAATAACGCCAATTGAGCCAATAATTGAAAACGGAGCAGCGACAATTTTATTTGCCACACAAGCCATCATATAGCCGCCGCTGGCAGCAATTTTATCAACACATACGGTTAAAGGGAGTTCTGCGCTAGTGAGACGCTTTAACTGCGAAGCACCTAGTCCATAGCCATGAACCACACCGCCGCCACTATTGATATTTACAATCACTGAATCTTTATTTTTATCTGCAATTTGTAGTACCGCTGTAATTTCTTCGCGTAAATTATTCACTTCATGAGCATCTGAACTACCATCGAAATTAATCACAAATGCCTTCGCAGAAGGCTTATCTTCTTGCTCTTTCTTTTGCGCTTTTTTGTAAGTCTTCAGTTCTTTTTTATCTAGAGTCTGCTCGATAAAGTCTTGCTTATTTCGCTTTAGCTTTTTAGATAAGTCTTGAAGCTCAACTTCACCTGCGTTTGTCTTAGGCTTTTGACTCGCTCCCACAGCCAAAATGATGATGATCCCAATCGATAACACAACTGTGACTGCTTTGGCTAAAAATAAACCGTATTCATATAAGAACGTCAATCTAGTCTCCTCGTTGTTCTTACGATCCAAAATGATTTTTATAAATAAAAAAAGCCGCTTAACGCGGCTTTTTCATCTTCTCGTAATTAAACTTAATTAGCAATCACTGCAGTGTTGTCAACTGGTAACTTCATACCTTTTGATGCCAAGAAGGTTGCAAGTTGAGTTTGCATTTCAAGTGTTGTCATCGCATGGCCTTGAGCTGTACCGCCTACGGCTTCATTAAATGAAGTCGTTGCAATAGATGAGTGATGACCTTGAGAGAACTTAACAACATAATTCTTAGGCTCACCCACTTGTGTTTCAGTCACTGGTGTCATACCGAATAACTGGGCCATAGGCATAGTACCAGATAAAGGCAGTGCCGTTGTTGGCGGAATAACTGCATCTGGTTGGTTACCATCAACCCCACCAGTCACTACGCTTAAGTAGGTTGGTGTACCAAGTGCTTGCACTGCTGCTGCGTAGTTAACTGGGTCTGCACTGTCTAACGTTGTTTGAGCAACGGTCACGAACTGGCTGATCACAGATTGAATACCAGCAAGTGCCGCTGTATTGCCAGCTTCAACAAGTTGCTTTTCGTATAGTGCATAAGAACAAGGGATCTTAGTCTCTGCAGGGCAAGCTGCTGTTGCTTCACTTGCCACGAACTCTAAGAACGCTTTAGAAGATAGATTACCCGCTGCAGCTAACACAGAGCCTTTCACAAACGAGCCAAATGAACCTGACTCAGTTAAGAAATTAGCAATACCTGCACCACCACTTGCTAGACCAACTGTATTCACTTTAAATAAGTTATCAACCGTTTCATTACCGATAGGCTTATTTGTATGCGCAATAAAGTTAGGCGCAACAATTGAACCTAGAGAATGGCCAAAGAAACTCACATCTGTAGGGTTGATTCCAAGTGTTGGGTCAATAAAATTCAAGCCAAGTCTAAGTGCAAGAAGGTCAGCTGAAGACTGTCTTAGGTTATCACGTGCGACGAGTAGTGACGTCAAGTTCATGTATGAAAGTACTGAGCCCTGACCACTTGTTGCATTGAAGTCATCTTTGCCGTCTAAATCGATATCAAGACCACGAGCACCGTGCATTGGGTGATCAATCGCAACAGTAGCAAAACCAGCTTTACTTAAAGCTAGCGTCAAACCTAACAGGCTTTCTTTGTTAGCAGTAATGCCGTGTTGTAGAATAACAACAGGCCAACCAGTTGCTGGCATTTCAATACCTAACAATTCTGCACGTGGCTTAGTAATTTGAACTGGTACATTGGCAATCCACTCAACAGAAGGAATACTATTAAACTTAGTTAAGAAGCGGCTTTTATCTAAACCAAAGTCACGAAGTAAACCACCTGATGCAGCATTACAATACGCGTCGTTCGCACCTGGTGTTAAGCCAGATAAATCAACACCGGCAGCAACCGCACCTGCTAGCGTAGCAGCACTATCACAACGTGCTTTCCAATACGTACCCGCTAAATCTTCAATTGCTGTACCTTCAGGTTTCTTTGAGTACATAGGCAACATAATGCTGCCTTGCATGTATTGAACAGCCTGGAAAGGTGCACGTGTTTCAGCATCTGGGATAACTGTTGCTAACGCATCTGATACTGTGATCATCGGTTGCTCAGGAACTGAGATTCTAGGGTTAGTTTGTGTTTGTAAGCTTTGCGCTAAACCTAGCTTAATGTTATTCATTACCGCACCCACTGACTGAATCGTCATTGCTGCGGTATAAATCACATCTTCTTTGGCTACTTGGCCAGAAATAATATTTTCGTATTGCTGAACCACAGCCTGAAGGCTTCTCTGTGCATCAGTAACCAGTGGCGCCTCTGCTTTAACTAAGCCGTATGTTGATGAAGGTTGAAGCGGACGACCATCTGCCATCACAATACTTTTTGTAAGCGCGGTGATGTAAGAAGCCCCTGGTTTTAATGGTTTAAG
The DNA here is from genome assembly GCF_049257195.1 of Pseudoalteromonas sp. SS15. Classification (NCBI taxonomy): domain Bacteria; kingdom Pseudomonadati; phylum Pseudomonadota; class Gammaproteobacteria; order Alteromonadales; family Pseudoalteromonadaceae; genus Pseudoalteromonas; species Pseudoalteromonas sp. SS15. The sequence continues at coordinate 516,492 of NZ_JBMMUD010000001.1, forward strand.
CGGCACTACCATGATGCCTTTTCCTGAATCAGTCAGCTTAGCGATGTAATCAACACCAAACGTCAACTCACCCACATATTTACAAGCAATACCAGCAGGAACTTTGTCACTCGCGCAGTCAGGATCTGTAATACTCGCGCCCATGACAACTTCAAAAATGCGAACAGCATCAGGTGTGGCAACAGAATCCGCATTAATGCTAACTTCGCTTGGCACATCTAAATCGATAACATAAGGCATATTAGTCGACCAACCGTCTAAACCACCCATAGCTAAACTTGGGTTGGCATAAGCAGCTGCCGGTAAAGGTTGGCCTTGGTCGTCAAATTCACCAGGTAAGTTTAAAGTACCATCTTTTGTACCACTTAAAAGTAAATCATTCGGAATTGATATCACACCATTTGATGGATCGAATTTCACTGAAGCTGAAGGTAGTACAGGGGTCGTTTCTTGTTTTACATCTTGTAGTGTTTCACCGCCGCCACAGCCGACCAAAGCCGTAGAAATTGCGAGTGAGAGAAGCATTTTTTTCATTGAATGGGCTCCGACAAATTTTATTATTCTTATGCAATTAACGCGTTAATATAATGTAATTCTGTTTTTAATGAGACATTAGACCAGTTAAACTTAACCCAATATGTAAAGTTTCGCCACCCAAATTTACAATAATTTAGATAACTTACCCTAATGCTGTGATAAAATGCGCAAAACGTTCAAATAGAGATCTACAATGCATAATTATCAAGCAGCAGACAACGCACTAGAAAATAAAACCATTTTAATCACAGGTGCTGGCGATGGAATTGGCCGTGTTGCGGCATTAACATATGCGAAACACGGTGCAACTGTAATCCTACTTGGTAAAACAACTAAAAAGCTTGAATGCGTTTACGATGAAATCGTGAATGCAGGCTATCCGCAACCGGCTATCGTTCCTATGGATATGCGCGGTGCGACAAAACAAAACTACCGCGACCTTGCTGCAACCATTGAGCAGCAATTTGGTAAATTAGACGGCCTACTTAACAATGCGTCAATCTTAGGTTCACTTGGTCCTCTAGAACATTTCTGTGTATCTACGTTTGAAAATATCATGAAAGTAAACGTCACTGCGCAAGCTATGATCACAAAATATATGTTCCCATTACTTCGTAAATCACCTTGTGCTTCTGTGATTTTCACTTCATCTGGTGTAGGCCGTGAAGGTCGTGAATTTTGGGGCCCTTATGCAATCTCAAAATTTGCAACTGAAGGTATGATGCAAACTTGGTCTAAAGAAGTAGGCAAGACCAATATCCGTATCAACTGTATTAACCCTGGCGCCACACGTACTAGCATGCGTGCTTCTGCTTTCCCTGGTGAAGATAAAGAAAAGCTTAAAACTGCTGAAGAACTCATGCCGACGTATTTATACCTAATGGCAGATGATTCTAAAGACGTTAACGGTGAATCAATTAACGCACAGTAGCTTATAATTCTGACACCATTAAAAAAGGCACTCCATCGAGTGCCTTTTTAGTATTTATTAATTTATATCGATACTTTCTTAAAGTTACTTTCTTTTCGGCTTTTGCGCACGTTGGTTGTGCTTTTTCACCGCCTTTCTGATCTGATTAATCTTAGCACGCTTGTCTTTACGCTTTTCTGGCATCACAGAAAGCTTAGTTTGCGTTTCAGGGCGCATTTTCACAGATTTACGTAAGTAGTTTACGTCTTCTAACTTAAGCTCTTCCCAGCCACCTTGAGGTAGACGTTTGTTAAGCTCTAATTTACCGTAACGGATACGAATTAGACGAGATACTTCTACATCTTGAGATTGCCATAAACGACGTACTTCACGATTACGACCTTCAGTTAGCGTAACGTTGAACCACTTGTTAATGCCCTCACCGCCCATAGGTTTAATTTTTAAGAACTTAGCTGGGCCGTCATCTAATTCAACACCTTTAGTTAAGGTATTCAATGTTTGATTTGTTACTTCACCGAATACACGTGCAGAATACTCGCGCTCTACTTCATATTTAGGGTGCATTAAACGATTCGCTAATTCACCGTCGTTGGTAAATAACAATAAACCTGAGGTATTGATATCTAAACGGCCAATCGCAATCCAACGATCACCTTCTAAACGAGGTAGTCTATCGAAAACAGTTCGGCGACCTTCAGGGTCTTTACGCGTACACAACTCGCCTTCAGGCTTGTGATACATTAAAACACGACAAACACGCTCTTCTTGCTGCTCAATTTTAACAACATGACCGTCAACACGGATAACCGCATTTTCTTCAACACGATCACCTAAACGTGCCACTTTACCATTAACGCTGACACGATTAGAGTCAATGTATTTTTCCATTTCACGGCGTGAACCCACACCAGCACGGGCCAATACTTTTTGTAACTTTTCACTCATTAGGATGGTTCTCTCACAGAAGGATCACTCAATATCTGCTCTAGTTTTACATCTTGTTGCTCAGGTAAATTAGGCAGCTGTTCTAAACCAGATAAAGAAAAATAATCTAAAAATTGTTTGGTGGTTGCATATAGCGCAGGTTTACCAGGCACGTCTTTTTGCCCAACAACCGTTATCCATTCACGCTCTAATAAACTTTTCATTATATTGCTACTTACAGCAACCCCTCTCACCTGCTCTATCTCACCTCGGGTAATAGGTTGACGATAGGCTATCAAGGCGAGGGTTTCTATGGTCGCTCGAGAGTATTTCACTGCTTTTTCAGGCCATAATTTACTTAATGGCTCAGCCAAAGAAGGCCCTGCTTGAAAACGATAACCAGACGCCACTTCAATCAACTGAACACCTCTTGTTGAATAGTGCTCAACCAGTGAGTCTATGGCTTGGGTTAATCTTTTAGCAGAAATATTGAAATCTTGCAGAACAGTTTCTTGTAGTCGACGCTTACTTAAAGGCTTCTCAGAAACAAAAATCGCTGCTTCGACTAGCTCAACGAGTTGTTCATCACTAAGACGCTTAAAAGCCATATTAATCTACAATTGCAAACACAAGGCAATATTATGACAGAGGTTCGGTTACTCTTGTAGTTTTAAAGATAAATAAATCTCTGATTGCGGGGTAATTTGGGTAAAAGTGACTAATTGTTCTTTGATCAGTTCAAGCATTGCTATAAATGTCACCACCACGCCTTGGCGTCCTTCAGCAAAATCAAACAAAGTGACGAAAGCACACGGGCCACTATGTTCTGAAAGGTGCCTTAGAATTCTCGACATACGTTCACGGGTAGACAAAACTTCACTTGATATTTGATGGTGGGCGAGCGTTTTCACCCGGGTCATCACTTGACCAAATGCAAGCACTAAGTCTTTTAAATTTAAATCAGGTAGTTTTTCTTCATCAAGTGCATTGTCGACATACTCTGCATTAGCTATGAAGAAGTCTTTTCCGACATGAGGCTGCTCTTTTAATGTTTCCGCCGCTGTTTTGAATTGTTCATATTCTTGCAAACGCTTGACTAACTCAGCACGCGGGTCGGCTTCTTCTTCAAGCTCTTCATGTGTCGGTAACAACATACGTGACTTAATTTGCGCCAATAACGCTGCCATCACTAAGTATTCCCCTGCCAATTCAAGCTGTAAATCTTTCATCAGCTCAACATAGCTCACATATTGTTTGGTAATGCTATGGATTGGCAGTTGCAGAATATCGAGTTTATGGCGCTTAATCAGATATAAAAGCAGATCGAGCGGGCCCTCAAAGCTTTCTAATATCACTTTAAGGGCATCGGGCGGTATGTATAAGTCTTCTGGCTTTTCTAAAACGGCTTCGCCATGAAGAAAGGCCAGTGGCGCAGAGTTACTCATTAAATGACTATTTTGTTAGCTATTGAAACGGCGTAACGTCACCGCACCCTTCGCGAAGAATGACAATATCATCATCAGAGAAGTCAACCACTGTAGTCGCTTGCTCAATCAAATAGCCACCATGAATAATAAGATCGACCTGTTTTTCTAGGCTCATACGAATATCATCAGGGTCTGATTCGGTAAATTGCTCACCAGGTAAAATCAAGGAACATGACATCAGTGGTTCATTGAGCTCTTCAAGTAACGCTGCGGCAATTGGGTTATCCGTTACACGCATACCAATGGTTTTTTTCTTTTCGTTTAATAAACGCTTAGGTACTTCTTTTGTGCCTTTGAAAATAAAGGTGTAAGGCCCAGGCGTATTGTTTTTTATTAAACGAAAAATTTGATTATCAACACGGGCATAGGTTGCCAGTTCTGATAGATCTCGGCAGACAAGTGTAAAATTATGGTGTTTTTCAATTCCGCGAATACGTTCAATTCGCTCTTTCGCTTGCTTGTTACCAATACTGCAGCCAAGTGCATAGCCTGAGTCGGTCGGGTAGACTATCACCCCACCCTTGTGAATAATTTCGACCGCTTGTTTAATTAAGCGTGCCTGCGGGTTTTCTGGGTGAATATGAAAAAATTGGCTCATTAGTTACACTCCTGTGCGTCTTGCCAAAACTGCCAAACAGCTTGACAATCTTTTGGTAAGTATAGGTTTTTTCCGAGATCTGACCAAGGCATAGGATAATGAAAATCTGAACCTTGACTCGCGAGTAGATCAAACTCTTGACTCAATTGCCCTAAAAACTGTCTTTCGCTCGGTGCTTGCTGCGGTAAAGCGACTTCCATCGCCTGCCCACCAGCGAGCTTAAATTCGTTAAGTAATTTACGTAGCCACTTATTAGACATTTGATATCGACCAGGATGCGCCAACACAGAAACGCCACCAGCAGCCTGAATCGCCGCAATGGCAGTTGCCATATCACACCAATTGCTTGGTACATAGCCCGTTTTGCCTCTGGCTAAGAACTTTTTAAACACACCTTGGATATTCTTAGCCACACCACGATCGACCAAAGCTTGCGCAAAGTGCGCTCGGGTGATTTCAGCATCTTTTGCCAATGCTTTGGCCTGTTCATAAATATCTTCATAGCCTTTTTTCGCTAAGCGTCGACCAATCTCTTGAGCACGAGCTTCACGTTTGTTTTGCTGCTCAGTCAATAAATTAAGTAGATGTGTATTTTCAGTATCTATAGATAAGCCGACAATATGGATTTCAAAGCTCTCCCATTTTGTCGAAATCTCAACCCCAGCCACTAACTCTAAATTTAAATCTCGGTCAGCAATAAATTGCTTTGCAGGCTCAATACCCGCGACTGTATCGTGATCGGTGAGGGCTAAAACATCAACCCCCTTTTCTGTTGCTCGCTCAAGCAATGCGTTTACGCTTAAACGACCATCAGAAAAGGTGCTATGACTGTGTAAATCATATTTAATCAAGTTTATTTCTCTTCATTATTATTCGTGTTCGTGTCAACGGGTCGGATTATATCACTAATACGCCCCATTAAATTTTGTATACTTTATATTTTTAATGTTTTTGCAACTTTTTAGCTTGACTCGCTCGTTCCGATAAGGTTTACTGTGTGCATAAATTGATTCGACATATACCTGATATGAAAACATTAACTAAAAACAAAATCTGGTGGTGGCACTCGTAACATTGCGGGCGCTTTGTCGTATCTATACGATTTCAAAACCCGCACATAAATGCGGGTTTTTTTATATCTAAATTTTTTGGAATACAAACATGATTAACAACAATATCAACACACATTCTTGGTGGTGGCGCCTGAACTAGCGGGACGGCATTGTTGTATCTGTTACACAACCCCCGCAAGTTAACACTGGCGGGGGTTTTTTATTATGGGGAATGAGGTTTTGATTTTTAGTCATATTACGACAACACCAGGGGAAGTGACGAGTATAAGACAACGGCGCGATTACATTAGCAGCCCACTGTCTTTATATGCGGCACTCGATAAAACAAATTCATTATTACTGGAGTCAGCAGAAATTGACTCTAAAGATAATGTGAAAAGCATCATTTTAGTCGATGCCGCACTTCGCATTGAGTGCAGGGGCAAAACCGTGATTGCCAAAGCATTGTCTAACAACGGTCAGCAAGTGTTAAGTTTCTTGGCTGAACAAGTTGAAAACTGTAAAGCGGTTGTTGAAGGTGATGTATTAACACTTGAATACGCACCGTTCGAAGCTGAACTGGATGAGTACAGTAAGCTTAAAGCAGATAATGCATTCAGTGCCCTACGTACTTGTATAAATAAAATCAAACGTAACTCAGATACCCCTTTTGCACTATTTTTGGGCGGTGTATTTGCTTACGACATGGTAGCCAACTTTGAAACACTGCCTGACGTCCCAGACGGTGATAATGACTGTCCTGACTATGTGTTTTATTTAGCAGAAACGCTCGTATTAATTGATCATCAAGCACAAACCACTGAGTTAATTGGTAATGTTTTCAACGGACCAGAAGTTCATGCAAACTGTTTTGAAGTTGGTAAACAGCTAGAAGAGCTGAATACGCGTTGTGATAATTTAATGCCGTATTTAGCAGCGCCAAATGAAGGCCAGTCTGAAGTAACAGTAAACATTGACGATGAAACTTACTGTCAGCAAGTCAAAACTTTAAGGCAAAACATTATCGATGGTGATATTTTCCAAGTTGTGCCTTCTCGTACGTTCTCTTTACCTTGTGCTCAGCCACTAGCCGCTTATCAACAACTTAAAAAACAAAATCCAAGTCCGTATATGTTTTACATGCGAGATGAGTCTTTTGTACTGTTTGGTGCCTCGCCAGAATCGGCATTGAAATATTGTGTGAACAGTAATCAAGTCGAAGTTTACCCTATTGCAGGCACACGCCCTCGCGGCAAGTTTGCAGATGGCAGTATTAATCCAGATCTAGACAGCCGCATTGAACTTGAGCTTCGCAACGATCAAAAAGAGCGTGCAGAGCACCTAATGCTGGTAGATTTAGCGCGTAATGACGTTGCGCGAATTAGTGTTGCAGGCACTCGTCACGCAAAAGAGCTGTTAAAAGTGGACCGCTATTCACAGGTCATGCATTTAGTATCACGGGTTGTGGGTCAATTAAAACCAGACTTAGACGCACTGCATGCCTATCAAGCTTGTATGAACATGGGCACACTAGTAGGTGCACCTAAAGTAAAAGCTGCAGAGTTAGTCAGACAGACTGAAAAGCAACGTCGTGGGAGCTATGGTGGTGCAGTTGGATACTTAACGGGCGATGGTGCAATGGACTCTTGCATTGTTATTCGCTCTGCATTTGTAAAAAATAGTACCGCATACGTGCAAGCAGGTGCCGGCGTAGTATATGACTCAGATCCTCAATCAGAAGCAGATGAAACACGTGCCAAAGCACAAGCCGTCATAAAAGCCGTGCAATCTACGTATCAAGGAGCCTGCTAATGTCTAATAACACAAAAGTATATTTTTTAGATAACTTTGATTCATTCAGCTACAACCTTGTTGATGAACTGACGCTACTAGGCCTAGATTTAGTGGTTTACCGTAACAATATCTCCGCTGAAAAAATCTTCGCCAAGATGCAGCAAGAAACTGTACCGGTAATCTTAGTGTTATCGCCAGGCCCAGGTAACCCAGCTCAAGCAGGCTGCTTATTAGAGCTAATTGAACTCGCTAAAGGCCAATTCCCTATGCTGGGAATTTGTTTAGGCCAACAAGCTTTAACACAAAGCTATGGCGGAACTGTTGGTCATGCAGGTGAAACAGTTCATGGTAAGTCTTCAATTATCGAAGCTGACGACCACCCTGTATTTGCAGGTATTGGCAAACGCTTCCCGGTTGCGCGTTACCACTCTTTAATGGCAACTCATGTTCCTGAGTGCTTAAAAGTGATTGCCAAATACGACACTATTCCGATGGCCATTTACCATCCTGAAGATAAGGTGATCGGCTATCAATTTCATCCTGAGTCTATTCTTACCCCAGACGGTGCTCAGTTATTAAAACAAAGTATCGACTACTTAACACAATAGGAGCCAACATGGACAGTTTAAATCTATTACTTGAACAACAAGACTTAACATTTGAGCAAGCAAATAGCTTCTTTGATTTGGTTATGCAGGGTGAAGTGTCTGAAATTGAACTCACCGCTGCACTCATTGCATTAAAAATTAAAAAAGAAACGGCACAAGAGATTGCTGGCGCAGCAAAAGCCATGCGTGATCATGCTACTGCTTTTAACGCACATAATCTTGTTTGTGCTGATAGCTGTGGTACAGGTGGCGATGGTTCAAATACCATTAATGTCAGCACCACAGCGGCAATTGTGGCTGCAGCATGTGGTATCAATTTAGTGAAACACGGCAATCGCAGTGTATCAAGTAAATCAGGCTCTGCAGATTTACTCAGAACTCTAGGCATTAATATCGAAATGACGCCTGAGCAAGCCAGTGTATGTTTAAAAGAAACCGGCTTCACCTTCTTATTCGCGCCGCTTTATCACTTAGGTGTGAAGCATGCGATGCCAGTGCGTACCACGTTAAAAACCCGCACGATTTTTAATATTTTAGGCCCATTGACTAACCCTGCCGCCCCACAAGTGCAGTTACTAGGTGTGTATGATAAAAGTTTATGCCTTCCGATGGCCGAGACTTTAAAGACACTCGGTACTGAGCGAGCAATGATAGTGCACGGTGAAGGCACAGATGAAATTGCCCTACATGGCACAACCCATGTGGCTGAGTTGGTTGATGGTGAAATTAAAGAATACACCTTAACCGTTGACGACTTTGGCGTTGAACATTATTCATTAGACCAAATCGCTGGGGATACGCCAGAATACAATGCCAAAGCCAGTATTGAGATTTTAAATGGCACAGCACCTGATGCACACAATGCCGCTATTGCGGTAAACGTCGCTGCATTATTGGTAATGCATAATTTGGCTGCTGATTTTAAAGCCGCCACACAGCAAGTATTAACAATTTTAAAATCTGGCAAAGCAGCAGACAAACTAAAAGAGATCGTCGAGGTAAGCAATGGCTAACGTATTAGAAAAAATCGTTGCAGATAAGCAACAAGAAGTTGCTCTAAGAAAACAACAAAATCCACTAGACTCTTTTATTAACGACCTTGTGCCTAGTGACAGAGATTTTCAAGCAGCACTGGCTGCAACTGGTACACAGTTTATTTTAGAGTGTAAGAAGGCATCGCCATCAAAGGGCCTGATTAGAGATAACTTTAATCTTGATGAAATCACTGGTGTATATGGCAAATATGCCACATGCATCAGTGTGTTAACCGATGAAAAATATTTTCAGGGTAGTTTTGATTACCTGACTTATGTCAGCAAAAAAGTTGACCAACCGCTTATTTGTAAAGACTTCTTCATTGACGAGTATCAGGTTTATCTAGCGCGCTTACATGGTGGTAACGCTATTTTGCTTATGCTGTCAGTACTTGATGATGCACAATATATACACCTTGCCAATGTGGCAAAGTCACTGAATATGTCAATCTTAACCGAAGTCAGTAATGAAGAAGAAGTACACCGCGCACTTGATCTGAATGCTGAAATTATCGGTATTAATAACCGCAACTTACGTGACTTAAGCACGAATTTAGCGACAACCGAGAAGCTCAGAAAGCTAATTCCTGATGGCAAAGTTGTGATCTCTGAGTCGGGGATTTACACGCACCAAGACGTAAAACGTTTAGCGCCATTATGTAACGGTTTCTTAGTGGGCAGCTCTATTATGGCTGAGCAAGACTTAGAAGTTGCTTGCCGTCGTCTTATTCTGGGTGAAAATAAAGTTTGTGGTTTAACGCGTTCTCAGGACGCCCAAGCGGCTTTTAACGCAGGGGCTATTTACGGCGGCTTGATCTTCGCCCCTAAATCGCCCCGCTACGTTGACATTGACTGTGCTAAAGCCGTCATCGATAGCGCACCTTTAAAGTATGTTGGTGTATTCGTAAACGAAGATTTAGAACAAGTCAGTGAAATTGCGCAAACATTAAAACTTGCAGCCGTGCAGTTACACGGCAATGAAGATAAAACTTATATTGAAGCGCTGCGCGCAAAGTTACCTGTAACTTGCCAAATATGGAAAGCACAAGGTGTGACTGATGAACTACCTGAACCAATCTCAGGAGTAGATAAACATTTGTACGATACTAAAACCTCTGCGGGGTTTGGTGGCACAGGTGAAGCTTTTGATTGGTCATTACTGGCTGAGAAGAGCGCGAACAGCTTTATGTTAGCTGGCGGTTTAAACGCAGAAAATGTACTTGATGCAGCTTATACAGGCGCACAAGGACTAGATTTGAATTCAGGGGTTGAACTGAGCCCTGGTAAAAAGTGTTCGCAAAAAATTGCAGATGCTTTTAAAAACATAAGAGGTTATTGAGGTGGAAATGAATAACGCAGCATATTTTGGCGATTTCGGTGGCATGTTTGTACCCGAACTACTCGTCCCTGCACTAAAGCAGCTTGAAGGTGAATTTAATAAATCCCAAAAAGATCCTGAATTTCAGGCTGAGTTTACAAAACTATTAAACGAGTACGCGGGCCGTCCAACGCCGCTAACGCTTACTCGTAATTTAGTTACAAACCCAAAAGTAAAATTGTATTTAAAGCGTGAAGATTTACTCCACGGCGGTGCACATAAAACCAACCAGGTACTTGGTCAAGCATTGCTTACTAAGCGTATGGGTAAAAAAGAAGTAATCGCCGAAACAGGTGCAGGTCAACATGGTGTGGCAACAGCACTTGCCTGTGCACTACTTGGTTTGAAATGCCGTGTTTATATGGGTGCAAAAGACGTTGAACGTCAACAGCCAAATGTTTTCAGAATGCGTTTAATGGGTGCCGAAGTGATCCCTGTAACTGCCGGCTCTGGCACGTTAAAAGATGCTGTAAACGAAGCCATGCGTGACTGGTCTGCAAACTATAAAACAGCCCACTACCTTTTAGGTACGGCTGCTGGCCCACACCCATTCCCGACCATCGTTCGTGAATTCCAAAAAATGATTGGCGAAGAGGCAAAACAGCAGGTGTTAGATACTGAGGGTCGTTTACCTGACGCTGTGATTGCCTGTGTTGGTGGTGGTTCAAACGCCATTGGTATGTTCAGTGACTTTATCGGTGATGAAAGTGTGAAACTCATTGGTGTTGAGCCTGCTGGTAAAGGGCTTGATACTGAAGAGCATGGCGCTGCTTTGTGTAAAGGTACTAAGGGTATTTTACACGGTGCGTATACTTACATTATGCAAAACTCAGACGGCCAAATCGAAGAGTCATACTCTGTATCTGCTGGCCTTGATTACCCTGCAGTTGGCCCTCAGCATGCATTTTTGCATGAAACAGGCCGCGCACAATATGTGGGTATTTCTGATAAAGAAGCACTTGATGCTTTCCAAGCGCTTGCTAAGCATGAAGGTATTATTCCTGCGCTTGAATCAAGTCATGCCCTTGCATACGCATTAAAATATGCCGAAGAGCAAACTGAAGAAACAATTTTAGTAGTGAACTTAAGTGGTCGCGGTGATAAAGACTTAGCACACGTTCACCAAGTACTAGCAGAACAAGGAGCGCTATAATGAGCCGTTATGCACAATCTTTTGCTGCCCTTGCAGAGAAAAATCAAGGGGCGTTTGTCCCGTTCGTGACAATTGGCGATCCAAACAAAGAACTGAGTTTTGAGATCATTAAAAGCTTGATCGACGGTGGTGCGGATGCGTTAGAGCTAGGTATTCCATTTTCAGATCCAATTGCAGACGGCCCAGTGATTCAAGCTGCGAATATTCGCGCCCTAGAGCAAAATATTAATACCCAAGACTGCTTTGATATCATTAAGCAAGTTCGTGAATATAATCAAGATATTCCGATTGGCCTATTACTATATTCAAATCTTATTTTTGCGCGTGGTATCGATGCTTTTTATCGTGAAGCAAAAGAAGTCGGCGTAGATTCAATTTTAGTGGCTGATGTGCCGCTTCATGAATCTAAAATGTTCAGAAGCGCTGCAAAAGCTGCAGACATTGAACCTATTTTCATTGCGACACCAAACGCAGATGACGATACTATCCGCACTTGTGCAAGCTATGGCCGCGGTTACACCTACCTGCTTTCACGCGCAGGGGTAACTGGCACAGAAACAAAAGCGCAAATGCCAGCTGACTCTATGATTTCTAAATTAAAAGAATATCATGCAGCGCCTGCACTGTTAGGCTTTGGTATTTCAACACCTGACGATGTAAAAGCGGCGCTAAATTCTGGTGCTGCGGGTGCAATCTCGGGTTCTGCTGTGGTTAAAATTATCGAGCAAAGCCTGAACGAGCCAAGCGTAATGCTAGACTCGTTACAAAGCTTTGTTGCGACGATGAAATCTGCAACCCAAAAATAGTTTCTCCGTCCTACATGAAGCTGCAGCGGTGTTGGCTACGCTGGATAACCCTACTTTCATAGAAAACCTATGTTCATTGGGATTAACTTACTTGCCGCCTAGCTGCAATTCCAAGTAGTTTGACGAAACTTTGATGCTTAGTTCGCTAAGGCGTCTTTCAGCGCCTTAGCAACTTTAAATTGTACCTTGTTTGCCCCTTCAATCATGATCTCTTCACCCGTTTGCGGATTTCTGCCCATCTTTGCCGGGTGATAGCTCAGTGCAAACGTACCAAAACCAGAGATAGGCACTTGATCGCCCTCAGATAAGCGCTTTTTTATGATCGCCAAAATACTATTCAAAGCTGCCTGAGAATCCTTCTTCGTTAACTCACTGTGTGCCGCCATGGCCGATACTAATTCTGACTTGTTCATATATATACTGGTTTATTACTGCTAGAGGGTGGCAGAGCCTAAAAATATTTTTTGTGAATGTCAACTTGCAGTCTTACTCAAATATTGTTAATACTTTGTTGTAGGACGTAATTTAAGAGAGGTATCTATGACTGCATTATTTGAATACTTACCCCTTATCCTATTTTTCTTAGTCTACAAAATGGTCGATATATTCTGGGCGACTGCGGTATTGGTCGGTATATCATTACTGCAAATTGCATATCAATATTTCACTGAGGGTAAGATCTCAACCAAAACTTGGGGTTTCTGTGTGATTGCTTTATTTCTAGGTGGTATGACAATCATATTCCAAGATGAACAGTACATTATGTGGAAAACGACGGCTATTTACGGCTTGCTCGCAGCTGCCTTGGTCATTTCTCGATTTATATTTAATAAGAACCTCGTAAAAACGGCTCTACTCAGTATGCTAAAAACCGCAGCTGAGAAACAAGGTGAGAAAGAATTAAAGGTGGATGTACCAAAATCAGTGTATGAAAAGCTCAATACGCTTTGGTTTGTATTCTTAATCAGTATTGCAATCTTAAACCTTTATGTCGCCTATAACTTCTCGCTCGACTTTTGGGTTAATTTCAAAGTCTTCGGTCTCGCAATCGTCACATTTATTGCCGTATTGCTCACTGTTTTTCGAATTTTTGAATACTTACCCGATGGGTTTCAAGAACAAGAAAACAAAAAATAATCCCGCAAATTTAATAAAACTGTCGCTTTTTTAGTCTAGGGGCAAACTATACTTTTTTAATAATATTTAAGAATGGGGTTTGCCTTTGACTGCTTCGCAATATCGTTGGTTTGAGCTCTGTGGCGTATTTTTCTGCTTACCGCTGTTTACTTATTTATTTAAAGATTACCTATCCAGTTGGTTGTTCCCTGCTTTACTTATCCTTATGATTGTTTGCACCTTTCTATTGCTCACCGACCCGCACTTTAAGCGCTTTCGTTTAACTTCTTTAGGTCAATTTTCACAAGTCAAACATCGACTTTTTACTGGCTTCTTCATTGGCGCATTGTTCAGTGCCATGTTATTTGGCTTGGCCAATCAAACGCTATGGTTTGCTATGCCAAAGAATGAAACCACTCAATGGTTAATCTTATTGATTGCATATCCGCTGCTTTCTGTTTTGCCTCAAGAGCTTATTTTTAGAAGCTATTTCTTCCATCGTTATAAACATATTCTGCCAAGTAAAAATGTGCGTATCTTTTTAAGTGCGCTTAGTTTTGCCCTCGCCCATTGTGTATACGATAACTGGGTTGCAATTGCGCTTTCATTCGCAGGCGGACTGTTATTTTCTTACACCTATGCACACAGTCGCTCATTAATGGTATGTGTACTAGAGCATAGCTTGTGGGGTTTATGGATGTTTACTATAGGGGTTGGCAGCTATTTAGATTCCGGGATGCGAATAACCACGGGATAAAAATTAATACCAACCCTCCATAATACTTAATCATTTTAAGGGATTAAAACTGACGCTAGCTTCGTTAAAAATTTCTCATTTAGAGCAACTAAATAGCAAAATTTTCGCCTCGCTATCGACAAGTTTTTCTTGCCTCAAAATAGATCACTTAATTAAAAGGGTTGGTATAAAAAAGGCCGAATAATCGGCCTTTTAACTTAAATATTGATGCGGGTTAAAAGCCAAATAGGCTTACTGCAAAAAACTTAGTGGCTACAGTATTTACAAAGATAAGTAGTAAAATCACAGGTATAAATGTCGATAGTGAAAAGTTCACATATTTCTCCATAAAACTACCTGAATAGCTGTCACAGCCCTGAGATAACTCTTCAGAAAGCTTGGCTTTCTTCCAGCGATAAGTGACAAACAAGCACACCATTAGACCATTCAGCGGTAAAATTGTGTCGTAGAAAACATCGTATACGATATCGAACATACTCTTGTCTGCACCACCATAACTAACAAACTGAGTTAGCCAATCAACCATACCAAATGACATCGTACACAGCACTGTCAGTAGACCTGTAGCACCAGCTAAAATTAATAATGCTACCTTGCGACTTACGCCTTTTTCTTCGATTAAAGCAGCTGTTGGTACTTCAACAATTGATACAAGAGAGGTAATTGCCGCAAAAAATACCAGTAAGAAGAAGACAAACGCCACGATTGACGCACCGGTATAACCAATGTCAGTTTGCAGTGCTAAAAGAATTTTAGGTAGATAAACGAAAATCATTGAAACCGATGAATCTGATAGCTCTTCTGGATTCGTCGCTGGATTGAAGCTGAAGATAGCAGGCAGAACCATAAGGCCAGCAATAAATGCCACTAACGAGTCAGTGATGGCGACCATTTTTGCGCCACCTACAATGTCGTCTTTTTTAGAGATATAAGACGCATAAGTCATTAAGATACCCATACCTAAAGATAATGAGAAAAATGCTTGAGACAAAGCGCCATTTAGAACACTGGCATCCATCTTAGAAAAGTCTGGGACAATGTAATACTCAACACCAGCCATGGCGTTATCTAGCGTGAGTACATACGCGACTAAACCAATTAGTAGTACAAATAGTGCGGGCATTAGAAACTTAGCTGCTTTTTCAATGCCTTCTTTAACACCACCCACTAGAATTAAGTTCACAATGATTGCAACTACAACCATGTAAACAAAAACCGTGTTTTGATTAATGAACTGACCAAAATGATCTGGATTAGCCAGCATATCCAAGTTACCTAATGCAGTTTGCGCTAGATAACCAAATATCCAAACTGTAATTACCATATAAAATACAGCAATCATAAAAGGAGTTAGTACAGCGAGGCCGCCCGCAAAAGACCACTTTTTGTCATTACCAGATAAAGATTTATATGCACCATATGGGTCTTTCTGTGCTTTACGACCCATTGCCATTTCAGCCATCATCACAGGCAAACAGATAAAAGCCACAAATAATGCATAAACTAATAGAAAGGCTCCACCACCATTTTTTGTTGCAGAGACGGGAAAACCAACTAAGTTACCTATACCTACTGCAGAGCCTGCAGCAGCTAAAATAAAGCCTAGTTTTGAACTAAAATGCTCTCTGTTCGCACTCATTAAAACGTCATCCTGTTGTTATTGTTTTTTTACTTCCGCCCGACTCTACCGTCATAGGATACTGTTATCAAGTTTTTAACGTGAAACACTGCGTCTCATAGTATTGCCATTTACAAAGGGCGTATAGAAAGCTTACCATTGCATACAATTTCATACAGACCCGAATAAAGTGAATTTTATGTTGTATATGATCTACTCTACTGATGTAGAGAATTCTTTAGAAAAACGTTTAGCTACTCGCCCTGCTCATTTAGAAAGACTCATGGCTTTAAAAGAACAAAATCGTCTATTCGCAGCGGGTCCTCTTCCTGCAATTGATAGTGAAGAACCAGGTTCAGCTGGTTTTACAGGCTCACTAGTTGTCGCAGAGTTTGAGTCTCTTGAAGCTGCCCAGCAGTGGGCTGATGCAGATCCATATATTGCTGCTGGCGTATATGCTCACAGTGTTGTTAAACCATATAAAAAGGTTTTGCCTTAACAACAAGTTCAGCTTTGGTTAATTCGTTAACTTATATTCTGAACACAATTGTTAAGCAGCCCTGTAACTGGAGCTCAAAATGCGTCTAACACTAGTTGGTTTTGTTGTTAGTTTAAGCTTGTCACTGATGTCAGCGACAGTCATTGCCAATAACAAAGCCAATATCGACAAAAAACAAGCTATTACGCTGGCCCTAGCAGAATATGCAGGAAAAACGTTAAAAGTATCAGAAGAAAACACCTATTTTGTCGTGAGGATCTTGCAAAAGGACGGACGCATTGTTGACCTCAAAGTAGATAAAAAAACAGGCAAAGTGAAGAAGGATTAGTATGCGAATTTTAGTGATCGAAGATGATATTCAACTGGCTGAGAATTTACGCTCAGCACTAGAAAAAGAAAAATACAGTATCGATTTATGCCATGATGGTGAATCTGGTTTATTTCACTTACAAGAATACCCGCTTGATTTAGCGGTAGTTGATTTAGGTCTACCTAAATTAGACGGTATCGAACTGATTAAACGCGCCAGGAAAGCGGGGGTGACTATCCCCATTTTAATTCTAACTGCCCGCGAACGTTGGCAGGATAAAGTAGAAGGGCTAGATGCTGGTGCTGATGACTACTTAACAAAGCCATTCCATGTTGAAGAGCTTGTGGCTCGTTGTAACGCGTTAATCCGTCGTAGTGCAGGCCAAGCAAATCCAGAAATTAATATTGGTCCTGTTAAAATTCACACCCGCTCACAACAAGTGTGGGTCAATGAAAAAGAATTAACTCTCACTGCTTACGAATACAAAGTGCTTGAATACTTAATGGTCAACCCGCAAAAGGTGATTTCTAAATCTGAACTTACTGAGCATATTTATGATCAAGACTTCGATTTAGATTCAAATGTAATTGAAGTGTTTGTGCTTAGGCTACGTAAAAAACTCGATCCTGAAGGCGTACTTAACCCAGTTGAGACTTTAAGAGGCAGAGGCTACAGGTTTAAGAGTCAGTGGTAAATTCTACACAGGTTCCATTGAAAATAAGACAAGGCTTCGTCCTTGTCTTTGTGCTTATAATCGCCCTTCCCGTATTGTTTTACTCTGTAAGCAGTGCCTATTATGCGTCACTTGTCGATGCCACCGAAAAAAACTTAGAAGCGCACTTATATTCACTCATTTCAGAAGTCGAGTTTATTGATGAATCGGTAAAAATGCCCAATACCATATTGGCACCCGAATTAAATCGCATTGACTCCGATACTTTCGCGCTTATCTACCAAAACAATGATTTGGTTTGGTATTCGGAGTCTGCTGTCTCACTTGAATTTAACCCTGATTCAATAGACTCTGAGACTGGTGCATCTGAATTCAAACAAGTGCACTATCAAGGCAATGCATACTGGCAACTCAGCCTCACTGTTATCTTAGGTAATGCCGAACAATCTCAACAAGCTGTGTTTATCCTGCTGCGAGACGATAATGCTTTAGAAGATATATTGTCCGAGTTTACAGACACATTAATGACTTGGATGTTAATTCTCGGTGCCATCATGACACTTTTAATGAGTTTAGGTTTTATCTGGAATATGCGACCTCTGCAGCGTTTAGACAAAGAAATTAAAGCGATTGAATCTGGCAAAAAGGAGCGCTTATCACATACTTATCCTGTTGAGCTCCAAGCTATTACAGAAGATCTAAATTTACTCCTTGAGTCTCAACGCCGACAAAAAGAACGATATAGAGCGTCATTAAGCGACTTAGCACATGCACTGAAAACGCCCTTAGCTATTTTAAAATCTAGTCCTATGGCAAATGATAATGATGCACAAGAGCAACTCGATAGGATCAACAGTATGATAGAACATCAGTTAAAGCGTGCTGCGACTGGTGGTACCGATACTTGGAAGAAAACCACCTCTGTTGCCCCTGTACTTGAATCGATTTTAAATGCGATGAAAAAGGTATATCATGAGAAAGCAATTGATTTTCAATCGAATTGTGCTGATAAAACGAAGTTTTTAGGCGATAAAACAGATTTAATGGAGATACTGGGCAACCTTATCGACAATGCCTGTAAAGCCTGTGTAAGCACTGTCCATGTTAATGTCACAAGTGATGAAAAGACCCTGAAAATTGAAATTTGTGATGATGGACCAGGAATTGAAGTCGGTGCTCGAAAAAAACTGTTACAACGCGGCACCCGCTTAGATACTTATGAATCAGGTCATGGCGTTGGACTCGCAATTGTGGCAGATTTGGTGAATGATTATCAAGGAAATATAGAGATAGGCTCTGCTTCACTAGGCGGTGCGTTGTTTATTGTTGAGTTTAAATATGACTAATTTTTTTAGATTACTTTTTTGTGCAGGATTACCACTAATAACACTTTCAACACACGCCTATGAGCTTAGAGAGTGTAAGCCAATACAAAGTAACTCTCCTGCTGAGGCTAGACAGTTTATAAAGTGCCTTGATAGCAATATTGAGACATTAGACAGGGAAAGAACTATCTGGATTAAAAAGCTGGTGATGGATATGGAAGAGCTTGAGCAAGACACCGGCAATACTCAACTGTTACCTATCATAAGACGAAGTTTAAAACATCAAGACAATTACATTGAAGACAGCTGCAGATGGCGCTACCTTCATAAGATGCCAAATTCAACCAAAGCTGCTGTTGCATATAAAGAATGCAAGATACGTTTATATACACGCCATATTGAAGATTTGAAACTTAGTTATTAAGCAACAATAAAAACGGCGCTCTTTCAGCGCCGTTTTCAATAATTAACTTAGCTTTGATTCTGTTTCTTCACCACTACCTAGCATAGTCGCTAGCCACTGCCCTTCTTCGCTATTTTCTAAGGCAATTTTCACCACCATGGTTAATGGTACTGATAACAGCATTCCCACAGTCCCAAACAGCCAGCCCCAGAAGATTAAAGAAAGGAACACGACTAAAGTAGATAAGCCGAGCCCTTTACCCATATATCTAGGCTCTATAACGTTCCCCATAACCGTGTTTATCGCCACATAACCAAGTGCAACAAAGCCACTGACAAGAGGGCCTTGGGTGATAAGTGCAATTAAAACCGCAGGCACTGCGGCAATAATAGAGCCGATATTAGGAATATAGTTTAATAAAAACGCGACAACGCCCCATAAAACAAAGTAGTCGACATCTAATATCCAAAGTAACAATGCAGCGCAAAAACCCGTTGCTAAAGACACCAAAGTTTTAATGGCCAAATAAGAGTTAATAGATTCTAGAAATTTATCGATTTGTTTTTGTCGCATTTCAGGGTCATCTAAGGCCAAATGCACTTTCTTATTGATCATCGGTGCTTCGAATAACATAAACACCACAGTTAAGATGATTAAGAAAATATTGGCCATGGCCGCGCCAAACCCAGTCAGCATATTGGTTGCCATATCAATCATTTTACCCGGATCAAACAATGCAATGAGCTGTTGTTTATCGATTAAAATATTGTACTGTGCAGCAGTATCTACCAACCAGACAAAACGGGCCTGTAGATCTTCTCTATATTGTGGCAATTGCTGCGAGAAATCATTCAAAGATTGGCCAACTAAGCCAGCTAGACTAGAGCCAACAGCCACTATCATTAACATGATAAGTAAGATAGCAATGCCTTTAGGTACTTTATAGCGGGCAAAGAATCTTAGTAATGGATTACAGATGATGGCAATAAATGCAGCCAATATAAATGGCACAATGATATCCGTGGCCAGTTTAAGGCCTGCCAGCACGATAAACAGTGATGCGATAATTACCAAGCTTTTACTTAAACCTTGAAGAGACGACACATAAATTCCTTCGAAAACAAGTTTACATTTATTCTACTTCAACAATACTTAATTGATCCATCAATGATTTTTTACGTATGAAATCTAAATATAAGCGCTAAGGTTGTAGGATGAAAATACTGATAACAGGTGCAACGGGATTAATTGGCTCCGCACTTTGCAAAATGCTCGCTGACAAGCACGAACTGATAGCTTTAACTAGAAACATAAACAAAGCTAAAAGCAGATTATCAAATTCAATCAAATTTATTGATAACCTTGAAGATTTAAATTTTGATGATTTGGATGCAGTGATTAATCTTGCTGGAGAGCCCATCGCAGACAAACGATGGAGCGCGCAACAAAAGCAAAAAATTTTTCAAAGCCGTTTAGGTATTACCGAGCAGATCGTCACTAAAATAAACGCCAGTGATGCACCGCCTAAAGTGTTTATTTCTGGAAGTGCTATTGGATTTTATGGTCGTCAACCTGCAGAGAATGTTGTCACTGAGTCATACTCGTCAACGTACCCTGAATTTAGCCACCAGCTCTGTAAACAATGGGAAGAGCTCGCTCTACAGGCACAGTCACCTGAAGTGAGAGTTTGCCTGCTAAGAACAGGTATTGTACTCAGCAAACAAGGTGGTGCTTTGGACAAAATGCTGCCCCCTTTTAAGTTAGGATTGGGTGGCAAAATGGCATCAGGCAAACAAATGATGTCCTGGATCCATATCGATGACATGATCAACGCCATTGTCTTCTTACTTGATGAGCCAAGTGCCCATGGTGCGTTTAACCTGACAGCCCCTGAGCCTGTTAGCAATTCTAATTTTACTCAAATACTCGCAAAAACCTTAAAACGCCCTGCTTTGTTTCCTATGCCAGAATTTGTTTTGAAACTACTCTTTGGTGAAATGTCTGACTTATTAATATATGGCCAAAATGTCATCCCTAAAAAGCTCGAACAGCAAGGGTTTAAATTCAAGTTTAAAACACTTGATACTGCTCTGAATGAGGTTTTGAATTGACCTCAATCTGTGACCTCGTTTTTTCTAGACATGATTTTGAAATATATAGAAATAATAAAAACCACGCAATTGCGTGGTTTTTATTATAAGAATTACTTGGTTCTAAAGAAGTTTAAGCAATCTTTCTGACTGTAATTCAGCTGTAGGCGTACTTGATAAGTATGCAGATAAATAATGGTCAAAATCTACTTTTTGACCTTGCAATTTATCATCTAACATAGCTACTTGTTCTGACATGCGCTCTGGGCTTGAGCTCTCATCATTCATTTTGTCAGACAAGATTTCAAGGCGTAAAATCAACTGCTCACTAGACAAATTCACATCGATTTTGCTAATAAACTCAGCAGGGATCGAGCCACCATTTTCAAGCGCCACCTTTAACGCATCAAATCGAGCGGTATTGGCAAGCTGCTCAAGCTCAACTAACTTATGCTGTAATTCAGAAATGAACTTTTGAGCTTGCTTTTTGACAGCTGGCAGAAAGTTAATTTCAGATAATTGAGAAATCAACTTTTTGATTTCAGCTTCGCTAGCGTTTTCAGGCAACTGAGCTTTAATTTCATCAAATTGTTGCTGCTGCTCTGAGTTCAGCGCATCTTTCTCAGCTTTTTGAGATTCAAATTCCGCACTGCGTTTCGCAAACACGGCATCGTTATGTTCTCTGAAAGCTTGCCATAACTGATTTTCTTTCTTGTTACCTGCAAAACCGATTGTTTGCCACTGCTTTTGTAGCGATTTCAATACGTCGCACGCTTGTGCTAAATCCTCAGCAGCAATTTGCTCAGCTGCTGTATCAACTAGACCTTGCTTTAACTGAGCATTATGTTCATGTTGTGAACGGATCGCATCACCAATGAGTTTGGCTTGCGTTTTGAATGCATTATTCAGTGATTTATATACATCACTGTCAACACTGCCTGCTGCACGCCACTGTTTATTTAGCTTATTAAACTGGCTTTCATATTCACGCCAGTTAAACCCTTCTACTGATGTGTCTGTTGCGGCGAGTTCTGACATTTGTTTAATCAAAGCTTCACGCGCTTGCTTTGCTTTTTCACGTTGTTGCTCTTGTTCAGCAAAGAAGGCACGACAAGGTGCAAATAGCAGCTCTAGTTTTTCATCGAACTGCTTCGCTTGTAGCTTCTCTTCGTCAGTATCAACTCGGCCTAATTCATGCCATTGTGCACGTAGCTTCTTAACTAACTCAGCGCGTTGTTTAGGCGCTAAATCACAGCTTTCAATATGCTCATCTAACACAGTTAAAAGCGCTACACGCTTTGGTGCTGACGCGTACTTTTGCCAATCACGAATATCATCTAACTGCGTAGCAATTTGCTCTCGAAGCGGTTCAAGCTGTGCTTGGTTTACTGCTGTTAAACGTTCAAAGTGCTCGTTGAATCCTTTAAACACGCCAAATGCGACTTTACTTCTGCCTTGCTCAACAAGTCGTTGAACATCTTTGGCTTTACGTCTAGCTTGTTTAAGCTCATTTTGTTGCGCATCAAGTTGTTCAGCCATGGCAGCTTTAAACTGCTTGCTTAACGCACTAAGCTTTGCTTTAGCTGGTTTTTTTAGTGTGTTAGGTAATTGTTCAATAATACCTTTCGCATTGTTGTAAGCCGACTTTTGCGAATTTAAAGTGTCATCAAGCTCACTCAATTCAGTTGATGGCGTGACATTCGCAAGTGCGTCAAGTGCAGTTTGGGCAGCTTGGTTTGCAACAACCAGTTCAGGTAATTGCTTTAATTGGCTTTCAAATTCTGTAAGTGTGTCTAAATGCTTAACGAGCTTATCACTGTACTCACTAGATGTTATTTTACCACGTACTTGACTAAGCTGAGTCCCTAGCTCCGTCTGTTTTGACACATCTAGTTGCTCTAGCGCATTTACTAACGCTTGTTCAGCTAGATTCAATTGTGACTCAACTTCTTTAAGGAACGCCTCTTTTTCACGCTTCGCTTGCTCAGCTTTTTCTGCCGCTTCGAACTCAGTTTGTAAAGCAGTCAAATGTGAAGAAATACGCGCTTCTATTGCGCTGTACTTTTGCTGATTTTCTTTTATAGCTTCTTCATCTAACCAAGACAGCTCTAGACCTTGCCACTGCTCAGTTAAAATTCCGAATTGGTTGTTTACTTCTTTGTAATCGTGCTTGTCTCTGAGCGCATTTAGCTTAGCTAAAATCATTTTGACTTGCGCAAGTACTTCAGCCGGTTTTTCTTTTGCCAGTTTTTGTTGCTCAAGAGCTTGCTCAAGTGCCGCTTTTGCGTCACCTTTCGCTGATTTTAATAACTGCTTTTGTAAGCCGTATTGCTCGACCAGAGGTAAAAGCAACAACTGCAGTTGTTCATCGTCTTGTTTAAAGCTCTGCTCAATCAGTTTAGGCTGAGCAAGACGTTTTAATAGTTTTACGCGAACTTCTAGGCTTGATTCAGAAAAAGCTAGCTTTTCTAGCACTCGTTTCGATGCGTATCTATCTACATATTCTTGGCGAATAGTACCGTCAAGTTCACTTTTACCGTTTAATACTGCACTGCTAATATGTTGTTCTGCTAGCTCTTTGAGGGCTTGGTCTTGTTTATAAGCTTGCCACCAAAGACTCAAGCTATTTAATTTATTTAAGGCTTTTTGTCTGATTTCAGTCGAATTATCTTCTAATGCCATCGTCTTTAAAACATCAGCATCCTTGTCTTGCTCTAGCTTATTAAGCGCCTGAAGTCTTACTTCAGTTTTTGGGTGTTTCCATTTTGGGGTAAATAGGTGTTTAAAGATCATTTTCACTGAACCTGGCTATCTCATTTTCTTTTTTAAATTCTTGTTGTAGTTCTCTTTTGGACTTCTGAACCATTTCCCCTTCTGCGTTGATGGTGAATTGCTCATTAGTCTTGGCTACTTTTGCCTGATAAAGCATAACAAGTTGTACTGTTTGCTCTTTTTGAGCTTCTGTCAGTGGAGTGCCATCAGGCCACTTACCTGTTGAGGCCCCATACTGCAAACGCTCAAATAATTCGGGTGTTAAATTATTTACTAAGCTGTCTATGTTCATGTCACTTTTTCTTTTTTAAATACACTAAAATAATTCTGTTTACTAAATACCAAAAACAACCAATCGCGATGGCGCCTCTGGTTAACCACATTTCAATTGAATCAGGTACTGGTTGGCGTGAATAAAGATATAAGAAACCACCGAGGAAAAGGATCAATGCAAGGAAAGAGTGATTCATAAACATCTGTTGCTTTTTAACTCTTTTACGTGCAGCAATACGAGCTAATTGCTCTTCGCTGACTTCTCCGAGCTGAAGGTCACAGTGTGGACAAACCTTGTTTTTACTTGAAATAGATTCGTTACAACTTGGACAAGAAACTATTGCCATATTTATGACTCCTGCTGATACAAAAAAGGCGTCTCGAGGACGCCATTTTACTCGTTTTTGTACCAAAAGTCTTTTACTAAGGTACGTTCAAAAACGATTTATTTTTCGTTTGGATGCTCTTTATTGAACTTATCCCAGTATTCAGTGACTGACTCTTTCATTTCTTTACGAAGTAAGAAAATACCGAATAAGTTAGGTAAGGTCATCACAACGATTGCAACTGCTGCTAGTTTCCAAACTAAAGTCGTGTCTGCAAATGATGCCCAGAAGAAGCCTGCAACATAAAATACTCGGTAAGGCATCACTGATTTGCTACCAAGTAGATAAATCATTGCACGGTCGCCATAATAAGACCACGCAATTGCTGTCGAGAAAGCAAATAATAACAAGCCAATTGATACGATATATTTACCATTTTCACCAAAGAAACCTCGGCTAAATGCTTTAGTTGTCAGCTCAGCAGAATGAACTAAAGACTTACCGGTGATCATAATATCTTTGTCTACAGGCATACCATCTTTAATTTCAATAGTGCCAGTATAAACATGCTTTTCAGTTAAACCGAAACGCACATCTTCAGCAATTGAGCGAGAGTGAATAATGGTAAAGTCTTTCTCTACCGCTTTACCCTGTATTGAATGAAGTTCACCATTATAAAGCTCTACACCATGGTCTTTGTGACCATTTAAATACTTATAAAGTGATTGGCGATTTTCTTCGTTATCTTCAGAATACTGGCCTTGTAAAATGACCATGGATGAACGTTCAAATTGTGTTTCAAATTTTTCAGTCCATACACCAGAAGAAAGGATAACTAAGCCTGTCAAAGTACAGATGATGATGGTATCGATGAAAGGCTCAAGAATTGACACCATCCCCTCAGATACTGGTTCATCTGCTTTCGCAGATGCGTGTGCAATAGGTGCAGAACCTTGACCTGCTTCGTTCGAGAATAAACCACGGTTTACACCACGGTTGAAGGCATAAGCAAATGATGCGCCTAAGAAGCCACCCGCAGCAGCCGAACCTGAGAATGCGTCTGTGAACACAGCTGCAAATGAAGGTGCAATGTTTTCAATGTTGTAGAAGATTACCGCCAATGCACCAATGATATAAACCGCAGCCATTAATGGTACGACACGAGAAGTGATTGCGGCAATACGCTTAATGCCACCTAAAATAACAAGTGCAAGTAAGATAGATAGCACACCACCTGTATGCCAAGGCTCAAAACCAAAAGTGGACTCCATACCCTGAGCAATATTATTAATTTGCGGCAAGCTACCTGTACCAAAAGAGCTAATGACAGTGGCGACAGCAAATAATACGGCTAACCACTTCATATTCAAACGACGATCCATGTAGTACATTGGGCCACCAGCCATCGTGCCATCATCTGTTTTAACACGATACTTGTGAGATAGGGTTACCTCTACAAATTTAGTCGTCATACCGAAAAATGCAGTCATCCACATCCAAAATAGCGCTGCTGGACCACCAATTGAAATTGCCAGTGCCACACCACCGATATTACCAGTACCTACGGTGCCTGAAAGTGCAGTAGCAAGCGCTTGGAAGTGCGTTGTGTCACCCTCATGGCTTTTTTTATCAAACTTGCCGGTTACCACCTTACAAGCATGTTTGAAATATCTGATCTGTGGGAATTTAAGATAAATGGTGAAGAATAAACCCACACCAAGTAATACGTACGGGAACCAAGCTGCTCCCCCCAACATGCCATCTAGAGAATCTAGAAACTGCCCAAATGCATCCATGGAACATCCTCATTATTGTTATACATAAAAGGTAGCACCGTGGTGCTACCTTTTGATTTTACTGTTGATTATTATCTTAGTTTGTCTACAACCGATACAATTGCAGCAAGCGTATCTTGACCGAATTGATATGAACGTCTGTCAGACCAACCGTAATATGGGTCTGGTAGATTCGCATTATCTTTAAACGGCATTTCAATCGTGTAAGCCAACGCTTTAAACGCCTCACCCACAGCACAAGATGCAACCGTTAAGTTCGCTTCACCTGGCGCATCTTTTGGATAGCCAAACTCATCTTGGAACTCAGGTGTAATAGTAAGTAGTGCTGCTTTGAAGTCATTTTCTAATGACTCTAAACGCGCGTCATAACTTGGAATACCTTCACTACCAGCAACAAAGTTATAAGGCAATGCTTCATCACCATGAATATCTAAATACATATCAAGGCCTGCGTCATGCATCTTATTTAACACATGGAAAACCTCTGGTGATTTTTCAAGGCTCGGTTCAGCCCACTCGCGGTTAAGGTTAACACCCACTGCGTTTGTACGAAGGTGACCACGAACACTGCCATCAGGGTTCATATTTGGGACTACATAGAAAACAGCTTTTGAAAGTAATGCTGCTGCATGTGGGTCTTCGTCATCTAGAAGCTTGTGAAGTAACCCCTCTACAAACCACTCTGCCATTGTCTCACCCGGGTGCTGACGGGCAGTGATCCAAATTTTCTTTTTACCTTCTTCAGGTTCACCAATTGTAAGCAAACTAATGTCACGACCGTCTAGCGTTTCGCCAAGTGTTTCAATTTCACATGCATCATGGCTTTGCGCCCAATAGAGTAAGTCTAAATGACGCTCATAACTATAAGGAGCGAAATAAGCAAAATAGGTATGGCTCTGCTCAGGTTCGAAATCAATAGTAAGAGTACCGTTTTCGTATGCTGTAGGAACACGGAACCAAGTTTGGCGATCATATGATGCCACCGCTTGATAGTCATCCCACCCTTCAGGATAAGCTGATTTTTCTAGACCACCAATTTGCATTTTATGTTGTAAAAATGGTGTGCTTTCTAAACGAAAATGAAACCACTGAAAAAATTCAGATTCATTATCGTTGTTGATAGCGAGTTGAATATCGAGTGGCTCGTTGCTCGCAAGCACCTTGATATTACCACTGTCAAAATTACTGGTGATTTTCATCCGTAACCTTCTTTTTATAAATTAACGACGCAATAGTCGCAGACAAACATTAACTTTTTGTCTTTATCGTTTAGGAAGTGTAATTCACTTGTAAAAATAATTTTTAAAGAGTATCACACCGATTTAAGTTCAAAAACTAAAAAAGCCAGCAAAAGCTGGCTTTTTATTACTTTTCGCTATTAGCGAGGTAAGCTTGGGTATTCAACCTCAGCCATATCGTGCATAACACGAATAACCTGGCAGCTGTAACCAAACTCGTTATCGTACCATACGTATAGTACAACACGGTTACCATCAACAATTGTTGCTTGAGAATCAACAACACCTGCGTAACGGCTACCTACTAGGTCAGTAGAAACGATTTCAGTTGACGCTGTGTAATCAATTTGATCACGAAGGTCAGAGTACAGTGATGTTTCACGTAGGTACTCGTTTAATTCTTCAACCGTTGTCTCTTTTTCAAGGTTTAGGTTAAGAATTGCCATTGAAACGTTTGGCGTAGGAACACGGATAGCGTTACCAGTTAACTTACCTTCAAGTTCAGGTAGAGCTTTAGATACAGCTTTAGCCGCACCTGTAGAAGTAATAACCATGTTCAGTGCTGCTGCACGACCACGACGCTCTGCTTTGTGGTAGTTATCAATCAGGTTCTGGTCATTGGTGTATGAGTGAACTGTTTCAACGTGACCATTCTGAATACCGTACTTGTCATTAAGTGCTTTAAGTGTTGGTGTGATTGCATTCGTTGTACAGCTCGCCGCTGAAACGATTGAATCTTCAGAAAGGATGTCTTTGTTGTTAACACCATAAACCACGTTTTTGATGTCACCTTTTGCAGGCGCAGTAAGAAGTACTTTCGCAGCACCATTTGACTTAAGGTGAAGACCTAAGCCATCTCTGTCTTTCCAGATACCTGTGTTATCAACGATAAGTGCATTGTTGATACCGTATTCATTGTAATCAATTTCATCTGGAGAGTTAGCATAGATAACCTGGATATAGTTACCGTTAGCTTTGATTGCGTTACGCTCATTATCAACGGTGATTGAACCATTGAAAGGACCATGGATTGAATCACGACGTAAAAGACTTGCACGCTTTTCAAGGTCACCGTCACGGCCACCACGAACAACGATTGCACGTAAGCGTAGATCAGTGTGAGAGCCACCACGCTCGATAAGTAGACGTGCTAATAAACGACCGATACGGCCAAAACCGTAAAGAACAACATCGCGAGGCTCTTGATTGTCGCCTTTGTTTACGATGTCTGCTAATTCAGCGTTTAGGTATTCTTCAATTGAACGACCTTCGCCTGCATTTTTATGAACATAACCATAAGCTAATTTGCCTAGGTCGATACGTGCAGGTGCTAAATCCATTTTGCTAATAGCTTCTAGGAATGGGAAGCTTTCACGTAAGCGTAATTTGCTTTCTTCGAAACGTGCCACAGTCTTGTGAGCTTTGATCACGTCGATTGTGCTTGTATTTACAAGTGGACGACCGTAAACAGCGATTTCAACACCCTTGTTACGGTACAAACGACCAATGATTGGTTGCATGTTTTCAGCATAATCTTGGCGTTCTTGCCAGCTATTTTGATATTCTTGCTCGTGAGATAAGGTCATTTTTTCTGCCTAATTAAACAATTTTTTTGAACGGATAGCCCGTTAGGGCAACGCTATTCTAATTTAAACTGCTACGATTCTCCACTGTTACTGTCTAATTCATTAGGCTAAACTAGCCAGAGTTATTTTTTTATGCGGTTTTTTAGTGTAAAAACAGGTAAAACTCATAAAACACGTATATCAGGCTTATCAAATAACAAAGCAAACATAGCCTGACACAATTAAAACAATGAAGAGGAAGCAAGATGGCACTGCGGACGCTGCTCGCACTAAGTATTTTTACCCTTGTAGGTTGTGAGCAATCCCTGACCTTAAACAAAGTGTGCGAAGAAACACCTGGTTTTTGTGAAGATTTAAACAAAGATAGTCACTGTAAAGATCTGCGCTCTGATCTTATATTTGCCAGATATCACGAATACAAATCACCTACTGATGATAACAAATATGACTTACTAAAAAAGTTAGAGTCATATGATTCTTGTGTATCTCTGGCTGCAAAGATTGAGCACATAAAGTTAAAAGAAAAAACCACGTCGCGTGTTGAAGGTCACTTGACTAGCCTCAAAGAGATGAACCGTATTTTCCAAGATACAAAACAAACTGATCATCCTGGCTTACTTTATTATCACTGGTCTCGCAAAAACAGTACCTTTGCCATGAACAAACTATTAAATATGCAAGACCAAGACAACGTTAGAAATGATGCTGAAATTCAGTTATTTTTAGCAACCTATTACGCTAAATTTGATGATGAGAAAACAGTAGACTTACTCTACCGAGTACTGGAATTAAATGAAGCGGGTCAACAGCCTAAATTAGAGGTATACAGCAGCCTAGTCAGTATTTTCTTCAAACAAAAGAAATACAAACATGCTTATACTTTTGCAAAAATAGCGCAAATGTCTGGATTTGAAGACATTGATATTTTACCTGTAACGCATGAAATCACCAGTCGAGGTCGCTCGCTCGATCCATTAGACGAACTCGCTATGCAAACCTATGAAGAAATTCAAGCAGGTACGTTCGTTTCACCTCGTGACTTTTGATTAAGAAATCTCAGCTAATAAAAAACCCTAACAAGTGTTAGGGTTTTTTTATGTCTAGGCTAGTTAAGTGCTAGTTTATTTTACACCTAACTCTTCAAGACGCTCTTGTAAGTAACTATCAGCAGTGTAACGCTCTGATAACACAACTTCAGGTTTTGGGTGTAAGAATAACGGTAAAGAAATACGTGAATTCTTAGACGCTTTACCTGATGGATTGATTACACGGTGAATCGTTGATGGGAAGTAGCCACCAGATGCTTCTTGAAGCATGTCACCGATATTAATAATTAAGTTACCAAAATCACATGGTACGTCTAACCAGCCACCATCTTGTGTTTGAACTTGTAAACCTGGCTCATTTGAAGCTGGAAGTACAGTAAGTAAATTGATATCACCATGTGCCGCTGCACGAATAGCACCTGGTTCTTCATCACCTGTCATTGGTGGATAGTGAAGCACGCGTAGTAAAGTTTGCTCTGAATCTTTGATCATATCTTTTAGATCAATTGAAAACTTCGCTTTAACGTCTTCTGGTGCTTGCGCTTGAACCCAGCTTAATAACTCAGCAGCAAACTCATTCGCAATACGGTAGTACTCACGGATCTCAGCGTCTAATTGAGCAGGAACACGGCCTTTTGGATATACATGGAAGTATTCTTTGATGTCTTTAACAGTAAAGCCTTTTGCAACTTCTGAAACTTCTGGTGGGAAGTAACCATCTTGATTTTCTTTATCGAATAAGAAGTTGTGTTTCTCTTCTGTGTAGAAGAACTCTTGCCAATTTTTATAAATTGATTCAACTAATTCTTGTGGGATTGGGTGGTTCTTTAAAACGCCGAATCCTGTATTACGAAGAGATTCAACGAATTGCGCAGCTGCGTCATCTGCGCGGTAATCTACCGTAGGTAATTGTTGCATAATGGTCCACTCAGTTGTGTTTAGTTAAAACAGCTTTTTGATAAGTGTAGCCAATTATTTACTAGCCTTATCAAATAGTGTTGACCCTTGACATAAGAGTGCGGCGAGCATAAGAAAATAGACCGAGCTACATAAGGACTTATGTCCGCCTTTTGCGTAAGTGTTAAACTAAATTGAGATAGATCAATTAATCTAAATACATAAAAAAGGCTGCATAAATGCAACATTTTCTCTTTATTTACACTCAGGTTTTAGCCCTTTTTTCCATGCTGAACGCTTTAATGTCTCAGCTTCAGGGATTTTACTATTCAAAGTTTGCATGCGTGTGTCTGGGGCTGGATGAGTTGATAAAAACTCTGCTGGGCGCTCACCACTGAGTTTATTCATATTCTCCCAAAGTTTCACCGAACCAGTTGGTTCGAAACCCGCTTTTGCCATTAGATCTAAGCCAATTACATCGGCTTCACTTTCATGTGAGCGGCTGAAAGGTAAAGCCACTCCCACTTGAGCACCGACACCTAAGCCTTGCATAATCGCTTGGCGGTATTCCACATTACCCATTTGCAATGCCACATCACTTGCCTGCAACCCAAACTGCAACAAGCTATTTTGAGAAACTCGCTCATTGGCGTGCTCGGCGATAACGTGACCCACTTCATGGCCCATAACCGCAGCAAGTTGGTGTTGATCCTTTGCGACCTTTAATAGCCCTGTGTGCACACCAATCTTTCCACCTGGCAAGGCAAAGGCGTTGGCGCTGTCTTCTTTAAAAACGACAACCTCCCAGTCTTGATTTGCATATTGCGTGGGTAACTGTGCTATCAGCTTATCTGCAATACAGCGCACATAAGCATTGGTGTTTTTATCTGTTTCTATGGCTTGCTGCTCTTTCATTTGGGCAAAACTCGCAACCCCCATCTCATTCATCTTTTGTGGTGAGTAAAGCGCAATTTGTGTTCGCCCTGTTGGAGAGGTTTTACAACCTGCAGCCAATAAAGATAAGGCAACTATGCCGATCAGTTTTTTCATAGCGATTCCTTTAAAGGAAGTTTTAAGTGTATATGATTATTTTAAAATAAAAATTTACGTAAACAATATAATTCAGGCAACAAAAAACGGGCTAAATGAGCCCGTTTCAATTCAAAAAGCAGAAGCTGATTATTCAGCTGCTTTAGATACCATTACCATCGCAGGGCGAAGTAAACGACCGTTCAGAGTATAACCTTTTTGCATCACAGCTAGCACTGTGTTTGGTGCTACATCATTGCTAGGTTGAATTGACATTGCCTGATGGAAATCTGGATTGAACACTTCACCTTGTGGATTTACCGTTTCAACACCAAATTTAGCGACAGCATCTTCAAAACTCTTAAGCGTCATTTCAACACCTTCAAGTACTGGCTTAAGTGTTTCATTCT
Organism: Pseudoalteromonas sp. SS15; assembly: GCF_049257195.1. Classification (NCBI taxonomy): domain Bacteria; kingdom Pseudomonadati; phylum Pseudomonadota; class Gammaproteobacteria; order Alteromonadales; family Pseudoalteromonadaceae; genus Pseudoalteromonas; species Pseudoalteromonas sp. SS15. The sequence goes on from NZ_JBMMUD010000001.1 coordinate 548,958, forward strand.
CTTTGTCAGAAAACTCAATGGCACGGTGAAGGTTATCGATCACAGGTAAAAGCTCATTAGCGAACTTTTCAAGTGCAAATTTATGTGCTTTTTCTACATCTTGTGCAGCACGGCGACGAATGTTCTCTACATCAGCTGCGGCACGAACAACACTGTCCTTTTGATCTGCAATAGTCTGTTTGGCTGCTTCAAGCTCTGCATATAAGCCTGCAATCTCTTCTTCTGGGCTTTGTTCAGTTTGTACTTCTTCTTGAGCTTGCTCTTGTTCTACTTCTACTTGCTCAACAGGCTCTACCACTTCTTGCTCTGGGGCATTATTTTGCTCAGACATATTTTTCTCCAAAATCTTACAACTGCGGACATTATGGGGATGGAAAAATCAGTTTCAAGTACTCGCCAACGAAAATTCTTCAATAATTGCTTCGATTGGTGCACAAGTTGAGCAAATCACACAAAAGCGGCTCTGATATTCACCATTTTCAAAATAAGGCAGGCTTAAAATCACTGTTTTGCCCAATTGATAACTCGATAACTCATTACCCATAATGAGGGATAAACCATTTTTAAATGCCAATTTATCTTCAATATCGTGGAGGAACCCAACTCCGAGGTTGAGCTCTTTATCTGACTCTATGGCGTTATATAAATGCCTTTCTCCAAGTAAAATACAGTTATCTGAACCTAGTTGCTGATGAAGTTGAGCAGTCCATTGTGTCAATTGAGCTGTACAAGTTTTAGGTGCGCTATTTGCCATCGCAAACATGCGTTGTAGGCCTTCTTTCAGGGGCTGCTGACTAAAAACTGTATTCATCCAAGATGCAAATTGATAACGTTGAGCATCGGTTTCAAAGTCTGGTTTATCTATCAAGATATTTTGTGACTGCCCGGCTCTATCAATTAACAGTACTAACCATGAACTACTATCAAAACCAAGTACTTCTACCCTAAAAATTATTTGTGAACTCGCTTGTGGTAAACCAACACAACAACACACTTGATATTTTTGACTGAGAGAGTGCGCTAATTCGACGAGTTTAGACTGCTCAGGTTGCCAATAGTGGCCAATATCAGACAAATTTAAATATTCACTGAGCCAGAATTTAAAACCTGCATCGGTGGGCATTCTTCCCGCTGAAGTGTACGGAGAACAGAGTAAGCCAATCTTTTCAAGCCGAGCCATCGCGTTTCTAACAGTAGCAGAGCAAACAGCCATGCCTTTTTGTTTCGCTATTTTACTCGATGGCACAGGCTGGCCTTCGCCATTGCAATACATACTCATCACAGCAGTAAAAATTTGCTGATCTCTGGGACTTAATTTCATACTTTATCCACAGGCCATCAAAAAAGTTTTCTCTTAAATGTTTTTCGGTTAGTCTTGCGCTAACTTAATCAAGGAAAATAATCATGACAAGCCCTTTTAAAACCATAGGCTTAATCGGTAAACCTAATCACAAAGGTGCGGCATTGACATTACACCGCCTTTATACCTTTTTGCAAGCATTAGGATACGAGGTACTTGTAGAAGAGCGAGTTGGTGCGCAAGTTAAAGAAATTGCCCCTGAAGGACTCATTGAATTAGTTGAGCTTGGAAAGCGCTGTGATCTGGCTATTGTTATTGGCGGTGATGGCAATATGCTCGGTGCCGCTAGAGTACTAGCACGGTTTGACGTCGCCGTTATCGGTGTTAACCGAGGGAACCTAGGTTTCTTAACCGACCTTAACCCTGATGGCTTTGAGCCTGCGCTCGAAGAAGTACTAAGAGGTGAATTCATTGCTGAATCACGCTTTTTATTAGAAGTCGAAGTCTATCGTCATGATGAATTAAAAAGTGCCAATTCCGCCATGAACGAAGCAGTATTACATGCCGATAAAGTCGCACATATGATTGAGTTTGAAGCATTTATCGATAATCAGTTTGTCTTTTCACAGCGCTCAGATGGCTTAATTGTCTCAACACCAACAGGCTCAACAGCCTATTCTCTTTCTGGTGGAGGCCCAATCCTTACCCCAGAGTTGAATGCCATGGCACTTGTCCCTATGTTTCCTCATACTTTATCAAGTAGGCCGTTAGTTGTAGATGGCGATAAAGAAGTCAGGTTAAAACTTAGCTTGGAGAATACAGATAGCTTACAAGTCAGTTGTGATAGCCATGTAGTCTTAGCTGTTTTACCGGGTGATGAAGTGGTTATTAAAAAAGCAGAAAAATCTTTACGCTTGATTCATCCGAAAAGCTATTCATACTATGATGTCCTAAGACAAAAATTGAATTGGGGCAGTAGACTTTACTAAACCCATTAAAACATTCAAAATCGGTACATAACTATCAGGAAGTACACACGTTATGAATTACATTATTATCGCCACAATCGTGCTACTAATCACACTTTTAGGCGTTTATCTTGTTATCGAAAATAATAGAAAAAAAGCAAAAAATGCTGAGAAGCAGGTTTTTAACCAAAGACACAATGAAGTAACACTGCATTTTAAAACTAAAACCTCTGAATTTGTTGCAGCCGGCGCTATACCCTCAAAATACAGTGGCACGATTAATACTATAGTTAATAACTTTTTTGTTGTGCAAGCACATACAGAAGACAATTTAAATCAACTCGAGCGCATCGTTGAGTTGTTTATTTTAACTGTGGGTGAAGAAGTGCATAAGCATCGTGAAAAGGACACCATGGATACTTTAAAAGATACCATGGCTGCTTTTGCAAAAGAACTTCCGACAAATGGTGTCGCGTATAACAAAGATTTCTACTATGAATCACTGCCTGCCATGATCACTTTATTAAAAACCGCTGACGTAGCAGATGTTGAAAGCCAAGATAAAGATGAAACAGATACAGACACTGACTCAGATCAGCACAATCAAATTGAAGTGAATAAACTCGCTACAGCACAAATTTAATTTCACGCTTGATTTATTGTTAACTACTGTATAAATTGACAGTGTAAATACTGTTTGGATATACAGATATGTTGATCAGTCTTGAAATTAGTAACTTCGCAATTGTAAATGATTTAAATATTGAATGGCGTGATGGCATGACAGCCATCACGGGCGAAACTGGTGCAGGTAAATCTATTGCCATAGATGCTCTATCACTTTGCTTAGGTGAAAGAGCGGACGCTGGTGCGATCAGACCGAGTGCTGACCGCGCTCAGATCGTGGCACAATTCAATATTCAGCAACTCCCTAAGGCTCAGCAATTTCTTAAAGAACATATGCTAAATAACGATGAGCATGATTGTATTTTACGTCGTGTCATTAGCCGAAGTGGTCGCAGTAAGAGTTACATAAATGGCGTTTCAGTTACTGCCAGTCAACTTAAAGAGTTAGGCGAATATTTAATCGCCATCCATGGACAACATGCTCACCAATTACTATTAAAAACTGAACATCAACTTCATCTCATTGATGCTTATGCAGGCCACACTCACCTACAAACTGCCGTAAAAAATCAATTTCAGCATTACCAGCAATTACAGCGAGAGTATTCAACTCTTTTAAAAGAACAGCAGGCTAAAGCGGCACAACAGCAACTTCTAGAATATCAAGTGGCTGAATTAGATGAGTTTTCACTTGAAGCTGATGAATTTAAGCAAATTGAAGAAGAGCAATATCGCCTGAGCCACAGCCAGACCATTATTAATACCTGCCAACAGGAGTTAATGGCTTTATATGAGCAAGATGGCACCACAGTGTTAAGTCAGCTACAGCATAGTGCACAACAGTTCAATAACTTAACCAGTGTTGATAGCAGCCTTTGTAACATCGCTCAGTTGCTAGAGGAAGCCGTTGTACAAGTTGAAGAAGCAAGCCGCGAAATTCGAGACTATGCTGACCAAATTGATCAAGACCCACTCAGATTGCAAGAAGTCGAAGAGCGATTATCTAAAATCATGGATCTATCTCGAAAGCACCATGTTAGACCTGAAGAACTTTATGAACATCATCAATCGTTAAAAGCGCAGCTTGATAATATTAGCTCTGATAACGCCCGTATAGATATTCTAGAGCAAGAAATAGCTCAAACACTGTCAGCTTACCAACAAGCTGCAATGGCGCTGAGTGATAGCCGAAGCCAGTCGGCGAAAAAACTACAAAAGCTTATTAGTGCGAGCATGGATGATTTAGCCATGAAGCACTGTAAGTTCGCGATTGAGTTGCTGCCAAAACCAGAACTTAGACCTAATAGTGAGGGTTTTGATGCCATAGAGTTTTTAGTTTCTACGAACCCCGGTCAACCTTTGCAAGCTTTAGCAAAAGTTGCCTCGGGTGGTGAACTCTCTCGTATCAGTTTGGCTATTCAAGTGATCATCGCTGAAAAAGTGACCACGCCAACACTTATTTTCGATGAAGTCGACGTGGGTATTTCTGGCCCAACCGCCTCTCAGGTTGGTAAATTACTTCGTAAGCTTGGAAAGTCGACGCAAGTTATATGTGTTACCCATTTACCGCAAGTTGCGTGTAGTGGTCATCAACAGTTTTTTGTCAGTAAGAAAGTCATCAAAGGGGAAACTTTTACTTCGATGAAGCCATTAGAAGATGCGCATCGAGTCGATGAGATTGCGCGACTTATTGGCGGTGAATCGATCAGTGAAACCACCCGAGCCAGTGCAAAAGAGCTATTGGCTATTCAAGCAGCATAAGCGAGAAGCGAGAAGCGAGAAGAAGATAACAAAAAACCCAGTTTGAAAACTGGGTTTTTTTGTGGGTAAAGATATTTAATATTAGACTTTAAACGTCTAGAAAATCCAGAATACCTTCGGCGGCATTACGGCCCTCAAAAATAGCTGTTACAACTAAGTCTGAACCTCGAACTGCGTCGCCGCCGGCAAAGATCTTAGGGTTACTTGTTTGGTGCGTGTAGGCCCCCTGCTCTGGCGCGACAATGCCACCCCAACTATTAATCTCAACATCGTACTGTGCAAGCCAATCAAGATTATGTGGTTTAAAACCAAATGCCATGATCACCGCATCAGCATCAAGCACATGCTCTGTGCCTGGTACTTCTTCTGCACGTTGACGCCCTGCTGCATCGGGTTCGCCTAAACGGGTTTCGACCATCTTCACACCAACAACTTTGCCTTCAGCATTTAATTCAATGCCTTTTGGCTGAACATTAAACTTAAAGTTCACGCCTTCTTCTCTGGCATTTTTTACTTCACGAACTGAGCCTGGCATATTTGATTCGTCACGGCGATACGCACAGGTAACATGCGCTGCGTTTTGACGGATAGATGTTCGTACACAGTCCATCGCTGTATCACCACCACCTAACACCACAACCTTTTGATTCGCCATACTGATATAAGGTTGTTGAGCTTCATCGTACCCCATCACTCGGTTTGTATTACCAATCAAGAAAGGCAAAGCGTCATAAACGCCCTCAGCATCTTCGTTCTCAAGGTTACCGCGCATACTTTGATATGTGCCCACGCCGATGAATACTGCATCATATTCAGCAATGATTTCATCAAGACTGATATCTTTGCCAACTTCTGTATTTAACTTAAACTCAACGCCCATCTCAGTGAAAATTTCACGTCGATTTTCCATCACTGATTTTTCAAGCTTGAAAGATGGAATACCAAACGTCAGTAGACCACCAATTTCTGGGTTACGGTCGAAAACAACCGGTTTAACCCCATTGCGGACTAGAATATCTGCACAGCCTAAACCGGCAGGACCCGCACCGATAATGGCGACTTTCTTGTCCGTCCATACAACATACGACATGTCCGGCTTCCAGCCTTGGGCAAAGGCAGTATCCGTGATGTATTTTTCGATATTACCAATTGTTACCGCACCAAACTCTTCATTGAGCGTACACGCCCCCTCACACAAACGGTCTTGAGGACACACTCGTCCGCATACCTCTGGTAAGCTGTTGGTGCGATGTGACAGCTCTGCAGCTTCTAAAATACGACCATTTCGGATCAACTTTAGCCACTGTGGAATATAGTTATGCACCGGGCACTTCCATTCACAATATGGGTTACCACAATCTAAACAACGGTCTGACTGAGAATTCACTTGGTTTTGTGAAAATGGCTCATAAATCTCTACAAATGATTGCTTACGTGATGAAATTGGTTTTTTTCTTGGATCAACACGTTGCACATCGATAAATTGGTAAACATTTTCGCTCATACTCTTCCCCTTACTGCGCCTGTACTCTTAATTCAGCGCTACTGCGAGCACGATGACCTAATAGGCTCTTTACATCACTTGAAATTGGTTTAACTAGTTTGAATTTAGGTAAATACAACTCAAATTCAGCTAGGATCTGTTCTGCTCGAGCAGAGCCCGTAAGCTCTAAATGCTCAGCAATCAAACCACGTAAGTGCTCTTGATGTGCATTAAGCTCTGACAGCTCAACAATTTCAACCAACTCTGGATTTATACGCTTTTCAAAGTCTGCTTTTTCATCTAGCACATAGGCAAATCCACCTGTCATGCCTGCACCGAAGTTGATGCCTACATTACCCAGTACGCAGACAACGCCGCCGGTCATATATTCACAGCCATTGTCACCTAAGCCTTCAACTACTGCCGTCACACCTGAGTTTCGCACCGCAAATCGTTCACCCGCTTTACCTGCTGCGAACAACTTACCGCCTGTCGCACCGTATAAGCAGGTATTACCCACAATACTTGCTTGGTGTGACTCAAAACTTGAACCAACTGGTGGACGAATTACTAGCTTACCGCCAGCCATGCCCTTACCGACGTAATCGTTAGCATCACCGACTAAAGTCATTTCAAGGCCACCTGCATTCCAAACACCGAATGATTGACCTGCTGTGCCGTGTAGCTCAATTGCCACAGGATCAGCCGCCATGCCTTGATTTCCATGTAAATTTGCAATGTAACCAGAGAGCATTGCGCCTACAGAGCGGTCCGTGTTGTTAATACGATTCACTAATGAAATACCTGATTTGCTCTCAATCGCAGCTTGTGCTTTTGATAGCAGTAGTTCATTTAGCTCTCCCTTATAATGAGAGGTATTCTCTGCAGAGCAATATAAAGTCTCATTAGTTGGGTTATTTGGCTTGGCTAACAAGCCTGATAAATCAAGCTTGCTTTGCTTGCTCGTCTTACCTTCGATCATTTCTAGTAAATCAGTGCGACCAATTAAATCGACTAAACGAGTTACGCCTAGTTGCGCCATGATTTCACGGGCTTCTTGAGCAATAAACTTGAAGTAGTTCATCGCCATCTCAGGTAAACCATGATAGTGCTTCTGACGAAGTGTATCGTCTTGAGTTGCAACACCTGTTGCACAGTTATTTAAATGACAAATACGAAGATATTTACAACCAAGCGCGACCATAGGACCAGTACCAAAACCGAAGCTTTCTGCACCTAAAATAGCTGCTTTGATGATGTCTAACCCTGTTTTAAGACCGCCGTCTGTTTGCAGACGAATGCGGTGACGAAGGCCATTTTCGACCAAGGCTTGCTGAGTTTCAGCAAGGCCCAACTCCCAAGGGCTTCCGGCATATTTAACCGATGTCAGTGGACTTGCCCCTGTGCCACCGTCATAACCTGCAATCGTGATTAAATCAGCATACGCTTTGGCAACACCCGTTGCGATTGTGCCAACGCCAGGCTCAGATACTAACTTAACTGAGATCATCGCCTCTGGATTAACCTGCTTTAAGTCAAAAATAAGCTGAGCTAAATCCTCAATTGAATAAATATCATGATGTGGTGGTGGCGAAATTAGCGTCACACCCGGTACCGAGTAACGCAATTTAGCAATATAAGGCGTTACCTTTTCACCCGGCAGTTGTCCACCTTCACCAGGCTTTGCACCCTGTGCAACTTTGATCTGAATAACATCGGCATTTCTTAAATAATGCGGAGTAACACCGAAACGCCCCGATGCAACTTGCTTAATGCGAGAGTTTTTCTCAGTACCAAAGCGCAGCTTATCTTCACCGCCCTCACCAGAGTTCGAGCAACCACCTAAACGGTTCATGGCAATTGCCAGCGCTTCATGGGCTTCTGGTGATAATGCACCAATACTCATGGCCGCTGAGTCAAAACGCTTATAAAGCTCTGTTGCAGGCTCTACATCATCAAGGCTGACAGGTGATACATCTGACTTAAGCGCCAATAGATCTCGAATGTTTGTCACTGGACGATTATTCACAAGATCCGCGTATTTTAGATAATCTTGATACTCACCAGATTTAACCGCAACTTGTAGTGTTTGAACCACATCAGGGTTATAAGCGTGGTACTCGCCACCGTGAACAAATTTTAATAAACCACCATGAGACAATAGCTTACGCTTACTAAAGGCGAGCTTATGAAGTTGCGCTTGTTCATAAGCAAAATCTTCAAAATCTGCACCCTTGATACGGTTCGCAACGCCTTTAAAACACATTTCAACAATGTCATCTGATAGGCCCACAGCTTCAAATAGCATAGAGCAACGATATGACGCGACCGTGCTGATCCCCATCTTAGACATGATCTTGAATAGACCCTTATTGATGGCATTACGATAAGCCAGCGTCACCTCGCGGTAAGTTTTATCAATCACTTTACTGTCGCACATGGCAACGAGTGTTTCGTATGTTAGATACGGATAAATTGCCGTCGCACCAAACCCTAATAACACGGCAAACTGATGCGGATCTCTGGCACTGCCTGTTTCAACTATGATGTTGGCATCACAGCGTAAATTAGTATTTACCAAACGCTGTTGTACTGCGCCCACTGCCATAGCCGCAGGTATTGGCAACATATCTTTGCTGATATTTCTGTCACTCAAAACCAGCATGACACAGCCAGAACGTGCTTTTTGTTCAGCCTCGTCACAGACTCGCTCTAGTGCTGACTTTAAAGACTCAGTTTTGTCATAGTTCAGTTGAATTTTACAGGCACAGTAATGTTCGTCATCGGCATTCACTAACTGCTGCATATCAGAAAATGTGAGTACTGGTGAGGCAAACTGAAGACGCTTGGCATGGCCTGTGGTTTCATTGAATACGTTTTGCTCACGACCAATGCAAGTCGCTAATGACATAACGTGATTTTCACGAAGTGGGTCAATCGGTGGGTTTGTTACCTGCGCGAATTTTTGACGGAAGTAATCGTACAAAGAGCGATGGCCTTCAGACAATACAGCAAACGGGGTGTCGTCACCCATTGAGCCAGTTGCCTCTTGGCCGTTTTGTCCCATTACTCGAATGACGTTGTCCAGTTCTTCATTGCTGTATCCGAATAGCTTTTGATAAGTCAGCAATAATTCATCGTCAAAATCGCGTACACCCGCATCTTCTTCTGACAAATCTTCGAAAGGTGTAAGGCGCTTTACGTTTTGCTCAAGCCAAGTTTTGTAAGGATGACGTGATTTTAAGTCTTGATCAATTTCATCAGACTGCCAAATTTTGCCATGAAGGGTGTCGATAACCAGCAATTCACCAGGACCAACACGGCCTTTTTCAACTACCTCATCAGCTGTGTAATCCCAAATACCGACTTCAGATGCAAGCGTGATAAAACCATCTTGAGTGATCACATAGCGCGCTGGTCGTAAACCATTTCTGTCTAGGTTACATGCCGCAAATCGACCATCTGACATAACGATACCCGCAGGACCATCCCAAGGTTCCATATGCATAGAGTTAAAATCGTAGAAGGCACGTAAATCATCGTCCATGGCTCGGTTCTTTTGCCATGCAGGCGGCACAAGCATGCGCATAGCTCGGAAAATATCCATACCACCGGCAAGGAATAATTCAAGAATGTTATCTAGGCTTGATGAATCTGAACCTTCTTCATTCACAAATGGCGCGGCCGTTTGTAAATCAGGTAACAAGGGTGAAGAAAACTTGTAAGCACGCGCTCTCGCCCATTGTCGGTTACCAGCAATGGTATTTATCTCACCATTGTGTGCCAAATATCTAAATGGCTGAGCTAACGGCCAACGCGGTTGTGTATTCGTCGAAAAACGTTGGTGGAAAACACAGATAGCACTTTTCATGCGCATATCTGCTAAATCTAGATAAAAGTTTGGAAGGTCTACAGGCATCATTAAGCCTTTATAAACCGTTACCAGACCTGAAAGACTCGAAATATAAAACTGCTCATCTTCAACTAAGCGCTTCTCAATTCGACGTCTTGCGATATACAAACGACGTTCTAGATCTTTTGGGCGCCAGCCTTCAGGAGCAGATACAAACACCTGCTCAAATTTAGGTAGTTGCTTTAAGGCGATAGGTCCTAACATACCTGGTTCAGTTGGCACGACTCGCCAGCCAACGAGCGTTAACGTTTCTTTTTCTAATTCTTCGTTAATCACTTTACGGGCTTGAGATGCAAGCGTTTCGTCAGCATTCAGGAACATCATACCGACAGCGTAATTTTTACCTAAGTGCCAACCGTTTTCTGTGGCAATGGCTCTAAAGAAGCTGTCTGGTTTTTGCAGTAATAAACCACAGCCATCACCTGTTTTGCCATCTGATGCAATACCACCACGGTGTTGCATTCGGTCTAACCCTGTAATTGCATTGCGGATCAGCTTATGACTTGCTTGCCCGTTTATCTGAGCAATTAAACCAAAACCACAATTATCTTTTTCTAACTTAGAGTCATATAGCATGCACCCCTCCCCCTGCTACATCTATGGTCGGAAATGAACGAGACGATTGTTCCGACAGATATTCAAAACTAGCTTTGTTTTAAAATAGAGTCAACAAAATTATGAATAGATATTCATTAACTTGAATATTTCTCATTGGTCTGACAAATTCACCAAAGAATTTAAAAAACGATAAAAATGTTAACTTGCGACACTCAAAAAACAAATGACACCGGTGACATTTTAAATTTTGTTTAACAAACTGAGAATTCAACAGCCAACCATTACTAGTTTACGTTTACGTAAACTGAAAATTAACAGAATAAATATTCACAATAATTGATATTAATAGAGGTGAGTAGCAGCTAAGTAGTGATTATATATGCTTGGCAAATAACGAATAAGTGTATGCATAAAAAAGGCCTTACATCAGTAAGGCCTTTTCATGCTTAACTTATCTATTATCAGAATCGATAAGACACCCCTAGTTGAACGTCTGATACCGAACCTGGCTGTAGATTAAAATGGCTGTAATCTAATTTAACACTCAAAGAGTCCGTTAATGAATAGCTTACTCCTAAGCCATAATATAAATCAGTCCCATCCATTTCATTTTTTATCAGTTGATTGTTCATTACACTCTCAACTTTATATTTCCATTTGTAGGCACCCATAAACGCGCCTACTCGAGCTTTACCAAACTTTAAGAAATTATATCTTGCTTGAAGAGCAAACCCTTCAGAAAAGTTAGGTGCTTGTTCAGAAATCGATTTATGAACATCAGCAGGTACCAATGATTCTCCTTTAAACGAAACTCTCCCTTGACCTAAATCGATATAACGTAAAGAAGTAGACCAATCAGATGTCAGTTGATAATAGACACCAGCAGACCAACTCTCACTCTTATCATCGATCATTATTTCTGAAACACCGTCCATATTGGCCATTGTGTAATCTGCTTTCGCTTGGCCAACACCTGTTTCTACTCCCCATTCAGACGCCAACGCTTGAGCGTTGACTAGGCAACTAGATGTAATAAGCGCAAAGCTTGGTAGAAGTGCCTTCCTTCTTCTTATTAGCAGTATAGAAATCATAATAACAACTAAGCCTCCTAGGCTACCTGATGATTTGTTTTCAATGGCGACACTCTGATGGGCTGTTACAGTGACACGCGCTTCACCTTGAGAAAGTGCACCTTTACTGTCTTTCAAAGTGTATTTGATGACATCTACACCACTAAAGCCCACTTTAGGGATATAAGTCAGTGTGCCATTCACATTGACTTTAGACTCACCATGCTGAGCAGTTGCACTGACAAGCGTTAACTCGTCTCCATCTTTATCCGTGTCATTTGCTAAAACATCTATAGTGATAGTTGCTTTGTCATTGGTACTCGCATTATCAAGTACCGCTGTTGGTGCACTGTTAACAATAAGGTTAACTGTAGCAGTACTATTAGATGTACCGCCTTTACCATCCGAAATACTGTACTGAATAATCGCTTGGCCAATTAAGTCGCTTGGAGGCGTATAAACAAGCTTATTATCTTCAATAGTAACCGAGCCAAAGTCGACGCTCGCCCCTGTAATTGTTAGCGTATCATTGTCTGCATCACTATCATTGTTTAACACATCAATAATAATTGCTTCACCAGAGCGAATTGTTACTTCATCAGACTGAGCTTGTGGTAAGTTGTTGCTGGTTTTAGGTACTGCAATACCACCTGGGTCAACCACAGCTCTGTTAGCAATACCGTCATCATCGTTTGGTCCACCGTCAACAATTTGCAATTGCACACACCAGTCACCTTCAGTTAGACCCTCAGTCCATTCATTACTACCTGGAGGAGGACAATAACCCGGTTCACCCGTTGCTGAGAGAATTTGGTTGCCATTGCCACTAACAAAATCAACCCACTCACCCTCTTTTAATTTACGATAAACAGCATTGAGTGGGATTGGTCTTCTCTGCGGAATTACAATACTGTAAGTATCACCTGCTTGTGGTAATCCCGTTGCTATAAAGTCGAATAAGCCACCAATGTTAAGCGCACTTTCATCACTAGGCAGTTCATTTTCTAATAACTGCACACCGCCAGTGCTGTTTTGTGCAACAGTAGCGCCTTTACGTAAACAAACCCCAGGTTCACCCTCAACTAAGAATTGACTGGACTCGCCAGCTTGTTCTTGCATCACATTACAGTCTGTAATTGCATCTTGGAAATCAGGAATACCATCGTTATCACTGTCAGAGTAGCCTTCTTGATCATCCGGTATTAAGTCACCATCTGTATCCTGTGAAGTTAGCGCAGTGAGCCCTTCTATTAGTTCAATGTAAACATCTTTAGAAGTTGACAGTAACGGCGTGCCATTATCTTCAGCAGTTACTGTTACTTTATAAATACCTGGAGACATAGAAGCTGTGGAGAACTCAAATACATCTGCATCTGAACTTTGATTAACAATGGTTTGTTCATTAGTACGCCAGTTAATCGTTAGACTGTCATTTGGATTTGCATCACTTGCAGTTGCCTTGATCGTGACTGGTAAGTCATTAATTTCAACTAATGAGCGTTTTTCATTATTTTGTGAAATTGTGACAGTAACCTCAGGTGCGACATTTTCTTCAACGATGGTGATGGTTGAAGCAGATTTTGCGCCCAAGTTTAAGCTGTTATCTAACGAGATAGTAAAGCGCTCGTTACCTTCTGCGATACCGTCTTCAAAAATAGAGAAGTTAATAACCGCTTCAGTACCTGAATCAATCGTTACTTCACCATTTACCAGATCGTGATCTGCGCTGTCGGCTTGACCAGATACGGTATAAGGAACGACGACTGGGTAAACCGGAGCCGGCCCATTCAAGAAGACTTTGACTTGATGCTCTCTACCTTCTGCAATTTGTGAATCCTTTGACAGTGAAATCAATGGATTTACCTGAACATTTTGCGTTGCAATAGATTGTAAACCTTGACTATCGGTAGCTTGCCAATAGACCAAATGCGCGCCAGGTGCAAATAATGGTGTTCTATCAACCAGTGAGACAGCAAGCGGATTATTGTTGAAATCAAGTGCGGTTGCGGTGCCTACATCCACTTTTGTGAATAACCCAGTAGCATTTGCAACAATATCGCTCGGTACAGTGATAACCGGTGCCGCTCCAATTGATGAAGTTATCTCTAAATTAACACTTCCTTGGGCTGTCCCTTTATCACTATCTACTATGAGATAAGACAAGGTAATTTTGCCAAGTACATCTGAAGGAGCCTGATAGTTTAATGCACCGTCAACGATACTCACTGAGCCAACCGATGCTTTTGCACCAATAATTGTTAGCTCAGAGTCTTCAATATCTATGTCATTTGCCAGTACATCCAATAGATATGTATTGTTTGCTACAGAATCAAAGTTGAATGTATCAGCATTTGCAACCGGCTTATCATTCACACTATTAACTATGATAGACACGGTCTGCACGGCACTAGTCAACGCACCATCAGATACACTGTAAGTAAAGCTATCGCTGCCATTAAAGTTAGCCTCAGGTGTATAAGTAAAGCTTGTGCCTTGAACAACTACTGTACCTTGCTGAGATTGACTAATAATCGAGACCGATAAATTGTCTCCATCGCTATCGGTCGCGCTGAAGTTTTGTGAAGTTGACGTATCTTCATCTAATGAAATTGACATCGCATTCGCAATTGGTGCGGCATTGACATAAGCAACATTGATGTTAAATGCTGAAAGCGATGCTGTTAACTCGCCATCAGATACTGAGATTACAATATTCTCAAATACGCCAACATCCCCTCTTGATGGTACACCTGATAACTGACCTGTAGCACTATCAAATTGAGCCCAGTTGGGTTTGTTAGATATGTTAAAACTAAGTGTTTCGCTATCAAGATCTTGCGCATTAGGCGTAAAGCTATACACAGTATCTTGATTTACTTGTGTAAGTGGCGAGCCTGATATCACAGGCGCATCGTTAATTGCAGAGACACTCACAGTGAAAGTTGCAGGCTCTGAGTCAAGCTCACCATCATTGGCGACAATCGTAAAGCTATCATTACCGTTAAAGTTTGCCGCTGGCGTATAAGTCACAACCTGACCATTGACTTCAGCAGAACCATTACTCGGCGAGCTAGCCATACGATAAGTAATATCTGTGCTATCTACGTCACTGGCAACGAGACTAATATCTAAAGCATTATCTTCATTTGTCACCAGTGATTGCCCAACTAAAATTGGCGAATCATTTACTGCGCTTACTGTGATTGAAACCGCCATTGGCTCAGAATCTAGTTCGCCATCATTTGCCACAAAGCTAAATAAATCAGATCCAGTAAAATCTTGATTAGGCGTGTACAGCCACTGTGTTACAGACTGTTGCACTAAACTCCCACTTACCACATCTTCAGTAATACGATAAGTCAATGCACTGTCTTCTGTGTCAGTCGCGCTCAGCGTAATCGTTAAGCTGGTATCTTCTGATGTTGTCAGTGACTGAGCTTCAGCCACTGGCGCATCATTAATAGCTTCAACTTGTAAATTCACAGTCGCAGTATTCGATTTTGCACCTGCAAAATCTTTCACACTGTAGGTAAATGCATCATCACCAAAATAATTCTCTTTGGCGACGTAAATAATCGATCCTGTTGAAGTGATCGTAACCTGACCAAACTGTGGTGCCGCTTCAACAACCACAGTTGACGAGTCAATTCCATCATCAACATCAGTGTCATTTCCAAGTACATTTACTTCAAACTGACCATCTTCTTGCAACTGAACTGTGTTATCTACTGCAACCGGCGCATCGTTGACAGGTGTTAATGTCACGGTCACTGTTGCCGGCTCAGATGTCAGGCCATCAGTGTCCGTCAAGGTGTAAGTGAAACTAAACTCACCGTTTTCATCTTGCTTAGGTGCAATATTAAGTGAACCATCCGCGTTTATAGTAACAACCGCTTTGGTATAATCCCCTGCGCCATTACCTTGGTCTTCTAACGATACATTTGCACCATTAAATTCACTTTGTTCTACATCACTATCGTTTGCGAGAATATCAAGTGAGACAGCCACATCTTCATCAGTTGTAACACTGTCATCCTGAGCAACTGGCCTGTCATTGACTGCACCAATGTTAATGGTCACGGTCGCTTGCTCAGATACTAGCCCCTCACTATCTGTAACCGTGTAGTTGAAACTATCTACACCATTTTCATTGCTATTGAGTGAATAAGTGAAAGTGCCAGCTTGCTGATCAAAGCTCACTTGACCTTTACTTGGTTGCGAAATAGCAACTAACTCACCACTTGGTATGCCATCTTCAATGTCTGAGGTATTTTCTCTGATAGCAAACACCGTCGCTGCTGCGTCTTCTTCTAGATTGACAGTAAAGTTACTGGCAATTGGCCTATCGTTCACCGCAGCAATAGAAATTGTTACTGTCGACGTATTCGATTCATTCCCTTCTGCATCGGACACTGTATAGGTGAAAGTATCTGTACCATTAACATCCTTATTAGGCGTATAGGTTGCTACTCCGTTATTAACAGAGACTGAGCCTAGTGTCGGTTGAGTTACAATACTTGTAGAAGAAGCAACCATATCTCCTTCAGCATCAGAATCATTGCTCAATAAATTAATGGTTATAGCCGTGTCTTCATTCGTCGAAGCACTATCATCTTGCGTAATTGGCGCATCTGCCACAGGCGTTATTTTCAATGTCACCGTATAAGTAGCCGATGTTGCATTCGCGCTATCCACCACTTGATATGTGAAGCTATCAGCGTGATCTTCTCCACCATTATGTTGATAAGAGAAGCTGCCATCGGTATTTAAACTAAGTTGACCATAAAGCGGCTGCGCGACAAGCGAAACCTGCAAGCTATCACCGTGAATTAAGTCATCATCGGTTGCCAAGCTCAATAAACCTGATTGAGCATCAACACTCAGCAGTGCAGCCTCATCTAAAGTGAAGCTATATGCGCTACCTAATGGCGCATCATTGACGTTATTAACCGTTAAATTGAACGCGGTTAATTCAGCAGACACTGTGCCATCAGATACCGCAATCACAACATTGTTTGTCGTGCCTACATGCTCATTATTTGGCGTCCCTGACAAGTTACCCGTTGCTGTATCAAAACTAGCCCAGCTAGGCTTATTGGTGATCGAGAATGTCAGGTTATCGCCTACGTCCACATCGCTGGCCGTTGCTGTAAAGCTGTATGCTGAATCTTCATCAACAGAAGCTGCAGGGCTGCCCGAAATAACCGGTGCATCATTGGTATTATTTACCGTAATAGTGAATGCATCGAGTGCAGTGCTGGTTGTGCCATCTGAAACACTGATTATGACATTGGCAAAACTACCAACATCATCATTCGTTGGTGTACCTGACAAGGTGCCTGTTGCTGTATCAAAACTTGCCCAGCTTGGGTTATTGTTGATCGAGAATATAAGATTATCGCCCAGATCAACATCGCTGGCTGTCGGGGTAAAGCTGTATGCTGAATCTTCATCAACAGAAGTTGCAGGGCTGCCCGAAATAACCGGTGCATCATTGGTGTTTATAACTGTGACGCTAAATGACGATAATGTAATGGTTTCAGTGCCATCGCTAACCGAGATCCGAATGTCACCGTAGACACCTACAAAACTATTTGTTGGTGTGCCACTTAATTGCCCTGTTGTACTATTAAAATTAGCCCAACTAGGTTTATTTACAATCGAGAATGTTAGGTTGTCGCCATCAACATCATTGGCTGATGGTGTGAAATCAAAGCTGGTATCTTCATCGACCGTGCTACTTGGCGAACCTGAAATAGTCGGTGCATCATTCACGCTGTCAATGGTGATGCTCACCGTGACTTCGTCTGAATCTAACTCTGCATCATTAGCGACGAAAGTAAAACTATCTGAACCATTGAAATCTGCATCGCCTCTATAAGTGACGACATTGCCAACTAATGAGGCTGAGCCACTTACTGGCGCTGTAACGATCCTATAAGTTAGCTCACTATTTTCAGTATCGGTCGCGGCAAGTGTAATGGTGATATCAGTATCTTCATCTCCTGAAACACTTTGCGCTGAAGCAACTGGTTTATCATTTACTGCATTGACAGTAATGCTAACAGTGGCCTCAACTGAATCATCGGTACCATCATTGGCAATAAAGGTGAAGCTATCCGCACCATTAAAGTCTGCATTTGGTGTGTACAACCAAGTTGTTTCAGTTTGTCGTACCAATGTACCGCTTGTCACATTGGTGGCAATCGAGAATGTTAAATCGTCATTTTCTTGATCGGTCGCTGCAAGCGTAATAACCAATGATCCATCTTCATCTAATTCAACTGACTGGGCGGTTGCAACCGGTGCATCATTAACAGAGTTAATGGTCATCGTAACTGTGGCTTCATTCGAAACAGCACCCGCTGCATCCGCTACCGTATAAGTAAATTTGTCGTTACCATAGTAATTTGCATTCGCCGTGTAAGTAATTGAACCATCAGCATTAACGACCGTTTGACCATTTTGTGCTGCGGTCACTACTTTCACACTACTTAAGTCGAAGCTGTCGTTTGCATCTACGTCAGTATCATTACCTAAAACGTTAACTTCATAAGAACCATCTTCTTGGATCTCCGCAGTGTTATCGACAGCTACTGGCGCGTCATTTACGGCGGTTAAAGTAACTGTGACTGTTGCTGTTTCAGATGCTAGACCTTCGCTATCTGTCAACGTATAAGTAAAGCTAAAGCTGCCATTTTCGTCTTGTTTCGGAGCAATATTAAGCGTGCCGTCGGTGTTAATCGAGACAGTCGCTTTAGTGTACTCTCCAGCACCATTACCTTGATCTTCTAAAGAAACATTCGCACCGTTAAAGCCTGAGTCCTCAACATCTGAGTCATTTGTAAGAATATTCAAAGTGACCGACACATCTTCGTCGGTGGTAACAGAATCATCACCAACAACAGGTCTATCATTTACGGCACCAATATTAACCGTGACAGTCGCTGTATTAGACGTCAAACCGTCACTGTCTTGGATAGTGTAAGTGAAAGTATCTTGCCCCACCTCATTTGCATTTGGCGTAAATATAAATGTGCCCGCACTTTGATCAAAGCTCACGCTGCCTTTTGCAGGCTCTGTAACAACCGTTAAATCTCCAGTTGGTATTGTATCTTCAATATCCGTTGCAAGAGCTCTCAAATTAGTGGCTTCAGAAGCTGCATCTTCATTGATTGAAATGGTTTTATTCGCAGCAACCGGTGCATCATTCACTGCATTAACAGTCACTGTTACAGTTGCTTGCTCTGAGGTGTTGTTCGCCGCATCTTTTACTGTATAGGTGAAAGTATCCTGGCCGTTTGTATTTGCCGTAGGCGTATATGTTGCGACCCCATTGGTAATTGACACAGAGCCATTACTAGGATGAGTAACAATTGCCGTAGACGAACTCACCATATCCCCTTCAGGATCAGAGTCATTCGCTAACAGATTAATCATCACTGCGGTGTCTTCATCTGTCGTTGCGGTGTCATTTACAGTAGTCGGGGCGTCAGCAACTGGCGTAATTGTGAGTGTAACCGTGTAAGCAGATGAGCTTGCACTGTTGTTGTCATTCACTTGATAAGTAAAGCTGTCACTGTGATTTTCACTGCCATCATGCACATAACTAAATGAACCATCAGAGTTTAATGTTAATTGCCCGTATTGTGGTTGGGTCACCGCAGAAACAGTCAATGTATCGCCACTATCGCTGTCATCGTCACTAGCCAGGGTCAATAAACCATTGTTTAAATCTCTCGATAAAGTTGCGCCTTCATCTAAAGTAAAGCTGGTATCTTGTCCTGTCGGAGCATCATTGGTGTTAACCACTTCAAGACTAAATGCCGTAAGACTCGCCGAGTCAGTACCATCGTTTACCGATATAGTGATATTAGAGGTTGTGCCAACATGTTCATCAGTTGGTGTACCAGATAACTTGCCTGTTTGGGTATCAAATTCTGCCCAGCTAGGTAAATTGGTCACACTGAAGGTCAAGCTGTCATTATCAACATCGCTGGCTGTTGGCGTAAAGCTATACAGTGCATCTTCATCCACTGAAGTTTGCGGTGTACCTGAAATAACCGGCGTATCGTTCACTGAAGCTATAGTGATTGAAATCGTCGCTGTATTTGAACGCCCTCCTTCACTGTCCAAAATTGTATAGGTCAACGAATCTGAACCAGACACATCCGGATTAGGTGTATAGGTGAGTGTACCGGCCGTTTGATTAATCGCAACCGAACCTAGACTAGGACCTGTGGCAACTTCAATGTTACCCGTCGGGTTCGTATCTTCGACATCTGTTGCACTTGCTCGTATCGTTAGCGCAGATGTGGGCGTATCTTCATTGATACTCGGCGCAAAATTCGCAGCAACAGGCAAGTCGTTGACGGGTGTAATCGTAATCGAAACAGTCGCAACATTTGACTCTGCTTGAGCACTATCTTTCACCGTATAGGTAAATGAGTCAGAACCATTAGCATTGGCATTCGGTGTATAGGTCACACTGCCATTGTTAATCGAAATTTGCCCTTTGGTAGGCGACGTTTTGACGGTAACCGATGAAGCCAATAGCGCATTTTCAGGGTCATTGTCATTGGCTACAACATTTACTGTACCTGCTGTATCTTCATTGGTAATCAGCGTGTCATTTACCGCCGTTGGCGCGACATTATATTGTTTTGTCACAGTATCACTAAAGGCACTACTTTGATTTCCAGCGACATCCGTCACCAACACCGTCAGTGTTAATGTACCCTCACTCAAATTAGTAACATCAATAGACGTTACTTGCGCAGTAGAACTTGTAATGGAAGTTGCACTACTGCTACTGACTGAACTTGTGCCATCTGAAATCTGATAAGTGAAACTGCCTGAACTTTCTAATCCACTTAAAGAGAAACTCAACGCAGCTTCATTATCTGCATTGATTTGACTTTGATCTATTGTCGAACTGACACCCGTTGGTGCGGTGGTATCAACTACCACAGATATAGTCGAACTATCCGTTGTATTACCCGCTGTATCTGAAGCTCGAGCAAAAACAGAATGCGTACCAGAGTTGATAGCCGTAGTTGGCGTTATACTCCATGCACCACTACTGGCCACCCCGCTTGCAATGGTACCGCCATTACTTGAAATTAGCGTAATGGTGTCACCAGTTGTGCCCGTTCCTGTAAAGGTTGGCGTTGTATCGTTTGTAATATTATCCGAACTTGAGCTACCTGTATCGCTAGCTGCTGCCAAGTCAGGCGTACTTGGTGATGTTGGTGATGTATTATCTATGGTCACACTCAGCGCCGCTGAACTACTGCTCACATTATTGGCTGAGTCAGTTGCCGTTGCACTAATGGCATGTGATACACCCGAAGCAAGCGCGCTGGTAGTGATTTGCCAATTTCCACCTGTCGCCGTTGCACTACCAATTACTGTTGCCCCACCACCAACTTGATCACTATACAATTTAACCGTTGAGCCACTTTCCGCAGTGCCGCTCAAAGTCAGCGTTGTGTCGCTGGTAATATTATCAGTGCTCGAAGCACCTGTGTCAGAGCCAGTGTCTAAATCAGGTGTGCTAGGTGCATTAGGCGCTACATCGTCATTAACAGTAATGGTAAATGATTCTTGATAGCTCGCCGTGCCATCGCTAGTTTGAATACAGATAACGTAATCGCCCGGAGAGGTAGAAGCCTGAGTTTGTAATGTGCTGCTCGAAAACTGGAAGCTGCCATTGCCAGAACTTGCACTACATGACCCATTATCACTAGCACCTGAGCTAACGAAGCTATAAGTGAAACTACTACTATCCACGTCCGTGCTGCTGGCAGTTGCTACGGTTGCAGATGTACCCGTGCTAGATTGATCGATACTGGTTGCCGTCAGAGCAATATCTGTCGGTGCATCATTAACTGCATTAATAGTCACTGTCGCTTGGTTGGTACCCGTGCTATTGGTTGTACCATCGTTAAAGGTGTAATTCAGCGAAACAGAAGAAGCTGGATCTTCTGAACTATTGCTATAACCAATTGATTGTAAGGTGCTATCAACCAATACCGAAGTGGCACTGCTGTTGAAAGTAAGTACTAAAGTGCCAGAGGAATTTGTCGTAACAGTACCGATTGATGTGCCATTGTATTCAAATGCATTCCCTTGAGTCAAAGTACCCAGTAAACCTGTGTTACTGAACACATCTTGTGAGTTTGCCCCTCCTGAACGAGCAATCGTGAGTGACGCGCCGCTATAATTACCATTATTACTATTTAAGGCATCCAGCTCAGTATCTGCAACTGTCACATCACTATCAATAACAATTGTTGAACCGTTTTCTGTAAAGCTATTACCACCGTTGAGACTCGTAAATACGGGTGCTTCATTGGCTGCTTCAAAAGTTATCAACGTATCACTACCAGAATCAGCCACGGTATATACCAAGTCACTGCTCGGCGAATTGGTAAGAGAAAGTGACACTTCTACACCTGAGAAATCGGTCGCATTGGTATCAACTTCCAGTGTGCTTGAGCCATTAAAGCGCACATTACTAGTAGAAAGCCCTGTGATTCCCGTTATTGTGATGGTATCGCCCGCAGCTAGATCAGCAATGGTGTCACCATTTAAGTCACTAGCAGCACCTGCAAAGTTGTCATTGCCCGCATTGCCGGTCATGGTATCCGTACCAGCACCTGGGCGAATGGTATCTGCACCACTGCCGCCTGTGATCGTGTCTGAACCATCTAAATCGGTTGCGCTGATCTGCAAAATATCATTCGTAAACGCTGAAGCATTTATGGTTAAATCTGCTGAAATTGCACTGCCGGTAGTATTTGTAACCGATATGGTTTGCCCATCGGCACTAAAATTATCAGTCAATGTGATTGTCGCGTTATTGTTGGTACCAATAGCAATACCTTCAATGGCAGATACCGTGGTTGTTGAAAAATCAAATGTGCCACCATCCATTAGTTTCAGCGTTTCACTGCCACCACTACCCGTAATTGCCGTGGCAAAGTCACTGAGGTTAGCTGTATCAATCGCTATTGTTGCCCCACTAACCACATTAAACGTACCTATGTTGCTAAACACCCCACCACTGACGTCTGCACCGTCCGCCACTTGTACATTATCAGCAACTGTTGAATCGCCTGTTAATGTACCTGTATAGGTGCTACCACCGATAGAGAATGTGATAGCGTCCGTGGTTGAACTAGCCGTAACACTTGTTGTGCCGCTAGAGACCGTAATTGTTCGGGTATTCGTTGTGTCATCACCGACACTGTAACTTTCAACGCTCGATAAGGTCGTAATATCACCATCACCGCTGATGGTTATGGTCTCCGAACCCACTGCGGTAACCGTGCCCGTAAAGCTACTATGTTGGCTATTGGTCATCGACACCGACGCACCAGATGCTAACGTCAGGTTCGTTACACCTGAAACTGTTGCACTGGTAATATCTGCACCTGAACTTAACGATAATGTATCGGCAACGGTATTGTCGCCTGTTATCGTTCCGGTATAGGTCAATGAACCAATATCAAATATAATTGCATCTGTGGTCGATGAGCCTGTTATTGAGTGACTTGCGCTACTGATATTCACCGTTCTTGAATTAGTAGAATCATCCGATAGGGTATAATTTTCAAGTGCTGAGACCGTCGTAACATCACCGTCTCCTGATACGGTTAGTGATTCTGTTCCACTACCTGATACCGTACCTGTAAATCCAGACAACTGTGCAACAGTCACTGTCACCGAGCCATTGCTTGTAACAGATAAGTTTTCAAAACTACTGACTGTTGCTCCTGCAATGCTGCCACCATTATCGACAGATAAAGTATCTGTACCACTGCCACCAGCAAGCGTTCCGGTGGCCGTTAATGTGCCAACGTTTACCGTATCGTTGCCACTACTCCCCGTGAGATTTTGCGCGGCACTACCCAAAGTAAAGGTATTCGCAGCAGACAATACGTAGGTTTCGATAGCGCTGTTACCCGTTAAGCCATTGCTGACGTCACTAATAGTAATGCTCTCAGTACCGGCCGCAGTCATCGTAGTAAAGTTATCATGCTGCGCTTCGGTCATGGTCACCGAAGCGCCACTAGTTAAAGTAAGCGATTCAAAGCTGCTTAATGTTGCCCCGCTGATATTTGCACCTGTATCAGCTTGTAATGTATCAGTACCTGTCCCACCAGAGAGCGTTCCTGTCGTCGTCAGTCCTGTAACATTTATTGTATCATCACCGCTGCTGGCAGTTACATTCTGCCCTGCCGATGATAAAGTTAAACTCATTGCGCTGCTTAAAACATAAGTTTCAATATCACTATCTGCTGTCAGAGCTTGATCACCATTCGCACTAGAAATCGTAAACTGGTTGGCACCCGCGCCATTAATTGTTGTAAACGCTTCATGCTGCGTTTCTGTTAGCGTTACAGACGCACCACTATCTGGCGTCAAGGTCTCAAAATTAGTCAAAGAGGAAAAATTAGCCAAGTTGGAGCCAGTTGGCACATTTAGCGTATCCGTGCCCGTTCCACCGTCTGCGGTCGAACCTGAAATATGGCTCGTATCAGCAATCGTCAATGTTTCGTCATCACTGGTAAAGGTGATTGCCGGGGATAAATTCGTACCATTAGTGGTATTAAATGCAGCCGCAGTGCTGCTTGCTGCAGTTACATTAGCAACTGAAATAGTCGCTGTACGAGACACGCTATCGCTTGTGCCATCGTTGATAACCACAGTCACTGTTCTTGACGTTTCATTTGGTGAACTGGCCGTGTTGTTATAGGTCACAGCTTGTAAGAATGTTTGCACTTCAGAGGCCGTTGCCGTCGCACCTGACAAGGTAATGGTGTCTTGCAATGTAATATCTGACGAGCCAGATATACCGGTTAATGCATCTTGTGCAGAAGCACTCACATTTAGGCCTTCAGATGCGCCATCTTGGTCATTAGTAAGACTGACAGTAATTGTTGAAATATTGTCCCCATCAGCCTCTGTAACTGCAGGATTAGCTGCAATATTTACAGCACCACTACCTTCTGAGAAACTAGCACTGTTATCATCACTTCCTGTATTGGAATCTAAATCAACTACAGGGGCATTATTCGCCGTTGAGAAGTTAAAAGTAGTATCGTCACTGATACCCGTAAAGCTGTTACCTGCAGAATCATCTACGGCAGTCACATCAATGCGAATTGCATAGTTACGGTTGCCTGTAAGGCTATTCGTCGGATTAAGATAAATCTTATCATTAGTTATACCTATGCGGCCTGCGCTTGGTGATGTAGTTGTGCCATCACTTTCAGTTGCCACATTGAATACTTCAAAGTCGCTGCTACCCGTTACATCACGAATAGTTATATTACCCGTACTCAATGCGATAATTTCATTGAAATCAATAATAATGTCGCTACTGCCTGCTACATCTGTTGCATTATCATTCGGTGTTGAATTTGTACTATCAAATGTCGGAGCTGTGGTATCAATCGTAAATGAGGTTATCGGTAATGCCGAACTTGCATTTCCTGCAGAGTCTGTGATTGTAATCGTACAATCACTGTATGTGCCTGCCGCTAATGCTGAAGAATTATTGGTTTGAGTTAGGGTAATCGTTTGATTACCTGTACTGCTAATGGTCGTTGAACTAGATGTACCACAACTGCCGCCAACCGATAAAGTCCCCGTCTCGTTTGTGCTAAAGGTATAGTTTGGCGTTGTATCATTAGTAGGAGTTGTCACTGCGGTGACTTGACTAACTGTTGGCGCCGTACTGTCAATTGTTACGCTCAAACCACTTGAGCTATTACTTGTATTGCTGCTGCTATCCGTCGCTTTTGCACTAATAGCATGCGTGCCTGCACTTAAGGTACTAGTGGTAATTTGCCAATTTCCACCTGTTGCCGTTCCCGAACCAATAGAGGTTGCCCCGCCATTTACCTGATCACTATACAGTGTCACCGTGGAGCCGCTCTCTGCCGTACCACTAAATGTAGGCGTTGTATCATTTGTTATATTGTCTGAGTTTGACGAGCCTGAATCTGAAGCAGTGTCTAAATCAGGTGTAGATGGTGCACTAGGTGCTACATTATCATTGACGGTGATGGTAAGCGACTTCTCGTAGGTCGTTGTACCGTCATTTGCTTGTATACATACACTATAACTACCAGGAGACAAGGCTGATTGTGTTTGAAAATTAACCCCATTAGTACCTGATACAGAAAAACTGCCATTATTATCGTCACCAGAAGCTGAGCAACTCCCATTAGCGCTGCTAGCATTGGTCACAATACTAAAAGAAAGCGTATCACCATCTGAATCCGTACCTGATAATGTTCCTACAGTTACCGATGTGCCCGTTGCTGATTGATTTATTGACGTTGAAGACAATGAGATATCGGTAGGTGCGTTGTTAGCTGCTACAGCTGAACCTGTCACTATGGTATATATAACAAATCGGGTGTCATAATCACTCGTTGCTGTATTTTTAAAGTGGAATTGCACTTCATCTACATTCTGCCACCGAGTATCAGTAAAATCAGAACCTCGTGTCTTTGTGAATGTTTGCCCAGTTGAGCCAAAAGAAGGAACTGAGACTGTTTCACTGAATTCTGTACCAGAATCATCATTACCTACAATCGTTAATTCATAGTTACCTGTGTTTGTTAGTGTATGCGTGTAAATCGTGAAAGACTCTAAACTAAAGTTGTTGCTGTTATTGCTGGTATAAAATTTGTACGCTCTGTCCAGTTGAACATCAGGCACAGAGCCTAGCACCATGTTATTCGAAAAGGCACCAGCCGAGTTGAATATCTGCATATCGGATTGGGAGGTATAAGAATCACCCGAATATCCTGCATCTAACAAGTAGGTAAAGCCATCTGTATAGCTAATATTTCCTTGATTTGATACAACTGATTTCGTGGAATAATTGATTGTTACCGCTATTGCACTACAGCAGCTCAGAGCAATATAGGCAACACACACCTTTGCACAAAGACCGATGACTTTTTTCAACTTCATTTCTTAACTCCGTTTTGCATATAGCTAATACACCCAAATCCGAAATACTTTGCCTCTTCGCGTTGTACTGCCTACTTCTAAAATACCAACCTTTTTAGCTACAGACGCAACAAACAAAAAGCTTATAAATCAAAATGAAACTTTTAAAACCCAAGCGCTTCACCTTCATATCAAGAGGGGTGAAACGCTGAAAAACAAATGAAAATAAATTATGAACGTGACGGATATATGCCAATTAATACTATCTGCCAATTAACAACCTGCCCTGGATTCAAGATACTAAAGGATTGGGACTGCCCAGTTTGAGCAATAGTAACTGTACCTCCACCACCACCAGACCCTTCTATTGTTAGTCCTGATATTTCCTTCAAGGTTGGTTCCGGTGATAACCCACCAGCTTTGTAGAAATTTGCACTAGTTGTACTGGCCGATAAATAAGCCCCTTCGCTTGGCTCTGAGCTATTACCAGGGTTAGTGGCTGCCTGCAAAGAGCCTGTCAACTGCCCACCACCAGATGGCGCAAATGTAGCTGCATGCGTATGTTGTGGCAATTGCAGTGAATTTAACGCAATGTCTTCCATACCAAAACGAAAGCCTATTCTATAATCTCTTCCCCCAGGCATGGTCCCCATACCAACTGGGCTGCGGCCTCGTAAATCCGGTATGCCAAAAGTAGTACGTGCATCTCCACCATAGATGTCTCCAATTAAAGAAAATAGCGATGTATTTTCAGAAATTGCCATTAGCTGCCCTGA
Source organism: Pseudoalteromonas sp. SS15 (assembly GCF_049257195.1). NCBI lineage: Bacteria > Pseudomonadati > Pseudomonadota > Gammaproteobacteria > Alteromonadales > Pseudoalteromonadaceae > Pseudoalteromonas > Pseudoalteromonas sp. SS15. The sequence continues at coordinate 576,390 of NZ_JBMMUD010000001.1, forward strand.
ACATATAGCCCAATCACGAATTGCAAATGTACCACCGAACGGTCTCATAGTGCCGATATATGAATCTGCTGACATAGTTATTCCTCTTCATCTTTTATTTCTTACGTGGTGACAAGCGGACTTCATTCACTGCTCTCGAGTGCCACATCAACTAGGTTACTGCTCACTTAAAATCTAAAACGTAAACTTAAGCTCACTCTTTGTTTTCTTCAGATAACCCCAAAGGATCTGCCGAGAAAACAGGGGGAATAAATAACTCTGGCAGAGCCACCTGTCGAACACTACCCACCGAGGTATTACCAAGACAAACTGTACCCACGTCATTAACACTCAGCGTCACCGCTGGGTTATCTGAATCACTAGGAAAACGCCAATATAGCTCTGAGGTTTTATAGCGGATCAATACCATCTGTTCGCAACAATCAAATTCATCCGGCTTTTCGCTAAACTTATCGTGGTATTCAGAGAGTTTTTGCTTACCCATAAACTGTACAAGCAAACTCCCCATCCCCGGAATATCAACAATGGCGGACTCAGATTGTTCAACACCAAATCCCCCCCTCCCTTCCAACCTATTGATAACTTGAGCTTTATCATTACTTGGCAATGCGCCTGCGTTATATGGATACACAGCAATGTCATATCCGTACTGATTGGTTATCTCTATGTTAATCTTCATTCGTTAACTCGCATCTGAAATAAAATTCAAAGCAGTGTTTTAACTAAAAAACGATAACACCCACACAACTATCTATCGCTTTTTCTTACATTGCTTTCCCATTAAAGAAGGCGCTGAACTGTGTTTAACTGCGTCACAACCACTACAGCGACATACCAGCTTCTAAACCAAATAAAACAGCAAACCGGTAGCCATCAAAAAGCCCTTGTTGTGTGCCAATAACATCAAGGCGGACGGCCCCATCCGCGGTTTTAATAATTAATCCACGCAACCTATCCAACTCAATTACAGTTCCTGCCCGTATCCCTTTAATATCAAAAGACACACTACTAGCTTGTAGCAGTTGAAACCTTTCTCGACCCACAGAAAAAATTGCACAACCAGTATCAACATTACCGGCCCGGGCCATATCAGAGATTTGCTTTGAGCTTTGTTTTTGCCAATCAATGATTAGCAGACTTTCGCCTACTAATGGCGCAAATTTTTCGCAATTTGCATCTTGCTTTTGCCAGCAAATTGATTTCATTTGTATTGCTTGGCAATAGTTTTCAATAATTAGGGGTAAAAATTGGGCTATTTTTTGTTGCAAACAACTCATGGTATCGAATGGATGAATTGCAATATTAACTTCGATACCCTTAGCCACATCACCTGCATCAATTTGATCATTCACCTGATGCAAAGTAAGGCAAGTTGTTTCTTCACCGTTTCTCAACTGCCAATATAATGGCCAAGGCCCACGATAGTTTGGTAAAGGGCTGGGGTGAATATTCACTAAATTATTTGCGAAATACTGAACAAGATGAGGTCTCAGCTTGTGCCTAAACATGTATACCAAACCATGATTAACTTCTAGCTTATCGAGCTGCGCTATTAACTCAGTTTCATTATTTTTTTTATACTGCAGAGTATTTACGCGGTGTTGTTGAAGCCAATATTGTAATTGGGCCAAGTCTGGATTTGGCTGTGCCTCAACGAGTACAACACACGCTAACTTTCCTGCCTGCAATAGATATTGAATTGCTGGCATACTCTGGCAACTGCCAGTAAAAAGGGCGAACTTTTGCATAACCAAGTCTCCTTACACTTTCACTGGTACAAAACCAGGTAAACCGCTCAACTGGTAGTAAAATTGCACGGTATCACCACTATTGGCAACAAAATGAGTATGCTCGATTTCACGAGGCCTACTATCAATATAAACGCTCATTTCAGGTTTAGGATGAGTTATCCCTGAATCATATTGCCCCACACTCTCCTCAGCAAACGTATCAATATGCGCATAAATGGCTAAAAAGCGTTCAGACATATCTTCTACACCATCTGGGAGTGTAACCTTGTTAGCAGGCACTACATTCACCCCATCTTCCAATTCCAATATCGGCATATTGAGTAGGCTAGATTTATTGATACTAAGTATTTCTCCAAGCTCCACTCTATCCTCCTTTGCATCCTTGGTCATATTAGTAGAGTGACTATAATCAACTTCTTTCCATTGCTGATTGAACTCTGTTTCACCGACCACCATCATCCCCCTGATTGATACACTCTGAGGGATCAACCAGCCATCAATATTAAGAAATTTAACCAAGTGCTTGGCAATACTTAGTTGCCCTTCTTTAGTGAAACCGTGCTGCATGGCCTCAAGCACTAATAAATCTATATCTACATCAGGTTCGAATTGTGTTGCGTCCGCTTCTTGTATTAATGAAACATAGTCTTCTAACTGAAGGTCTTTTACTAATTGGTGTAATGTCATCACAGCACCCGGTTGAACATCTACCAAGATCACCTGAAGCTGTTGTGCACTGTATTTTTGTGTGTCTTTGTAATAGCTCAATAAAGGGAGGAGAAGCGGCGCGAATGGTCCGCATGCCGGGTATAAAATGTTAATTTTGGATTTGTGCTTGAGTTTACTTTGAATAGCTTTATCAATGCCTCTTGCATACCCTTTTATACGGTAAACATCTTTTATTGTGTGCTTACAATTATACGGTGACATAATTAAACCAGTATCAGAGATATACTGGCGAGTCAGTACTTCTTGACTGAGCTCTGCAAGCGCCATCGACTGCACAGCTTGATCGTACATATTTTCAAACGCGGATACTAACTGTTGGTGAGTAACTTTCGTATCACTCAAAATCAGGCTAATTGCTTCAACAAAACTTTTTTGCAATAGCTCAAGACGCTGTCCAACACTTACCTTAGATTGTAATAATGACTCAAGTTGAGTTCTAATAGAGTGCTTAAGTAATGAGTCTATATTCGGATCAGTATAATCTGAAAAAGGTTTAGTGTTTGTATTTTCTAATCTTTCCATGGTTTTATCAGCAACTTGTAAAGTTTATTTACTTAACATATTTCATAAAGCATAGTTCAAACTAGATGAAACATATGATTTAAATTAAGTTATTTATTACAGCACATTACAGTTTGTTGTTAAGGCAACTAAATCACTGCTATGTTAGGTTAAATTATGACCTGATATGTTTTTATGAAATTAACGCTAAACTGTGACGCACACTATTTTTCAAACTTTATCACTGCAGGCAGTGCTGAAAGAATTAGTCGTCAAATATCAAAAAATTTTGAACTAACAAAGCCCGAAAAAATTCAATTTCCTGACGGTAAGGAACTAAATATTTGGCCTTGGAAAATGAACTTTTTGAGTCCTCGATTATATGAATCAAAAAAGTTTTTATCACATCATGGAAGAAGCACAGTGGCGTTTGATGAATTGTTTAGTGTAATGCAATCTGTCAATAAACTTTTAAGAACTGAGTTTGATGTTTGCGTGTGCCTTTATTATCCCAATGGCGATGAATATATTGACTTTCACACAGACCTTCCTGCATTTGGGCCTACAGACACAATTGCCTCTTTAAGCATAGGGGCAACTCGGAACTTTGTTATACGAGATGGGGTTTCAAAAGAAGAGGTGCTCAATCTTGAACTTGAAAGTTGTTCTTTATTAGTAATGGGTGATGGCTTTCAAGACATTTATGAACATGCATTACAAAAAAATTCGAGTATTTATGCTGAGCGATTCAATTTTTCTTTCCGAAAATTTACTGGTTACTCAGAATAAAAATAAATACCGCACAAGCTAACTACCAAAAAAATGTTTTAAGGATGGAATCTATGACTAAGACAGACAAAATATTGCGCTTTCTGAGGGAAATTGACATTCCATACGAACTGACCCGCATTAAAGGGAAAACCTTCTTGCCTGCTTTGAAGTTTAATAACGGCGTGTTACTCATTGACCAAGAGAAACTTATATACCCCGGGGATATCTTGCACGAAGCAGGTCATTTTGCGGTTTGTGAGCCAGTTTTTAGACACTTGCTTGATTCCGATGTATATAAAAATGGCTTACGTATTGGACGCGAAGCCCAAGCGATGCATGGCGAGGAAATGGCTGCAACGGCTTGGGCGGTAGCAGCAGCTACTTATTTATCGTTGCCTTTAGAGACAATATTCCATGAAGACTCATACAAAGGTGCAAACAATCATCTAAAAAGTATTTTCGAAAATAATTCTGGATTTGGCTACCCCTTATTACAAGCTTGGCAAATGACCTGCCCAAATGAAGGTTATCCCAAAATGACGAAATGGATCAGAGAGTTGCGCTGGATAGAGGCTCTACCAATTCGTGAGTAAGTTTTAGTTAAGATCTATAAAAAGGCAAAGTGAGTAAAATAACCTACGCGCTTCATTAAAAAGAAATTAACTATTTAGTCAATCGCCTCTATTAACTAGTTGAAATATAATTTTACGTCTTAAGTAAAGGAACTGTAAATATGGATTTATGTCTTTCAAAATTAGATTTTTATCAGAAAAACGGCTTTGTTCGATTTGAAAATGCAATCTCAGATAGCCTGCTTTTAAAGCTTAGAAGCTTGTCAGATCAACTAGAAGAATCAGCTCAAAAAGAGTTCTTTGAAGGCAAAATCAGAAACCAATACAACATGAGTGTTGAAACTTCAGAACCTAGGTTATTTCGTTATAATGACCTTCTATTTGATTCACCAGAAATTATCATTGAATTATTGGCTAGCCCAATGATGATGGCAATATGCAAAGACTTATGCGGTGATCAATGTGTGCCAATGCAGGCAGATCTTGTTTATAAATACCCTCACCCTCATCCCCATATTGCATGGCACCATGACGCACCTCATTCCAGGCAATATCCTTACCTAAATGTCGGTGTTTACTTAGATGATGCCAATTTAAATGATGGATGTTTGCGATATATACCAAATAGTCAGCACAATATTACTGACATATATGAGCTTTCATCACAGTATGGCTGGGAAATTCCTAACGTAGTTCAGCAACCAGCTAAAGCTGGTGACATTTTAGTTCAAGATATGATGATCCTTCATAGTTCTGAACCCAAAAGGAGTCCGGGGGTTCGTAGAACTATTTATATTGAATTAAGACCCTTTTCAGCAATCATCGAAAATGGAAAACAAAGTAAGCAATGGGCAGAATTACGAAAAGAGTGGATGTCTTATATTATCCAAGCTGCAGCTCCTGAAAATATCCCTGAAGGTTGGTATGAGTTCTACGGTAAGCCAAAATATGATTTAAACACTTTAGTAGAATTAATTAAAGAAAAGTGGGAGCCCCCTATTCCTGCAGTTTGGTCTCATAAAAATGTTGAACATCCAAACTACCCGACTCCAGCTGATTTAAGGTAACTATCAAAGCAAAGTGAAGCTTCTAAAGCTCTACCTCGCGCTGGAAGCTTGAGCTTTAATCTTGCTTAGGCGCCAAATCAAAATGCAGATAAGCGGCATTCGACGCAATACGCCCTCTTGGTGTGCGCTGAATAAAACCTTGTTGAATTAAGAAAGGTTCAATAACATCTTCAATGGTTTCGCGCTCTTCACCAATAGCTGCGGCAATATTGTCTAGCCCGACTGGGCCACCAGCAAATTTTTCAATGAGTGCAAGTAGATACTTTCTGTCCATGTAGTCGAAACCGCATTTATCGACATCGACCATATCAAGGGCTTGCTTTGCGATATCTTGGCTGACTTTACCGTCGCCTTTGACTTGGGCAAAATCTCTTACTCGGCGCAGTAAACGGTTGGCGATACGCGGTGTGCCGCGTGAACGGCGGGCCACTTCATCGGCACCTTCTGGACTGATTGCTAGGTCTAAATAGTATGCCGAGCGCGAAATAATAGTCGCTAAATCTGCTGCTGAGTAAAACTCTAAACGCTGCACGATACCAAATCGGTCACGCAGTGGTGAAGTTAAAGAACCAGCGCGCGTGGTGGCACCAATAAGTGTGAATGGTGGCAAATCGAGTTTAATCGAACGTGCCGCAGGCCCCTCACCTATCATGATATCAAGCTGATAGTCTTCCATTGCAGGGTAAAGAATTTCTTCAACTTGTGGGCTCAAACGGTGAATTTCGTCAATAAACAGCACATCACCTTCTTCTAGATTGGTAAGCAATGCTGCTAAGTCACCGGCTTTTTCAAGTACAGGACCCGACGTAGTTTTAATGTTTACTTCAAGCTCGTTAGCGACAATATTAGCAAGGGTTGTTTTACCAAGACCTGGGGGTCCGAAGATCAAAAGATGATCGAGTGCTTCTTGACGAGAGCGAGCAGCCTCGATGAAAATTTCCATCTGCTTTTTAACATGGGGCTGGCCTGTGTAGTCGTCTAATAACTTTGGACGAATGGCTCTGTCTATAACTTCTTCGTTGCCTTGAACACTTGGCTCAATCAGTCTATCAGCTTCAATCATAAGGGTTATTACATCATAGATTTAAGCGCTTCTTTGATCAGCGCTTCGGTATTCATATCTGGCTGGCTTACTGCCTTCACCGCTTTTTGTGCTTGCGCTAGTTTATAGCCTAATGCAAGTAATGCAGCAACTGCATCATCGGCTGGATTATTGGCAACCGTCGGATCTTCTTGTGGCGCAATGACCGCATTATCGCTAAATGGCGTTAGCAAATCATTGCCGAAGTCTTTTAAGCGATCTTTCATTTCTAGCACTAAACGTTCAGCGGTTTTCTTACCTACACCCGGAATTTTCACCAAAGTGGTTGCATCTTCGTTATTCACACAGTGGATGAATTGCTCAGCTGACATACCCGATAAAATCGCCAAACCGAGTTTTGGACCCACACCATTGGCTTTTATAAGCTCTCGAAATAAAGCACGCTCTTTTTTATGATTGAAACCAAATAACAACTGGGCGTCTTCACGTACCACAAAATGCGTGTAAATCGCTGCTTGCTCGCCAACATTAGGTAACTCATAGAAACAGGTCATTGGCATTTGAACTTCGTAACCTACCCCATTTACATCAAGTAAAATCTCCGGTGGTTGTTTTTCTAATAGTGTGCCGCTTAGTCTTCCAATCATGTTTATTACCTTAATCTTCGACGAACCGTTTTACTGGCATTACCAGCTAAACGAATTAAATTTTGCTCAGAATGTGCATGACAAATGGCAATGGCTAATGCATCTGCGGCATCGGCTTGCGGTGTACCCGGTAACTTCAAGATACGTTTCACCATTTCTTGAACTTGCTCTTTTTTAGCGCCACCTGTGCCTACAACCGCTTGTTTTACTTGCCTAGCTGAATATTCATAAACAGGAACATCTTGCATAGTCGCAGCAACAATTGCTGCGCCTCGGGCTTGCCCTAGTTTTAATGCAGAGTCTGGATTATGTGCCATAAACACTTGCTCTATGCCAAAGCTTTGCGGGTTAAATTGTTCCACCAGCTGGGAGACACCTTGGAAGATCATTTTTAATCGGGTCGGAAAATCATGCTCACCCACTTTAATACAGCCACTGCCTAGGTAGGTAAACTTACTTCCTTGATGATCAATGACGCCGTACCCGGTAAACCTTGAACCGGGATCTATGCCTAAAATTACTGCCAAAGCACATTCTCATTTATTTTTTTGGCATAATGCCAAAATACTGTATGAATTACCAGTTATTCATTATCTCTTTGCAGCAACGGCAAAGACACGGTTGCAATTGCACCTTGATCAAGATGATTCTCTACTTGTAATTGTCCGTCATGGTTAAGCATGATTTGTCGACTTAATGCTAAGCCTAAGCCCGTGCCTTGCTGTTTAGTGGTATAAAAGGGCACAAACAAGTTATCAAAATTGGCGATCCCCTGCCCAAAGTCTCGGATGCTAATTTTCAACATGTCATCACTTTCTTCAAGGTCTAGCTCAATGCCTTGCTGGTTATTTGCAGCATTGGCTTCAATGGCATTTTTTATCAGGTTAATGAGCACTTGCTGAAGTTGTTTTTTATCAACATTCAGCACTAACTGTGAGGCAGCTTTTGGCCAATTTTCGCTATAAGTAAATTCATAATCAAACAAAGGCAGAATAGGATCAAATAAACTTTGTACGGTGACAGCTGATTTACTCGGCTTTGGCAATTGAGCCAATTCTCGGTAACTGGTAATAAAAGCCTGCAAAGAACTTGCCCGCTCGGAAATTATCTCAAGTCCTTGCTGAAACTGAGGTTGTTTAGGAAATTCACATTGTTGAATTTTCTTATTAAGGCTGCGACTGATTGTTGCAATTGGCGTGAGTGAATTATTGAGTTCGTGACTTAACACGCGTAATAGGTCTTGCCATGCTTGCTGCTTTCTCTCATCTAGTATTTGTTCTGCTTTTATTAGCAGCAGCAGCGTATATGGGTTGCCTGCGCTTAAATACTTATCTTTAAAAGCAAAATACTCGCCTTGAAGCTGTGAAGTTTTTAACGTCACAACTGCTGAATTTTTCTCAGTGAGTGATTTCATCCAATGGAAATCTTGAAGTGAACAAACTTCTAACCCTTGACCTAAAAACAACTGGGTATGCGCGGCATGATTTGCCATCACGATATTTTGCTCATTATCGTAAGCAAAGCACATAGCTTGAACCTGATCTAAAATTTTATCGATCAGGATCTGCTTTTCAGATACTTGGCGGCTCTTGGTTTGCAGGCTGTCAGCGAGCGTATTGATCAGTTTCAACAGCGGCGCGATAGCGGCATCTTGCTGTAAGTTTCCACGCATTGTGTAATCTTCTTCAATCAAAGCCGCCAATAAGTTACTAATAAGCTGTTGTTGTTTATCTATGTTATTTCGTGTGGCATAGACCACATAAAATAACCCTAACAAGGCGATGATGCTGAAAAATGCCAACAAATAGGTATTGAGCCCTACGTAAAGTAAACTAAAAAACGCCACAAAAATGGCAGGCAGCGACAAACCCAATATTAACCGAGTCTGTTGCTGTTTATGATCAACCGCTTTCATTTTGGAGCGCTTAAAAAATTGCATGCTATTGCGCTTCGTATTTAGCCAGCCGACGGTAATAACCACTGCGACTGAGACCCAAAGATTTGGCTGTTTCGGTGACATTCCCAGCAAAATGTTTAAGTCTTTGCTCCATTGCCTGAAACTCTATTTCATCTAAGGTTAAATTGGCTTGGGTGGTAATACTTTCTTCTGGCATCATTGTAAGTATATTTTGCTGAGCGTCATTAACGGTTACGTTGAGATTCAGGCTCTCAGCTGTGATACTTGTGTCACTTAAAAACAGTGCACGCTCTATACAATGACTCAACTCTCTTAAATTGCCCGGCCAGTGATACGCGAGCAATGCAGCTTTAGCACACTCAGATAAACAAACATCGGTTTTGCCATAATGCTTGCTATGCTTCGCAACAAAGTAATTTGCCAATGGTACTATGTCGTCTTTACGCGCTTTCAACGCAGGCATGTGCAAGGTAACCGTATTTAAACGATAAAATAAATCTTGTCGGAACGACCCTACTTGAATGCCAGATTCAAGATCTGTATTGGTCGCAGACACTAATCTTACATCAGCACGTTGGGTTTTGCTTGAACCCACAGGCTCAAATTGTTTTTCTTCTAATACGCGCAGCAATTTTGCCTGCTGAGCAAGTGGAATATTACCTATTTCGTCTAAAAATAATGTGCCCTGCTGCGCCAATTGAAAGCGCCCTGCGCGGTTTTGTTTGGCATCTGTAAACGCGCCCTTTACATGACCAAATAGCTCGCTTTCAAATAAACTTTCTACAATCGCGCCCATATTTGCACTAACAAAGGGCCCTGAAACTCGCTTTGAAAACTGATGAATTTTACTTGCAAGTAAGCTTTTACCTGTGCCGTTTTCACCTGTGATCAAAATGTTCATATCACTTTTTGCCAGACTTTGTGCCTGTTTAAGCAATTGCTGCATCACTACTGATTCTGCAATGAGATCGTCATGTTGGAGATATAAGTCTTGTTTCAGTTGACTATTTTCGTCTTGCGCAAGTTCGAGCTGTTGCTCGCGCTCGGCCAGTGTAATTTGAGTTTGAATGGTATTGATGAGTGCGTCGTCTTGCCACGGCTTTTGCACAAAGTCTTTTGCACCGGCCTTCAATGCTGAAACCGCGATATCTATGGTCGCCCAACCTGTCATGGCAATTATTGGCGGCAGTTTATCGGCCAAAAATTCATTCATTTGTTGAATAAATTCAATACCTTCACTGCCTGATGTGGTATCACGGTGGAAGTTCATATCCAGCATGACAAGATCAAATGTATGTTGCGTTAATTGGGTTTTAGCCGCTTCAAGAGACGTTACCCCTTGCACATCAAAACCATGATCATCTAGTAAAAACTGTAGGCTGGCGATGATGTTAATATCATCGTCAGCCACTAAAATATTTGCCATTATTATTGTTATTCCTTACTCATAGCGAAGTACCTGGCTTGGCTCCAATACTACCGCATTTCTGGTTGGAAAATAAATGGCAAGTAACACCGCGCTGGCAACTAGCACTGTTACGACGCACGCAAGTATCGGATAAATGTAAGCCGGAACTAGCTGCTCTGTAAAATTATGAAATACATAAGCAATCAAGACAAAAAGTAGTAAGGCTAAGCCACTCCCCAGTACCAACAATTTACTACCTTGTTTTACGAATAAACTGACTATCGCTCTATCTGTCGCACCGACAGCGCGGCGGACGCCAATTTCGTTGTAGCGTTGGAAAACTGTACCCGCACTCAAGCCATAAATACCTGTTAATGCTAAGAACAACGCGAAGAAAGCACATCCAAAAGTAATAAAGAACGCTGTTTTGGCCATTTTGTGCAGCATGCCAAAGTCATCTTCTTTCGATCTAAAATAACCAGGATCAGACGCTGGATCTAAACGGTAAAATACATGATAAAAATCGGTCTGTGCTTGTTGGCTATCTCCAAAGTGCTTTAATGTCACTCTTAAAGGCACGACTTCACCTTGTAACGCCGATGTATAAATTTCGTCTTCTTTATCAAGTGCAGCAAATAGAGACGATGCATTCATTCTATTTGTCACAACTCCCACAATTGTGTGTGTCTCTTTTCCTGATTTAAGTTCAACGTCTATTTGCTCTCCAAGTGGGCTGGCATTCGGCCAGTATCGTTTTGCCATTGAATCTGAGATCACGGCTGTTCGCATGGCATTGCGATGATCTTGCTCGTCAAGGTGACGACCTTCGAGCAAATACGGACCGTAGCTTTGTGTGTTTCCAATCAGCTCAATCACATCTACTTGTGGTTTATCCTGCTCTCTTTCAATGATTTGACCCGCTGGGTAGACCGGCTTTTTGCCCAAATAGGCACTGAGAGAGACATCGCTAATACTATCTTGCTGTTCAAGTTCAGCTTTTAGTAATTGATAGTAAGTAAGTTTTTGTTCTGCAGAGGTATAACGCTTTTCATCTAATGTTAAATTCACATCTAAACTATTCTTGAAGTCGACGCCCATATCCATATTAATAATAGTTTGTGATAAAAACGCAGATAACCCGCCAATCAGCATTAGGGTAGAAATTAAAAATATTTGTGCGGTCAATAATACCTTAGAAAGTCGGCCCGCTTTTTTACCTTGAGCTCCACGTGTACCGTCCCGTAGAGTGGCATTCACATCTTGTGTTGCTGCTTTATACGCAGGTAAGAAACAAGCAAAGAAAAGCGTCACTAAAGCAAACACTAAGGCCGCGAATAAGGTGTCAGTATCCATCCCCCAGTGCCACCAGAATGCAAGGTTATCAGCCATATGACTTTGTAAAATAATTTCTGTATAACTCAGGGCAGCTCCTGCTAATAAAACCGCTAACACAGAACCAAGAATGGTTAAAATGCTCCCCTCCCACATTAACTGAGAAATTAAACGTTTTGTTGGGGCACCTAACGCAGCACGGATCGCCGTTTCTTTATTTTTTTCTAATGCTCTAGCAAGTAATAAGTTACCAACATTGATACAAGCGAGTAATAATATGCATAGTGCAACACCATTGATAAAGGTAAAAACAATACCACCCGCACCATTTACTTGTGCACTCGGAAACGATGTAATCGCAACTGTTCTTGGCTCATAGTCACGGCCCAGTGCTTGCTGCTTCTGAGCATAAAACCCTTTTAACAAGCTGGATAATTCAGTTTCTGCTTGCTCAACAGACGTGCCATTATTTAAACGACCATAGGCACTAAGCCACTCATCGTTGCTCATTTGTGGCTGCCTGTATTGCAAAGATAAAGGCTGCCAAGCTCTACCTGCGACTGGAAAAGCAAAACCTTTAGGCATAACGCCTATAACCGTCGTTAATTGATTATTGAGATTAATAATTTGACCAATGATGTCTTGCTGACCATTAAAAGTGCTCTGCCAAATAACATAACTTAACACCACCACAGACTCTGCACCGACCTGGTAGTCTTCAGCTTGTAGTGTACGTCCCATTAATGGTTGAACTTTTGCAAACTCAAAGAAGTTACTATCCACTTTTTCTAAACTAAGTCGTTTCGATGTTTGTTCAAATAATATATGCCCAAATGTTGATACATAACGACCTATCTGCGCGAAACTGGTTTGTGATTCGATTAGATTCGCGGTTTCCCAAGCCGGCATAGGATCTAAGTCTGCATCTTCTTGTGATTGAGAAGAAATATGTAAAATGGTATCGCCTTCGGGTAAGGGCAAATCTTTGTATAGCACTGAATTCAAGAATGAAAAACTATACAAGCTGACAAATAGCCCGCCAATCAGTACCAGCAGCGTCAAGGCTGAGAATTTAGGCGATTGAAGTAATTGTCTGAGTGCATACTTAATATCAAGCCACATAATGTGCTCCTTACGCTGGTACTTTTTCGACAGAATGAAGCATGACATCATTGACTAATGTGCCATCAAGAATACTAACTTGTCGCTGCGCCATCTGAGCACTGCGAGGGTCGTGTGTCACCATGCAAATCGTGCTGCCATCTCTATGTAACTGGTCAAATAACGCCATCACTTTTTCTGCATTTTGACTGTCTAAGTTACCTGTTGGCTCATCGGCAAAGATAATTTTAGGATCGTTCACCAAGGCTCTTGCAACGGCTACTCGTTGCTGTTGACCACCAGACAGCTGAGAAGGAAAGTGATTCGCACGATGTTGCATACCAACACGTTCCAATACTTCATCCACCTTACTTTGCATCAAGCTCTTAGAGACACCATTTTGGTAAGTCAGCGGCAACATGATGTTTTCACTGATTGTGAGACTAGAGATTAAATTAAAAGACTGAAAAACAAAGCCGATGTCATAACAACGGATCTGAGCCCGTTTATCTCGGCTAAAGCCCGTGACATCCTGACCATTAAATAAATATTGCCCGCTGGTTGCGGTGTCGAGTAAACCTAAAATAGACAACAAGGTAGATTTACCACAGCCAGAAGGGCCAGACAGGGAAACATACTCACCTTGTGCTATTTCAAGATTAATATTACTTAGCGCATGGGTTTCGATGTCTTCAGTTAAAAATGATTTATTGATGTTACTTAAACTTAATAATGACATGAGAGATCCTTTTTAAACCTATTGATATTATTGTATTTTGACACTGCTATGAGATGCCCATGCGCTGGTGTCAGAGATAATAATTTGATCGCCTGGGTTAAGACCAGAGAGAATTTGAATATATTTGGCAGTACTGGTGCCAAGTTTAACTTCATGTTTTTGTGCAAACGCACCGTCACTGGTCGTTTTGAACAGATCTACCGTACGATTTTTTGGTGCAAATGCAGGGCGTTTTACATAAAGCGTGTTTTTGATGTTTGTCACTTCAATGTAACCATCAATATTAAGATCTGAGCGCGCTTCCTTAGGCAGTTCAGAGATAATCCCCACCTCCACTGCCACTAGGCCATTTTCAGATAGCGGTGAAATACGCTGCACTTCACCAGAGAGCTTATTAAAGCGGGTATCAATGGTGACGGGTTGACCCATCACAACGTCTTTAACTTGTATTTCTTGTACGTTTATCTCGGCAAATAACGAATCAGGATCTATTACTAAGGCTGCATTTTCACCGCTATTAAGTTGCTGACCAAGTTCAATCGGCAGCTTTTGTACTATGCCAGAGATACCCGCTATGATCGTTAAGCCATTTACCTGCTGCTGTGCTTTTCTGAGGTTATTTTCTACCTGCTCAAGACGTGCTTGTCTTGCTAATTCGCTGGCTTGATAGTTTTGTTGCATTTTATCAGCACGTTTTATTTGTGCCTGCCAGCGGGCATACTGTTGCGTGACCGCAAGTTGAGTGCGTTTAAAATCTAATGCAGACAATGAGCCTTTACCTTGATCTAGTAACGATTGCTCTGCATCAAGTTTTAGTTTTGAGCTTTTGTAATTAAACTCAGCTTCCATAACGGCATTTTCAAGATCAAGTTGTTGAGCTTGTTGTGCAACAGCGGCCGCGTTATTTTCAGCCTTAATGGCCTTAAGTTCCCATTGAATTTTCTCTAGTTCACTCAGCAGTTCAACATTTTCTAACACCGCAATTTGCTGTCCCTGCACTACACTGTCCCCAGGCTTTGCAAGTAACTGTTGAACTCTGCCTCTAGATTGCGCTGCACTCCATTGCAATGATTTTGGCTTTAAAACCCCAGAGCCCCTTACTTCAATTTTGAAGTCTCCCTGCTGCACGTTAGCCATTTGTAATTTATCTCGTGCGACAAAATAAGACGCATCGCCTAAAAACTGCTTTGATAGGTAAATCGCTAAAGCGATCAAAGATATAACAGGTAAGTACCAATATCGTTTAATTGCAGGTTTTGGTTGTGGGGTTCTCTTCGTATCCATAGCTGACTCCAATAGTTGAACTGAGTAACTTAAATCAACAATCGAGCCAATATTTATCTTATTGTTATTTAATGATTTTTATATTCTTCAAGTTGAAGATGGTGCTATATTGTGTCGAAACTGAAACAGCTTACAAAATAAAAGTGTCTCAATTATGAGACACTTTTATACTATTCAAAATGCTTTTAAGCTGTGACTTCTTGGTGATCATGGATAATTTCGAAGATTTCTTTAAATGAATGCGCTGTTTGAAGAATATTAACTGGAATATGTAATGCTCTAGCAATATCACTGGCTGAGATCATACCTCTTAAGTTACCTTTTTCATCAACCAATAGAATATGTTGATGACCTAACCCTCTTAACGTTTCGAGTACATCTCCTATTTTAGAGTTTTCTACCATTGAGTATGGCATCGCACGTAGATCTGATTTTTTTGTCATTAAATCTTCAACAGTCAGATCATTGCGAGACTGGTTGCGTTTTTGCGCCACAGTCAGCACTTTTCTACCCGTTAAATCACGAGAGTTAATAACTCCTAAAAAGGTATCGTCATGATCTATTACTAACTTAGACCTAACATGACCATTTACCATCATGAATAAAGCATGATCTACATCTACGTCTTTTAAAATAACTTGCGGCGTTCGTCGGGTAAAATCGGTCACTATCTTAAGGGCACTACTTTCAAGGTCTAGTTTTTCAGAGTCGAAATGATCGCAGAATTGATACACTCCTTTTAACTCGACTGTGTCTATTTTTTTAAATTCACCCATCTTATTACCTCTCAGAACCACTTTTTACTTCATTGCAATAATAAAAATATGGTTCAGTAAGCTCGAATGTGCAAGCCGGTGTAAGTGACTGTAATCGCATATTACAAAAAAAAGGCTTAGACTTGATTTGGGTTAATACAATTTGAACTTTTCAAAATTTCATTATTCGTTCAATGTGTGCATTAACAAGTTAAATCATATTGTGCTGATCATCTGGACAGTTTAGTATCAGCCGATTGTTTCAACGGAAAAATTTTTGGTATTAATTAAGAAAAGGAAGCATATATGGCTTATCTCATTGATGAACAAAAGCTTGAAAAGGTCTACCTAAAAAGCTACCACACCATTGGGCGGTTTAAATATAACGTTGATACGCTTATCAATTCGCCTGAAATCTCTCGTCATCATGCAATTATCGAACATACCCAAGGTAACTGGTTAATTCGAGATGTGAGCACCAATGGTATTTGGATCAATGATAAGAAAATAAGCAAAAACCTTCCTTATCAATTATGTCTAAACGATAAAATTGATTTTGCAGCACCTGGTCGCAGCTCTTTTGTTGTCGGCGATCTAAGCACTGATTGCCAATTCTTAGTGTCTCAGTCTGATAGCAATAAAGTGATCGAAATAAAAGATCAGTTATTATTGCCAAACGAGCAAGAAGCTACACATATTGCATACTTTGATAGCATGCTTAATTACTGGTTTTTAGAAGACTTATTCACAAATGACAGGCAAGTTTTGATTGATGGAGGACTGATCAGTATTTTTAATGATCAGTGGCAATTTTACTGCTCAAGCCCGTCGACCATTACCAAGCAACTTAAGAGCGAAATAGCACAAAATATTGAATATGCCTTGTCTTTTAACGTGAGCTTAGATGAAGAAAACACGCAGCTTACATTAAATGTTGCGAGCAAAACATTCGACTTAGGCACGCGTTCACATCATTACCTGTTATTACTATTAGCACGCACCCGTATTCTTGATAAACAAGCAGGTTTAGAGCCTGAATTACAAGGTTGGATGTATAGAGAAGAGCTTGCTAAAGCGTTAGGCATCCAAATGAATCATATGAACATCATGGTTCACCGAGCCAAAAAACAGTTAGCAGATGCTTGTATGGAAGTCTGCCCTGAATTTGCTTATATGCTTGAGTCTGAAAATGGTAAGGTCAGACTTAACTGTAATGACATTACCATTGTTAAAGGCAGTAAACTTGAGACCCGCATCTCTATCTAGAGCAAGTCTCATAGTTTCATCAAATTGCTAATTTCTGTAGGGGCCTGCATGTTCAATTATGCGGGCTTCTAAGCTTTTAAGCAGGCCAAGTTTAAATAGTAACTCAACCACGACGAATAATGGCCCTACTAGTAAGCCAATTAAATCATCAACAAATGCTGGCTTTTTGCCTTCATAATAGTGCCCGATAAATTGAATTATCCAACCAATAACGAACAGCCCCGCAAATAAGCCATAAAAACTCGCTGTTTGAGCATTCATGCTTTCATAAATACTGTCTACCCCCCAAAGTCCTAATAAATATAAGCCACTCATGAGTAGGCCTAATTTAATATCTAGGGCTAAGTAAAACAGCATAGCGAGTATCGCAATAATCAATGCTGGGGTGATCAGAAGGCTGTTGATTGACGTTAAAGGAAAATACAGCAAGCCAATTACCGCAAATACAATCAGCGGCACGCCCACAAAGTGGGTTAAGATATTGCGCTCATCGCGATGGTAGAGCGCATATTTGATTAAGTGTTGGTCTAATTTTTTCATTTTAGTTCTACTTATAAATAGAGTCATAGCACTAAATTAAAACCACACTTTTCACCTGCTTGTCAATTTATACCAATCCTCTTAATTAAGCGATCTATTTTGAGGCAAGGAAAACTTGTCGGTAACGCCGCTCACGCGTCCTGCTATCGCCGAGGTACCTACATCCATGTAGGCAAGGCGGAAATTTTGCTATTCAGTTGTTCTCGGCAATTGCTCCTGCATTGCTCTACCTTCTGCATCCATGCAGTCGTAAATAAGAAATTTCCAACAAAGTTAGCGTCAGTTTTAGTCCCTCAAAATGATTGAGTATTATTGAGGATTGGTATTAAAGGGCTAACTTGTTTGCAATCTCTGCCTTAAACCTGAACAACGTTGCAACTGTCTAGACATAGAAAGAGTTAAAACCGACATCTGTGCCACCAGCTCAAACTTTTGTTTTGCCCGAGTGATCCCAGTATAAACCAGCTGTCGGTTAATCCCTGAGTGCGCCCTTTGCATGGGCGGCAACAACATTGCGGTATGAGCAAACTCAGAGCCCTGAGATTTATGTATGGTCATAGCATACACTTTCTCGTGCCTAGGTAGTCTATTCGGATAGAAATCTCGAACATGACCTTGCTCATCAACAAAGACGGCTTTTAAACTTGCAGATGTTGAATTATTAGATTGATAATTCACTAAAATACCAATATCACCATTGAATAAATTCAGCTGATAGTCGTTTTGGGTGATCATAATTGGTAAGCCCGCATATTGGCGCTGGGTTAAATCAACTAAACCACTTTGATGCAGTCTCTGCTCAATACGTTGGTTCAGTGTATTTACTCCGTAAGGGCCCTCTTTCACTGCTGCAAGTAACTGGTACTGGCTAAAAGCATGATGCACAGCTTGCACATCTTCGGCATTCAAAACTGTTTTACTTTGAATAAGGCGTAAGTAGTTTTGATAATGCCCTGCCGCTCTGTCGATTAACGCTTGATAGGCATCATTACTGAAGTCATACAATTCTAAATCTTCAAAGCCATGCTGAATTGTCTGCTGTAAATGCTTCTGATCGTTATTGTTCACCGCTTGTGCCAATTGACCAATACCACTTTGGGCATTAAATCTATGGCTCTGCTGTAAAAATGCGATGTTGTCGCAAAGCAAAAAATGACTCGGTTTTTCGTGCAATTTTGTCGCATTATTAAAACAAATTTGATTGAGTGTATTTACACAGTTTTGTGAGTAATGGGGCTGCTCGCCCAACTTTAGATGCTCACATAAGTCCCCTAGCACATTACCGGTATCGACTGAGGCCAATTGGTCTTTGTCACCAAGTAAGACTAAGCGAGCATGAGATGGTAACGCTTTGACTAATTTGCTTAACAAGGGTAAATCTATCATCGACGCTTCATCGACAATCAATAAGTCTAAGTGCAGCGGGTTGTGCTCGTTATGCCTAAAGTGATGAGTGTGCGGTACGACCCCCAGTAAGCGATGTATGGTTTGCGCTTGCTCTGGCAACAAATCAAACAATTCGTCATCTATCATGCCGCTTTCGATTAACTTTTTCTTCGCGCCTATCATAGATTCTGTTAGGCGCGCAGCGGCTTTACCGGTTGGCGCTACCAGTTTAATACTCAGCGGCGCGCTTCGATATAGTGACTGTAAAATTGCCAGCAACTTAGTAACTGTGGTGGTTTTACCTGTACCCGGGCCGCCGGTGATCACACAAAAGCGATTTAATGCAGCCATCGCACACGCCACTTTTTGCCAATCAATATCATCTTGATCGTCAAAGAAGTGATTGAGTAATTCAGTCAATGTATCTAGGTTCAAGGTCACTTTGTTGTTGTTTAACGCTTGAAACGCTTCAGCAAGGCTTGCTTCGTAATCAAAGTAACGGGCTAAATATAAGTTATTGTTCAGTAACCTCATTGGTTTATCGTCACCCACAGCTGCATGTGACGCTAGCGCTTTTATCGCAGCTTGTTTGTCATCAGACCAAGGCGCGGTTAACACATTTTCGCCTTGTAATTTTACTGGTAACGAAAATGGGTTTTGCCAGTCTATCTGCTCTAACTCCAAGCAGCTATGTTGTTGCCTTTGCGCTCTAAGTAGCAGCAAAATTAAATAAAATGCGTCATCAATTTTGGACGCATTGAGTAATTTCGCCAGCGCAATATCGCTGTGTAGCAGTTTTTCTTGCTCGATTAAAAGCGCAATAAAGCTTTGATGATCAAAAGGAGCGATGTATGCGGGTTGAGCAAATAAATCGGTTTGTTCCATTATGCTGCTCCTTGTAAAAATAAGGCATCTAACTGTTCAAGTTCACTGAGTGATAGTTGTTTAAAGAACACCCCTTCTCCGTCGCCCATGGCGCGTAAGAAAACATAATAGACGCCACCTAAATGGTGCTCTGGCTGATAGTTAGGTAAGCGCGCTTTAAGTAAACGATGTAATGCCACGGTATAAATCATATATTGCAGATGATATTGGTGTGCGTTCATGGCTTGCACTAGGTTATCGCTGGCATAGTCGCTCGGTGCATCGCCTAAATAGTTCGATTTATAATCAAGAATATAATACTTGCCTTGATGCTCGAAGATTAAATCTATAAAGCCTTTTAGTAGCCCTTTGACATTATCAAATTTAAGATTACTTGGATGCTGGGTGATGTTTGAGACAATATTATTCAGTTTCACCTGATCTAATGGCGCAAGAGGTAAATTAAACTCCATCTCCACTAAACGCTGCGCAGGCGTTATGTCTTTAAGCGCTAAATTACTATCTAGTTTGCAGGTCAGACACGCTAACACCCAATGCTTAACTGGCGCTTGCCATTTATCTTCAAAACCGAATTTATCCAGCGTCTGTTTTACAGCTTCTTCTAGTGTCAGGTTCGGTGCTTGCGGCGTTTCTGGCTCGCTAAAATCAATTAATTCAAAAATTTCGTGTAAACAGCTACCCGCTTTGGCTCCTTTTGGAAAGGTGTAAGCATCTAGGGTTTCTTGGCTTTCTGCCAATGGTAGGTCAAGCAAGTGGTTTTCATCAATTGCACCTAATGGTCTGTCATCATGATCTTGATGATAGGTTAACTGGCTAAAGCTGGTTGCTCGCCAGTCGCGCTCAATATTTACTGACACCGCTTTTACAGCGCAATCAATCGTCTGCGCTTGTTGAGCTGGTGTGTAACTTTCGCTTGGCAAACCATTAATATCAAAATAAGCGACCTGTAAATTCGCATCACTTGTACAAAGTGCGTCAAGTCGCGCGTGCCACTGTTCTGCAGAAGTCATTATATCTGGTGCAAAAAGCACGTAGCCTAGGGCTGTACGAGTAATACCTGGCTTTTTACTGCGCCCTTCTGCTAGGTTATACATGCCTACATCACAGTGGTGTACAGCGCGTGTCAATGCCACATACAACAGACGAATGTCTTCAGCTAAACGCTCTTTTTCAGCCAGTTGCATGGCATCATCGGATTTAGATAAGTCATACACCAGTGTGTCGTCTTTATGATAAATCGCTTCGCTCGCTTCACGATAGCCGCTAGCAAAAGGTAGATACACTATTGGATATTCCAACCCTTTTGAGGCGTGCATGGTGATGATTTTAACTAGGTTCTCATCGCTTTCTAAGCGTACCTGTGCGGTATCGCTTAACGACTCGGTATATTGTTTTTCATACCAACGCAAAACCCGCTGCGTGCCTTCTAGTTCAATTTGCTTATGCTGTAAGAGCTCTGCAAGGTGGCGATAATCCGTTAACCAACGCTCTACATGATGACCTTTCTGTTGCCAAAGCGCTGGTAGGCCATTCTCAACTAATAATTGCTCAAGCATGGCCATTACGCCCTTTTTGTACCACAAGGCTTTTAGCTTAGAAAACTGTAACAAGTACTCCTGCCACGCTTTATGCGTTACATTATTTTGAGCTGCTTGAAGGCTGTCTGTCTCGTTTTGCAATGCAAAAATTTGCTGGTAATTCAGACCAAATAAATCACTGGCCAAAACACCTCTTAGCAGAGCTTCGTCGTATGGACCATGCAGCACCATCAAAAATTGCATCAAAGCTTGGCTGACTGGCTGCTGGAAAACGCTTTCTCTGGCAAGATACACACTGTCTATGCCTTTATTGGTTAAGGCACGTTTTATCAAAGCCGCTTCATTTCTATCTCGTACTAAGAAGCAAATATCTCCTGCCGCCACAGGTAATCCTGCGATTGTGGCTTCACCCTGCTGTGCTTGGTTCAAAAGCGTTGCGGTTTTACCGGCATAAAGCTCAGCCAGCGCTGGATGTGCAACGCCTTTACTGGTGACCTCCGAGGTATCTTTTAAAACGCTAAAACACAATGGTGCTGCAGGCTCATTACTTAGTTCAAAGCCTTCGCCGGGCTTTTTGCCATTTGCAGCCACGGCTTCAAACGGAATGTCTTTGTTATAGATAAAGCTATTTTCATTTTGTTTGAAAATACTGTTAACTGCATCGACCACGCCTTTTGCTGAGCGGAAGTTAGTTGCAAGGGTATATTGATGTGTGTCTTGTACCTGCTTTTTGGCATGGATATAGGTGAAAATATCTGCGCCCCTAAACCCATAAATCGCTTGTTTTGGGTCACCAATCATAGTCAAAGTAGTCGCTTCGCGGGTGCCGTAAATCGATTGAAAAATACCATATTGAATGGGATCGGTATCCTGGAATTCATCGATCATGGCCATTGGGAAAAGCGTGGCAATTTTCTCAGCTAAAAGCTCGCCTTGTTCAGCAGTGAGTGCAGCATGCAATTGAGTAAGTAAATCATCAGGCGTTAGAACGCCCTGCTTACGTTTTTGTTTTTCGAGTAAGGTCGCAACTTGTTTCGCCGCCTGTTGCACTATGGCCAGCGGTAACCCTTCTTGTAACTTCTGGTGTAATGCAAACATCTCAGAAAACGATTTAAGCAAGGGATGCGACATCGGCGCTTGCCCTTTCTTGTAATACTGACTGTCTGACAGCGTTTCTTCACTCCACAAGTTGAATGAGTGCTTGGCAGAGCCAAATTCAAAATACCAATTATCAGATTGGCAGTAGTCAATCAAAGCTGCAATATTGGCTACTCGCCCAGGCGCTTTGTTTTTCGCAAGGCCCGAATTATCTAATGCAGTAAAGAAGTCGCTTGCTAACAACGCACTTTTAAATGTTTGTGCTTGTTGCTGGTATTGCGCTTTAGTGGCCAGTACATCATCTAAGTCATAACTCGGTGTGATGGTGATATTGCCCTTACTCAACAATTTACTCACTTTACTATTGAGAGATTGCGGGTTTGGCACATGCTCTAAAATAGTCTGAGTTGTGTCTGTATCGAGCGGGTAAATAAAACTGCGCCAATAGTCTTTGACTGCTTGGTCGATTAAATCAGCACTGTCGAGGACAAATGTTTGGTTAAAGCCCATGTTCGATTCAAAAGCATGCTGTTTCAGCATTTTCTGGCAGAAACCGTGAATGGTGTAAATCGCAGCTTCATCCATCGACTTGGCTGCAGCATCAAGTAACGTAAAAGCTTGCTTTTTGTCTTTGACGTCTTTTAACACTCGTAGAATGAGGTCGTCTTTTGATTCTTTGCCGAGTAGCACATCGCGCGCTTCGACAATGCGTTTTCTCACTCGGTCTCTGATCTCAGCAGTTGCTGCATCAGTGAAGGTTACCACTAAGATTTGCTCAACGTTTAAAGGCGTGCTCTCTTGCTCAGGTATGGTCAAACCCAGTAAGCAACGTAAATACAAACCTGTAATGGTATAGGTTTTACCCGTCCCTGCACTGGCTTCAATTAGGTTTTGCCCAACCAAAGGCATGACTGTTGGATCAAGCATTTGCATATTTTTCTTCCTTCGCAAGGTCAATCAGTTTGCCAAATAACGATTTACTTAGGCTGACGAACTCAGCTTCATAATCAAATAGATTTTTAAAATCGAGCGCCACATAGGGGTTTTCGCTGTCGCCCATGCCGATATATTGGCCACCGTTAAATTTATTGGTCGCCTTATTGATGTCTTCAGTGAGCGCATATTCATAGCTAGAAGCTACAAAGAAAGGTTGCGGACTGCTCATGAGTGAAATGTAAAAATTGACCCATTTCTGTAGCTCGGTTTTTGCGTCTTCTGCCTCTAACGGCGCAAAGCTAACTTGCTCGTCTAAACCATAAACAGAAGTCGTGACCGATTGTCCCATACAATTCGCTGCGCAGTGGTAAATAAACGCTCTAACCTTGTCTTTGGCTTTAATACTTGCTGGGCGATAAAAGATTTGTTGCGATTCAAAGAGTTTATCAAGCCACCCTTGTAGTTTGATTGCACCGCAGTCAATATCAATTTCAACTGGCTCTGATGGTGATGTGAGTGTTGTTTTTAAACGCTCAGCTAGGGGGGTGATCCTTTGCTGTAATTGACCTAGTTGCACTTTACCCACTTCGGCTTGGGGTAGGTCACCTCGCTGTAAAAGTTGCTCAGGGGCTTTTTCTGTCTCATTCAGAGAATCTGTTAGTAACTCATCAAGATATTGATATCGAGACAGAGCATCAAGTGCAAATGGCTCATCGTCGTCAATCACTTCTTCCGCATTGTATAAGCGCACACCCACACGTTGCTGATAAAATGCTGCTTGCGGGTTTAAAACGGCTCGGATCAACTGATTGATATCTAGCTCATGCTCAGCTGTATCAAACGGATTTGGCAGGCCTTCGCTAAAGCTTGTGTTGTTTTCATTACTCGAAGGCTCTTTATTGGCCTTTGAAATCAACCAAGTGGGATTAAAGCTTTGCTTATCACTTTCAATATAATTAAGCGAAGAAAATGGCTGCAGTGTAGCTTGATTTAATAAATGCGCAGAAGGTTTACACGCTTTGCCTTCGATATAAAAACAGCGGTCAATGTAGTCAATGAGTTCGCTGACCAAAATTGACGGTACTTGCGGCTCGTTGTTATAACATGAGCGTCCCACGTAACTGAGTAAGAGTTGTTTGCGCGCACTCAATAATGCTTCTAAAAATAGATACCTGTCATCGAGTTTACGTGAACGGTCACCTTTTTTTCGCTGACTTTGCGATACAAGGTCAAAGCCTATTGGTTGCACACTGCGCGGATAGTCACCGTCATTCAAACCAAGTAGGCAAACGACTTTGAACGGCACCGCACGCATTGGCATTAGCGTACAAAAGTTAACTGCGCCCACAAGAAAACGTTGCCCTACCCCTTTCTGTGCAACTCCTTGCTTGACCCAATAACTGATAATTTCGGGGCTTACCGCTTCAAGCATGTCTTTATTGTCAAAGTGGGTCTGTAAAGTCTCAATCACTTTGTTGAGCACTTGTAGATCCCAGCTTTGATCTGAATCTGGATGATAAAACGTTTTTATCAGTGATTTGAGCTGTTCGGCTTTGATATTAAGTGGGTTATGTTCACTCAAAATATTTTTGTGGCTGATCAAATCATCAATAAAGTGGATCAGTTTACTGAGCGACTCAGTGGCCATGCCCTCAACTTGATCGCTTGGGAAAATGCCTTCAAATGCCAGAGACTCATCGCTCATAGCTATGCCAAGCAATAAACGATTTAAGCCCTGTTGCCAGGTATTAAGCTGCATTTTAGGTAGTTCATGCTCGGCTTTATGCTCTGCGTTAATACCCCAGCGTACCCCAACTTCTTCAAGCCAAAATCTGAACTGCTCAAATTCATCTTCACTACACTGGTATTGCTTTGCAATAGGCTCTACAGCGAATAAGTCTAGGATGTCCGATACGCCAAAACGGCTAAAAGGTAAATCAACCAAAGACAAAAATGAATTGATCACGGGCTTTTCTTGATCAATAGCTAAATCTGCCAATGAGTAAGGTATATAGCGCTCTGCGGTTGCGCCGCCAAATACTGCCTCAATATAAGGACTGTATTTCGCCACGTCCGGCATCATAACTATAAAGTCTTTCGGGGTAAGGCTTGGCTCTTCATGCATCAGAGCCAAGATATGGTCATGTAAGCGCTCGATTTCACGAAGTGGCGTATGGCAGTCTTGAAACACAATGGAGTTATCATCTTCTTCGATGGATAATTGACCCTCTTGGTTTATAAACCACTGTGTGTCTTCTACTAGGGTTTCGCCTTTAAACGATAAATCGAAAATTTCTTTTTGTACTTTGCCCAGTAAGTTATCGCTAAAATCTTCGACAAACCCGTCTATCCATGAGGCGTCCAATTGCAGCAGCTGTTCGAAGTAATCACGACCTAACTTACCCCATGCCGATAGAAGAGGATTACCAATTTGGAAATATTCTCCTGACTGCGCTTCGAGCTCTGGATATTTTACAAATTTAGCGGCGATTTTAGCCTGTGTTTTTTCATCAACCACATCGCCCCAATAGTGCTCACTCGGATTAAATAAGAACAACAACACATTGGTTTTCTGCGCTAGCGCTTGGAAAATCTCAAGCTGACTACTTGGAATGGCGGACAGACCAAATAAACTTATTCTTTGGGGTAACTGCTCTGCAGAGGCTTTAGCTAGGGCTTCGATTAACATGCCATGCATGTTGGCACGGTGATAAGGGCTTTGTCCTAGGTCTTCAGTTAATGAAACGAGCTTTCGCCATAAATCGGGCTGCCAAGGTGCAATAGAAACATCCACATCTGGCAATTCATCTATACCCGACTCCCATGTGTCTAACCACTCGGGGCGATACATTAAATATTGGTCAAACACGTCGGCAATTTTTTCACATAAAGCAAAACGCTTTTTGCCCGCTTCATCATCTTCTAAATATCGTTTTAAGGGCTCATAAACTGGAAATGCGAGTTGCTCAGGCAACAGAGTCATCAGCTTCCAAGTTAAGTTCGCTTTGTTAAAAGGCGACTCTTTTGGCACTTGCGGCAGAAAGGTCTGATAGAGCTGCCAAATAAAGCTGGAAGGCAATGGAAAATCAAGTTGCGCTGCCAAACCTGAATGCTGGCTCACACCCAGTTTTAACCACTGCGACATACCCGGTGACTGAACTAGAATAATTTCTTTACTAAAAATACTGTCTAAAGGCGCTGTGTCTAATACTTTATGGAGCTGCGCTTGCAACGCCTCCATGCGATTTGACTGAATAATGTGTAACATGGTGACAAGCCTCTGCGTTCCAATGCATGTTGATTATAGCAATCTAAAAATAGTTCTCTTTAATAAGAGTATTGGTAAAATATTTGCTGTTTGTAGTGTAATTTATTTAATAAAAACAATATATAGCCAATAAACTGCAAAGCAATATTGGTAGTAAATTTAAGAAAAGAAAGTAGCAAAAAGTTGAGGCGGGTAGAAAGTAACAAGCGCAGCGTAAGATTGCTGCGCTCTGATTGCTTATGCAGAATTAGAAAAGGTCTATATCGTTACTATCATCATCTTGCTGAGTGATTAGCTGCTGCTCGATGAGTTCTTCATAAAAGCACAGCTTGTCTCTGCCGTTTTCTTTCGCGTAGTAAAGGGCTTTATCTGCTTGCTCTAACACGGTAATTGGAAAATCATACGGACTTATACGCGACATACCTATACTCACAGACATGGTTTTTACAAACGGGAAGTGCGTACTTCTCACTAACTCCATGAACTTTTCAATTTTCGCTTTCATTGCTTCATAGCTACAAGGCTCAAAAACCAATACGAACTCTTCACCACCAAATCGGAAGATTAAATCGCTAGAGCGAAAGTACTGACGCATTTTTTGTGCGAGTAAGAGCAGAACTTCATCGCCACAGACGTGACCGTAGCTGTCGTTGATTTTCTTAAAATGATCGATATCAACCATCGCTAACCATGATGTTGCACCCATACCACGTTTACGATTGTCATTTGGGTAAGCTGATTTGTGGTGATCAATTAATTGTTTTTCTAGTAACTGCTTGAGCTTTTTCTCGAACGTTTGGCGGTTTAATAACCCAGTGAGTTTATCACGTTCATTTTCGTGCAGAATACTCAGGTAATTTTCAAATATTCGACAAAATGCATTGAGTAAAACCTGATCAGAACTACTTAGGCCCTTACTTACAATCGCGATGGCGCCAATTGGTTTCTCTTGTAATGTAATAGGTAACCAACGTCGCTCTGTACCATCCGCAGACTGAACTGTGATGATACAAGCAGATTGTAAGCACGAAACCAGCTCAGACGGCGGCTCTTTTACAACGTCACGGTCTTCCCATAAAAAGTCATCATGAGGCAATACTTTCAAGCATAAACTACGCTCAATAACTAGTTGTCCCTGAACCTGAAGATCTTTGTAGATACCAACTTCTTCACATCCTATAAATTCTTGAATAGTAGAAATTAAACTATATTCAAGCGAATCTACATCACGTGTTTTAGTTATTTTTATAACGGAGTTCAGTAGCTCTTCTTGCATAATACGTCCAATCGGTTATCGACTAGTAGAAAACAACCTAAACTTTCAACTGGTTAGTGATAAGACACTGCAGTACATTTAAGTTAAATTAACAGATGGGTGTTTATTCTAATAGAAAGCTGTTCAGATAGGAATAAAGAATTTGCAAGCTGTACCCAAAAAGGAAAGAATACCATAACAAGAAAAGACTGATTGAGAAATCGCTAGATATGAAATGGCGGAGAGGGAGGGATTCGAACCCTCGATAGGGGTTAGCCTATACACGAGTTCCAGTCGTGCGCCTTCAGCCACTCAGCCACCTCTCCACTGCGCCTAAGCGCGAAGCTATACTAAGTAAAGCACCACACTTAAGCAAGCTTTTTTGCCAATATGCTGAGCTAACTGCTTAACATATCGGCAAATTTGATTACTTCTTCAAGTTCCAAGAGAAATCTAACATACGATTTAGAGAGCGCAGCGCCCCTTCACGTAAGTCCATATCAACAAACACTTCTTTACCTTCTGGACTAACAAGTGCCTCTTCAATAGCTTTAAGGCCGTTCATCGCCATCCAAGGACAGTGAGCACAGCTCTTACACGTTGCACCTTCACCAGCTGTTGGTGCTTCAAAGAACTCTTTCTCTGGGCATAGCTGCTGCATCTTGTAAAAAATACCGCGATCAGTTGCAACGATGAACTTTTGGTTATCCATCTCTTGTGCTGCTTTAATTAGCTGGCTTGTTGAACCTACTGCATCAGCAAGATCAACGATTTCTGCTGGTGATTCAGGATGAACTAACACAGCTGCATCTGGATGAAGCGCTTTCATATCTTTTAGCGCTTTCGTTTTAAACTCATCGTGAACGATACATGCGCCATTCCACATGATCATATCAGCACCCGTTTTCTTCTGAATGTAAGAACCTAGATGCTTATCAGGACCCCAAATGATTTTTTCACCTTCAGAGTCTAAGTGCTCAACAATTTCTAAAGCACAAGAAGACGTTACGATCCAATCTGCACGAGCTTTTACAGCTGTTGATGTATTCGCGTAAACCACAACTTTTCGATCAGGATGTTGATCACAAAACTTTGAGAACTCATCAATTGGACAACCCACATCGAGAGAACAGGTTGCTGCAAGTGTTGGCATAACCACGGTTTTGTTCGGCGTTAAGATCTTAGCCGTTTCACCCATGAAGCGAACACCCGCTACGATGATGATGTCTTTATCTTCTTGATTTGCACCAAAACGTGCCATCTCTAAAGAATCAGCAACACAGCCGCCCGTTTCTTCAGCTAATGCTTGAATTTCAGGATCAGTATAATAATGCGCAACTAATACGGCATTTTTATCTACTAAAAGTTGTTTAATACGTGCTTTATATTCAGCTTTTTCGGCGTCGTTAAGTGGCGCCGGCTTTGGAGGAAAGATGTAATCCTCTGGCATGATTTGTTCTGCTAAACTCATTTCTCGACCATCAGTGCACATTGCAAAATTGATGCGAATTATACGTAATTGCTGAGCAGAATCCTAGTCTGTGACGAGAATAGTAAGGGATTATTAAAGTTTAATGAAATAAAGATATTAGGTGTATGGTGGGTCATGATGGACTTGAACCATCGACCAATGGATTAAAAGTCCACTGCTCTACCAACTGAGCTAATGACCCATACAGATAGGGATGAAGAATTTTGAGATGGTGGGTCATGATGGACTTGAACCATCGACCAATGGATTAAAAGTCCACTGCTCTACCAACTGAGCTAATGACCCGCTCAAAGGATATCGATATTTAAAGTAAGTGGTGGGTCATGATGGACTTGAACCATCGACCAATGGATTAAAAGTCCACTGCTCTACCAACTGAGCTAATGACCCGCTCTAGGGTTCTCGACACTTTAAATAAGTGGTGGGTCATGATGGACTTGAACCATCGACCAATGGATTAAAAGTCCACTGCTCTACCAACTGAGCTAATGACCCGCTCGAGGATATCAGATACTTTAAATAGTGGTGGGTCATGATGGACTTGAACCATCGACCAATGGATTAAAAGTCCACTGCTCTACCAACTGAGCTAATGACCCGCTCTGGATATCAATCTTACTAAGTAGTGGTGGGTCATGATGGACTTGAACCATCGACCAATGGATTAAAAGTCCACTGCTCTACCAACTGAGCTAATGACCCGCTCATGTGATATCAGTCTAATTAAGAAGTGGTGGGTCATGATGGACTTGAACCATCGACCAATGGATTAAAAGTCCACTGCTCTACCAACTGAGCTAATGACCCGCTCGGGGATATCATACACTTATTTAAAAGTGGTGGGTCATGATGGACTTGAACCATCGACCAATGGATTAAAAGTCCACTGCTCTACCAACTGAGCTAATGACCCGCTCGGATATCTGTTCTTAATTAAGTATTGGTGGGTCATGATGGACTTGAACCATCGACCAATGGATTAAAAGTCCACTGCTCTACCAACTGAGCTAATGACCCGCTCGGATATCAAAACTTAATAAGTGGTGGGTCATGATGGACTTGAACCATCGACCAATGGATTAAAAGTCCACTGCTCTACCAACTGAGCTAATGACCCACTTAGTGCAACAAGTGATTTGAATCAATCGCCTGCTGCGGGCGCTTATAATACTTATTTAAAAAATGAGTGCAACTGAAATGCGTAGTTTTTTTCAGTTTTTACGTCTAAGCGCCTAATTTTAAACCATACTGGCAAAATATTATGCCATTACATCTTACCAAGACGTTCTGTGGCCAATTTTGCAGCAGTCGTACTTGGGTATTCTTTAATTAGAGTATTTAACAACTCTTTAGCTTTTTCAAAGTTGTTTTCTTTTTGGAAGATAATACCTAGCTTTAATAAAGCATCAGGACGTTTATTTGAATTCGGATAATTACTCACAACATCTTGGAAGTGAATCCGCGCTTGTGCGTCGTTATTCTTGATAGAAAATAACTGTCCTAACCAATAATGCGCATTTGGCATATATACAGAATTAGGGAAAGCGGTTAGAAAGTTTTGTAATTCTGGAATAGCAGCATCATAACGCTTGTCCTTCATGATCAAAGCAACTGCTCGGTCATAGGCTTCGTTTTCTGATAAATCGCTGCTGATCGCTTGTGAGTTATCAACCACAACATCGGAAGATGTCGTTGCACTAGATTGCTCATAAACTTTAGACACGCGATTTTCAATTTCTTGATACAGCTCTCGCTGTCTTTGTAATACTTTTTCAAGTTTATAACTTTGCTCCTCTGTCACACCCCTTACTTGAGATACTTCATCTTGCAACAAATTAAGTTGTTGCTGGAGTTCGACTTGCAGCAAGTTACGCGTTTTCATCATGCTTTCTAGCTGAGCTAAACGCTGCTCAATTGTTTGGGTTGAATTTGCAGCCTCAGATACAGGAGCGGGAGCAGCCCATAAATGGGTGCTCCCGCTCATCATTATGGCTGCCAAAATATATTTCGGCTTCATAATCACTCTTTCAAATTAGTAAACTAAAACCGCACGACGGTTTTTAGCAAAAGCTTCTTCAGTGCGAGACTTAACCATTGGCTTCTCTTCACCGTAGCTCACTACAGAGATTTGGCTGTCAGAAACACCTAGGCTTTGTAGGTATTTAGCAACTGACTTACCACGGCTCTCACCTAGTGCAATGTTGTACTCAGGCGTACCACGCTCATCAGCATGACCTTCGATTAGTACTTTAACACTTGGATTTTTTACTAAGAAATCAGCGTGAGCCTGAAGTAGCTCAGCATACTGACCACGAATACTTGATTTATCGAAGTCGAAGTATACGATTTGCTCTTGACGAAGCGCTTCATATTTCTGTTGTAGTTTCTCAGCTGCAGCTTGCTCTGGTGTTAAAGTGTTAACTTCTACATTGCTACCAGATTGTGATGCGTTAGCACCATTGTTTTGATTTGCAGCACTTTCGTCAACGCTTGAAGATGAGCTACATGCTGCAAGTGTCATTACTGGTAAAGCGACCAATAAAGCTTTTAAGGTTTTGTTAAGTTGCATCGAGTATATTCCTATATCAAAAATTTATACCAGTAAAACTACTGTAAAAAAGGTGACCATGCTGGTGCCTTAACCTGTCCATCAGTAACAGGTAGACGCGCTTTAAATCTGCCGTCCATCGAAACCAGAGCTAATACCTGCTTGTTATTGTACAAGGTACTATACATAATCATAGAGCCATTCGGCGCAATACTTGGTGACTCGTCTAAACGAGTACGCGTTAGCACCTGGAATAACCCTGAATTTAATTCTTTTTTTGCAATATGATACTTTCCTAATGTTCTATTCACCATAACAAGTTGCTTGCCATCTGGTGTAATTGAACCCGCCAAGTTCATATCGCCATCAAAGGTAACACGCTTAGATCTACCAGTTTGTAAATTTAACTTATATATCTGAGCATTACCACCCCTTTCCGATGTATAGACAATTTCTTTGCCATTCGGGTGCCAAGATGGTTCAGTATCTATACTTCTGTGTTTTGTTAAGCGCGTTTCTTTTCGTGTTTTTAAGTCTAATAGGTAAACCTCAGTTGCACCACCTGCGTCTTTAGAAAGTACAATAAGTAACTTTGTACCATCAGGAGAAAACTGTGGCGCACCATTTATACCCGGATAGCTAGTTATGATATCTCGCTTACCCGTATACAGGTCTTGCATAACGATTTGAGATTGGCGGTTTTCAAAAGTAACATAAGCCAGTTTAGTACCATCTGGTGACCAAGCTGGTGACATTAATGGCTCATTTGAACGAAGCAATACTTGCTCGTTATAACCATCATAATCCGCTACAACCAGTTGGTAAGGCTTATCTGTATTTTCTCGCACAATGACATAAGCAATTTTAGTTCTAAACGCCCCTTTTTCTCCTGTTAGTGATTCATAAACTACATCACTGATTTGGTGCGCATAGCTTCTAAAACCCGCTTCGTTGATGATCGACTGGCGAGACTCTTGAATATGATCCTGACTTTTCATTAACTGGCCATTGGTCATCATACGCGTTTCGCCACCAGTGATTTGCGCTCTGATCACATCAATTAACTCATACTTAACCAAGTAACGACCACCCGGTTGTTGAGTGATAGAGCCGACTAAGACTGCTTCAACGCCCTTAGACACCCATGCATCGTAGTCAATGTCTTCATCTGTAGAAGGCATTTGAGGCAAATCAGCAAATGAAAGAGGTTTAAATTTACCACTTCGTGTTAAGTCAGCAGCAATAACATCGCTTAATTGCATAGGTAACTCACCTACACCTTCGAATTTAAACGGAACGATGGCAATAGGTCTTGCACTGTCTACCCCTTCGGTAATGACAATTTCAAGAGCCGCAAAAGCATAATTTTGAATAGATAAAACTAAGCAAACTAATAATACTTTGAATCGCTTGAGCATAGTTTTCCTTATAGTTCTGGTTTAATTGTTAAGTTGATGTTCTTGAGTTGTTCAAACACATCTTTATCTTTGGAAACAGGTAAGGTATCCGCTAAACGAATAGCCCTAAGTGCGGCATCACAAACAAGTTTGTCTCCTCCTAGAGGTTTTACACTTGTTACTAAGCCATTAAAGGCAAGTCGAATATTTACGCGACACTCTTTGCCTCTCATCGCTTCATCGGTCAATAGATTTGACTGAATGCGTTGAGAAATGAGCGCCTGAAATTTTTCAACTTCGCCCATCACTTGCTGCTTTCTTAGTTTATTGCGAGCAGCTTGCTCTTGTGCTAATTGCTCTTGAAGTAGCTGCTCTTCAAGTGCTTTCAAGCGAGCCTTTTCAGCTTCTTCTGCTCTGCGTTTTTCCTCTTCTTCACGTTTTTTTCGTGCAATTTCAGCTTTGCGCAACGCATCTTCTTCGGCTTTTCGCTTATCCGAAGCAGCCTTAGCGGCTTTTTCTGCAGCTAGCTTCTCAGCGCGCGCTTTTTCAGCATCTGCTCTTTGCTTCTCTTCAATTTTTTTGGCTTTCTTTGCTTGAGCTTCAGCTTTACGCTTTTCTTCTAGCTTAGCTAACCTTTGCTGCTCCAATTTTTTGATTCGACGCGCTTCAGCTTCTCGCTCTTTTCTGGCTTGTTGTGCACGTTTTTCCAGATCTCTGATACGCTTTTCTTCAGCACGTTTTTTATTGTTTTCTTGCTGCTTGAGTTCAGCAATTTTTTGCTCAACGAGTTTCTGGTCAACGGATACAGCAGAGACAACTTTTTCTTCTTGTTCCTCAACAACTGGATTTAGCTGAACCTGCATGACTTTGGGTGTCGGCATTTCAAAATTTGCCGTAGCAAACAAAAAACCACCTAAGGCGATATGAAGTAGAAACGACTTAACAAATCCACTGGTTAATGATTCCATGACTACTCCTCAAAAGACTTGGTCATTAACCCTACTGACGGCACGCCTGCATTTTTCAAGAAATCCATTAGTAGAAGCACTTCTTGATAAGACACACGACCCGATCCTTTTATCAAAACAGGGGTTTCAGGATTTTGCTGAAGCTTAAGTTTGATCACAGCAGCAACCTCAACTGCATCCATAGGCGCCTCAGGATCAGTGCCTACACTCACGTAATAGCGACCCTCAGCATCAATACTGGCTATAATAGGTGGTGCTTCTTTTGTTTCTACCAAATCAGACTCTGACATCTTAGGCAAGTCGACTTTTACACCATGAGTAATAAGTGGCGCTGTCGCCATAAAAATAATAAGCAATACCAACATAACATCGATGTACGGTACCACGTTTATTTCTGCAACCGGACGTCGTTTTTTACGTAAGTACATATTACTTGGCCTCTACCGAATTTGCAGCTTGACGATGAAGGATATTCGCAAACTCTTCCATAAAGTTAATGTAATGACTTTCCAACTTTTCAACATTCTTTGCAAAACGGTTATACGCCATAACAGCTGGAATAGCTGCGAATAAACCAATGGCTGTTGCAATAAGTGCTTCAGCAATACCTGGTGCAACCATTTGTAGTGTTGCTTGCTGAACCTCACCTAATGCAATAAAGGCATTCATAATACCCCACACAGTTCCGAATAAGCCGATGTAAGGGCTAATTGAACCTACTGTCGCCAAAAATGAAAGGCTTGATTCTAGCTTTTCGACTTCTCTTGAAAGTGCAACGCGCATTGAACGGTGCGTCCCCTCAATAACAAGGCCCGTGCTTTGATTCGAACTTTTCTTTTGTCTTGCAAATTCCTTAAAGCCAGACACAAATAATGCTTCTAAACCTGCTGGACTACCTGTGCGTGCACTAATTTCGTTATACAACTTACTAAGTTCCATGCCTGACCAAAATTTTTGTTCGAACTTTTTAGTATCATGCATGGCTTTTGAAATAATTGACTTGCGCTGAAAAATAATTGCCCAAGAAGCTATCGACATACCCACTAACGTCAACATAACCAGTTGAACCAATAAACTTGCTTTTAATATAAGATCAATGAAATTTAGACCCGATTCCACGTTGTAATACTCCTAAAATAGTTGTGTTTGGGCATTCAGCGCCATTAGCTTATTCATCGACAATGCCACAAGCCAATAGTTCATTTAGTTTACCCAGACATTGCAGCCCTGACAATCTGATTACTACGAATTGAAGTGATTTAACGACAAACTGTTTAAATAGCATTCTTATCTTACTAACCTACTGGTTTCCTTTCTCAAATTTGATGCTTACTGTTCAAAAACCACTTAAGAATTTACCATTATGTTGTCGTCAAAGTTTTATTTAAGCGTAAGTAATAGTTATTCATCCGAAATCAAAGCTACATAATAAAATAGCAAAATGAATAGGCGCTTATTTATGAGAAGATAATGCATAAATCGGAGCTCTTATTCAAAATAAATGAATAAACCCTCAAAAGCCCATTGGTAATACCAATTTCCAACAATAAAACTAATTACAAAAAACTTGTTCAAAATATACCTTTCACTTTTAAATCATATACATAACAATTTACAGATAGGTTTAAGCTAGAGTCAAAAACGAATAAAAGACTTATCGCATTAGATTTTTTTATCTGAAATGTGTAATTTTTCTAGTTTGATAACAAATCATAGAACTCGTATTATATCTCTCGTTCCAGTAAGACAACTTACCGAAACAGTTTTTAGCAATATGATTCCTGATTTGTCGTATTGCTTAGTTAGATACAACTTTATGTATTTAATGTTCCCTTATTACTTCCTTCAACTTGTTGTTTTGCCCGCTTTTTTAGCGGGCTTTTTTTTGCCTATTTTTTTATTGAAGTAAAATTCAGACAAAAAAAAGCCCGAACATCAGTTCGAGCTCTTGGTATTAAATAATTTAGATTAAGCTTCTTCGCTTTCATCTCTATATTTGTCAGCAGTTTCTTTAATTAACGGCTGTAACTCACCCTTTTGAAACATTTCTAAAATAATGTCACAACCACCAATTAGCTCACCTTCAACCCAAAGCTGAGGGAAAGTCGGCCAATTCGCATAGTGAGGTAACTCAGCACGAATATCTGGGTTTAAAAGAATATCAACATAAGCAAACTGTTCACCACAAGCCATTAGTGCCTGAGATGCTTGTGAAGAAAAACCACAGTTAGGCAGTTTAGGTGAGCCTTTCATATATAAAATGATTGGGTTTTCAGAAATTTGTTGCTTAATTTTATCAATGGTTTCCATTTATTAACCTCTATGTGACGATGCGTAGCCATGAAAAATCGAATTCGTTGCGTGGTAAAACACGCATTTTTGGCAAATAAAACAAATAGTCTCTAACTACGCCATTGCTGTTTGCCTAAACTTGAGTAAAATACTCAGGAATTATAGTATCACTATAAAGTTAATTCGTATAGAAATCTGGACCTCAGTAGTCTATGTTTCAGTCGTAATTAGCAAAATACATAACAAATGGAGATAACCATGGCTTTTGAACTACCGTCATTACCTTATGCAATCGATGCGCTAGAACCACATATTTCTAAAGAAACTTTAGAATTTCACCACGGTAAGCACCACAACACTTATGTAGTGAAATTAAATGGTTTAGTTGAAGGTACTGACTTTGAAGGTAAAACACTTGAAGAAGTAGTATGCAGCTCTGAAGGCGGCGTTTTCAATAACGCAGCACAAATCTGGAACCACACTTTCTACTGGCACAGCCTAGCACCTAACGCAGGTGGCGAGCCAACTGGTAAAGTTGCTGAACTAATTAATGCGAAATGGGGCTCATTCGCAGCATTCCAAGAAGCATTCAACGACAAAGCAGTAAATAACTTCGGTTCAAGCTGGACTTGGTTAGTACAACTAGCTGACGGTTCACTAGATATCGTAAATACTTCAAATGCAGCGACTCCTCTAACAGAAGAAGGTGTAACGCCTATCCTAACTGTTGACCTTTGGGAACACGCTTATTATATCGATTACCGCAATGTTCGTCCTGAATACCTGAAAGGTTTCTGGGCTCTAGTTAACTGGGAATTTGCTAACAGCAACCTAGCTTAACATATCTTTAATTGCAGATAATTGAATAAAGGCGTCTATAGACGCCTTTTTTGTACTTCCATCTATACCATTCATCAATTAAATATTTGGATTTTTTAGGCAATTTCCTAATTTCATGTCTAAGCTTTAAATATACCTTTTACTATTAAATAGTTTCTTATTCTTAGCTCACACAGGTTATTTGGAGGTCGTTATGACAATATTCGAACATTATCAAGCCAGATATGAAGCTTCCCAAGAAGAAGAATATTCAATCGCTGAATTTCTAGAGATCTGTAAGAACGATAAATCGGCGTATGCAAGTGCGGCAGAACGTTTACTCATGGCTATTGGTGAGCCTGAGATGGTTGATACTTCTACAGATGCAAGGCTAAGCCGATTATTTTCAAATCGTGTCATTGCTCGATACCCTGCTTTTAGCGAATTTTATGGCATGGAAGAGGCCATTGAACAAATCGTTTCATATCTAAAACATGCTGCGCAAGGTTTAGAAGAGTGTAAACAAGTACTTTACCTTCTCGGCCCGGTTGGTGGTGGTAAATCGTCGATTGCAGAAAAACTGAAATACCTAATGCAACAAGTTCCGATTTATGCCATCAAAGGGTCTCCTGTGAACGACCATCCCCTTTCTTTGTTTAATCCTGTAGAGGATGCAAACTTACTAGAGAAAGAATATGGTATTAAACCTCGCTATTTAAAAACTATCATGTCTCCTTGGGCAACCAAGCGCTTACATGAGTTTGGTGGAGACATCACTCAATTCAAAGTCGTTAAACGCTATCCGTCTATTTTAGATCAGGTGGCAATAGCGAAAACTGAACCTGGTGATGAAAACAATCAAGATATTTCTGCATTAGTGGGAAAAGTAGATATTCGGAAACTTGAACATTATGCACAAAATGATCCAGATGCTTATGCATACTCGGGTTCACTGTGTTTAGCAAACCAAGGCCTTATGGAGTTTGTTGAAATGTTCAAAGCACCAATTAAAGTGCTTCATCCTTTATTAACTGCAACGCAGGAAGGTAACTACAACGGTACAGAAGGCATTTCCGCGTTACCTTACAACGGTATGATATTAGCGCACTCGAATGAGTCTGAATGGCAAAGTTTCAAAAATAATAAAAACAATGAGGCATTCTTAGATCGAGTCTATATCGTAAAAGTGCCGTATTGCTTGAGAGTGTCTGAAGAAGTTAAAATTTATCAAAAGCTATTAGATAATAGCGAACTCTCTTCAGCGCCCTGTGCACCAGGTACCCTAGAAACACTTGCTAAATTTGTGTCGCTCTCAAGATTGCAGGAGCCTGAAAACTCAAGCATTTATTCTAAAATGAGAGTGTATGATGGTGAGAGTTTAAAAGACACAGATCCAAAAGCTAAGTCCTACCAAGAATATCGCGATTATGCGGGCGTCGATGAAGGCATGACGGGTTTATCTACTCGCTTTGCATTCAAGATTCTTTCTCGTGTATTCAATTTCGACCATGCTGAAGTTGCGGCCAACCCAGTTCATTTATTCTATGTACTAGAACAACAAATTGAGCGTGAGCAATTTAATGCTGAAGTACAAGAGCGTTACCTAAGCCACCTAAAAGGCTACTTAATTCCTCAGTATGTGGAGTTTATTGGTAAAGAGTTACAAACCGCTTATTTAGAGTCGTACTCAGAGTACGGCCAAAATATATTCGACCGTTATGTTACTTATGCTGATTTCTGGATCCAAGATCAAGAATACCGTGACCCTGATACAGGGCAGCTATTCGATAGAGCAGCTTTAAATGCAGAACTTGAGAAAATAGAGAAACCTGCCGGCATTTCTAATCCGAAAGATTTTAGAAATGAAATAGTCAACTTTGTATTAAGAGCGAGAGCGCATCACAACGGTGAAAATCCTGTTTGGACAAGTTATGAAAAATTACGCACTGTCATAGAGAAGAAAATGTTCTCAAATACTGAAGATCTTCTACCTGTGATTTCATTCAATGCCAAAACGTCTGCTGAAGACCAGAAGAAACACGAAGACTTCGTAAATCGTATGGTTGAAAAAGGTTACACAGAGAAGCAAGTTCGCTTGCTATCAGAATGGTATTTGAGAGTTAGAAAGTCTCAGTAAAGCGTGAGTTCTTGGAGGGTGATTTATGGCACATTTTATAGACCGTCGCCTGAATGGGAAGAATAAAAGTACGTTGAATCGTCAGCGCTTCATCAGACGG
This sequence comes from Pseudoalteromonas sp. SS15, assembly GCF_049257195.1. Lineage (NCBI taxonomy): Bacteria > Pseudomonadati > Pseudomonadota > Gammaproteobacteria > Alteromonadales > Pseudoalteromonadaceae > Pseudoalteromonas > Pseudoalteromonas sp. SS15. Next base: position 615,932 of record NZ_JBMMUD010000001.1, read on the forward strand.
TATAAGAAGCAAATTAAAGAAGCAGTATCAGATGCGATAAATAAGAGAAGCGTCACCGATATAAGCAGTGGTGAAAGTATTTCAATACCACAGCGAGACATCAGTGAGCCTATTTTTCACCAAGGCAAAGGGGGTGATCGTGACATGATCCATCCTGGTAACGATCAATTCAGTACTGGCGATAAAATACAACGTCCCCCTTCTGGTCAGGGAGGGGGTGGCGGTGAAGGTGAAGCCAGTGATCAAGGTGAGGGTCAAGATGACTTTGTTTTTTCAATCTCGAAAGATGAGTATCTTGACCTGTTGTTTGAAGACTTAGAACTGCCTAACCTTCAACAAAGTCAACTTGACAAATTAGTGCAAATGAAAACTCACAGAGCAGGGTTTTGTAATGATGGTATGCCAAGCAATTTAGATATTGTTCGTTCCTTGCAAGGGTCGTTAGCAAGAAGAGTTGCAATGTCTGCTGGAAAAAAACGTCGATTAAAAGAGGCTGAAGAAGAGCTTGAGGCATTATTAAATGAAAGCGTGCCTCCAGAGCATCAAATTAATAATCTTAAGTTAGAAATAGAAGAGCTTAAACGTAAGATCGCAGCCGTACCTTTTATAGACAATTATGACCTACGTTTTCGTAATTACGAAAAACGCCCTCACCCAACAAGCAAAGCAGTTATGTTTTGCTTAATGGATGTATCAGGTTCAATGGATCAGGCTACGAAGGATATGGCAAAGCGTTTTTATATTTTACTTTATCAATTTCTAACTCGTACCTATAAAGATATTGAAGTCGTTTATATTAGGCATCATACCCAAGCAAAAGAAGTCGATGAACAAGAGTTTTTCTACTCTCAAGAAACGGGCGGCACCATTGTCTCTAGTGCACTTAAACTCATGGATGAAATAGTAAAAGAGCGTTACTCACAAGGTGACTGGAATATCTATGCAGCTCAGGCTTCAGACGGAGACAACTGGGCTGATGATTCGCCACACTGTACAGATATTCTTACCAATAAACTGCTTAAAACGGTTCGGTATTACGCTTATATAGAAATAACAACTCGCGCTCACCAAAGTCTTTGGCGTGAATATCAGGGCATTGCGCAAACCCACAGTAACTTTGCCATGCAGCATATTCGAAGTGTTGAAGATATTTATCCAATCTTCAGAGAGTTATTTAAAAAGAACCAAAAACAACATCAAGGCGCTGCTTAGTCTTAAGGAGGGGTTATGACATATAATCCGATCAACGACGGTCCTGACTGGACATTTGAACTACTTGAAGAATACCAAGCTGAAATTGCTCGTGTAGCGGAGTTTTACCGTTTAGACACCTACCCTAATCAAATTGAAGTTATCACTGCTGAGCAAATGATGGACGCGTACTCAAGTGTTGGTATGCCCATCGGCTATAGTCATTGGTCTTACGGTAAAAAGTTTATTCAAACTGAGCAAAATTATCGCCGAGGTCAAATGGGCCTAGCGTATGAGATTGTTATTAACTCGAACCCTTGTATCGCTTATTTAATGGAAGAAAATACTTTGCCCATGCAAGCGCTGGTAATGGCGCATGCATGCTATGGACATAACTCTTTTTTCAAAGGCAACTACTTATTTAAGACCTGGACCGATGCATCTTCTATCATAGATTATCTACTATTCGCCAAAAATTACATTTCTGAGTGCGAACAAAAATATGGCATTGATGAAGTAGAAAACCTAATTGACTCTTGTCATGCATTGATGAATTACGGTGTTGATAGATATAAACGACCCCAACAAATTTCAATGTATGAAGAACAAAAGCGTCAAAAGGAGCGAGAAGACTACTTACAATCTCAGGTAAATGAGCTTTGGCGTACAATTCCTAAAAATCAGCAAGAAGAAACGATAGATCAGCCACGATTCCCTTCTGAGCCACAAGAGAATATTCTTTATTTTATTGAGAAAAATGCCCCATTACTGGAGTCATGGCAACGGGAAATTATCAGAATAGTTCGAAAAATATCACAATATTTTTATCCGCAAAAACAAACTCAGGTGATGAATGAGGGGTGGGCGACATTCTGGCATTACACCATTCTGAATCATTTATATGATGAAGGAAAATTATCTGACGCATTTATGCTAGAGTTTTTGCAAAGTCACACCAATGTTGTTTTTCAACCGCCTTACAACAGTAAATTTTACTCCGGTATAAACCCCTATGCGCTCGGTTTTAATATGATGACAGATATTAGGCGTATTTGTGAGAACCCAAACGAAGAAGATAAACGTTGGTTTCCAGAATTTGCTGGCGCAGATTGGCTTGATACCCTGCATTTTGCCATGCAGAACTTTAAAGATGAAAGCTTTATTAGTCAGTTTTTATCCCCGAAACTGATCAGAGATTTCAAGCTCTTTACCATTATCGACAAACAAAAAGCGCCACATTTAGAAGTTGGTGCTATTCATAATGAAGAAGGTTACCAAAAGGTTCGTTCTGCGCTCTCAGCACAGTACAATTTGAGTAATCATGAGCCCAACATACAAGTCTATAACGTGGACGTAAGAGGTGATAGATCTCTCACACTTCGCTACGTACCACAAAATGGTATTCCACTTCATGATTCAAAAGCAGAAGTAATTAAACACCTTTATAGACTTTGGGGTTTTACTGTTCGACTTGAACAAGTGAATGAGTCGGACATAGTTGAAACAATTGCACAATGTCCTAAGGAAGAAGATGCTAAAAAAGTAAGCTGAACTTAGTCAGCTTACTCTTTCATATCTTTACTAAAACAGGCGACACGGTTACGGCCTGTTTCTTTGGCGTGGTATAAAGCAATATCAGCCGCTTCAATCCATTCTTCATGTTTTTGAAAATCGCTTGAAAAAGTAGCGACTCCAATGCTGACAGTGACTTTAATTACTTTATCATCATAAAAAATGGAAGATTTTTCGATTAAAGAACGCAGCCTATCTGCAAACACCACAGCCCCCTCTTGAGAGGTATCGACTAAAGTAACTGCAAACTCTTCGCCACCATAACGACCAGCAGTATCCGACTCTCTTAATGTTTTCTTGAGCAGATCAGAGATATGTCTAATTGCTTCATCGCCGCCACCATGACCATACTCATCATTGATCTTCTTAAAGAAATCAATGTCGAACATTAACAAGCTACTGGCACCTTGGCTTCTTTGTAATCTTAGAAACTCTTTTTTAAGTTGATCTTCCCAGAACCCCCTGTTCGAGAGCTTAGTTAAGCTATCTGTACGGCTCATTTTTTCAAGTTGACGATTGGCTAGTTCAAGGTCTTGCTTGTTCACCGCCTCATCCGTCACATCGTATATTATTAGGCAAATGTGACTCACTTCACCTGTAAGCGTGGTCAGTGGTATTATGGTTGAATTCTGATACATATGATCAGCTTTACCAGTGATCGGACGGTAATTTTTAAACCTAAAAATATAAGGTTGCTGCTCCCAAATAGTGAAAGAGCGATTTTTTAAAACAAAAACTGGCTCTGTTTTACTTCTAAACCACTTCTCATCAAGGCTTGGAAATAAATCAAATATATCTTTATCTTTTACCGCGCTTGGTAATAGCCCTGAATGGTTTTCCATAAAACCATTCCATACACAGACCTGATAATTTCTGTCTAACACAACTAGACCGACGTCAACTGTGTTGAACATATCCATCAGCCAGTGAACTTCATTCATGTCAAAATCTGCAGCAGGCATACGATTATTCTTCTAGTAAATAAGCAACTTTATATTTGAGGGTCTTAATTGAATCCTCAGTAAATAACAGCATCAGATCACATTTAATATCGTGATCTTCAATACCATAGCTAATCTCAATCGCTAATGTTCTTTGCCAGCGACCCTTATTAGCTTTAACCAGATCTGACACTTCACAATGTTGACCCAATACAACCGGGTGTCCTTGACTAAATGGCATATCTAGCTGGCGAGACAGTCCTGACAAAATAGCACCAATCAGTATGTTGCTAATATCCATCAAAAGCTCTAACTCAACCTTATTATTTAATTCCCCTGAATAATTCATTAGGGAGGCAATTTCTTTAAAACTGGAGTCATTTAATAACAGCAAGGCTTCACCAGACACGCCGCCGCCGATAAACCCCTGACATACGCCAGATGTCGATGCATTTGCATCAATGGCTTGAAGCGCCATGTGAAGCTCGCTCACTTCCAAGACATTAACATTTGGTATTGGTAATTCAACGAACACATTTAGTAATCGTGCAAGTAAATCACCTGCTTGACCCATTGCAACGTTGGTTAATTCTTGATAAATGTCTCGTAATTCAGAGTCTACTTGTTCACCTAATTTGTGAACTAAGCTTTCACGAATTGCTCTATCTCGAATACCATGCTGCTCTATGATTTCTATCAGCTTTTCTTTATCACAGGGTTTACGAATAAAATCAATTGCACCTAAAGACATCACACGCTCATGAGCATTTGGCTGAATATCACCAGAGACAACCACTGTCAGCACATTTAATTGCTGCTCATTGATAGCTTGAAGTACTTCATAGCCGTCCATATGTGGCATGTTTAGATCTAAGAAAAGTATTTCTGGAGAGAACTGTTTGATTTTTTCAAGGCAGTCTAAACCGTGCTCTGCAAATTCAACTTTGATATCCCAGTCTTCTGGTAACGAACGGGCCAATTGCCGACGCGCAAGTTTGGAATCATCACAAATTAATACCAATGTTGACATAAAAGCTCTCTTCACTGTTGAACTACAAGTTACCGTAATTCTCTTTTGATTATAATTATTTGAAGTGCAGAACGATTGCAAATGTTAATAAATTTGGCTTAGATTTACAACGCAATTATTCTTAGTAACATATCGTTTGATTATAAGTATAATACAGTTGAAACAATTAAGTTAACCCAATAAGGAATACTTTATGCTGAAAAAAATCATACTGGCGTTGAGTTTAGCTTCATCAGCAACTCTTGCACTAGAAATTGAAGAGAATCAAATCGATAAAGGCAAAGTATTTGCGCAAGGTAAAGAGGTTACTTTATTGGGTAAAGGTGTAACTATCGGGCAAAAAGCACCAAATTTCAAAGTGGTTGATGCTCAGTTTAAAGCGGTTACATTAAATGATTTTTCAGGCAAAGCGGTATTAATAAGTATAGTGCCTAGCCTTGATACAGGTGTATGTAGTTTACAAACTAAATTCTTTAATCAAGAAGTCGCAGACAAATACAACAACATAGAAATGCTCACCATCAGTGCTGACCTACCATTCGCACAAAAACGCTTCTGTGCAGTTGAAGGCATAGATAAAATCCAAACGCTATCCGACTCAGTTTGGCGAGATTTCGGTAAGCAATATGGGCTTTATATTAAGGACATGGGCCTTTTGAGCAGAGCTATTCTGGTTTTAGACAAAGAGCACAAAGTGACATATAAACAACTAGTGTCAAATCTTGCCACTGAGCCAAATTACGAAGAGGTTATCACACACCTCAATCAGCTATCTGGCAAAACGACAGAGCCCAAAACTGACACAGAATAAAACGAAAAAAGCCGCAAATGCGGCTTTTTTAATTACTGGCTAAAAAAATTAATTAACCTAGTAATTCACCTAGCTGAGCGCTTACCGCTTCTACAGCCTGTGTACCATCTAAACGGTGGTACTGAGTATTGCCCTGCTCTGCTTCTGCTTGGTAGTAATCAACTAGTGGTTTTGTTTGGTCGTGGTAGATACCTAAACGCTTACGTACTGTTTCTTCAACGTCATCATCACGAATGATAAGGTCTTCACCCGTTACGTCATCTTTTCCTTCCACTTTAGGTGGATTGTAAACTACATGGTAAACACGACCAGAACCTGGGTGTACACGGCGACCGCCCATACGCTCAACGATGATCTCATCAGCAACGTCAAACTCAATAACGTGGTCGATAGCAATGCCATTCTCTTTCATTGCATCCGCTTGAGGGATTGTGCGTGGGAAACCATCTAGTAAGAAACCATTTTCGCAATCAGCTTTAGCAATACGCTCTTTCACTAGACCGATGATGATTTCATCAGAAACTAGCTGACCTGCGTCCATTACTTTCTTAGCTTCAAGACCCAGAGGCGTGCCCTCTTTGATTGCAGCACGTAGCATATCACCAGTTGAGATCTGTGGAATGCCGTATTTGTCCATTAAAAATTGAGCTTGAGTGCCTTTACCTGCACCCGGCGCGCCTAGAAGGATGATGCGCATAGTGTGTTCCTCTTATTCGGGAGTTTATTTGAAGTTGTTGGGATTTTTTCACAAGCTGCATGTTATCTCAAGCAACTTATACTAATTGCTGATTAACTGCACAAAAAAAGGGGCCAAAGTGATACTTTGGCCCCTTTAATATTCAATTAAGCGGTTACTTGCTTAAATCAAGCATTAGCTTGTTAAGTTTCGCTACGAATGCAGCTGGATCTTTCAGGCTGCCGCGCTCTGCCAACAAGGCTTGGTCTAGTAATACATCAGACCATTGTACAAATTTATCTTCATCTTGCTCAACGTTTAAGTGTTTCACAAGTTGATGTTCAGGGTTTAGTTCAAAGATTGGCTTCGCTTCTGGTACTGCTTGGCCTACTGATTCCATCAGCTTTTGCATTTGTGAACTCATGTCGTTGTCATCAACAACAACACACGCCGGAGAGTCAGTCAAGCGGTGCGTGAAGCGCACTTCTTTAACTTTGTCGCCTAATACTGTTTTAATGCGCTCAACTAAGCCTTCAACTTCTTTTTCGCTTTCTTCTTGCGCTTTCTTTGTTTCTTCGTCGTCTAAATCACCTAGGTCTAAGTCACCGCGAGTAATTGATGCAAACTGCTTTTCGTTGAACTCAGTTAAGTGACTCATCATCCACTCATCAACGCGATCTGCCATAAGTAGTACTTCGATGCCTTTCTTGCGGAAGATTTCTAAATGAGGAGAGCTCTTCGCCGCCTCGAAGCTATCTGCAACAACATAGTAAATCTTATCTTGCCCTTCTTTCATACGCTCAATGTATTGCTCTAAAGACACATTTTCAGTGCTTTCGTCAGTATGCGTTGAGCTGAAACGAAGTAGCTTCGCAATGGCTTCTTTATTAGAGATATCTTCAGCAGGACCTTCTTTTAATACCTTACCGAATTCATTCCAGAATGTTTGATACTCTTCTGGTTTGTTCTTGCCCATGCGATCAAGCATTTTAAGTACACGAGATGTACAGCCTTTGCGGATCGCTTGAGTGATCTTATTATCTTGTAGAATCTCACGTGATACGTTTAGTGGTAAATCGTTTGAATCTAGAAGACCTTTCACAAAACGAAGATAGCTTGGCATAAACTGCTCTGCATCATCCATAATAAATACGCGCTGTACGTAAAGCTTCAAGCCACTTTGACGGTCACGGTTCCATAAATCGAATGGTGCTTTTTTAGGAATATAAAGCAAGCTAGTATACTCAGTCTTACCTTCTACTTTGTTGTGTGCCCAAGTTAGAGGCTCTTCCCAGTCATGACCTACGTGCTTATAGAACTCTTTATATTCTTCGTCAGAAACTTCTGATTTGTCGCGCGTCCAAAGCGCTGTCGCACGGTTAATAGCTTCCCACTCGCCTGGTTGCGCCGGGATTTTCTCACCGTCTGGGCCTTCAGACTCTTCAACAGGTTGCTTATACATTTCAACTGGAATTGAAATATGATCTGAATACTTAGTCACGATACTACGTAAACGGTACTCTTCTAAAAACTCCGTTTCGTCTTCACGTAAATGAAGGATAATATCTGTACCGCGCGATGCTTTTTCAACTTCAGCCAGTGTAAATTCACCTTCACCTTTTGAATGCCATTCTACTGCCTTTTCTTCGCCAGCCTTACGTGTCACAACCGTTACTGCATCAGCAACAATAAATGCTGAATAGAAACCAACACCAAACTGACCGATTAATTGTGAATCTTTTGCTTGGTCACCAGATAAGTTTTGGAAAAATTCTGCAGTACCAGACTTTGCAATCGTACCAAGTGAGTTGATCACTTCTTCGCGGGTCATACCAATACCGTTATCTGAGATAGTTACGGTTTTTGCGTCTTTATCTGCACTAATACGAACGCGTAAGTTTGCATCACCCTCGTAAAGGTCACCGTTTTGCAGCGCTAAAAAGCGAAGCTTGTCAGCTGCATCCGATGCGTTTGAAACCAATTCACGTAAAAAGATCTCTTTATTTGAATATAAAGAGTGGATCATTAGGTTTAGTAATTGTTTGACTTCTGTTTGAAAGCCTAATGTTTCTTTTTGAGCTGTGGTCATCTTTATCTCCGATTAAACCAGTATTTGCACAGTGTTATGAGGTATATGGGGCGAGGAAAAATAACTTCAAGAGGAAATTTGAAATTTTTTGCGCTGCAATGACTGCAGCGCAAAAAAAAGAATGTTTAGTTTTGAACTTGGGGCTTCCAACTATCAGACCAAGCATTGAACAATGCTTTCACAAGCGATGCCATTGGGATTGCAAAAAATACCCCCCAAAAGCCCCACAAACCGCCAAAGAATAACACTGCAACAATAATAAATACTGGGTTCAGGTCTACCGCTTCGGAGAATAAAAGTGGGACTAATACATTACCGTCTAAGGCTTGAATGATCCCATACACAATTAAAATGGTCCAAAATTGCGTATCTAATCCGAATTGGAACATAGCCACCGCAGCAACCGGAATAGTCACTAACGCTGCTCCTACAAATGGAATAAGTACAGAGAAACCAACTAATGCTCCTAGTAGCGCCGCATAGCGTAAATCTAAAATCCAAAACGCGACAAACGTGGCAGTACCAATAATGAGAATTTCTAGCACCTTACCACGTATGTAGTTCATAATCTGATGATCCATTTCATGCCAAACTTGCTGAATAAGACGTCTGTCTTTAGGCACCAATACAGACATACTTTTAGTGAGTACATCTTTGTCTTTTAACATAAAGAAAACCAGTAATGGCACTAAGATTAAATAAATCATCCAAGCGACAATATCTTTAATAGAGGTTAGTGAGAACGATAAGATAACTTGTCCGGCTTCAAGAATTTTATTCTCTGTACTGGCAACTAATGCTTTTACTTGTTCACCTGAGATAAGCGTAGGATATTGCTCTGGAAGATGTAAAAGTAAGTCTTTACCCTCTTCTAACATCACTGGCGCTTCTTGTAATAAATTACTCAGTTGTTGCCATAATACCGGGATAAGCCCTAATGCCATGGTCAGCAACACGCCAGAAAAAAGTAAAATAATAAAACTTGTCGCTAACACACGGCTTTTTATAACATTTTCAATTTTAGCAACTGGCCACTCTAATAAATATGCAATAACCAAAGCCACCAACACAGGAAGAATAAATGGGCCAAATAAATAGAGCGAAACAGCCAGCCCCAACACAATAAACAGAAGCGTGACAGAATTAGGATCAGAAAATTTATTCTTGTACCACTTTGAAACAAGTTCAAACATATTAAAGATTCACCTCTATATAAGGATAAGGTTTAGCATCATGGTGCTGAGTGTAGCTAAACTTTTTTGCTTCTAAAAAAAATAGAATGTCATTTATCAGTTGCTTTTGTTCATAAATAAAACATACAGATTGCTTATTTAATTGTGCTTGCTTTAACTGAAGTTTAAATTGCACAAATAATTGTGGGCACTGATAAGTACTTAAATCAATTGTTAAACACATAACCGCTTTACCAAATTTTACCCGCGATAGTGTAACATTAAAAAATTACACATAACCATCTACAAAGTAGATAGCTCAGCCACAATCGTTTATTCTATAAATAGTTTTACTTTTTTTACGCGTATTTATGGCAAGAGTTAACAACAAAGCAAAGTTACCTGATAACCCGACACTTAAAGACATCAACTGGTATAAGAAGCAGCTTAACTGGGGTGAGCTGCCGCCTTTCTATCATTTAGTTGCCTCTTCCGTCAGTGAAAGTGACGGACTGTTCCAACATGGGTTTGATAATGCTGTTACACGCCTAGTTGACAAGCGTAACTGGAATTTAGCACTACTAGACGGCTATGAAGACGATAACGGCAACATCTTTTGTGAAAATAAACCCAAAATAGCCATAGACCAAGTTTTTACTGACCGAGGTTTTGAATTATGGGCACTGCCATACGCAAAAGATAAACCCTTAGAAACTGATATGTTAATTAAGGATAATAAGTTTCTAGAATTTAATACCTGGGACCCTCATGCAATGAAGACGCTTCTGCGCTTCAATCAACTACATAAATTTATTGCATTCTATTTCGAACGTGGCGATGTTGCAGACAAAGCCCTTATCCTTCATTCTCATAAAGTAGTGCATAAAATTATTACGTATCTAAAAAAAGAAATGAACGTTGTTACAGTTAAAGGGGTCTCAATAAAAGAATTCTATCAACTGTGCGAAAAAGACAGCCGTATGTGTAGCGATGAGATTGACTTAGCTCAGATCATGCTTGGACTTAGCGGCAATAAGGAATAACATGCTCAAAAGCTTATTGCTGAGTGGTTTACTCAGCACTATGCTACTATTTTCAAGTAGTTCAATTGCTCAAACAGACTTTAAATTGCCCGATTTAGGCTCATCTGCTTTAGAAGTGCTCCCCATTGATAAAGAAAAAGCCTTGGGTAAAGTCATGATGATGCAGATCAGAGGCGGTTCACCGCTTGTTCAAGACCCAGTTTTAGACGAATACATATCGTCTCTTGGCAATAAGCTTGTTGCAAATGCCAACAATGTGCGCTTTCCGTTCACATTCTTTATGATCGATAATCAAGCCATTAATGCATTTGCTTTTTATGGTGGTCACGTCGGTATTCATACCGGTTTGATTGCGCAATCAGATAACGAAAGTCAACTTGCCTCGGTGCTGGGGCACGAAATTGCGCACGTCACACAGCGACACCTAGCGAGACGTTTACAACATCAAAAAGATAATTCAGCAATGACTGTCGCAGGTATTGTCACTGGCATACTTGCAACAATAATTGCGCCTGATGCTGGCATGGCAATCCTGTCGGCAAGTACTACTCAGGCGGGTTTAAGTCAATTGTCTCACAGTCGAAAAGCTGAGCAAGAAGCAGATCGCTTTGGGATGCAAACCTTATATAACGCAGGATTCGATCCCTCTCAAGCTGGTGCCTTTTTAACAAAATTGTCAAACCAGGTACGTTTTCAAACCAAACCACCAGCGTTTTTACTAACTCACCCACTACCTGATTCTCGAGTTTCAGATGTGAGATTAAGAGCACAACAATACCAAGCGAGGCAAATACAGCCAAGTGAAGACTTTAACTTAGCTAAAAGCCGTGTCATTGCAAGATATCAATTAGACAGCAAAGATGCTCAAGCTTTTTTTGAGAATGAAATTCGCAAATCAACTTCACTTGATAAAAAACATCTAGAATACGGTCTTGCCATCAGCTTACTGGATCAAAAACAAGCTAAAGAAGCTGAAAAAATATTGCAGCCTCTACTTGATGACGAGCCTAACAACTTATTTTATTTAGATGTTTATACCGATATTTTGATTAGCCTTGGGCAATCAGAACAAGCGGTAGAAATGTTAACCAAACATAATAATTTACGACCAAATAATCAGGTATTGGCTTTAAATTACGCAAACTCAGCAATTAAAGCAAAGCAGTATGATATTGCTGAGCAAACCCTAAAATTATTTTTACTCGATGAGCCTGAACACTTACTTGCAAAAGAGTTGCTCGCTGAGCTCTATAAGAATAATGGCGACCAAGCAGCCTATTATGAAGCCAAAGCAAGTGTGCTCGCTTCTTACGGTGCTTTTCTCAAAGCCGCTGATGAGGTACAACGTGCACTTAATCATGTTGATACTTTAGAAACCGTCAAGAAAACCAGACTCAAAGCACTTTTAAAACAATATAGACAGATGCAGAAAGAGCTTGCCAAACTTTAAGTCTTTGCCTCGTTCACTTAAAATACGCAAAATTTAATTTAGGAAATGAATATGTCTGTAACCATTTATCATAACCCGCGTTGTTCAAAGTCACGTGAAACGCTCGCTTTACTAGAAACGAATGGTGTGACACCAGAAATCGTTGAATATTTAAAATCGCCCGTTGATTTAAGCACTTTAGATACTTTACTTGCTCAGTTAGGTTTTGAATCGGCACATCAACTTGTACGTAGTAAAGAAACACTTTACAAAGAATTGGGCTTGAATAAAGACACAGATGAAGCCGCTCTTAAACAAGCAATGTTAGAGAACCCTAAACTGATTGAGCGCCCTATCGTAGTAAAAGGCGATAAAGCGGCGATTGGTCGTCCACCTGAGTCTGTGCTGGCTATTCTTTAATGACCACATTATTGGTTTTGTTTCATTCTAGCCACGGCTCTGTGAGAGCCATGGCCAATGAAATTGCAGAAGCTGCTGAATCACAAGGTGCAACCGTGTTGCTTCGCACTTTTGAGCAAAGAGAAACTCATGACATCGTCGTCTCAAAAGACGACCTGTTGCGATGTGACGCACTTGCATTTGGCACACCTACTCGATTTGGCATGATGGCAGCACAAGCCAAACAATTTTGGGAAACAACCAGTGATATCTGGTTAAAAGGTCAGCTTATTGACAAACCGGCTTGTGTGTTTACTTCTTCAAGTAGCATGCATGGTGGTAATGAAGCAACATTACTTAACTTATCGCTACCATTACTACATCATGGCATGATGTTACTAGGTGTCCCCTATGATGTGCCTGAATTATCTCAAACTACCACTGGTGGCACACCTTACGGTGCCAGTCATGTTGCTGGCACTACAAATACATCAATGCTCAGTGAGACAGAAACGAAAATCTGTCGCTCTGTTGGAAAACGTCTCATCACTATTGCTGAAAAATTAAAATGACATCTGTAGAAAAAAAGCCGCTAACTAAGCGCTTTCAAAATATGGCTTTAACAGGCTACGTAGGTTTGCTGATTTTAATGCCACTGTGGTTATTTGTACTTTCTCCTAGAGAAGGTCACAGCCTTGGGTTTATGTTTACGGTATATATTCTTCCGCTACTGTTACCCTTACGAGGGTTTATAAAAGATAACCCTTACACTTACGCTTGGGCAAACTTCATCGTATTGATTTACTTCTTGCATGGCTTCACCTTGTTGTGGATTGCAACTGATGAGCTACTTTGGGTGCTGTTAGAGCTACTCTTTGCAAGTTTAATGTTCGTTGGTTGTACATATTATGCAAAACACCGTGGTCAAGAACTGGGGTTAAGAATTCGTAAGCTCAAACAAGATCTCGCTGATGAAAAGGCAGCACACGAACATACTGAAGAACAAGATTGATACCGCTCCTTAATCATACTCAGTTTTAAATATAAAAAAGAGCACCAACTGGTGCTCTTTTTTATTTGTAGTCTTGTATTTTAAAACAGAAGATAAATTAACTTGTTAAGACGGTAAATAACACAAGCAGTGATAACATGACTTGTAAGCTCGTACTCAAATAGGCTTTGCCATAAAGAAGCTTTAAAGACCAAGGGTGTCGTTTAACCGGATACAAGGCCCCTCTTTTGATTTTCCGAGATAGCGTAATGAGCGCAATGCTCAAGATAGAGAAAAACCACACACTTTCACTTTTATAATCAAAAGTATCACTAAAGAATAACGACAGCTGAAGTGGAAATGCAAAACATACTATTGCCACAAATATGTGCACTAATCTGATTTTATTATATTGCTCCCCTTCTGACAGCTCTTTAATACCATGCTGTTCAAGCGTCTTCTTCGCGATAAATGCACCATGCTTCAATGCTAAACGGTAAGGTGTTTGCCCTAAGTCATTAACAACTTTTGCCTTGCAATCATGCTTAAATAGCAAAGCTATCATGGCTGAAGAATTAGATAGAACCGCGAAGTGCATTAATCCATTTCCGTCTTCGTCTTTTTGGCTAAGATCCTGTGAATCAATAAGTTGTTCGACAATACTCACAAAGCCCTGCTCGATAGCATGCATAAATGCGTTTTTGCCATGCTCGTCAACTAATGTAGCTCTTGCACCTTGCTTTATATATTCAATCAGTTCTGCTTGTTTTACATGCTCTGAGGTGATCAAATTCAGCAGAGCTTGTTCTGTGAGACTCTTGACTTCATCTTCATCAATTAAGTGGCTCAGTAAATCAAAAACAGGTTCATCTGAATTAGTTTGAGTAAGTAAATATTGGGTCGTTTCATCAAGGTTCAGCAAACAATCAGGAAGAAGTGCAATCAGGGGCTCTTTTAAAACATCTTGTCGCCAACAGGTGAGTAGTTGTTTTGGTGACAAATTGACGCCATTTTGAATCGTCCAAAGTATGACATCAGCCATAAGTTTATCAGACAACAACTCGAAAAAGTCAGGGTATGAAACACAGTTGAGCTGGGCGTTAATTTGACTGTATTGAGCTAGACGCTGAATAAGCATTAACACAATTGCTTGATGATCGAGCCCTGCCTGATTGAAATGAGAAACCAGCATTTCTGTATACGTGCGGTGTTCTTCTTCATATTCATCGATATGTTGAAAATGACAGGCTTCAAATGGGTCTAGTGGCTTAAGCCAAATCAAATAGAAAACTGGCGGTAAAATGGTACTTTCAACACCTTGCTCATCGGTTAAGGTCTGACATTCAGGCCAAGCTTCTAGTGCATCGAGAATGAATGCGCCATTTTGCTCCGCAAGCCCTTTAAGAAGTAATGGATATTGTGCAGGCCAAATTAAAACTTTTTCCATCAATTACTCACAAACTTTGAAGCTATCTGTATTAATCTTAAATGCGCAGATCATAGCAGCTCATATATATAAAATCTTATTTTTTCAGCTGAATTCAAGGTATCTTAATGAAACTTTCGAAATTATAATGACAATATAATTTGAAATCGATTTAAGGGCCCTATCATGGCATCAACTAAATTCGAGACTTGGCAAGTCATACTTATCATTATTGGTGTTCTAGGTATTATTTGGAGTAATATCGCGCTGCTTAAATACTCAGCTAAATTTGATATAAAAAAGAAAATTGATAAGCAGATAAAACCAGATAATGAAAAAGAAGAGTAAAGCTTACAACCTTTACTCTTCCTGAATAACTTACACTAACCAATGCGCCATTAAAGCAATCACGGGTAATGTTACTAACGTTCTTAAAATAAAAATTGTGAATAATTCTAGGATGTTAACCGGAATTTTACTCCCCAGAAGTAAAGCGCCAACCTCAGACATATAGATAAGCTGTGTCACACTCATCGCTGCAACAATAAAGCGCGTTACATCGCTTTCAATACTGCTGGCAGCAAGAATTGAAGGAATAAACATATCAGCAAAGCCAACGACGATAGTTTGTGCTGCTTGAGCCGCTTCTGGCACTTGTAACAATTCAAGGTATGGAACGAATGGCGTCCCTAAATACTGAAAAACAGGCGTATATTCAGCAATGATCAGTGCAAACGTACCCACAGCCATCACCACTGGAAGCACAGCAAATACCATATCTAGTGCGTTGGTCATCCCCTCTTTCAATGTGCCTTTAACACCAGGTGCTTTTTCAGCTTTCTCTAGTGCTACAGATAACGCATGTTGAAACAAGGTTTTACCTTCGGGTACGGCTTCTGCATCATGTGCAGGCTCAGTGCCATCAATATAGGTAGATTTTTTAAAGCTTAAAGGCGGTAATCGAGGCACGATGATCGCAGCGACAAAACCAGCTAAACATACGGTTAAATAGAAAGGCGCAAATAAATGCTCAAGCTTTACTTGGCCAATGACCACTAAGCAAAAAGTGATCGAAACAGCTGAAAAAGTTGTTCCAATAATAGCTGCTTCTTTTTGTGTATAGTATTTTTCTTCATATTGACGAGCAGTCATTAAAATACCCACACTGCCATCACCTAACCAAGAAGCCACACAGTTAACCGCACTTCTACCTGGTACTCCGAATAATGGACGCATTACTTTTGTAAGCAAAGTACCCACCAGCTCTAGTAAACCGAAATTAAGTAGTAAAGGTAACAACAATCCCGCGAGTACAAACACAGAAAATAACACAGGTAACAGGTCGTTCAGTACCAAGGCGCCGGTATGATCAGCATGGATAAAAGCAGGACCTACTTTAAAAAAAGTCATTAATATAAATGCTGCACCCAATAAACGGGTCACTAACCAAATCCAACTCACATCAAACAAATGTTTAAACAGTGCAAACTGCATCAAGGCTTTTGGCTTCAACAGTTTGGCGACTAAACTTAAAACAGCCGTAACACAGACAACCCCTACAATCATAGCGTGAATAAAAGGCGCAACAAATGCTTGCAGTTTTTTAGCTAGTACAGCAATGGGAATAGTCATTGCTTCTCCAACTGAGACCGGTGTCATAAACAAAAATACACCGATTAAAGACGGTACAATAAACGCAAACAAAGTACGCCAGTGCACTTTATCTTTTTGATAAGGTTGAGTTGTCATTATTATTTACCTATAAAAACGCAGAAAAGAGCCGCAGCTCTTTTCTGTTCTTCAAATATTACTTGTTTAGATTGATAAGCCTTTGCTACCAATTGCTTTATTTAGCTTCTGTTGTAATTCACTTAACAACTCAGCGGTTAAAGCTTCACCATCATTGTTTCGCCATGTCACTGATGACTCTTTATCTGATAACGAAGATATTTTGATACGATAATCACCTTCTTCAATTGGTAGAATAGTCACTTCATCACCCCAAATAGAGTCCCATACGCTATCTTCAGGCTTTTCATATCTAACATGTAGTTCGTCTTTTTCTCCATCAACACTGATGATAGTAAAATTAAGCCGCTCTAAAACATTGGCTAGATTTGCAATGACAACATTAAGTGGTTGTGCTGCAACCATAGCAGCATTGCCTTTCGGGTCGAAGCCCATATCTAATGCCAATTGACCTTGTTGTTTGCGAAGCTCAACAAGTAATAAACGGTATTGATAATCGAATTCAGCAACAACTTGATTCAGCGCACGCACTTCTAATTGCTGTTTAAGTAAATCAGTTAATTCAACTTCATCACTTTGGTAATCGACAAGTTCAGCACTTAACGACGCGGTTCTTTGGTGTTCACTTTGAGAAACCGTAAATTTATATTTTTGTTTAGACGGCGTAGTCTCTTCTTGCCAAAACCACTTTGAAGAAGGCGTGATCACTGAATACCAATCGGTAAGTGCCTCACCTTGATTTTTGTTCATGCTTTCGAAACCAGCTTGGTTGCCAGCAACAACAGAATCAACGGCTTGCCAAATAAATGAAGTCAAATCTTCAATGCCATCGTTTTTATCAAAAAATACTCTAGCGAGTTTGTCATTTTGTTCAACCCAAGAGCCAGCAGCAAGTGTGAGTACTTGTTGAGGCGGGCGCAATGCAAGTGCCTCAGTATCGTTATTGTACTGTGCTTCTTGCATAACATAAGTTGGATCTTTGTAAGGCTGTTTTAGATCACCCGGAACTTGAACTGCTTTATTAATACGGTAATTTCTTTCGTGGTGGGTGTCATTCGTGAAAACACTACATCCAGATAAACCAAGGATCACGCCTAACGCGACCGTTTTTGGGATCCAATACTGCACTGATTATTCTCCTTAGCAGACCCTGTTATTTAGTTATATGAGTCGGGCATGCTTAGTTTGGTTCACTGTAAAAGCGAAAATTATTATTGTGACTAAACTTTCTTATAAATTTTAATCACTTAGAATCTTTTACTTAAAAAATTCTCAATATGTTACTTGTCTATCCACACAAACACAAGAAACGCCAGCCTTTTAAAAGTTGATAACCACAGTTACTGTGCGTTATTAAGCGTATTGTGATACACTCTCGCGCGACTTTTTCATTGGAAAAGGTTTGTTTATGTTCAATACATTAACAAACACATTGTCTGAATGCTTAGATGGCTTTTGCTCAGCGCAATGTAAAAGTAAATTATCGAATATTTTCAAATTCGACAAGCTTGATGAACTTGCGCTAGCTCAAAGCATGTAATGTTCTGTTGTGTCGAAATAAAGCATTAAGAAGACGCATTTTACTTAGAGAATCAGCGTTGCTGTTTTCGTTTAGATGCATACGAAACAAATAAATTAATTTGGCGACTTAATGACCGCATTTACAAACCAACAATTAGTACTAACTGCAATAGGCGAAGATCGCTCAGGTATCGTTAGTGAACTCACTCAACTCGTCAGCGACTGCCATTGCAATATCATTGATAGTCGTATCGCCATTCTAGGGCGAGAGTTTACCTTCATAATGCTTCTTAGTGGCGATATGGCCGCCATCAGCCGTGTTGAGCACACCCTACCTGTTAAAGGCATGGAGCTCGGTTTGCTTACCATGATGAAACGTACCAGTTCTCATACCGAAGACGATTATATTGGCGCTTATAATTTAGAATACACTGGCATAGACGCGCCAGGCACTCTCAGCAAAGTGACACGTTTTATCGCAGAGCATAATGTCAGTATTGCATCGTTAAAATCTGACACGTATGAACAAGACAATGAATTACATATGCGCTGCGAGTTAGAATTAAATTTACCTGCACAGATCGATCTTGACGATTTCAAAGTACAATTCGAAGCACTTTCAAGTACACTCAATGTAGATTACATTTTAAGACGTATTCGCTAAGGATATATATGAACACATTAAAAGCAGGTGACAACGCACCTTTATTCTCGTTACAAAACCAAAATGACGAAACAGTCGAGCTAAAAACCTTATTAGAATCAAACCAAGTTTTAGTTTACTTCTATCCTAAAGCGTCAACACCTGGTTGTACGGTTCAAGCTGAAAACCTACGTAACGAAAAAGCACAACTTGCTGAGCTAAATACTGTTGCGGTTGGTATTAGCCCAGATCCAATCAAGCGTTTAAAGAACTTCGAAACTAAGAAAGAGTTAAACTTTGACCTATTATCTGACGAAGATCATGCCATTGCAGATGCGTTCGGTGTGTGGGGTTTGAAGAAGTTTATGGGTAAAGAATACGATGGTATTCACAGAATTAGTTTCTTAGTGTCTCAAGATGGCAAAATCAAACATGTATTTGATAAATTCAAGACTAAAGACCATCACGAAGTAGTAATTAACTTCCTAAAAGAAAACGCATAATCGTATTTTTCTAAAAGCAAAAAGGTATGCTAAACGCATACCTTTTTTGTTTTACGCCTAGCGTACGTTACTTTTTATACCAATCCTCTTAATTAAGTAATCTATTTTGAGGCAAGGAAAACTCGTCGATAGCAAGGCGAAAATTTTGCTGTTTAGTTGTTCTAAATAAGAAATTTTCAACGAAGCTAGCGTCAGTTTTAGTCCCTCGAAATGATTGGGTATTATTGAGGATTGGTATTATCGTGAATCGCATCTAATCGTGCTAATAAACTTGAAGTGTCAAAACGCCCACCACCTAGCGCTTGAACGTCAGCATAATATTGGTCAACCATTGCGGTCAGTGGAATACTTGCGCCGTTGTTTCGCGCTTCATCAAGCGCAATGCCCAAATCTTTACGCATCCAATCTACCGCAAAGCCGAATTCATATTCACCCGCTAACATGGTTTTATAACGGTTTTCCATTTGCCATGAACCAGCAGCGCCTTTTGAAATTGTCTCAATGACTTTTTCACCATCAAGGCCTGCTTGCTTAGCAAAATGAAGTCCCTCTGCTAAACCTTGTACTACACCTGCAATACAAATTTGATTAACCATTTTACAAGTTTGACCTGCACCAACAGGCCCTAATAACTGGCTAAAACGACTAAACGTAGCCATAACAGGTTGCACTTTATCAAATACTGATTGTTCACCACCGACCATTACGGTCAGTACGCCATTTTCAGCACCGGCCTGACCACCTGATACGGGCGCATCAAGAAATGCGATTGATTGCTCTGCCGCCTTTTCAGCTACTTCTTTCGCAACTTTTGCCGATGTGGTTGTATGGTCAACTAAGATAGCACCTGACTTCATACCTGCAAGCACGCCATCTTCACCATACACAACCGAGCGTAAGTCATCGTCATTACCAACGCACATAAATACAATTTCAGCCTGCTCTACTGCCAATTTTGGCGAAATTGCAAAATCACCGCCATGCTCTTTAGCCCAAGCTTCAGCTTTGGCTGTGGTGCGATTAAACACGGTTACTTGGTAACCCGCTTTCTGTAAATGCCCAGCCATTGGAAAGCCCATGACACCTAAACCAATAAAAGCCACATTCATTGACATAAAATTGTCCTATTTGTTTGTTAGGGTATGAAGATTGGAGCTTTTATACCCAAGACGCTTGGGTATGGCAAATGAAATAGACACATGCGGATTAAAAATAAAAAGCAATCTACTCGCTTTGGATGTATTAATTATGGATAACATTTATAGATACAGTATTGATTTACTTAATGGCAAAAAACTTCCAATGAGTACTTTTGAAGGTAAAACCTTGCTCATTGTGAACATTGCCAGTAAATGCAGCTTTGCAAACCAAGTTGCCGGATTAGAATCTCTCTACAAAGAATACAAAAAAGATGGTTTTGAAATATTAGCGGTACCCTGTGATCAATTTGGTCATAGCGAGCCTTTATCTGGTGAGCCTTTACTCGACTCTTATAACAAGTACTTCACTGCCAGTTTTTATATTTCACAAAAACATCATGTGCTTGGCCCTGATGCACACCCTATTTTTAACTATTTGAAAACGCATACACGAGGCATAGTGCAAAATCGGGCAATTAAATGGAATTTCACTAAGTTTTTAGTAAACTCAAAAGGTGAACTCGTCGCACGTTATGCGCCTAGAACTAAACCAGAATCACTAAAAACCGCTATTGAGAGTCAGCTTTATGATGAAAGTCGCCTTGTTCAGCTCGCAAAGGTATGAACAACCCTATTTCGAACACGCATTATCAAACACCAGTAATATTAGCGTCTCGCATTTTAGCGAAGCATTAAATGTGCAAACTGCACCACTATGTTCGGGCTTTCAAGCTGTCTGCGCCTTTGTAAACGATGACTTATCAAGCCCTGTATTAGAATTATTAGCTGAGCAGGGCATACGCTGTATCGCATTAAGATGCGCAGGCTTTAATAATGTCGATATAGCATGCGCTAAAAAACTCGGGATCACCGTAGTTCGCGTACCAGCCTACAGCCCTGAAGCCGTTGCAGAGCACTGTGTTGCCTTAATGTTGACGCTTAGTCGTAAAACCCATAAAGCTTATAACCGAGTAAGAGAAGATAACTTCGACCTAAATGGCTTACTCGGTTTTAATCTGCATAAAAAAACGATCGGTATTGTTGGTGCTGGGAAGATTGGCCAAGCCCTGATCCGAATTCTCAATGGCTTTGGTGCAGAGGTTTTAGTGTTTGATCCCAATGTTGGCGAAGGCTCTTATACTCAAGTTAGCCTAGATATGTTAATGGCCCAAAGTGACATCATTTCTCTGCATTGCCCTTTAAATGAAGCCACTCATCATATCATTGATGAAACTGCGTTTAATAAAATGCAAGACGGAGTCATGCTCATTAATACTAGCCGCGGTGCGCTCATAGATACTCAAGCCTGTATTCAAGCACTTAAATCAAGAAAATTAGGTTACTTGGGACTAGATGTCTATGAACAAGAGTCAGAGCTGTTCTTCAAAAATCGCAGTGAAGAAATTTTGCAAGATGACTTATTCGCTCGCTTAGTGAGCTTTCCTAATGTACTTATTACAGGTCACCAGGGGTTCTTCACAGAAGAAGCACTTGAGCAAATTGCTGATGTGACAATTGGTAACTTGAGTGACTTTAGTCAAAACAAACCACTATTGAATGAAGTGAGTTAATTTAAACTAAGTTTAAGTAGCCACACTAAATTGTCGGTTTTCATCAAGCTTGATGTGCAAGTCGCTACGTGCACTCAAGCTTTCAATACCCCAACGCGTTAATCGCTCAAAATATTGAATAAATGCTGTAACTTCTTCATCACTCATGCCAGTCCCTACTCGTTTTATTAACTGGTGTTCTTGCTGTAAACGCCAACTGTAAACACGCTCGAAGCTTTGCGCATTTAAAAAGACTAATTTATCGAAAAGTGCAAACAGGGCTTGATAATCATCCGATAAGAATTGATTTACTCGATCACGGTATACCCCATTTGAGTCTTGCGTTGCTTCAAGATCATTCACCGGCATCTTTAAGTGGTCACGACTTTGAGGCAGTAGCCCTAAGCACCAACCTTCAAAAATAAGTACCTTGGGCTTATTTATGCTTGTTAACCACTTAGCACTGCTATATGGCTCATCGGTCGCCTTATTAAAACGAGGTAAGATAAAATCCTCACTATTTTTAAATCGTTTTACTTGCTCAATAGCAAAAGTAATATCGTGCGTACCTGGCACGCCTCGCACTGTAAAAAGCGGATGGTAGTGAATAGCTCGCTCTGCTCTTTGTGCTTTTGATAAATAAAAGTCATCTAAAGAAACAATCTCAGTAACAAAACATTGGCTCTCCAAGTAACTCTTTATATAAGCTGATAATGTTGATTTACCACTGCCCTGAGCACCATTGATGGCTAAACAAAATGGGCTCTTTTGATGTGATAATACTGGCTCTAACCAGTCGATCACACACTGCACATTTTCTGGGTAACTTTTTAAAAGAGTATGCTTCTCTAAAAACTCTGTTTGCCAACGCATATTGACCTCTTATAAATGAAACACATATAGAAAAGGCCGCATGGGCGGCCTTTTAGAGTACATGTAAACTTATTAAGCTTGTCTTGCTTCTAACATGATACGTTTCATGTCACGTACGGCTTTTTCAAGGCCGTCAATCGCTGCGCGTGCAATGATGGCGTGGCCAATGTTCAGCTCATAGATTTCAGGCATTTCAGCAATCGGCTTTACATTGTGGTAATGCAGACCGTGACCTGCATTCACTATGATCCCTAGACCGTGCGCATATTTCACGCCTTCACGAATGCGCTCGAGTTCTTGTGTCATTTCTTTATCTGTTTCGGCATCGGCATAAGCACCTGTGTGGATCTCGATATAAGGTGCTCCAGTTGCTTTTGCAGCATCAATTTGTGCTTTATCAGCATCAATGAATAACGATACTTTAATACCCGCAGCTTCTAGTTTGCTTACTGCGTCAGTGATTGCTGCTTGATGTGAAATAACATCAAGGCCACCTTCAGTGGTTAATTCTTCACGCTTTTCAGGTACTAGGCACACATATGCAGGCTTCACTTCAAGCGCAATATTGATCATTTCTTCAGTCAGCGCGATTTCAAGATTCATACGAGTTTGAATGGTTTTGGCCATTACATAGACATCTCGGTCTTGAATATGACGTCTGTCTTCACGTAAATGTATGGTAATACCATCAGCACCGGCATGCTCAGCAACCGCTGCCGCATGCGCTGGGTCTGGATAACTAGTACCACGAGCTTGTCTAAGCGTTGCAATATGGTCGACGTTAACGCCTAATAAAATATCTTTCATTGCCTTACCTTGATAAAAATAATTCTCGGCTCTTTAAAGCCTTGTTTCCTAAAAGTGGTTTTAATAAATACCGACTTAAATACTTTGCAGGTTTGCGCACCTCAGGATCTGCAAACTCCCCACTTGCCATGCGATTAAGTACTTTACCATTAAACCCCATTTGCGGGTTGTCGGTAACAACGAAGCCTAATTCTGGAATATATTGGTAATAATATTTATCTTTTATCTCATCACCATCTGCATCCATGTCAAACTCAACCCCAAACCCCAAAGCTTCAAGTAACTGATACTCATAAGAACGTAATACGGGTTCAAAGTCATTACAGTCTACTAGTTGTTTTAGGTGTTTTTGATATAGCTCGTAAATATATTCTTGTGGCTCACTGGCTGGGATCACTCTATAACTGAGCTCATTCAAATAAAAAGCACAATATAGCGGCTTACCTTTTAAAGGAAGTGGGTTTTGTACTAATTCGAATTGGTTTAAATATTTAAGGTCGTAGTTGCCAGCATAACGGCACAAAATTGGGGTGAATGGTTGAAGTTGGGCACTGTGTTTAACTGACTGTTTGCCTTTTAGTCTAGCCAACATGGTTAGGTGCCCGACACCTTCAACAAGCATACTTAGCATGGCCTGAGAGTCACTGTAAGGACGTCTATGCAGTAAGTAAGCTTGTCGAAAGTCGTTATGCAATCAGTCTTCTCCGTAGCCTAGAGAGCGAAGTGCACGCTCATCGTCAGCCCAGCCAGACTTCACTTTGACCCAAAGTTCAAGAAATACTTTGTTATCAAGCATATCTTCAAGGTCTTTACGGGCTTCACGACCGATAACTTTAAGCTTTTCGCCTTTATTACCGATTACCATACGCTTTTGTGATTGACGTTCAACTAAGATCAAACCATTGATCTGCCAAACGCCATTGTCTTGCCATTTAAACTGTTCGATTTCTACGGTCACAGAGTAAGGGAGTTCGTCACCCATGAAACGCATGAGCTTTTCACGAATGATTTCGGCCGCTAAGAATCGCATTGAGCGATCGGTAACGTAATCTTCAGGAAAGTAAAACTCACATGCAGGAAGACGTTTGCGAACCTCATCTTTCACTAAATCGATATTTTTACCGTTCTTAGCAGAAATTGGTACGATGCCAACAAAGTTGCCCTGCTCACTCAGCCACTGCATATGCGGAAGTACGGCTTCTTTGTCTTTTACGTTATCCGTTTTGTTCATAACGATAAGCACTGGACGACCACTGTCTTGGACTTTTTTTAGTACCATTTCATCGTCTTTCGTCCAGAGCGTGCCTTCGACCACAAAGATGATCAGTTCAACATCACCAATTGAGCTTGATGCTGCACGGTTCATTAAACGGTTAATCGCACGTTTTTCTTCAATATGAAGACCCGGCGTGTCGACATAAACGGCTTGATAGTTGTCTTCAGTATGAATACCCATAATACGGTGACGGGTAGTTTGCGGTTTACGCGAGGTGATACTGACTTTTTGTTCAACAATTTTGTTTAGTAACGTTGATTTACCCACATTAGGGCGACCAACGATTGCGATCATGCCGCAGTGCGTATTAGGCGTCATTCTTTAAAATCTTCAATGCTTGCTCTGCTGCTTTTTGTTCCGCCTTGCGACGTGAACTGCCCACAGAAATAATGCTTTCCATCCCTTCCACTTCACATTCAACCGTGAATGTCTGGTTATGTGCCTGACCTTTTGTGTCGATCACTGTGTAATTTGGTAAAGGCAGTTTTCGAGCCTGTAGAAACTCTTGCAGTAATGTTTTCGGATCTTTTTGGTTGTGACCCGGAGAAATTGCCGCTAAACGAGATTCATACCATGTCAAAATAAGCTTAGTACAAGAATCGATATCTGAATCTAAGAAAACTGCGCCAATAATCGCCTCAACAGCGTCAGCAAGTGTCGATTCGCGTCTAAAACCACCGCTTTTTAGTTCGCCTGGCCCTAAACGAAGGTAATCACCTAAATTAAACTCAACACCAAATTCAGCTAAAGTTTGACCGCGTACAAGCGTCGAACGCATGCGACTTAAATCGCCTTCACGTGCTTTAGGAAACTTTTTGTATAACGCATCGGCGATCACGTAGCTCAAGATAGAATCGCCCAAAAACTCCAAACGTTCATTATGTTGGCCTTTGTGACTACGGTGAGTCATAGCTTGTTCAAGCAATGACTCGTCACTAAATTCATAGCCTATTTTTTTATATAATTCTGCTACACTTCTTTTCATTTTATTGAATATTACCTAGGCGTTCAAAACGAACACCGGTTGGAACCCACCCTGGTAACAGGCTATCTGGGCCATTATCAAAATCAAAACTCATCCAAATAAATACCGCTTTGCCCACTAAATTTTCTTTAGGAACAAACCCCCACATACGACCATCTTGACTGTTATTACGGTTATCACCCATTACAAAATAACTGTCTTTAGGCACTACCCACTCATCTTTACGAGTACCAGCTTGCTGGTAATAGCGATCAGTAGATTCTAAAGCTTGTGGATTTATTAGAATGTCATGTTGTGCACCTGGTAAGTCTTCAGTCAATCTTACCAAAGGCATTGGTCCTTGCATAAATTCATCACGGTTAACAATATCAAGGCCTATTTTATTGTATTCACCACACACTAGGTTGTCAGTGCGCTCTTTACCTGCTTCACAATTAGGCTTGATAAAAAGTTGGCGGTTACGATAAACAATACTGTCTCCCGGTAAGCCAATGACGCGTTTAATAAAGTCAATTCGCTCATCCAGTGGGAATTTAAATACCGTAATATCACCGCGCTCAGGTTCACCGACTTCAATCATCTGTGAACGCCAAACCGGATCTTTAATGCCATACGCATATTTTTGAACCAAAATAAAATCACCATCTAATAGCGTTGGCATCATAGAGCCTGATGGTATTTGAAATGGTTCAAAAATAAACGAACGGAAGATGGTGATCGCAGCAATCATCGGAAAAATTGATTTTGCACCCTCTACAATGGCAGGCTCAGGGGCAATCTGCGCAATCACATCATCATCAAGAGGAGTTTGCGTGGCGCCTTGTGCCAACGCAATTCGTTCTTTTCGCTTTGGTGCGAACATGTAATGGTCAATCAACCAAATCAAGCCTGACCCAAGAGTCAAAAGCACCAAGAATACAGAAAAATAGCCTGCCATTAATAAGTCCTGTTATTTACCTACTTTAAGGATTGCTAAGAATGCATCTTGAGGAACTTCAACGTTACCCAATTGCTTCATTCGCTTCTTACCTTCTTTTTGTTTTTGAAGTAGCTTTTTCTTACGACTCACGTCACCACCGTAACATTTCGCGATTACGTTCTTACGTAACTGCTTAACTGTTGTACGCGCAATAACATGCGTACCGATAGCTGCTTGGATCGCAATATCGAACATTTGACGAGGAATTAGCTCTTTCAACGCATCAGCCAACTGACGGCCACGCTGTTGAGAGCCTTCACGGTGCGCGATAATCGCCAGTGCATCAACACGATCGCCGTTAATTAGAATATCAACCCTAACCATATCAGAAGCTTGGAAGCGCTTAAAGTTATAATCTAGTGACGCAAAACCACGGCTCGTTGACTTGAGCTTATCAAAGAAGTCCATCACAACTTCCGCCATCGGTAGCTCGTAAGTCACAGCAACTTGGTTACCGTGGTAAGCCATCTTAGTTTGAACACCACGCTTCTCAATACACAATGTAATTACATTACCAAGGTATTCTTGAGGAACAAGGATATTCGCTTCCACAATCGGCTCACGAATTTCGATGATGTCATTAACTGGAGGTAACTCTGACGGGTTATCGATTTGAATAACGCCATCTTTTGTTTCCACCTCATACACTACCGTTGGTGCAGTAGTGATAAGGTCCATGTTATATTCACGCTCAAGACGCTCTTGAATAATTTCCATGTGTAGCATACCTAAGAAGCCAACACGGAAACCAAAACCAAGTGCTGTTGAGTTTTCAGGCTCGAAGAATAATGACGCATCATTTAGGCTTAGCTTGTTAAGCGCATCACGGAAAGCGTCATATTCGTCTGAAGCAATCGGGAACATACCCGCGTAAACCTGTGGCTTAACGCGTTGGAAACCAGGTAAGCGTTCAGGCGCTGCATTTTGTGTCAGGGTGATTGTGTCACCTACAGGTGCACCATGGATATCTTTAATACCCGCAATCACAAAGCCTACTTCACCGGTTTTCAACACTCCCGTGTTTGTCTGCTTAGGCGTGAAAATACCAACATGATCAGCAATATGTGTTTGATCTGTTGACATAATCTTGATTTTATCACCTTTACGTAATTCACCATGTTTAATACGTACCAGTGATACAACGCCTTGGTATGGGTCAAACCAAGAATCGATAATTAGCGCCTGAAGAGGTGCTTCAGGGTTGCCTACTGGCGGTGGTACATCACGTACAATATTTTCTAGTACGTCTTTAATACCAATACCTGTTTTTGCTGAACATTGAACGGCTTCTAGCGCGTCAATACCCACGATTTCTTCAATTTCTTCAGCTACGCGAAGTGGATCGGCCTGAGGCAAGTCAATTTTGTTTAAAATTGGAATAACTTCTAAGTCCATTTCAATCGCGGTGTAGCAGTTTGCAAGAGTTTGTGCTTCTACACCTTGACCCGCATCTACAACTAATAGTGCACCTTCACACGCCGCAAGTGAACGTGATACTTCATAGGTGAAGTCAACGTGTCCTGGCGTATCAATGAAGTTAAGTTGGTAAGTTTCACCATCATCAGCCGTGTAGTTTAACGTTACACTCTGTGCTTTGATTGTGATACCACGCTCACGTTCGATGTCCATCGAATCCAGAACTTGCTGCTGCATTTCACGATCTGTTAAACCACCACAGACTTGGATTAAGCGGTCAGACAAAGTTGATTTGCCATGGTCGATATGGGCGATAATAGAAAAGTTACGGATATGCTTCATATTTCTGGATTCTAAACTTCTTAAGTCATTAAATTAGATATTAGGGTGGGATTTTACATTTTATTTGCGCTAATCACCATCTATTTGCTTCACAGAGAAACTAATTGGGTAAATTTTTACCACTTTTACTTGGTGTTTAATGCGACTAACTCTATAACGAGCGACTAAAAACCCCAACACGCCACCCATTAACGCAAACAAAATCTGTAATGGTTCAGATAAATTTAACAACAACGCGCCAATAAACATCATTATAAATGCGCCCATTAATGGGGCCATATAGACCCAAGCGCCATGATTTACTAGCTGACTGTCATCAAGGGACAGTTTTATTTTTTGACCTACTTCAACAGACTCACTTAGGTCAATGGGAAAGAGTTTCTTATGTGTACCAAAAAGGCGGCTAAATATTTGTGAGCCACATTTACCATTACACCCTTCACAGGCTGGTTTTGGTTCGGCTTGGAGATAAGCAGTCGTGCCGCGAATTTTCGCGACACTCAAGGTTTGTTCTATCATAGAGCTCGTTTTACAGACTCAGCAATGCTCTTCGCTGTTTGCGGAGGAATTTTACCTACCACAGATACATCAAAAGCACCTGAGTTGTGAACATAAACAGTTGTTGCGCCTGATGATAACGCGCCACTCGGTCTTTTACCAGCCAGCGGTCTTTGCACAAACACTGAAAATTCAACTAACCCGTCTGAAAATAAATAATAATCTGCAAGTTCATTATTTAAATCTAATTTATGTCTATCGGCTTTTAACAAGGTAAACCCTTGTGGTAACCAATCGATCTGCCAATTAGACTGAGATTGTGGGCTTATCACATTTTCACTAACTAGAGTTGGTTCAGGAAACTCTCTGTTTAAGAGCTCGACAAGCTGTTGTGCAGGCTCAGACGTAACACTAATGTGTGTAAGCTGAAGTTGTTCGAGCAATTCACCGGCTTGATTCACATAAGCCGCTTTTAATAACAGTGATGATTCAGTATCAATCCACAACCAGTAATTGTATTTACCACTGTCTTTTGATTCTAAACGAACGAGCTGAGCAGGACGTCCTGCGATCCGCCCTTTTCCGCCAAGAACAAAATCATAATCTTGTTCTAATACCACTATGTCTTTAAAAAGTACTTCAGGGATTGGACCAGCAATTGTGTCAGTTTTAATTGAATAAGGTGTCGACTGTGGCTCAAAGTAAGTGACCTTGTCATCAACACGGACAATTTCAAGGCCTGCACCATTAAGTAAACTTAACAGCTCTAACTCTTGATTTTGATGTTGTGCATGTAACCAACGGTATGGCTCCATGCCCTTTTCTTTCATCACTACAAAAGAAGCATCAAAATTTCTTTGATGCACAGCAGTTGCCATATTTTGTAGTAACTGTTTTGCGGAAAGTAGTTCAGAAGCCTGAACTACCATGGAAAAACATAAACTAATAAGAAAAATAAACGGCTTCATTAATTAGATTCTTTACTCTCTTCTACTTTCTCAGTTTTTGCCTGGTGTAAAGCATGGGCCATTCTAGATTGACGTTGATGTTCAAGTACAAGTGCGCCAATGCGTTGCTGCTGAAGCTCTCTCACCCCTTGCTGGGCGCTTTGTAATGCTGAGCCCTCGGAGGAGAAACTCACTGGCGCAACACCACCTGCCACAGGAATGGACTGCAGTACAGGTAAATCATCACCAACAACTGGTGTCTGCTGCATGGTGTTTACACCTAATACCGCAACTAATGCAACGCTCGCCGCTATCGCGATTTGAGAAAACGGCTTTTTCCAGCTACTGATACTGACAACATTAGTTTGCTCTGGCTGATGAGCGACCTCTTCAATGCCTTTTACATTGTGGCAAGGTTCATCTGCCAATGCTGCTGCAACGCTTGCAGTAATGTCAATTGTTATTGCATTATCGCTTTTAGCTCTCAATGCATCACCTATCATGGCATAACGCGAAAACTTTTCAGAGTCTAATTGACTTAAACTTGCATCATCTAGGATGCGCTCACCGTCAAAGATCTCTGAAGTGCTTACTTGTTCATTCTCAGCTTTATTAGCTTGGGCCATATTTACGACTCACTAATCATTGGGTTTAAATTATTATCAATTGCTTCTCGCGCTCTGAAAATTCGCGATCTGACTGTGCCAACCGGACAGTCCATAATCACTGCAATTTCTTCATAGCTCATACCCTCTATTTCTCGAAGGGTAATGGCTGTTTTTAAGTCATCAGGCAAGCCATCTATGGTTTTATAAATAACCGCTTTAACTTCATCACTCAGCAATAAATTCTCGGGCGATGCATTCGAACGAAGCGAATCTGCGTTATCGTAGAGTTCAGCTTCTTCAGCATCAATATCGTTGGCTGGCGGTTTACGACCTTGAGCCACCAAATAATTTTTAGAACAGTTAACCGCAATACGGTATAGCCAAGTATAAAATGCACTCTCACCTCTGAAATTAGGCAGAGCACGATACGCTTTTATAAACGCTTCTTGTGCTACGTCAGCTATATCGCTTTGATTTGATACATATCGAGAGATAAGACCTGCGATTCTGTTTTGATATTTGGCAACTAAGAGGTTGAAGGCGTTTTTATCTCCTTGCTGTACCCGCTTGACCAATGCTAAATCCAATTCCTGCTCGCTCATTCGAGCCGGTACTCCTCTTTTTTATAATTGTAACTAAATGTGAGTTGCCATCTTTCACAGCAATTGAGACACACTAATAAATAAAAAGTTCTGTTTTTTTGAAATTTTTTTTAAAATATCGTTCAAACGCCTAAAATAACCTCTTTTTGAAAGTCTATTTTGGCTTAACGTTCGTACTTTTACGATCATAGTACACTTGTTAATGTACATCACATAGAAAAACGAAGATTCGAATATGAAACAAATCAATAACCATGAAACTGACGTGGTTGTCATTGGTAGTGGTGCTGCCGGATTGAGCCTTGCACTTTCACTTGCTGAACACTGTAGCGTTACGGTGATCAGTAAAGGGTCTTTAAAAGAAGGGTCTACACTTTATGCTCAAGGTGGCATAGCAGCTGTTTTTGATAAAAAAAATGACAGTATTGAATCGCACGTTGAAGACACGTTAGCAGCCGGCGGCGGTTTATGTGACAGGGATGCTGTGCACTACACGGCAAGTAATGCAAAAGCTTGTTTAAAATGGTTAATTGAACAAGGTGTTCCTTTCGACATGGAGTTTGATAGCAAAGGTAAAGAGCGCTATCACTTAACGCGTGAAGGTGGACATAGCCACAGACGTATCCTGCATGCTGCGGATGCAACAGGTAAGGCCGTTCAAACCACATTGGTTAGCCAAGTACAATCTCACAACAATATTAAGCTGCTTGAAAACTACAATGCCATAGATTTGGTAAAAGATACTAAATGTTCCATTCAACCTGTAAAAGGTGTCTATGTTTATAATCGTCTTGCCGACAAAGTAGAAACGATTTCTGCCAAGTTTGTTGCCCTTGCCACCGGTGGCGCGAGTAAAGTCTATCTTTATACTTCTAACCCTGATGTGTCTAGCGGTGACGGCATTGCAATGGCGTGGCGCGCAGGTTGTCGTGTTGCGAATATGGAATTTAATCAATTCCATCCAACTAGCCTCTATCACCCCGAATTGCAAAACTTTTTGATAACAGAAGCGATGCGCGGTGAAGGTGCTCACTTAAAGCGCCCTGATGGCACACGATTTATGCCTGACTTTGACGAGCGTGAAGAACTCGCACCGCGTGATATTGTTGCCAGAGCGATAGATTTCGAAATGAAGCGCTTAGGCGCAAACTGTGTTTATCTAGACATCTCACACAAAGACAAAGACTTTATCATTGAGCACTTTCCCACCATTTACGCAAAGTGTTTGAGTGTAGGGTTGGATATTACAAAAGAGCCAATACCTGTCGTACCAGCAGCACATTATACCTGTGGCGGTGTCATGACAGACTTTAATGGTCAAACCGACTTACAAAATCTCTATGCGATTGGAGAAGTCGCTTATACAGGTCTGCACGGCGCGAACCGTATGGCGAGTAACTCATTACTCGAGTGCATTGTTTTCGCACATGCAGCAGCCAAGGATATTTTGTCTAAACTTGAAAACTCACAGGCGCCTGATCCAATCAATCAGTGGGATGAAAGCCAAGTAGGCAATTCAGACGAAGAAGTCGTGATCACCCATAACTGGCATGAGCTAAGATTATTTATGTGGGATTATGTCGGCATAGTTCGTTCAACAAAACGCTTAGAACGAGCATTACGACGAGTTGAGCTGTTACAACAAGAGATCCAAGAATATTATGCCAACTTCAGGGTTAGTAATAACTTATTAGAACTCAGAAACCTAGTACAAGTTGCTGAGTTAATTATTCGTAGTGCCTTAGAACGTAAAGAGAGTCGTGGCTTGCACTACACACTCGACTATCCTGAACAGAGTGACAACCCTACACCCACGGTTTTAAAACCGTAGACAAAAAGCGGTTCTCTCTCTTCAAAACCGATCCTCTTAAATGTTCGAATCATTTTTGAGGATTGGATTTCTTTCATTCAAAGCGAATCGACACATTCTTCGCCAATCTTTTTCACTCATCGAAGAAGCCAAAAATTGTATGGTTTCTGATTTTTCTTGGGTGGTTCTGACTTTTAAAGATAAGACGGAAAACTGAAGTTGTGCTGAAATAATATGTCCAGATACCGCCCTTTCACTATGCACTTCGATATAATTATCTTCACAGTCAAGTAACAGTGTTCCACTACGTGGCGTCGTATCTTGGGTAATTTTATAAAAAAGTAAAAACGCTAAAACTGCAGCGATGCAAATAAACAAGAAAGAAATCAGATGTGCAGAAACGAGAAAGGTGGCAAAGCTTAAAACCGACAAGAACAGCGCTACGACCCTGAAGTCTTGCCGGTTATCTGCAAATAAAATTTTATACTTTGACGCGGCCAAGTATAAACTGAACCATTTTGTTTAGCTCTGGATCTGGACACTTTTCATGGCCCATAAACCAAGCAAATAAATCAGGATCTTCCACTTCAAGTAAACGTTGAAAAATTAGTTTGTCAGGGTCAGGCAACTCGTCAAAAGCTTCATCAACAAACGGTCCAAGCAGTACATCTAGTTCTAGCATTCCCCTTCTACAGGCCCATTTTAGTCGTGATTTTGGAAAAAGCTGAGTCATCTATAACCTCAAAGTAATTAGAATAATCTAGAGTGGTGAGTATATAAAATCAGATAACACATTAAAATGCTACACAGCCGAAAAGTTGATATTAAGCAATGTATATCAGTAATCTTAGAGTAACTCGACAGGCAATTTCAGTTTTATATTGATGCCCTCCCCTAATGTGGAGCTACACTTGATTTCCCCTTTTAAAAGCTGCGTTATCAGGTTATAAACTATATGCATGCCCAAACCGCATCCGCCTTGATTCCGTTTAGTGGTTACAAAAGGGTCAAACACTGTTTTAAGCATTTCAGCACTCATTCCCTTACCATTTTCATCATAGCTCAGATGCCAAAATTCTCCGTCTTGGTGAATAGAAACTTTGATATTGCCAGACTCAACGCCTTCAAAACCATGGATCATCGAATTGTTTAATAAATTAGTCATTACTTGATATATTGCACCAGGGTAGGTGTGCAATTCAAAATCTTCGCCTTCTATGTCTATCTCTACTTGCTTTCCTTTTGTTAAGGGGACCAATGAATCAAATACTTCTTTTAGATAAGCTTTTATAAAGATGTTTCTTGCTTGTTCACTCGATTGGTCAACAGCAACTTGCTTGAAATTACTAATTAAGCTTTGCGCCCTATCTAAGTTTCTTAAAATCAGTGCATAACCCTGGTTTTGTTCATTGATTGCATTATCTAAATCTTGCTGCCTCAGTGACTTGTTCTCAAGCTTATGCTCTATCGCAGCCAAACTTTCTTGGTTGTATGTAAGTGCTGTCAATGCGACACCTAAAGGCGTGTTTATTTCGTGGGCAACCCCTGCGACTAAACTACCTAGTGACGCCATTTTTTCACTTTCGATCAGCTCTTGTTGTGTATGTTGCAGCTCCATCATCGCTTGCTCTAGTTTCTGATTCTTTTTATAAAGTTCATCGGTTCGCATTGCGACATTAATCTCTAATTGCTCGTTTAGCTTTTGTAATGCTTCTTGATTTTTCTTAAGCTCCGCAATGTCCTTTAGTGCTCCAGCAATGCGCGTTGCTCTGCCGTCCTGATCACGTTTGACGACTTTCCCCCTATCAAGTACCCAGGTCCATTGCTCAAATAAGTCTTTAACTCGTATGGCTATTTCATAGCTGTCTGTTTTGCCTTCTATACATTCACGTACTTTTTCTTCAACCAATATACAGTCTTTTGGATGAACGAATTGATCAAAATCGTCAATGGTCATCACTGTGCCTGCATCACCATAATCAACTTTCGAAGACACTGTATGACGATAAATTTGATTGCTATTCACATGCCAATCCCATAGCTCGTCACCACTGGCCCAGAGTGACCACTCTAACCGCTGCCTCAGCTCAGACATTTTAATATTGTCACGCACAACTTTTTTGTATCTCTGTTGACGGGCATAAACAACAGAGGCTATAAGGGTTAATACTAAAAAGATATAAAAGCTTTTAGAGCCAGTATTCCACCACCAAGGCGCTGCAATACTGAGTCTGAATTGATGAACCGGTGAAGCAACATTAAAACGGTTAATGGTATACGCTTCGACAGTATAGTTTCCTGGTTTGAGTTTTAATAAGCTTACTTGTCTTACTCCATTTGCCAGTTTTAACCATTGCTCGCTCAATCCTATAACGCGATAATAAAACTGATTTTGCTCTGCGCCATAATCCAAGCTGGAATAGTTCAAAGAAATAATGTCTTGGTTATGTTTTAGCTCTAGCCCCTCAGCCAGTTCAGGGGCAACCGACAATACAGACCCTTCTGCAGGTTTAAGTGACTCGCCCAATAACTCAATTTCGCTAACTAATAATGGCCTTGCAGAATTATCTACATCGAGTTTTTGCGGGTAAAATTGATTGAACCCTTTCGCACCACCAACAAACAACCGCCCATCAGGTGCCAACCAAGCAGCGTTATAGTTAAACTCATTGTCTTGAATGCCATCGGTCGGCGAAAAGTTGTGCACATTAAAGTTACTGATATCAATACGACTGAGCCCGCCACTTGTTCCAGCCCAAACATGCCCTACTCCGTCATAAATAAGGCCCCAAATCGCAGTATTACTTAATCCTTCATTTTGTGTGAAAGTGCGATCAATACTAAAGTCACTTTGAATAAGGGTGATCCCTTGCTCACTGGCGACCCATACTCTGCCATAGGCGTCTTGAACAAGCATGAAAACCAAATTAGACAGTAGTCCATCTGATGTATTGATTTGTTGAAGTTCATCCCCTTTATAGCGGAATAACCCATTGCCAATACTGCCAAACCAAAGCTCTTCTTTTACAACAAGCAATGAAGAAACATGGGAAGGTGCATCAAGTGAACTTGCAAAATACGGCATTAA
Organism: Pseudoalteromonas sp. SS15; assembly: GCF_049257195.1. NCBI lineage: Bacteria > Pseudomonadati > Pseudomonadota > Gammaproteobacteria > Alteromonadales > Pseudoalteromonadaceae > Pseudoalteromonas > Pseudoalteromonas sp. SS15. The sequence continues at coordinate 652,038 of NZ_JBMMUD010000001.1, forward strand.
CTTACTCGTATTTTCATTAAAAAACATCAGACCCATTGTTCTTGAGGAGAGTAATAACACGCCGTCATACAGAACAATATCGTTAAAACTTAACTCCGGCCCATTTCCAAAGTCGGGCTTAAAATGCTCCAGAGTTTCTGTCTCAAATGAGAACCGAAACACACCATTGCCGCGTGTTGCTATCCATAAATCGCTGCCATACATGAATAACTTAGTTATAAAACTACCTTGCACAGCAACTAACGCCTTATAAATAAATTGCGACTCGATAAACCCTTGCCCATTGAAAACATAAACCCCCGCTGAAGTACCTACCCAAATTCTATCTAGCTTATCAATAGCAAAACTGCGAGTGTCTGGCGTGGCCAAAGGCGAATCTGGATAGTTATCTGTACTGACATGTCCAAACGATTCGCTCAGTTGGCTAAAAAAATGTAGACCTCGGGTTTCTGTACCAATCCAAATGCCTTTATTTTCGTCTCTCATAACGGACAAAATATTATTATCTTGAAGGCCATTTGCTTGCTGACGTTTATACCAATGGTTTAACAAGGTGCCATCGAAATGGAATAAATAGACACCGTTATTTGTCGCGAGCAATATTTCATTGGTCGAAAGATACAAATTATTGAGGGTGATGTTCGAGACTTCAGCAAACGTTTTCGACCATAAAACTCTGCTATATAACAAATCATAAACTATCAGCTCTTCACTTTTCGTCAGCAGGAATACTCTTTGCCCCCTAACCTTGAGCATCTTGAACTCACCTTCGAATAGCAATAGCGACTGTTGCTGCTCGTTAATTTTCATTAAACCTTTGTCGGTGAGATAATAAATGTTGTTATTTTGTGTCTCTGGTGAGCGAATGAAATTGCCCACTACGGGAGATTGGCTAACTTCTAATGTACTTTTATTAATTTGATAACTTTCACCATTGGCGGTCGACACCAACACATGTGCGCTTTGACAAGTTAAATCATTCACTCTGTCAGAGGTTATCGCGTCAAAGTCACTTGCCAAAAAAGAATGAAACCGCCCATTTTGGGTATTGTAGCGGCTTAACCCTGTATGTGTGCCTATCCATACATCTTGACCGCTGATACAAATATCGGTGATAAAACCACCAGACAAACTATTTTTATCTTGTTGTTTTGGTTGAAACTGTTTGAATTCATGGCCATCGAACCTATTCAAGCCCGCTTGTGTGCCCACCCAAATATAACCAAACTGATCTTGAGCTAGCGCTGTAATGGAGCTTTGTGTGAGACCTGCACTATAATCGTAAGAACGCATGATCTGCGCCGTATCGGTAAACTGCGGCACTGCCAGTACCAATTGACTAGAAAAAAGCAGAAATAAAAAAGATAGAATTGTCGCTCTCATACCCTGCCATCAAACACACCAAAGTGTTTTAAATATAGCAAAGCTATTAAAACTCACTAGAAAATAAACAAGTTTTTAAAGTTCAAAATCGCTTTTTGTGCCGTCAGCATGCAACAGGTAGTAACCTGCGAGTTTGTTGTTTTCAAGCTCAATAAGGCTGATCGCAGCGTGAGATAAAAGATAAGGTGATCGTAAATGCTCAGAACGACAGAGGTGCTTAGTCACTTTCATCTGCCAGCGCTTGGTAAAAAAGTTGAGCGGACTCCATCTTGCATATAAAAATGAGTCTAAGTGGTCAAAACACTTCAACAGGGTTTTAGGGAATTCATTTTTAATCCCTGATGCAGTTAATTGCCAAATACGGTTATCATGTTGACCAAAACGCGCTTGCACAGAAAAGCAAAAAGAATAGTGTACGTCGCCCGATAAGATAATAGTTTCTATCGGCGTGTCACTACGTCTAAAAATATCCATCAGTTTTCTTGCTGCACCTTCGTGAGCCATCCAGTTTTCAACATCCACAACCAGTGGGTGACCACAGGCATTGAAAATGGCTTGCACCGCTTCAATGGCTTTTACCCCAAATACTGGCGCAGGAGACACTATAATTGTTTCTTTTTGATGCTGAAGTTGAGTTTGAAGAAACATCAGCATTTCCCAATCCATTAAGCCACTGGGCTCATTAAAGTCTTGCTCATTTCGCCAACGGTGTGTTCTTGTGTCTAACACAACCAGTTTTGGCGTTGTTTCAAGGCAGTAATGCCAATTATCAAACTGATGAAGGTGCGTATCAAATTTTGTCAGGTGCCATTCACATGTATTTAGACTAGAGCTGAAATGGGTTAAAAGCGTTTTAGACACTGAACCTGCGTCATTACCCAGCCCTTGGAAGAGCCAATAAGACAACAAACCATTGCTAATAATTCGTTGACTGGCTGGATTTGACGAAATATTTTGCTCCCATTGAGCGGTTAAATTCCAATCGTCCGTGACATCATGATCGTCAAACATCATCAGAGTTGAAACATTTGCAAACAGCCTTGCAACTTTTGGCAAGCTCCTTACAAAGCCTTTTAAACTTGTTTTTTGTAACTCGTATAATTCAGTATATTTGGCGTTTGCACTCTTAAAATGTGCTGTTTCAAAATCAAATAACTGCCAGCACGCTTCGCTGTGTGCTAATAAATAGTACGCAATAAACTCTTCTAGATAAATGAGGTGATTCACCGCATGGCTACTGGTGAAATGCGGGTCATCCTTACGAAGCCAATAGCCTAAACTGCGTTTTGAACGTTCTTGCCAAGGCGTTTTTGGCAAATGTGGCGTTCTTGCAAATAATTGCTCAGATAAATTATCAGGTAAATTTATATATTCAGTTCGGGCTTCTTTGAACAAACCGAGTTGCTCAATAACAGCATAGATGGCTTGAAGCATTGGCCCGGCCACATCATCGGCATAGATTTGATCGCCTGAAAGCAATAATAAGGTTGGCGCTGTTGTTTGATTGAGTCTCGCCTGAGAGAGCGTTTCATCTGCACTCGCTAACGAATCTTCTACAGGGTAATGCGGATTGCGACAAGAGCCGTGTAACACTTGCTTTAAAACATGAGGAATAACTAACTCAGGCGTATCGGCATGGGCATAACAATAAGCTGACAAATCCGCTTTAATATCATCAAGATACAACGTATAGCCTATTGCTGTATCGACAATAAGCTCACCACTTTTTGGTTTCACATTCACTATGTAGAAAAAACAATGCTTACCCAGTGGTATTTCGAGTACTTCGTTTTCAACTTCAGTGCCTGTAAACTCAAAACGTACAGCCCGAGGCATTGAGGTAACAAGTTGCAAACACACATTACTAGGCTCAGCCCGACGAACCATCGGGCCAAGTAAAAGTTCTGGAAGGTGTGTATTTACAACTGACATAACGATTATTTGCGCTTGGCTAAGCTAAATAGATCATAAAAGTTGTTAGTTGTTACCGTTGCGAGCTCTTTATATGTGATGCCTTTTAAGTCTGCAATATAATAGGCAACATCTTGTACATAGGCAGGCTGATTGGTTTTGCCACGATAAGGCACTGGCGCTAGGTAAGGTGAGTCAGTTTCGATGAGTAATCTATCTAATGGTATTTGTTTCACCACCTCTTTTAATTCAACCGCGTTTTTAAATGTCACAATACCTGAGATTGAAATATAAAAACCTAAATCTAGTGCTTGCTTTGCCATGCTCCAATCTTCAGTAAAACAATGCAAAACACCACCGCATTTATCGGCACCATGGGCTTTCATTAGATCTATGGTATCAGTTCGGGCATCTCGGGTATGAATGATAAGTGGCTTTTGTAGTTCATTAGCCACTTCTATGTGCCCGACAAAACTCTCTTGTTGCACTGAATGTGTATCTTTTGAATAATAATAATCTAAGCCTGTTTCGCCAATCGCAACCACTTTATCGTGTTGAGCCAATGACAATAACTGACTTTTATCCAGAGCTTGATCTTGGTTTAAAGGGTGCACACCACATGATACTGAAATATCATCAAATGCTTCAACTTTTTCAAGCATACTCGGGAATTGATCAAGTGTGACGCTCACACATAAAAAGTGTTCGACTTGCTTTTGTCTTGCTGCATCTAATGCTTCTGGGAGTGATAAACCAAGTTTATCGAAATCTAATCTATCTAAATGGCAGTGCGAATCTACAATCATAACTACTCTTACATGGTGTAGGTGGGTTTTTCTGAATTAAGTGCTGTCCCCAGCAATTTTACGATTTTATCGTTAACTGTTTCATTTCCCTCAGAAAAGCCAACGCCCACGCCTGGTGGATTTGAATTTTGCGCGCCTTGCGGCGTTATCCATACTACTTTGCCTTCAATCACATCTTCTTCTAATGCATCTGGCAAAGTCACGCGAAGCGATAAAGGCTGCCCCATATCAAAGCGAGAGTTAGTTTTAACGAACAAGCCGCCGTGCTTTAATGCGGGCATATAACAACGATATAACTCGTCAAAATCTTCAAAATCTAGAAGTAAAACTTGCATAGTGCTCCCCTACTGCAAAGCCTGTTTTAGCGCTGTAAATAACTTAAGCAAGGCTAATTGTAAATTCAAACCTGGGATCTGTTGATGATCCTTTATAAAGTCAGCCAAAGCCTGCTGTGCGACTGTAATCTTCGAAAAGTCAGCACCATTGTATAAACCTTGCTTTATTCGCCCTTGAACAAAGCGCCCCATTTCATTCACCAACTCAGGTGATTTTACCAATAATTCAACACATTGCGACACATCTGTAGTATGGTTGAGTGTTTCAATACTATGGAATAATTGGTTAATTTGTTCAACTTGACCCGTTTCAAACCAATGCTTTATTTTCAAAGGTTGTGATATAAACAAATTAATCCATGGCTGTTCAGCGTAATCACCTAATTGCTGAGTCAACCAAGCCCTAACTTGCTGCTCGGATTGAACCGCTATATTGCTCTTTGCGCAGCGACTAACAATCGTCGCTGGCAATTGCGCGACATCATCACAAGTTAAAATTAAAAAGCGTTTTGCGTTTGGCTCTTCAAGGGTTTTTAGCAGCGCATTGGCCGCTGAATGCGTCATTTTATTCGCTTGGTGGACTATCACTACTTTGTTGCCACCTTGCTGCGCCGAATGATAGATAAAATCGCCGGTTGCTCTTATTTCATCTACACCTATGGTCGCCCCCTCAGAGCTGACAAGCAGTTTATCAGGGTGAGTTTGTGCAGCAATTAAGGCACAACTTTTACACTGACCACATGCCAAAAGCTCTGAAGTTTTTTCACACAAGATGGCATCAGCTAGCCCTTGTGCTAATGCTAACTTGCCTACTCCTTGCAACCCTGCAAGCAACTGAGCATGATGAAAGCGACCCGCTTTAAAGCTCGTATTGAGCTGTTGCCAAGGGCGCTCTAACCAAGGCATCATCACAAATTAACCTGCTGATAAAAGTTTTCTAGTGCCGCCAGAATGTCAGCGTGTACTTCATCTATTGCTTGCTCTGCGTTTATTACCACGCAGTTTTCATCCGATTCAGCTAATGCTAAATAACGTGCGCGAGTTTTTTCGAAAAACTCAATCGCCTCTAACTCAATTCTGTCTAATTCTCCGCGTCCACGAGCGCGTGACAAACCCACCTCTGGAGAAATGTCCAGATATAAGGTGAGATCGGGCTTCAAGCCTTGTAACACAATATCAGAAAGACTATTCAATGTGGTTTGAGATAAACCTCTGCCACCACCTTGGTAAGCTTGTGAAGACATGTCATGTCTGTCACCCAGTACCCACTTGTTGGCAGCAAGACTCGGTCTGATAACATTATGCAGTAACTGCGCCCGTGCAGCGTACATAATAAGTAGCTCAGTTTCACCTGCCACTTCTTCTTCATACTGGTTTTTAACAAGCGTTCGAAGTGCTTCAGCCATTGGCGTGCCACCCGGCTCGCGGGTGTTAATAAAGTCAATTTGCTTGTCTGCAAGAAACTGTTGGCAAATTTGCATTGCTGTTGATTTACCGGCCCCTTCAAGGCCTTCAATCACAATAAATTTAGCTGTCATTACTTCTCTTTAAAATATACTGTCTTACGGCCTTATTATGATCCGTTAAGTTTTTAGAAAACTGATGCTGGCCATTGCCTTTGGCAACAAAGTAATAGTAATCAGTTGTATCAGGTTGAGTCGCCGCTATGATTGCCTCTTTTGATGGCATGGCAATGGGGGTTGGCGGCAAGCCATTTATTCTGTATGTATTATAAGGCGTATGCTCTTTTAAATCTTTGCGTTTAATGTCGCCATCAAAGCGTTCTCCTAATCCATAGATTACCGTTGGATCAGTTTGCAAACGCATTTTCTTATTGAGTCGGTTAATAAAGACTGATGCGATTTTTTTGCGCTCCCCAGCATAACCCGTTTCTTTCTCAATGATCGATGCCAATATAAGCGCTTCATAGGCATTTTGCAGCGGCAAATTGGCCATTCTATTTTCCCACACTTGCGCTAGCTCTGCTTTCATAGCCTCATGTGCCCGTGTAATTATCGACAATGCGCTATCGTTTGCATGATAAAAATAAGTTTCGGGTAGTAACCAGCCTTCCGCATAGTTAGTCACTTCTAATTGCTCTGAAAGCTTTGCCTCGTCAATATCGTAATCGATAAAATCAGCCGATTTGAGCTTATTGAGGACCATTTTTAAAGTGTCACCTTCGATCACGGTAAAACTAAACTGTTTTTGTTGGCCTTGGTGAATTTTATCAATGGCCTCTAACACGGTTAAATTTTGTAGCTCATATAAGCCTGGTTTTAGCGAGGTATTCGCAGGAGATAACTTGGCATATACTTGCAGTGCAAAACACGAATCAATATTGCCTTTCGCTAACCACTCATTACAAAGTCGATGAACACCTGTACCACGTTTCACTTCAAATAGCTCAGAGATGTTTGTCAGTTGTAACTGCTTGAAGTGTGTGATTTGCTGTTGAATGAATACGGCAGCGAATAACATCAAAAGCACAAAGGCTGCGGTTATCTTCTTAAGCATGTAAGGAACCCATTAAACTCTGTTTGACGATTAATGCAGCTTCAAGCTCAAACTGTTCAGCATCTAATTGAATAATTGGCACTAACTCCATCAAACTATTACAAGTAAACAACGCGTCCATATCAGACCAAAAATCGATACTCTCTTCAACTTCAATAATGGTATTTACTTGCTGCAATGCACTAAGGTAAACACCTTTTATTCCTGCTTTTGACAATTTAGGCGTAAATAACTCACCATTTTTAAAACCAATCAAATTTCCTGCTGATGTTTCAATCACTTGATTATTGATGTCTAACACTAACACATCATGGCTATCAGTAAACTGCTTGGCATCTTGTTTAACCAAAACTTGTTCAAGTCTATTCAATGTTTTTAAACCCGCCAACAATGGTTGATGACCAAGTTTTACGTTTGAAGTACTTACTTTTATCCCATGACTCTGCCAATCAGCATAATGCGTAGGAAAAGGAAGGACAGATACAATCGCATTGAGGCTTGGCTCGTCAGGCGCTTGGTAGCCACGCCCTCCTTCACCTCTGGTGATAACCACTTTTAATACGGCTAATTGATGCTCTGCCGCATGCTTTTCACACTCGAGTTGCATCTGTTGCCAATCAATTTTTGGAAAATATAGTGCTTTGGCACATGATTGTAGGCGTGTGAGATGTAAATCCCAGTGTTGGACTTTGCCTGATTTAATGGCTGCAGTGGTAAAAAAGCCATCGCCATATTGAAATCCGCGGTCTCGAGGTGTGATTGTGGTTGTTATTTTTAAGCTCATTTTAATCACAAAAAAGCCCGGCATCGCCAGGCTTTCTTTAATAGTTTGTCGCCGTATTTAAAGATTATACCTTTTTAAATAGCAACGAGCCATTGGTTCCACCAAAACCAAATGAGTTACATAATGCATACTCAAGTTTTGCGTCACGACCTGTGTGAGCAATATAATCTAGATCACACCCTTCATCTGGGTTATCTAGGTTGATAGTCGGTGATACTTTTTGATCGTGTAACGATAGCGCTGTGATAATTGATTCAACAGAGCCAGCAGCACCTAGCAGGTGACCCATCATTGATTTAGATGAACCAACCATCACTTTATCAGCAGCGGCACCGAAAATAGACTTAACCGCTTGCGTTTCAGCTTTGTCACCCGCATGCGTTGAAGTACCGTGTGCGTTGATATAACCCACTTCTTCAGCGTTTACACCAGCATCTTTAAGGGCATTTTCCATCGCAAGCGCCGCACCTGAGCCATCTTCAGGTGGTGACGTCATGTGGAATGCATCGCCACTCATACCAAAGCCAACTAGCTCAGCATAAATTTTTGCACCGCGTGCTTTTGCATGTTCGTACTCTTCAAGTACCATCACGCCCGCACCATCTGCCAGTACAAAACCATCACGGTCTTTATCCCAAGGGCGAGAAGCAGCTTGTGGATCATCATTACGTGTTGAAAGTGCACGTGCTGCACTAAAACCACCCATACCAATTGGCGTAGATGCTTTTTCCGCACCGCCTGCAACCATCGCATCTGCATCACCATAGGCAATCATGCGCGCAGCATGGCCGATGTTATGCAAACCAGTTGTACAAGCAGTAACGATTGAAATATTTGGACCTCTCAAGCCATGCATGATAGACAAGTGACCAGAGATCATATTGATAATTGTCGAAGGCACATAAAACGGTGACAGCTTACGTGGGCCACTATTAAGTAGTTTTACATGGTTTTCTTCGATTAATGTTAAACCACCGATACCTGAACCTACAGCTACACCTACACGTGCTGCATTTTCGTCAGTGATTTCAAGACCAGAGTCTTTTAAAGCTTGAACCCCTGCTGCAACACCATATTGGATAAACAAGTCCATTTTTTTGGCTTCTTTCTTCGGCATGTACTCAGTGACATCAAAGTCATTGATCAGACCTGCGAATTTAGTTCCAAAATTTGTGGTATCAAAGTGCGTGATGTTAGAAATGCCACTTTGGCCTTCTAGTAAGCCTTGCCAGGTTGATGCAACATCATTACCTAGCGGCGTCAACATACCTAAGCCAGTTACTACGACTCGACGTTTAGCCACGGTTTCCTCCAAAAGGGATTGATTATTTTTATGAGGGGGTAGAAAAGACTAAGGGCAGCGAATGCTGCCCCAAGTGATACGTTTGATTACTCAGCGTGAGCAGTAACGTAGTCGATCGCTGCTTGAACAGTAGTGATTTTCTCTGCTTCTTCGTCAGGGATCTCAGTGTCGAACTCTTCTTCTAGAGCCATTACTAGCTCAACAGTGTCTAGAGAGTCAGCACCTAAGTCGTCTACGAAAGACGCTTCGTTTTTAACTTCTTCTTCTTTAACACCTAGTTGCTCAACAATGATTTTCGTTACGCGTTCTTGGATATCGCTCATTCTTCTTTCCTTTATTAAAACGCATTTGCGTTATTTTCAGATTGCGGCGTAGTGTACGGCGCATAATTCTGGGTTTCAAGGATTTGCTCAGATATTTTGATCTGGTCAAACCTGTTATAAATTAATTTATACTTTTATCGCTTATTTTAATAGCAATTTCAAGTAAGATTGCAGCAAGATCACAAAAAATTAATTGAATCTTTTTTATGATCTACAGCAATTAAACCATGTACATCGCACCATTTACATGCAAAGTCTCACCTGATACGTACGCAGCCGCATCAGATGCTAAATAACATACAGCAGCTGCAATTTCTTCAGGCTGACCTAAGCGACCTGCTGGCACGTTAGCAAGCGTTGCTGCTTTTTGCTCGTCAGTTAGCTCATCAGTCATGTCAGTCTGAATGAAACCTGGTGCGATAACGTTCACTGTAATACCACGAGAAGCCACTTCACGTGCTAGAGATTTAGAAAAACCAATTACACCCGCTTTTGCAGCTGCATAGTTTGCCTGACCCGCATTACCCATCGTACCCACAACAGAACCAATGTTAATGATACGGCCAGCTTTTTTCTTCATCATAGGACGAAGAACCGCTTTAGACAGGCGGTAGATAGAGCTTAAGTTGGTATCGATAATATCGTTCCACTCATCGTCTTTCATACGCATAAGTAGGTTATCACGAGTGATACCCGCGTTATTAACTAGCACGTCAATATCACCAAAATCAGCTTTAATTGCCGCTAACGTTGCTGTGATTGAATCAGCATCAGTCACGTTTAACGCGTAACCTTTACCGTTTTCGCCTAAATATTCACTAATTTTTTCAGCGCCAGATTCGCTCGTCGCAGTACCTGCAACAATCGCACCTTGTGCAACTAATGCATTAGCAACAGATTTACCGATACCACGGCTTGCACCTGTTACTAAAACAATTTTACCTTCTAATGAAAATAGATTGCTCATTTTTTATCTCTTCTTATTTAGCAGATTCAATTGCTGCTGCATCGTTCACAGATGCACAAGAAATTGATCTATCAATACGCTTAACTAGGCCACTCAGTACTTTACCTGGGCCGAATTCATAACTTTGTGTAATACCAAGCTTTGCAAGTTCTTGAACTGTTTCAGTCCAACGCACAGGGCTGTAGAGCTGACGTACTAGCGCATTTTTAATCGCAGCAGCTTCTGTTTCAATAGCAACATCAACGTTGTTGATCACGCTCGATTTCGGTGCATTGAATGCAAGTGCTTCTAAATCAGCTGCCAGTTTTTCTGCTGCAGGCTTCATTAGTTCACAGTGAGAAGGCACGCTTACAGCTAGTGGTAGTGCGCGTTTTGCGCCAGCTTCTTTACAAGCCTCAGACGCTTTTTCTACCGCTTCTTTGTGACCCGCAATAACAACTTGACCAGGAGAGTTGTAGTTAACAGGCGCAACCACTTGCTCACCCGAAAGCTCAGCACAAATTGATTGGATCTTATCATCATCAAGACCGATAATCGCAGCCATTGAACCTACACCAGCTGGTACGGCCTCCTGCATATAAAGACCACGGTTCTCAACCAACTTTACGGCTTCAGCAAGGCTTAAAACACCTGCACATACCAACGCTGAGTACTCACCTAAGCTGTGACCAGCTAGAACGGTCTCAACTTCTGCATTGTTTGCTACCCATTCACGGTAAACAGCAACGCTCGCAGTTAGTAATGCAGGTTGTGTACGATGAGTTTGATTGAGTTCTTCAGCTGGGCCGTTAACAACAAGATTTGCTAGGTCATAACCAAGCGCTTCCGATGCTTCTGCAAATGTTGCTTTTACAATTTCTGATGATTCAAGTAACTCTGCAAGCATGCCAACTGCTTGTGAGCCTTGACCTGGGAATAAAAGTGCAATCTTCTGTGACATATAATGCTCTTTATAATAATAGTTATGCCACCCTCACCCCAAGTCAGTAATTTTCGAGGGACGATGGCGAATGTTCTTCATCTAATGCAATTTGTTCGAAGGTCGCTTCTATTTTTTCAGGAACTTGTTTTTCAACTTCTCTGATAGCTTCTTCGATTGCAGCAAGAAACGCCTTGTTCGAAGCATTTCCGTGACTTTTCACAACAATACCACGCAATCCTACCAGACTTGCACCGTTATACTGGTCGGGGTTCACCCTTCTGTAGAGTTTTTTTATGATTGGACTGAGTAATACGGCTAATAATCGGTAGAAAAAACGTTTTTTCAACGCTTTTGTAAACTTATGCATAATAAGTTTAGCAATACCTTCACATGTTTTTAGAGCGACATTACCCACAAACCCCTCACAAACAACAACATCAGCTTTACCTGAAAACATATCACTGCCTTCACAAAACCCTGTGTAGTTAAGATAAGGCGTTGCCTTCATCATATTCGCGGCTTCTTTAATTGTGTCATTGCCTTTAATGTCTTCAGAGCCAATATTAAGCAAACACACTTTTGGTCTATCACCTTTACAGGTCTCGCCGGCAACAATACTGCCCATAATGCCAAACTGAAACAATGTCTGTGCATCACAATGCACGTTTGCACCAAGATCCAGTAAATAAACAGGTTGTTTTTTTTCTGTAGGTACAGCAGAAATAAGTGCTGGTCGTTTGATACCGGGTAGCATTTTTAACACAAAGTGTGCAATCAGTAACAATGCACCAGTATTACCTGAACTAACGCAAGCTTGTGCTTGTTTGCTTTTTACTAAATCTAAAGCGATACGCATTGAAGAGTCTTTCTTGTTTCGAAGTGCTTGCGCTGGCTCGCAATTATTAGAAACAACTTCACTACAGTGCTTAATGATTAATCTAGGGTGAGAGTCTGCTTTATGTTTTATTAAAGCATCAGAAATGCAATTTTCATCGCCGCAAAGGAGCAATGTAAGATTGGGGTATTTATTAACCGCAGAAATGGCGGCTGGAATAGATGAACGGGGGCCGTAATCGCCCCCCATCATATCTAACGCAATGGTTAGATGAGTCAGCATAAAAGCAATCTCTTATTTAGAAATTACTTTTTCGCCTTTGTAGTAACCATCAGCAGTCACGTGGTGACGAAGATGAGTCTCACCAGAAACCTGATCTACAGTTAGAGCTGGTCCACTGATTGCGTCGTGTGAACGGCGCATGCCACGTCTTGCGCGAGACTTTTTGCTTTTTTGTACAGCCATTAGCCTTCTCCTAAGAATTTTTCTTAAGTTGTTTTAAAATTTCAAATGGATTTGGTTTGCTCTCTGTTGCGACTACTTCACCAAAGCTCGCAGGCTCTTCGGAATAAGCGCAAGATGCTTCGTCGTGTGTTGGCACTATAGGAATCGCTAAAATAAGCTCGTCTTCTATAAGTTGACGAAGATTTATTTCACCTTCTTCATTCAGTTCAACCACATCGTAGCAATCAGGAAGATGGTCCGACTCATCACCCGCTTTAACCGGTGAATAAGCAAAGTCATGTTCCAAATCCAACCCTAAATCTCCATTACAACGCTGACAAATAACGGTCAGATGTGCACGGAAAGAACCGCGAATTACAACCAACCCTTGTTCATCATTACTGCAATGAATGTCTACCGCTATTTCACCAGTTTGATCTTGCACAACTTGCTCTAAGCGAGAAAGTTCTTCAAGCTGAACAACGCCGTCATAACTGAGTCTGCGTTGAGCTGCTCTGCAAGGATCAAGAGTGATGGGAATTTTCACCTTTTGCATAGGGGCTGCATCATATAGATAGTTAATGTTTTAGTCAAAATAAAAATCAAAGTTTCCTTTGTTTTTCGCTCTATTGCGCCCTATTCTAGCGCCATTGGTATTTTGACAACTAAGTGTTTATGAAAACTCCTCTTATTTTAGCGTCAAGCTCGCCATTTAGGCAGCAAATTTTAAAAAAATTGAACCTACCTTTTTCATCGTTTTCACCTGATGTAGATGAAAGTCATTTAAGTAATGAAACACCAGAAGATCTAGTAGCCAGATTAAGTGTGTTAAAAGCAAAAGCAGCTAATGACAAATTCGAAGAAGGTTTGGTGATTGGCTCTGACCAAGTGGCCGTTCACGACGGTAAAATACTTGGTAAACCACATACAAAAGAAAATGCCATCAAACAACTGCAAAGCTTCAGTGGCAATAAAGTAAGTTTTCTAACAGGATTATGTCTGTACGATATAGCAACGAACCGACATGAAATCATTGTTGAACCATTCAACGTTCATTTTAAGAAGTTAACTCTCGAACAGATCGAGGCATATTGTGATGCTGAAACGCCTTACCAGTGCGCAGGCAGCTTTAAAAGTGAAGGTTTGGGGATTTGTTTGTTTGAAAAATTAGAAGGCAGCGATCCAAATTCATTGATTGGGCTGCCTTTAATTAGATTAACCGAGCTGTTAGCTGGCTTCCACATCGATGTGTTGCTCAGTCAACAAAAAAGTACCTAATTCAGTTAAACTGTCTAGTACAGCCAGCGCTTGGGTCTTTTCAAGCGCTGCTCTAGTTGCGGCACCATGGGTTAATCCAACCGCTGCAACACCCGCTTGCTTGGCCATTTCAATATCTAATAATGAATCACCTATCATAATGGCATCTTCAGCAGCCACACCTGTCATCGTTAAAATTTGATTTAACATATCAGGATTCGGCTTCGACTGTGCTTCATCAGCTGTTTTAGTGGTAACAAAGTATTCTTCAGTTGATGTTTCAGCCATTAAGCGGTTTAGCCCTGTACGAGATTTACCGGTCGCAACGGCCAGTTGCACTTGACTCGCGGCTAAAGCGTCTAATAAGTCATTTGCTCCTGTAAATAACGGCGTAGGCGTATGGTCGCCTACTTTATAAACCGTTTTATATGCTTGAGCTAACGCTTCCCACTTGTCTTCATCACTTGGAAACAGCTTTGCAACCGCGGTCGGTAAAGATAAACCAATAATAGATTTGGCAGCATCATCGGTCGGAATGGCGGCACCACATTGCTTAGCTGCAAGTTTTAAAACATTCACAATTTTTGGCACTGAATCCATTAAAGTGCCATCCCAATCAAAAATAACAAGCTCGAACTGCATTACTTTGCTCTTAATGTTTTCAAAGCGTTATTTAATGCTTTATCTAGTGGTGCCTCAACATGCATGGTTGTTTCATGCTTCGGATGCAAAAAACGAAGATCATGGGCGTGTAAGAATAAACGGCTCAGTCCCATTTCTCTCATACGGCTGTCAAAAACTTGGTCGCCATACTTATCATCACACGCAATAGGATGGCCTTTACATTGAGTGTGAACACGAATTTGGTGAGTGCGACCTGTCACTGGCGATGCTTGTACCAACGTACAACCATCAAAACGCTCAAGTACTCTAAAGCGAGTATGTGATGCCTTACCTTGCTCTTCATCTACTCTTACAACACGCTCACCTGATTGTAAGGTATTTTTTCGAAGAGGTTCGGTGACATTTTTAATTTTTGCCGCCCACTCACCCACTACTAATGCCCAGTAGTTTTTCTCCATGGTTTTTTCACGGAGCTGCTCGTGGAGTCCTTTTAAAATAGAACGTTTCTTTGAAATCAGAAGACAACCTGATGTATCTCTATCTAAACGATGCACAAGTTCTAGGTTTTTTTCTTGCGGTCTTAAAACACGCAACGCTTCAATTAAGCCATAACTCAAGCCACTGCCGCCATGTACAGCCATACTTGAAGGTTTATTGATCACAATGAGATATTGATCTTCAAATAAAATTGCATCTTCTAAAGCTGATATTTTATCTAGATTTTTTGGTACAAACTCTTCTCGCTCAGCCACTTTAATAGGTGGAATACGAATTAAGTCGTCAATTTGCAATTTATAAACTGGCTTAACGCGCTTTTTATTAACTCTTACCTCTCCCTTACGAAGGATTTTATAAATTGCACTCTTAGGCACCCCCTTCAAATGGGTCACTAAGAAGTTATCAATTCTCTGACCTTGCTGATCTTCAGTTACGGTTACAAAGCTGACTTTTAAAGGAGATTTTTCTGACATTGCCTAATCACTGATTTGAGTAATAATTTAGTTGCTATCACGACGTTATTAATGGGATAATCGACGCGCAATTTTTTTGCGAAACTGCTTTTTATCGCAAAGACAATAATCGTGATGCACATCATGGGTGACGATCATACAGATAGCAGCTTGGATTTCCAAAGCTTTTGTCACCCGAATAACACGTGCCTTTAGCTCACTTCGATGCGCGTAACAGATCGCAGTGAAGGCTAAGCATGATTAAAAAAGAAAGCAAAAATAGAAATAAATGTCTGATTGCGTAAGTAAAAGCCAAAAACGAGATTAAACTTATTCACTAAGAAGCGCCCTTACCGTGCGAATAAACTGGTAGTGATAACCGTCACCGTGCGCTTAAAAAATAAGTTGTAAGAACATTCCATTGACCCCAGTCGTGAGACTGCATCATTAAATATGGGGCACTCGTCAGGTCCACGCTTTGCACATCAGACTCGACTTAATTTGAAAGTAGAGTTAACAATATGAAACGTATGCTGATCAATGCTACGCAGCAAGAAGAAATGCGCGTCGCACTGGTTGACGGTCAGAAATTATATGACTTAGATATCGAAAGTCCTGGCCACGAACAGAAAAAAGCCAATATTTACAAAGGTAAAATCACTCGAATCGAACCATCTCTAGAAGCTGCATTTGTTGATTACGGTGCTGAGAGACACGGTTTCCTTCCTCTTAAAGAAATCGCTAAAACTTACTTCCCAGAAGGTTACACGTTCAATGGCCGTCCTAACATCAAAGATGTGATCAAAGAAGGCCAAGAAGTTATCGTTCAGGTTGATAAAGAAGAGCGAGGCCAAAAAGGGGCTGCTTTAACAACTTTTATTAGTGTTGCAGGTAGTTATTTAGTCTTAATGCCGAACAACCCTCGTGCCGGTGGGATTTCCCGTCGTATTGAAGGTGACGAGCGAATTCAACTAAAAGAAGCGCTAAGCCGATTAGATTTACCAAAAGGCATGGGACTGATTGTTCGTACTGCGGGTGTTGGTAAGTCATTTGAAGAACTAGAGTACGATTTAAAAGCACTTCTTGTTCATTGGGATGCAATCCAGCAAGCTGCTGACAGTGGTAAAGCACCATTCTTAATCCACCAAGAAAGTAATGTAATTTTCCGTGCGATCCGTGATTATTTACGTCGTGATATTGGTGAAATTTTAATTGATAAAGCCCGTGTTTTTGAAGAAGCTAAAGCACATATCGAGCGCTTCCGTCCTGACTTCATCAACCGCGTTAAGCTTTATCAAAACGACGTACCACTATTCACGCATTACCAAATCGAAAGTCAAATTGAATCTGCTTTCCAACGTGAAGTACGCTTACCTTCTGGTGGCTCAATTGTCATTGACCCAACTGAAGCATTAACGTCAATTGATATCAACTCTTCAAAGGCGACCAAAGGTGGCGATATTGAAGAAACCGCATTAAATACTAATCTTGAAGCGGCTGATGAGATTGCACGTCAATTACGTTTGCGTGATTTAGGTGGTCTAATTGTTATCGATTTCATCGATATGACTCCACCACGTCATCAACGTGAAGTTGAAAACCGTCTAAAAGATGCTGTACGTCCGGACCGAGCACGTGTACAAATTGGTAAGATTTCACGCTTTGGTTTACTTGAGATGTCACGTCAACGTCTTCGCCCTTCATTAGGTGAAGCGAGCCAGCATTCATGCCCGCGCTGTAGTGGCCAAGGTACAATTCGTTCGAACGAATCTATCGCCCTTTCTATCTTACGTTTAATCGAAGAAGAAGCGATTAAAGAGAATACTGCACAAGTCAACGCACAAGTGCCTGTAGCTGTTGCAGCTTATCTTCTAAATGAAAAGCGCAAGTCTGTTCATCGTATCGAGAAACGTCATAACTGTAATGTATTCATCATTCCAAACCAGCACCTAGAAACACCTCACTATGAAGTGGTTCGTTTGCGTAAAGATGAAACACCAGAGACTGCGAGTTACGAGCAAATTGTTACACCTGAGCCGGAAGTAATCGAAGTTGCTGTAAACACAACCCCTAAAGAAGAGCCGGTACTTAAAGGTGTTGTTATGCCTTCTGCACCAGCGCCTGCACCTCAACCTGCAGTAGTTGCGCCTAAAGCCGAAGAGGTTAAGTCTGAAGGGCTATTAACGCGTATAGGTAATTGGTTAAAAGGTCTGTTTTCATCAGAAGAAGAATCTGAAAAGAAAGAAACTGAGAACAAAAAGCAAGAACGTAAACCACGTCGCAATAATGATAATCGCCGTCGCAATCAGCAGAAGCGTCGCAATCACAAAAAACGTGATGATGCCCAAGCTAAAGACAATTCTGAAAGCAAAGACCAGATTGAGAAAAAAGAAGGTCAGGAAAATCGCAATAAGCGCCGTCGTCAAAATACACGTCGTCGTCCTGACAATCGTACTAATAAAGAAGCTGATGAAAAGCAACAAACTAATACCGAAGAAACTGCAAATGCTGAAGTTCGCGTAAAACCGAGACGTCAGCGTCGCAACCTTCGCAAAAAGGTACGTATTGCTGATCAAGAAGCTGCTATTGAAAATCTAGATAGTAACAATACAGCTGAAGGTTCTGAGTCTGAAAATGCGACTATTTCTCAAGAGCAAACCCAAGTTAAAGCTCAAGGTGAGGAAAAAGCCGCACGTTCTGAAACAAAGCGCGCTGAGAAGCCTAAAAAAGCAGTTCAAACAGAGGATAAACCGGTAGAGGCTGTTTCTGATGAAGCCACTCAGGTAACGGAAGTAACTACTGAATCTGTTGAGCAAGGTGAAGAAGCTCCAAGAACACGTTCTCGTCGTTCTCCTCGCCACCTTCGTGCAGCCGGTCAGCGTAGAAGAAAGCCAGAATCTTCTGAGAAAGAGCAAGAGCCTGCATTCATCCCTGTAGCAGATCAAGCTGCAGCTGAATACGAAGCTGAGCTTAAAGCTAAGCAGGTAACAGAAGAGGTTGTTGAAGTAGCTGAAACGCCAAAAGCAGAAGAAGCTGTTGCAGTAGCCGAAGCGCCTCAAGCTGAAGAAGCTGTTGCAGCTGCTGAAACGCCTAAAGCTGAAGAAGCTGTTGCAGCTGCTGAAATGCCTAAAGCAGAAGACACTGTTGAAGTAGTTGAAGCACCTCAAACAGAAGAAACTGTTGAAGTAGCTGAAGCACCTCAAACAGAAGAAACTGTTGAAGTCGCTGAAGCACCTAAAGCAGAAGAAACTGTTGAATTAGTTGAAGCACCTAAAGCAGAAGAAACTGTTGAAGTCGCTGAAGCGCCTAAAACAGAAGAAACTGTTGAAGTAGTTGAAACACCTAAAGCAGAAGAAGTTGTTGAAGTCGCTGAAGCGCTTGAGGAAGAAGCTGTTGAAACACCTAAAGCGGCTACCGCTTTGTCAGCGCTACCTCGCGTTCGTTTCCATGCCAATGCATCAGCGCCAATGACAAAAGCACAAAGCAGTGATGACATTGAAGCATTTGAAATGCCATCAGCTATGCCTTTAGAGCAACGTACACCTACTCATAACTCAGGTATGTCTGCGGGCTCTAAAGCACCAACGGCGAGAGCAAGTGCCGACATGGCCTCTCCTGCTCAAGCTGACTAAGTATCACTACTGACTAAAAAAGGCTGCATCTGCAGCCTTTTTTGTTTTTTGTAAAAAACTAGAGTTTATACCAATCCTCTTAATTAAGTGATCTATTTTGAGGCAAGTAAAACTTGTCGGTAGCGAGGCGAAAATTTTGCCATTTAGTTGTTCTAAATAAGAAATTTTCAACGAAGCTAACGTCAGTTTTAGTCCCTCAAAATGATTAAGTATTATTGAGGATTGGTATTATCCACTGCGTATAGCTTCTCTTTCTCAAGCACCTTATGAATATACTTTCTAGTTTCGTTATAAGGTAAATTTGCGCTCAATACTTCTAAAACACGCTCTGGAGACATAGAGTTAATGACTTTACTGGCATTGCGAATGCTTCTAGAGCCATCACCATTGAAAGCCCTCGCGACATTCCCGGCACCAGTATTGTAAGCTGCTATCATGCAGTACTTCCTGCTTAAAGGATCTGAAATATGTTTTAAGTAACGTTTATCTAGTAAATGCAAATAAGCCGAGCCCGCTTCTATATTATTATCAGAAACGTATAAATATGGCGCTGACATTGGCGCGTCTATGTCATATAAGAATCGATTCACGTCAATTCCTGCACTTGTAGGCACAACTTGCATTAAACCAAAAGCGGGAATATGCGATTTCGCCATTGGATTGAAATGGCTTTCGGTATGCATCACTGCCAATATCGTTGCAGGAGGTAACTCAAATCGTGCACTTTGCTTTTTTATCGGCGCAAGGTATTTCTCTGCACGCTGTGATACCTGATTGCTTTTAGGTAAGGTGATTACAAATTCAGTAATAAGCGTGTCCTTTGGTGCCTCTGAGATAATTTCAGGCACACTCTTTTTAAGAGTAAGCATACGCTTTTGTTCTAACTGTTTTAAGGCTGCTTTATCTTTTTCTAAAGATTTAAGCGATTGTTTATTACCATTTTCATTCACAAGTTGTTCGTCATACTTTTTATCAAGCGCTTGTTGCTGAAGACGCGTTTGCTTCTTTATCTCTTGCAGCGCCTTTTTCAATGCCTTTGCTTGAGATTTTTTATCGATCTTTGTGGTGTCTGATTGTTTAAAATCTCGCTCATCTAAAGATGCAGGTGCATGGTTATAAAACTCTTTCAGTAGTGCTTGTTCAGAGCGAAGAAATTGCTGAAATAACGCCTCTACTTCGTGTTTTTTAGGTGCGTTCCCTGCCTTATGCTTAACACTCAAAGTGAGCGTATTATTCTCAAAATCAACATTCAATCTGGCTGAATCATCCTCAGAATAACTCACAAACTGATTTTGATTTGTTACTTGCGCATCACCCCAAGATTTTAAAAGCTGATCCCTGAATTTATCATATTCAGCCATTTGCGTTTCAACATAGCGGTTAAAATCTTTTAAGTGCTGCTGTTTAAACGCCTCAAATTCAGATAAGTTGTTTTCTTGAGAGGGCTTTTGCTCTGCCTGCCATGACTGCATGGCTTTATCGAGTTCAGAATAAAGCGTAGAAGGCGTAGCTTGCACCTGCAGTGCTAAAATGGGGGATGCTGCTAATAGCATTAATTGACGTTTCATTTGCTTGTCCTCAATGACAAAAAAAGCGCATCGAATGATGCGCTTAGAATTGCTTTAGTTTGTTAATCTAGCAATTTCCTTTTCTAAATCTTGCTCTGCTTTGAACGCTTTAAATTCCTGATATAAAAACTGCTCATCTTGTGGATCAATTTTAAGCTTTGTTTCTTTCACTAAGTCTTGAAACAGTGTTTTTGTCAGCTCTGGAGATAAAGTTGTTAATGCACAAAAATAATCTTTGCCAGCAATATCAACGATGTCAGCTTTAACTACGCGAGAGCCTCGTAAAGTTTGTTTAGTTAACTGCTTAGAGACAGAACTAAAAGTTGAGCCCACAGTCGTTTTATCATTTGCATCAACACGGTTAGCAAAAGTTTTATCTAAACCTTCAATACGTGTCTCAATTTGTTGCGCCAATGCCAAACGTGCATTTGCAACTGCCATTTTTTGATCTATTGAGATATTACCTGAGTACTTAATACAATCAGCAGCTGCAATACCATTTTCAACAACAGGGTTTAAAACCCAATCAGGTACATTTACACGAGAGCTTGATGCCGTGCTGTCTGAGGTTGAACTACACGCTGATAGCATACCTGCCATGAACACTGATGCAATTAGTGGTTTAACTTTCATCTTGGTTTCCTTTATAGCCTTAAGCAATGTTAGAGTTACTGTAGCAAAGTTAATCAAGCTAAACAGTAATAAAGTGTAAAAACACCTTTTAACAATTTTACACTTTCAAATGTTACTATTTTTATTTAACTTACTTGGTTATAAGTTACTATATTCTTTATTTATTTTCAGTGCAAAGGATGTGTCTTTGAAGGTATTTCATTTTTTCTCATTAAAACAACTTTTTGTTTGCTGCCTAACGCTTATATTTCTATCGGGTTGCAATACCATTCATGCTAACAAAAGCGCTATCTTGCAAATAGAACAAGGGCAATTTACCCAAGCAAAGCAGACTATAAAACAAAACTATTCGTCTGTGGGTCGAGATAGACTTCTGCACGAATTAGAACTTGCGACTATTCTTCACCTAGAGAAAGATTACTTACAAAGCAATCAGCATCTTGAGAGAGCTAAAACACACATCGAATCGTTTTACACGATTAGTGTATCTGAACAAGCCTTAGCAATGTTAAGCGGGCCCAGTTTTGCCAACTATGAGGGCAAAGACTATTATTTACCCCTGATACATTATCTGAAAGCGTTGAACTTTAATTCACTCGCTCAACTTAACCCAAGTATGCGTGAAACCTACCTAGATTCGAGCCAAGTTGAAATGCGACAGCTTGATGTTTACATGGAAAATTTAAAGTCTGAAACGGGTGGTTACAACCGTTCTGAACAAGAAAATGAAGGCTCTCTTACTGATATTATATATGACATTTTAAAACCAATCGCTGCACCAGAAGCACTTTTAGAAAACATAGAATATAAAGATGATGCTTTCATTCATTTATTCAGTGGTCTACTAAGTGAGCAAAATAAAGATTTAGATGCTGCTCGATTGCAGTATCAGAGGGCCGCTCACGCATATGCAAATGGCTTTACTAAGCAATATGGCTTAACTGATACCACCGAAAAACTTGCACTGAAAAACTTAGCGCGGACGATGAAATTAGCAGGTGGCTATCACTCAGAATTGCAAAACCTGCTGAGTAAACATAGCTCTATTGAAATTCCCGAGGGTAAACAAGTTACGATTATCCAAAACCTAGGGATTGCACCAGAAAAAAAACAATTTAACTTTATGTTAAGGGCCGAAGCGCGATCTAAAGCCTTGGTGATGTACCCTATTTTTATTGGCTCAGAACAAGAAAAGCGTGAGCAGCGACTGTGGTTTCAGATGCTTTATGCTGACACTAGCTTATTTGACCTGATGCAAAATTACATACTCGGTGATGTAAGCGATGTACTTCTTGGCACCATGACTAAGCGGATCCCATTAGGCTCTTTGTGGGATGAAGCTGAAGATATCGGGCTAATCGATGCACTCGAATATGGGGGTAGGATCTCAGTAAGTTATTTAGCTCCACCCAAATTACCGATCCGTAAGACTGAGATTTGGCAAGGCAATAAAAAATTAGCAGATCTTGAGCAATTTCATTCAATAAGCCAATTAGCCTTACAAAAGGCCTTGATTGATGCTCAGTCTGAAATTCGTATTGCATTTACGCGAGAGCTCGTCAAAGCCTTAACCGCTCGTAAAGCGATGCAAGTAGCAGGCGCAGATCAAAACAATCTATTAGGAAGCTTTGTGAAAATTGCTTCAACCGCCGTGAACGCAATTACCGCATCGGCTGACACAAGACAATGGCAGTCATTGCCTGCACAAATCAGGCTAGCCCAACTTTCTCTCGAGCCTGGGCTACAAAATTTAACAATAAAAACCACCCTAAACTCGGGACGAGTGATACAACAATCGGCTAACATAGACGTACAAGGTTCAATGACGGTTTGGCATACGCGTACCTTTTTAAATGCTGTGCCAACAGTTAATGCTCTATAAATGGAAAACACAATGCAGAGAACAAGAAACTTTTTAACCTACTCTGGTCTTTTACTTTCAGGCACTTTATTACTTTCAGGCTGCCAAAGTACAAAGATTGAACGCGTAGACAGCAATCAAGAGATTGCTCTATCTGACAATTGGAATGCTAAGGATTCGCAACTCGTCGCCGAAGCTATGGTCAATGATATGCTCACCTTTCCATGGGTTAGCGATCACTTGAAGTACCACAGCAGCAAGCCTGCCATTATCATTCAAAGTGTTCGTAACAAATCTCATCAGCATATTGCAGTTGATACTTTTTTAAATGATTTAAAACGTGCCATTCTAAGAACGGGTCAGGCTGATTTCGTGGCGAACAGCAGTATTCGAAATGAGATCCGTGAAGAACGTAAAGACCAAGAACTTAATGCCTCTATCGAGACGCAAAATGAAATGGGACAAGAGCTAGGCGCTGATTATGCCCTCTCTGGGAGTATCAACTCATTTGTTGATGAACAAGATGGACAAAGAGTGACGTTTTACCAAGTAGACCTAAGATTAATCGATATGACAAGCAACCGTGAGGTATGGAATGGCCAGAAGAAAATTCAAAAACATCAAAAACGTTCGCGCTTTGGTTTCTAAAGCTCCTATAGCTGCGTGCTTATCTTTGCTGATGTTATCGGGTTGTCAGTCTACCTCTTCTAGAACTGAGCCTGTGACCCCAGCTTGGATCACACAAACTCCAAGTGCACCGAATGTGGTATACGGCGTTGGTCAGGCGCAGAATTATGGCGATTTACAGCAAGCTAAAAATACAGCGATTGAATCAGCCCGTGTTGCTTTAGCAAAACAACTTAATGTCGTGATCACTGCCGATACCCGTATTGTGCAACAAGCCAGTAATGGCAGTAGTAAGTTTAAACTCAACGAATTAATTCGTTCACAAGTGCCTGACTTAAAGCTACAAGGGTTACGCATTAGTGAAGAGTTTCAACAAGGCAATACCATTTATGCTCTCGCTGAGTTCAATAAAACCAATGCAATTATGCAAACCGAACTCGAGATTTCAGGTATTGATAGCCAAATTGCAGGTGTAAGCTTAACCCAGCCGACTAAAACACAACGTTTGAAATCTGCATTGAGAGTTAAGAAGCTTTTAGCTGAAAGAATTCAAAAGAATGAATTCTTGTCTATGCTGCAAAGCCAACAAGTGATCTTAAGTGAATCAGTATTTTATAAAGCCAAGCAAGCTGAAGAAGTGATTGCTGATTTAAGCTTTAATCTTGAAGTAACTTCTGAGAAAGAATCAAATTTAAGAGATCACCTGGCTAAAGCGCTCACAGATCAAGGCTTAAAAGTTTCGACATTTAAACCGGATTTTACTATCAAGATCAGAACTGATTGGCAAAATATTAACCAAGACAGCACTCATTATAGCGTTGCGCAGACCTTTGTTTCTATCGTTGAGAAAGGGGAAGAAAGAGCGCACTTCAACAGTAAAGTAAAAGCGGCTTCTTCTTATCAAAGTATGGCAAAAAATAAAGCCATGGATAAGATTGCAGATAACCTAGCTGCACAAATCGCTGAGTTTATTTCTTCATCTTATATGTAAGTGCACACTTACAAATTAAACCAACCTTAACTTTATCGCTTGGTTACGGCCAAGCGTTTTTGTTTCATTTAAAGCTGTATCAGCCAAAGCCAGTAGATCTGTATAATTATGTGCTTTGTTTGCTAAGGTCGTCGCAATGCCGATAGAGACAGTCACAAAGTCATTGTCATCATCTTTGTTATAACAGATTTTGCGAGATAAAATATTATTCTGAATGCGGTTTGCTATTTTTAGTAATTCTTTTTCTGGGGTATTGTGTAAAATCATCACAAATTCTTCACCAGAAAAGCGCCCGACTATATCTTCGCTTCTACCTGCAGATAACACATTCGCAATGCCCATAAGTGCCTCGTCGCCTGCCGCATAACCATATTTAAGGTTATATTTTTTTAGGTCATCTACATCAATCAAAAATACGGTTAATTCTGTACTATAACGGCAAGCTGTTTGCCAACTGCGTTGTAAAACACGTTCAATTTCACGACGATTATAAAACCCAGTTAATGCATCATGAGTTGCATAACCACTGATAATATCTAATTGATGTTTTGTACGAATATGCATGGCTAACCGACCAAGTAAGCTCTCTTTTTGTCTGCTTACATCGAGCATATCTGATACGCCGATTGTAAAACCTTGTGCCTCGATTTCATCGGTTAACTTATCGCTATAATAAATCACAGGGGTTGTACTTTGCGACATTGTACGAAACTGCTTACAGAACTCAAAGTCAGGGTCTGCTTGGTGTTCAACGAGTATCAAAGCACAGTTTTGCTTCAGCGCTTTACTCAATAAAGCATCTTGCGACTCAAGTTTATAAAAATCATATTCTGCATGAGACAAATAACTTGAAACTACTTGAGATGATAGTGAATCACCAAGCATAAACACTTTTTCATTAAACTTCAGATTACAGGCACTGTACTGATCAATTTGATGCACGGCTTCATTTTTAAAAAATGACAGCAAGGTACTTTCATTTTGTAAACCTGTAATAAAATCTCCAGTTCCGTTAACCAAGGCAGGGACTTTATGTCCAAAGTCACCTTTTTCCCAGTCCGATTGCCATTGTAGAAGTTGTGCTTGCTGCTGCTCACTAAACTCAAACTCATCCACACCATATTTAACGAGTAAAGAATCTAAAATTACAGGGTCAGATATATCTGAATTGTCTATCCATAGTGCTCGGTATATAGCATCCCTAAACTCAAAGGCTTTATCTGGATAACTGCCTGACACCGCATTGAGTGTTTCATTCAGCATTGAGGTATTAACCATAAATTTGGGGTTATGGATCTCGATGTCAGGCGCTTTATCTAATACGGCTTTGAATTCGGCATTGAGAATATCAATATACTTTAACTCTTGAACATTTGCAGAGGGTGCATGCTCTACTAACCGCCACTCGATTTCGTTAATTAAATCGAGACTTTTTAACCGCTCGTGTAGTACAAAACAAAACGGGCAATTTATATCAGCATAAACAAACGGCTTTTGATTCATAATAGTCAGGCACATTAAAGTATATTCTTAAATATAGACAAGACTTTACCTTAGAGTAAGCCAATAAAAAAAGAGCCGAGGCTCTTTTTTTAGAATTATCATAATTTACTGCTATTCGTTTTCTTCATAAAAGCGTTGTAACTGCTCTTTTAGATTCGGTGGAATACCTTTTATTGTAAGCGTGTCATTTTGAGCATCATACAATACTCGCTCGCCTAAGTGTTTGCGCTCAAAACCCACACTTACACCGCCACCTAAACCTGAAAACTTCACCATCGTTGTTAAAGTCTTCTTATCAACCGGAAATGATTCAGCTAAGTCATAGCTTTGATCTTTATAAAAGTCTTCAAATTGGGTCTCTGAAGATTTTGACAGTGTTTCAGATAAGTCAGCTATATTTGCGTCTTCACCTGTTGTAATACAGTCATTACAGTAATCGAAGACTTCTTTTCTTAGATTATCTTTTTCTTCTTTATTAAACTGCTGTTCACTCAAATAATCTTCTACAGCCGCCAACATCACATTCGATTGTTGTTTAGCATCAATGCCTTCTTCACAGCCTAAAAAGTCCAAGAAAAAGTCAGCCACTTTTCGCCCTGCTCGTCCTTTAATGAATGAGATGTAACGGGCATCTTCTGGTTGCGTATCCCAAGACGATAAATCAATTCTTGCAGCAAGCTGCATACGAGAGATATCTAAATGGCGGGAGGCAGATAAATCAAGCTCTGAAGTAATCGAGTAATGCTCTTTAATGTTTATAAGCGCGATTAGCACGTATTCTGTTGCCACATATTGGTAGTGACAAAATACCAGATATCCAGTTTCGTTAAACGCGTATTTATTTAGCTCTTCTTTTAATACCTGTGTGGCTTGTTCAGTCACACTATAAAAATTGAGTTCATTATTGCGATAACTCTGCATCGCCGATGCGACTTGGCTATTTTTATCTGGGCTAAACGCACAGTATCCTTTGCCAGGTTTACTGGTGTAAGCATGATGTAATTGTTCAATAAATACATTCACTCTGTCGTTAATCGACATCTCATCATTGCGTAAATGGATTTGGGTATCTTCGTCCTGTTTGTCGACATAATGGACAACCAGTTTATTCACCTCAATGCTCATCTTTGTTTTTCGCGCCTCTGGTGTTAAAATAAAAAATTATTATTTATTGATTTTGAACCAACTGATGCCTATCCAATCTAAATATTCCAACAAACAAGTAGAACAAATTGTCGACCAGCTTATCGATGTGTTAACTCAACAACAGGCACCTGTTGATTTAAGTCTAATGTGTTTAGGAAATTCTATCACGCATATTCTAAAAGAACATGTGCCAGAAAATAAAAGACAAGCTGTTGCCGAAAACTTCTCTAAAGCGCTCGTGCAATCGGTAAAATAACTGAATGAATCTCACCCCTGACAACCAGTTTTCTTCGAAAGCCAGCCAACTATTGAGTTGGGGACACTGGTTTACTTTCGCTAATATTGGCTTAGTACTGCTTATCAGTTCTATTTATTTATTTGCAGATAGCCAACCAAGTACACCGCTTGGTTGGTTCTACATGCTGATAACTTGGGTGAGTCATACCAGCTTTATTACGTTTTGTGCGTTTGTCTTAACCATATTTCCACTGAGCTTAGTATTCCCTTATCCGAGGCACATTCGTGGCATGGCTGCGGCTATTGCAACGATTGGTGTTTCAACCTTATGCCTAGATGCTTTCGTGTACTACAGCCTCGGCTACCACATCAATATTCAGTCGCTACCTGAGATAATTAGCTTACTTTGGTCGACACTCACAAGCTCGCCAGCCGTAACTACTGTCATAGCTGGTTCTATCATTATCGTTATTTTAGGAATGGAATTGATCGCCAGTAACCATGCTTGGCGACACCTAGATAGATTGAAAAACCTAAAATTTGCCCGTTACGCTACCAGTGTACTGGTGACTTGTTTTGCCCTAAGTCACAGTATTCATATATGGGCCGATGCAAACAACTATTTCGATATTACGAAACAAGACAATGTATTGCCGCTCTCTTACCCAACAACGGCAAAAACCTTACTGGCCCGTCACGATTTACTTGATATTGAAAAATATCAACAAGCGAGAAATGTACAATTAGAAGGTTCAAAGGGTGACTTTGTACTTAATGCTTCATTACCAAGTTGTGAAGCAGCTAATCGAATCGTCAATATTATTGTATTTAAAAACAACGACCAACTGACTGAATTTGTATCTGCGCGTTCCGATTTATCAGTGCTTGACAATGTTTTACAGCCGAGCAATCGTCAAGATGCGCTGTTTAACCTTATATATGGACTACCTGCATATTACAATTCTGAAAAGCTACGAGGCTCTTTACCTGCTTGGTCACAGAAAAATGCGTTATTGGGCCTATCAGGCTTTACGGATTCAGGCTTCAAAGATATTGATGGTGAGCACCCGGTCAACATCATCTTAGCAGATAAACTTGAAGCTCTTCCTACTGAGAATGTGATCGCATTGTCTCTTGTTGACGACAACAGCAAAGAGCTAATTACCACCTCACAGGCATATGTGTCAGATTCTATTCAAATCAAAAATAGTGACAGTTTTAAACAACTTAACGACATCATCTATTCTGTGGTATCTGAGCAACTCAATTGCCCTACACTTGCCGAGGCTACCATGTTAGGTAGAAACCTAAACCAAGACTTCCGCCAAGAAGGCGTGAACTACTCTAACGGTGTATTAATTACTTTCAAGAAAGACCGAATTACTTTGGTTAATCCAGATGGCAGTTATAAACAAATGTCAGGCTCAGAGGGTTTCTTATTAGAGCAAAGTTTAGATATCCCTTTCCTTATCCACAGTATTAAAGAGTTACAGAAGTTCACTCGCAGTAGTGGTGGCAATTAACTTGCATCTCTTTTTAGCTTTACTATATTTCTATAATCCTTCTGAGGGTCATGGAGAAAACTAAAGGGAGCTGTTTATGCTAAAAACATATGCCATCATTCTTATACTACTGCCTATGAGTGTGTCTGCTGAAAAGGTCTCTGTCAGTTACTATAAGTGTGTTACAGACAGAGGCACTATTTTTAGTCAGCACCCTTGTGGTAGAAATGGCACAGTTCATACATTGACGCATTCCAACCCTGAGGCAAAAATACCTTCAGAACAGCACTTCAAAACACTCAATAATCTTGAGAAGCAACAAATAGTCCGAAATTTAAAGCGTGAGATCCGTGCTAAGCGTCAGAAATCTGCTATTTTGAGTCGTGACAGAGACAGAGACTCTAGAGAGCAACAAGCTCGCTTGAATCGCGTTATGGATGACCGAAAAAAACAACAAACTATCCGAGATGTTAAAAAGCAGCTCAAATCTATCAATAAGCAATATTTAAAAGATATTAAAGACATTGATAAACAAATAGCGAGATTAGAGAAGCAACTAGCCCGCTATCAATAAGGCTTAAAACAAGTTAAATAAATCATAATCATCTGTAGACCATTGTGGGATAGCCAAGCACCCCATTTTCATTATATAGTGTTAGCAAGATAATGCGTTTTTGGTAATTTTCACCCTATTTTGACGACAAATTACCTAAATATCGAGGATGATGATGCACGCTTTCAGTCTAGCCCAATTGATACTTTCTGGCTTTGCTAAGCACTATCAATTATTTCAAGAGATCACAGGGCAAGCCCCTATCGCTTTTGCTACACAAGACTGGGGTAAAATCCAGCAAATCAGCAAAGCACGTATCCATCATTATGATGCTCGAGTCAACGAAACCATCAATGACGTAAAAGAACTATTAAACTGCGATGTGCTTGATGAATCTTTTTGGTATCAAGTAAAACAACACTATCTCGACTTATTAACCTTTCATCCTCAAGCTGAACTAGCAGAAACCTTTTATAACTCTGTATTTTGTCGTTTATTCGACAGACAATATTTCAATAATGATTTTATTTTTGTCGAAACAACCTTAAAAGATGCACCAGCTGTTGCCGTTGAAACCGAATATCGGAGTTATTTTCCAGTTGTTAAAGGGTTAAAACCCACCATCAAACAGATTATCAATGAGTTTGACTTTCAATGTGAATTTGCCAATTTAGAACAAGATATTAGATTATTAGTAAAGGCGTTTATTCAACAAGCACCCGATACGCACCACCAGCACCATCAAATGCGTTTTGATATGCTGCCCTCGCCATTTTATCGCAATAAAGGCGCATATATCATCGGTCGCGTAGTCTCTCAGAGTGGCATTCAACCCTTTATTATTTCTGTGTTGCACAACGAGAATGGTAAACTTTGTATTGATGCCTTACTGACAAACTCTTCACAAATGCGGGTTATTTTTGGCTTTGCGCGCGCGTATTTTTTGGTATCAACTAATACCCCATCAGCTATGGTGCATTTCTTAAATCAATTAATGCCGAATAAAACGCCTGCGGAGCTCTACAATGCAATAGGCTTTCATAAACAAGGTAAAACCGAGTTCTATCGTGAGTTTTTACACCATCTAGATAACAGTAATGATAAGTTTGTGATCGCCCCAGGAACCCCAGGCATGGTGATGATGGTATTTACGCTCCCAAACTTTCCGTATGTTTTTAAAATCATTAAAGATAAATTCTCTGAAAGTAAGCCTTTTGGTCGTGACACGGTTTTGGCTAGATATCAGCTGGTCAAAAATCACGACCGTGTTGGTCGAATGGCTGATACCATCGAATACTCCGATGTCGTATTACCGTTAAATAGATTCTGCCCTGAATTGCTTAAACAATTACAAGCAACCATTGCTGGCAGTATCAAGATAGAAAACGATCATTTAGTTATTAAACACTTATATATCGAACGACGAATGAATCCGCTCAACCTGTTTATTGAGCAAGCTTCGGACGAACAAAGTTTTAAAGTCATTGACGATTATGGATTAGCCATAAAAGAGATGTTGCAGGCTAATATCTTTCCGGGAGATATGTTGCTGAAAAACTTTGGTGTCAGTAAGCATCACAGGGTGATATTTTACGACTACGACGAAGTGCAATACTTAACAGAAATGAATTTTAGAGCGTTACCTAAGCCTAGTTTAGATGACTTATACTCAGGGGCTGATTTATATTCAGTTGCACCACAAGATGTATTTCCTGAGCAGTTATTAACTTTTGTGATGACGAGCTCTAAATTAAAAGCATTCTTTGAGCAGACGCATCCCGAATTATTAACCGTTGAATATTGGCAAAATGCACAAGCCGATATTATCAACAAAGTGAGTAAACATATTTACCCTTACCCGCCAGAGCAAAGATTTAACCACATTGCGAAACAAAAGAGATTAATGTGAATATCAGTAAAATAGATTTAAATTTATTAGTATATCTCGACACCTTATTACGAGAATGCAATGTCACCCGAGCTGCTAACCAGCTTAGTATTACGCAACCAGCTATGAGTAATGGCCTAAAGAGACTGCGTAACTTATTCAACGACCCAATTTTGGTTCGAACCAGTGATGGCATGGTGCCTACAGAGCGCGCCTTAGAGTTACAACCCGTGATTCGCGGTATATTAATGACGCTTGAAGAAACGCTTGCGCCAAATCGTGAGTTTGAAGCAAGTCAAAGCAAACGTGTATTTAGGATCATGGCAAGTGACTACGCCGCAAGTACGCTTGCGCCAAAACTATTAACTAAGTTACATGAAGAAGCCCCAGACACTACATTAGATATTTTAACGCCTAGTGACGTCACCTTTCATGATGTAGAAAATGGTAAGGTAGACATGGCCATCAACCGCTTTGAAAATCTGCCTCAATCTTTCCACCATAAACGTATCTGGAAAGACAGCTTTTGCTGTTTAATTAAGTCTGATAACCCAATTATCGATAAATTTAACCTCGATGCATATTTAAAAGCACGCCATATTTGGGTAAGTAAAACGGGCTTTGGTGTGGGTGTTGGTATGGACCCAGAAGATGTGCAAAAACTGGGTTGGGTTGATGAAGCGCTCGCGCACTTTGGTAAACACAGAAACATAGCTACCTTTACCCGTAACTATCATGTCGCTATTCATCTGGCGAAAGAACAAAACTTGATTGCTACACTGCCATCAAAAGCTGCCAATATTTATAAAGATGATCCACAGTTAGCTATTTTAGAGCCGCCGTTCCCTATTCCACCTTTCGAGCTGGATATGATCTGGAGTCCTCTCCTTCACCGCGACGCGAGCCATATTTGGCTGCGACAGAAAGTCGCCGAGGTGGCTGAAGAATTAAAATAGCCTTAACATCATGAAATTAAAAACGAATACCTGCTTTTGCAGGTATTTTTTTGTTTAAAAAACACACGTCGTTACATTTAAAAAGGCAAATAAAGCTAACTCGAAGTAAAAAATTTTTGACCCAACCACTATTTTGACGTAATTTCACTCATGTTAAAAATATTTAACCTAAAGTAAAAAGGAATAAACATGACTAGACAGCAAAAATTTAAAGAATGGCTCGATAGCTGTAGCTTTCGAGAGGTGACATTACTCGTTGACTTGCTTATTTGTGGCTACATCTTGTTTTATTATTTACGTGCGGTGTCATTAGCAAGTACTGAGCAATTGAATGATATTACTTGGTTATCTGGGCTACTTGGTAATGTAATTTTTTATAGTATTGTTTTGATGATCGCCAGTTATATTCTCTTAGCATTTGCAAGTGACAAAGAGCTAGAACAACCCATGGATGTGCGTGAAAAGCAAATCAACTTAATCGGCTACAAATACTCGGCATGGATCTTACAAATAGGTTTGGGTATAGGCATTTTCCAATATCAGATTGAAGCTAACCAGTTTTTTGCAGATAAAATCAGCATGCCATTTTTACCGCTACATATCATGGTCATTGCTTTTATCTTAGCAGAGGTCGTATTTTATGGGGTTCAACTTATTAAAGGCCGCACAGGAGCGATTTATGACTGATCGCGTTATCACGAATTCGATTAGAACATTGCGATTTTTAAACAATGAGATGACACAAAAGCAGCTTGCTGAAGCCATTGGGGTGACACGTCAAACAGTGATGGCCATTGAAGCCAATAAATACTCGCCAAGTTTAGAAGTGGCATTTAAGATTGCTGAAGTGTTTTCTTTACCCCTTGAACAAGTGTTTCAATATAAAGAAGTTGAATAAAGCCAAAGGGTTGGCTTTATTCTCTTTGAAAAAGTTTAAAGCTTATTAGATTCAACCTGCTTTTCACTTTCAGCTTGTTCTAATTTATGCTGCAGTTCTGCTTCTTCATAGCCCAAAAAAATATTTGTTTGAAATATTGCTAGCACACCCATCAACATCAAGGATACCAAACTCACACAACTCGATTTAATAAAGGCTTTAATTTTACTACCGGTAAAAAAGGTCGTGAATGCGTATAAAGGAAAAACAATTCCAATAGTGGCAGAGATAATTTGCCCTATTTGAGAATTCATTTGTCCCAGAATGAGTAATAATGACGTAAACCAAGAAACATGTGTAAAAGGCAATAAGGCCAGTAAATACAACTCAGTAAAATTATAGCCTGATTTTCTAAACATCAATTTGAGCATGATTGCATACAAAACACAGTGAAGAAAAGTCACAAACAATAGAGAGCTTTCAATCACTCTCCCCATATTTTTTACAAATTCTTGGTTCTCAAAGGAAGTAGAAAAGCTGTAGTGCTCAGCCAAAGATTGATCGGTAAATGCGGTTAAAAATACCAGAAATGTAATACTCCAAAACGCATATTTTATTGGATTAAAATATCTAGCTCTTTTACCTTCAATGTAATCCTTACAAACTACAGCAGGCTGAACGGTCATTTTAATGAAAGTATGTAAAAAAGGAGATTCAAACTCTAACAGCGCTCTTTGAGCTGTCTTAAATAGTTCTTTTAGAGTAATGCGTTTTACTTTCTCTTGACCACATTCGCCACAAAAGCGTGTTGTTAATTTTGCACCACAGTTTAAGCAATTTGCTTGCTCATCAAAGTTTACCACGTGATTTATCCCTATCGAAAACGACTAAAAATAGAATGTTAAATGCTATTCTTGTAAGCAAATTGTCCCTAACCTGATACTTTCTGTCAAAGGTTTATTTACATATCCGATATTAATACATTGAATAAAGCGTCAGTTTTAGTCCCTCAAAATGACTAGGTATTTACGAGAGTTGGCATTATTAATAATCAGGATAATAAAAAAGCTAATCATGTTATATGATTCGCTTTTCTAAATGCTTAAGAGGTCAGAGTGCACTTTAGGTAATGGCTTTTCGCCCTGAAAACGCATGCATAAGCGTCATACCATCGACCAAATCAAGCTCCCCGCCCACTGGCATGCCATGAGCAATACGAGAAGCGAGTACATCATATTTTTGACAAAGCTCAGAGATAAAATGTGCTGTTGCCTCACCTTCTACAGTTGGGTTAGTGGCGAGAATCACCTCATCGATATTACCATCTGATAAACGACGCTCTAGCACATCTAAACCAATTTCATTTGGGCCTATGCCATCTAACGGTGATAAATGCCCCATTAATACAAAATACAAGCCTGTGTATTGACCTGTTTGCTCAATGGCAAGTACATCAGTTGGCGATTCAACCACACACAACAAACGACTATCTTGGCGTTTAATATTTTGACAAAGCGAACACTCTGGCTCTTCACAAAATGTGCGACAAGTTTGGCAGTGCCCAATAACTTGCATCGCTTTAGTTAGGCTTTGCCCTAACTGACTGCCGCCTTCTCTGTCTCTTTCAAGCAGGTGAAAAGCGATACGCTGAGCCGATTTAGGGCCAATGCCAGGTAAACAGCGCAAGGCTTCAATGAGTTGTGATAAGGTTCCAGATAGTTGCATAACGCTTCTTTTTTATTTAAAACTCAACACTTTTACCAACCCTCTCAATTAAATTGTTCTATTTTAAGGCAAGTGAAACATGTCGATAACAAGGCGAAAATCTTTCTATTTAGTTGTTCTAAAGAAGATGTTTTCAACGAAGTTAGCGTCAGTTTTAGTCCCTCAAAATGATTAAATATTACTAAGGGTTAGTATTGTGTACTAAGTATGTCTAGTTAGATTGACGTGATTATAAAAGTGCGACAAACCAGTCACAAGCATAATTGAATGACTTATAGAAAAATCATAGATAAGTGTCGTTTCATGCCAGCTTAATATTTCCAGCTATACTGAAATGATGAAGATAAATCGACGCTTGTTTATCAAAGGGGCATTGAGTGTTGGTGCTCTAAATTATTGCGCCCCGCTTTTGTGCCTTCCAGTTGAGACTATTCAAATGGAATACGACCTAATGGAAGAGCGAGATAAACGAAGTAGAGCTGACTACATTCTCAACTTTGCTTCTCCTTATAAAACCAGCCAATACAGAACGACCCCTCACCTTCACCAACAATTAAAATTTTATTTAGAGTCATTATCTGAAGGTAAAATATACGTATCACTATTTGACAACGGGCAACTAGGTGTAGGCACTGAGTTGATGGCCTCCATAAACCATAAACGTATAGATGCTGCATTAATTTCAGTTTCTAACTTATCCCGAGCTCTGCCATTGCTCGACATTTTAAACATCCCATTTTGGACGAGTAGCAACCAAGCATACCTAAACTTGATCAGCTCTAAACAATGGCATGATTTAGTACTTGCCCCCATTAAGAGTCAGGGTAAATTCCAAATTCTATTACATCATATTGTTGGTTCACGCACATTAACAACGGTTAAACGCTCAAACAAACGCATCATAATGCCCGAAGATCTAAAAGATATTACATTACGCGTGCCCGCATCTAAAGTGCTTACTCACTTTTATAAACTTACGCAGGCTAATATTGTCGAAATACCATGGAGTAAAACTGCTAAAATGGCCCGTCTAGGTCTAATACACGCGCTTGATCCTGGTATAGTTGGACTTCATTCAGGTCCTGACGGCTTAAAAAGTTACTTAAAACATGTTACAAAAATCGACAGTGTGCCGGATGCATGGGTAACCGTTATCAGCCAAGCTTGGCTAAAGCAGTTACCAGCCACTTTGAAAGAAGCAGTAACCATTGCAGCAGAAAAGACATTTGAGCATCACGTCAGTAATTTTAATTCTATTCATACCGCGTGTATCAAAGGGCTCTCAAAATATGGCACCGCTATTTACCAGCCAAGTAATAAAGAGCAATCAGAATGGATAAGGCAGTTTGGCCATCACCAACCTGCCTGGCGGGACATAAAAAAAGATTTACTAGGTGAGCTCAAAACCTTTGATAAATTACTAGATGCGACCAATGAAACCAGCCCCTTTCAGTTTTCTTAGTATTGCGATAACCCGTATGAGTTAATTTATCTCCATCAACAGGTTTTCGATTTTCATAGTATTGACTGGTGCCTCACACCCAGTTATTTCAAGCTTTCTGAATATAAGCTCCCTCTTTTTTATGTCATGCTCTTTGTTAATCGACTTGATGTGTCATCAGCACAAAATGCTTTAGTCTTTCCCGAATTAAAGCTTCGGAGATCAAATCAACTGAATATTCCATTCGCTCTTTTGCATGAAGTGGCTCGCTCTACTGAGCTGCCTATAGATATATTTTACCCAACACATATGAATCGTAATTCAGAGCTGCTGATGGCTGGTATTGATTTCTGCAAAGCCGGTGGCACCATAGACTTCACCACCAGTACCACTGACTATGATTTAGCACATGGGGAGCTCGCTGCCGCAGAAGCCCTTGCCTACTGTCTTGAAAAAGGTGTCGCTGAGGGTCAACTCACAATGAGCTCGGATGGGCATGCAAGTCTACCTATATATGATGCACACAATAACTTGATTGGCTTTGAAGTGGCCCAAGAGTCATCGCTTTTACATGCATTTCAACAAGCTGTATTAGAATTTAACGTACCGCTTGAACAGGCGTTAATGGCTATCACCCTAAACCCTGCGCACATACTTGGCTTAGCTAAAGGACAGATAAAAATTGCAGGCGATGCCGATTTAGTCTTGTTAAGAAAAGATGACTTAACAGTCCATAGTGTTTGGAGCAACGGGCGAATGATGGTTGAAGAGCAAAACATCATTACACAAGGATTCTTTGCAAAAGCCTAACGTTTACCTCCCTAGCCTATTTTCGCTTTTAGCTTATTTAGGCTTTTTTATTTTCATCCTAAAAATATAAGCCCCCAGTAAACCACTTATAAAACCAAAAATATGATTAGAACTGCTGGTTTGAGCAGAAAAGTCTAATAATGTCGCCAAAAAAGCAAAATCCAAGTAATAGGTAACGGCAACTAGCACCGTAAAACTAATTGCACCAACCAAGTTACGATTGAACACAGCCGTGCCAAATAAAAAGCCATAATAGCCCATCACAATGCCCGATGCGCCAATATGATTACCATACTCACCAAATACCCAGACCAAACATCCCGTCACAAACATTATAAAAACAGTGACACGTTTAAACCCAGCCTGCAAACTCGCTAAATATCCGCTGATGAATAAACCAATAGAATTACCCGTCAAATGGCCCCAACTCGCATGGATGAAAGGTGCTGTAAAAATACCGTATAAACGCTCGGGGAGCTGAGGCACTAACCCCAAATTAGATATAATAGGTGGGTAGAACGATGCCATTGCCATAAGTACATGCATAAGCAGCATGACTAACAGTAATAATCTGAAGTTGTATGGAAAAAGCTTTATGCGCTTTTTTTCATTCATTCTATTTAGCATCTTTCATTATTTGCAAACACTTGTAGCTCGACATCGTTCATCTAATTTATGTCATTTTTAGAGAAAATTAACACGAACTTTCACTATTCAACGGCATTTTCCCCTCATTTACCTAAAAAACTTGCCCTTCACTGTTTGTGGGCTGACAATGGGTTCATTCCTCAATTGTTGTTTAATGAGGAACATTTCTTACTTAAAACATAGATTGAGATTTTACTCAATTAAAAAGAGAAGATAACAATGAAAAGAACTGTTATTGCGACAGCCTTGGCCGCTGTCTTTTTAGCTGGCTGTTCTGAGTCAGAACCAAAAGTTGAAAAAGTACAACAAGTAGAACAAACAGCTGGCAAAGCTGAACTTGGCACATTCGGTGTAGACCTAACTGCACGTGATGTAAGCGTTAAACCTGGTGACGACTTCTTCATGTATGCAAGTGGCACTTGGTATAAAAACTACGAAATGCCTGCCGACAAAACGCGTTACGGCGCATTCACGTCACTTGCTGAGCGCAGTGAAAAACAAGTTAATGCCATCATCGAAGACATTATTTCTCGAGATAACTTAAATGCAGAAGAGCAATTGATTGCTGATTTCTACAACGCATTTATGGATGTTGAAACCCTTAACAAATTAGGGATCACACCAATTCAAGGCCTACTTGATGAGATCAAAGCCATTGATAATACAGACGGCCTAACAAAAGCGTTCGGTCAGTCTTGGCTTACAGGCGTAAACTCACCGATTGGCGGTGGCATGTGGTTTAACCGCCTTGACCCTAACAAATATGAAATGTCTATGGGCGCGGGCGGTCTAGGTTTACCAGATCGTTCATATTATTTAGAAGAAGCAGAGCGTTTTGAGAACACACGCGCAGAATATGTTGCTCATATCGCAAACATGCTTAAATTTGCAGGCTTAGAGAATACAACTGAGCGCGCACAAGCGATCCTTGCACTAGAAACTAAAATGGCTGAAGGCCATTGGCCACGTGAAAAGCGTCGTAACCGCGACCTGACACTAAACCAAATCAAGCGTGAAGATTTGGCTAAAGAGTACCCTGGTTTCAATTGGGATCTGTACTTTGCACAAACAGGTTACAAAGTGCCTCAGTTAAATATGTCTCAGCCTGAGCCAATCAAAGCAATGATTGACCTTGTGAATAAAGAAGACCTTGCTGTTTGGAAAGATTACCTGACTTTCCATGCTATCAGTGGCAATGCAAGCCTGCTTTCGGAAGATATCTTCAACGCATCTTTCGAGTTCTACGGTAAGCACCTGAGTGGTCAGCAAGAACCTCGTCCTCGTTGGAAGCGTGCTGTGAGCCAAATGTCTGGTACACAATCTTTAGGCTTTGCGATTGGTAAAGTGTACGTTGATAAACACTTCCCTGAGTCATCGAAAGAGCAAATGTCTGAACTGGTTGAAAACCTGCGTAAAGCCCTTGGCGAGCGTATCGAAGGTCTAGACTGGATGGGTGAAGAGACAAAAGTAAACGCACAAGCTAAGTTAGCTGCATTCGTACCTAAAATTGGTTACCCAGATGTATGGCAGTCATTTGATGGCCTATCACTTAAAAACAATGACCTAATGGGCAATGTTAAAAACCTGCGTCAATTCTTCAGAGATGACAGCGCATCAAAAGAGCTTGAGAAAACAGACCGTAACCGTTGGGGTATGACGCCTCAGCGAGTAAACGCATACTACAACAGCTCATTCAATGAGATTGTATTCCCTGCAGCGATTTTACAACCACCATTCTTCGATCCAAATGCTGACGCAGCAGTGAACTATGGTGGCATCGGCGCAGTTATCGGTCACGAAATGGGTCACGGTTTTGACG
The DNA here is from genome assembly GCF_049257195.1 of Pseudoalteromonas sp. SS15. NCBI lineage: Bacteria > Pseudomonadati > Pseudomonadota > Gammaproteobacteria > Alteromonadales > Pseudoalteromonadaceae > Pseudoalteromonas > Pseudoalteromonas sp. SS15. The sequence goes on from NZ_JBMMUD010000001.1 coordinate 691,816, forward strand.
ACCAAGGCTCTAAGTCTGACGCTGAAGGTATTCAACGTAACTGGTGGACAGACTCAGACCGTGCAGCGTTCGAAGCAAAAGCTGACAAACTTGCTGCTCAGTACAGCCAGTATGAGCCAATCGAAGGTAACTTCGTAAACGGCCGTAACAGCCTTGGTGAAAACATTGGTGACGTAGGTGGTTTAGCAATGGCTTACCACGCGTACAAGCTGAGCTTAAATGGTAAAGAAGCACCTGTTATCGATGGCCTAACTGGCGACCAACGCTTCTTCTTAGCTTGGGCACAAGTTTGGAAAGAAAAGCGTACTGAACAAAGCATGCTAAACCAGCTTCGTGCGGGTACACACGCACCAGGTCGATTCCGTGCCCTTGCACCACGTAACCATGACGCATGGTACAAAGCGTTCGACGTAAAACCAGGTGATAAGTTATATCTTAAACCAGAAGAACGTGTACGCATCTGGTAATAAGCAAAAAGCTTAAAACTTAAAACGATAAACCCAGCAATGCTGGGTTTATTTTTGTCTGCCCAAATAAACTTCAGACAAAAAAATAGCGCCTAAAAGCGCTATTTTAATATATTTCATGCTGTCTAAATTAGAACGGCATTTTGAAGCCTGGTGGCATCTGCATACCGCCAGTAACATCAGACATACGTTTAGCTGACTCTTCACCTACACGACGAACAGCATCGTTCACAGCCGCAGCTAAAAGGTCTTCAATCATATCTTTGTCGTCTTCCATTAAGCTTTCGTCAATTTCAACGCGCTTAACGTTGTGGCTACCTAGCATAGTTACTTTCACTAAGCCTGCACCTGCTTCGCCTGTTACTTCTAGGCTTTTGATCTCTTCTTGGGCTTTTTCCATGCGCTCTTGCATCTGCTGAGCTTGCTTCATGATATTGCCCATTCCACCTTTAAACATAATACGCTCTCTTACATATATTTTATTTGGCTAAAAGATAAGGTCTATTGTACTCGATTACAATGCCTGTATGGTATTTTCATCGACCTCGGCACTAAATTGCTCGATAAGTTGTAATACAATAGGATCTTGATTAATTGTTTCTATCGCTTGTTGATGCCTATGCGCATCTATTTTTTGTTGAATTAGATACGGTGAGTCTATTACCCCTTCTGCAAATTCAACGATAAGTTCAACCTCAGAGCCGTACATATCATTCAATGCAGCTTGAAGTTTTTGTCTTAAAATAGCACTGTCTAAATGACGCTGACTGATATCAACTTGAATGTTGGCTTGATTATTCTCATAGTGGTAAATCGAATGCAACGCGAATTGACGCATACGACCACCCAGAGCCATTTTCTCAATCAACTTAGCCCAGTCATCTTGCTGATGGGCAAAACGAATTTCACTGATTGGGCTGGCAAACCCTTCAGGTACTGGCACAGCTTCTTCTTTAGGCGCTTCTTGCGCTTGCGAGGTTTGCGGTGCAATTTGCTCTAACAACTCAGGCGCCAGTTTGCTTTCGTCCGCTTTATGCCGTTCGCTAAATGGGACTGGTTTTTTCTTCGGTGTTACTGGCGCCACATTTGAGTCTGGCGCGTTTTGCGCCTCAGACTTTTTTGGCTCATCTCCTTGAGCTGATAATAACTGCCCTGCCCCTGAGATATTTCGATTCTGCAAAATGCGAGCGATGGCAGATTGTGCTTGCCCTTGTTGAGCTTGTAAGCGTGAAGAAGCGGACTCTGAATTTTGAGAGCTAGCGTCTTGCTGCACTTCTTGTGTAGCCTGAGGCTCATAAGCGGGCATATAGCCTTGCTCTTGCGCATCTTGCATCACTTGCTCATATTGCGCGGCCAGTTCTTGCTCTTGAGGCTCTGGCGCATATTCTTGTTGTGCTGGTGCATGTAAATTTTGTTGAGCTTGCTGATTAAACGCATTGCTTTCAACATTCAGTTGATTGTGTAGTTGCTCAATAGAATGCTCTTGTGAACTTTGTGCTACAGGTTGAGTTAACTCTGAAGACTGTTCAGTAACACTATGTTCGACCACCGACTGCTGGCTAGGTTCGGCCTGAATAGGCTGAACTTGGACAGGTTCTGATTCAATCTGAGGCGTTGCTGATTTTACAGGCATCTCAGGTATAGCATGAGGTTGCTGAGTGGTATTCCCACCTGCTGACGCATTATTTTGCTTTAAGCGAGCGCGAATGTCTTGCAAACCTTGTCTTGGTGACGCTGTAGGTGCAGGCTGAGCTTGAACCGAGTTGTTTGATGCAGAGCCAGTTTGGGCACTAGACGCGGCAGAAGGTTGACTATCTGCATGCTCAAATGCAATTAAACGCAGCAACACCATCTCAAAGCCAAGTTTTTGCTCTGGCGCCCACTGAAGATCTTTTTTACCATTTAACAGCAGTTGATAAAACAGCTGTACTTGCTGGGGGTTAATCTGTTCACTCAGCGTTGCAATATCGGATTCTGAAAATACCGAAATTTTTGCTGCCTGTGGCACCAATTGCGTGAGCTGAATGGCGTGTAGAAGTGCAATTAAATCGTCTAATACGGCAAGATAATTACCATTTTTAACTGCTATCTGTGCGACTTCATCCAACACTGCCGGTGCATCTTGGCAAAGTACTGAAGCCAAAATACTCACAGCATGACTAACATCCATCAGGCCAAGCATATCTTGAACTGCAGCTAAAGTAAGCTGAGCATTGGTTTGCGCTATGGCTTGATCAGTCAAACTCAACGCATCACGCATACTGCCATCAGCAGCTTTCGCCAGTGCTTTTAGGGCTGGTTCTTCAAACTGAATTTGCTCTTGCGGCAGAATATAAATCAGCTGCGATACAATTTGCGATTGCGACATCGCATTCAAATTAAACTGTAAGCAACGTGACAAAATAGTAATGGGTAGCTTTTGTGGATCTGTTGTCGCCAATAAGAATTTTACATGCTCTGGCGGCTCTTCGAGTGTTTTTAAAAGCGCGTTAAAACTGTGCTTTGACAACATGTGCACTTCATCGATGAGGTACACTTTATAGCGACCGCGAGTCGGCGCATATTGAACGTTGTCTAGGATCTCTCGCGTATCTTCAACTTTCGTTCTTGAAGCAGCATCGATTTCTATTAAATCAATAAATTTACCCGCTTCTATATCTAAACAGCTTTGGCACTGTCCACAAGGGTTTGAAGTGATCCCTTCATCGCAGTTTAGACTTTTTGCGAATATGCGGGCGATGGTGGTTTTACCAACGCCCCGAGTCCCAGTGAAAAGATAAGCGTGGTGCAACCTTTGCTCATTGAGGGCATTTACGAGCGCCTGTTTGACATGCTCTTGGCCGACAAGTTGGTGAAAGGTTTGCGGACGCCACTTCCGTGCTAGGACTTGATAACTCATATTATTCGCCTTCGAACTCAACTAACTTAAGAATATTAATACCTAAGTCTGCAACACGTTGCTCACCACCTAGTTCAGGTAACGATACAACAAAAGCTGCGTCTGTTGCATTACCACCAAGCTTTTGCACAAGCTTAGCTGTTGCTTCAATCGTGCCACCTGTTGCAAGTAAGTCGTCAACTAACAATACTTTGTCACCTTCAACAATTGCATCAGTGTGTAACTCAAGCACGTCTTCGCCATACTCTAACTGGTAAGACTGGCTTATCACTTCACGAGGTAATTTACCTGGCTTGCGCACTGGAATAAAAGGAATACCTAGCGCATACGATAAAGGTGCGCCAAAAATGAAACCGCGCGACTCTGTACCAATAATTTTAGTGAAGCCTTGATCTTTGTATGCTGCAATGAATGCATCAATCGTTTCTTTAAACGCTTTTGGATCAGCAAGTAAAGTGGTTACGTCACGGAACATAATACCTTCTTTAGGGTAGTTAGGTACCGTAGCAATACTGTCTTTGATCAGCGTGAGATTAGCTTGTGTCATAATGAAGCTTTCTATTTTGTAAAGAAAGTGATTATAACAAGAATGAGAAAAGTTGAAACTTTGAGAAATCACAAAGCCAAGTTTTTAGCTTGTTTGCGCAATAAAACGACAAAAGGCTACATAAAGTAGCCTTCTATAGTAAAGACAAAATGTCTTTTGTTTCTTTGATGATTAAGCTGCAAAAGCCGTTGCTAAACCAAGAATTGCATTTAGACAGCCAATACCTACAAAAACAGCTAAGAAGGCAATGAAGTATTTAGCGTTGAACGGATCTTTAAAATCACCCTTTGACATAGTACACCTATAAATTTTTAAGCACGAAAAAACGGCGTTCATAATAGACGATCCGAGCTATGCGTTAAAGTAAGAAGTGCAAAAAATCGCTAAGCTGGTTACACAGAAGGTTATTTGGTGACTACAACACCCAACTCTGCCAAAGCGTTTAGTGTTTGTGTTGCACCACCTATTAGCTGCTCCTCACTAAATTGTGGAATAATTTCAACCACTTTTGACACAAGCTCTAACAAGTTAATACCTGGATTATTATCTAGTTGCTCTAACAAAATCGCGGTCATAGGGTTTGAAGCGATGAAGCCTACATCATCCTCTTCGTCACGATACACGACAAAATAATGGGGTTGTTCACTGGGCTCAGTTGGTTGAAAGTCTTCACTAATTTGATGAACTGGGTATTGATAAGACAGGTTACGCGCGGTATTTGACAGATACAAAGGCTGATTATCTAAGTTTATAAGCTGTTTTTGCATTTCATCTTCAAAACAAACTGACACATCCAACTCAACCCACTCATAATGTGCAAGCTCTAACATAAATATGGGGTCACTTTCTTGCATAACATATTCATGCTGCAGAAAAGCTAAAAACTCAGCACTAATGTCCAAAAAATACGGAGATGAGCAATCATGGCTAATGAAAAAGGTGCGAACAAGTGTCTGCCAATGTGATTCACAATATAAGCTTTTAAGAACCGGAAAGGCTGAGCTGACAAACCCTTCGACGTTGTTAAAAAACAACTCTTTATAAACTGTCATTCTTTCTTCAGTTACATCATGAGGTTTTTTGACATTTTCAGGATCTCTAATATGAGCCATAAATGCATTTTGAACATCGATGAATGACACTAGGCAACTCCTTTACTTTTAGCTAAAAACTCAGACTGAAGTTTTTTAACTATGTCTACTTCGCTCAGCAATTCTGGCATGCTCGGAATATTAAAGTCACGTTCGAGTAAAGTAGGAAACAAACCGTGATAATCATAGGCTTTTGAGAGTAAATCCCAAACTGGGTCACATACATCCGCACCATGTGTATCAACTAGCAGAGAAGTACTTTCTTCATAATGCCCTGCGACATGACCATACACAATACGCTCACTTGGCATGGCATGTAAAAACTCGATTGCATCGTAACCGTGGTTGACACTGTTTACATAAATATTATTTACATCGAGTAGTAAGTCACAATCAGCTTGCTTTAAAACTTCTAGCGTAAATGCTTGCTCTGACATTTCTTGACCAGGCGCGGCATAGTAAGAAACATTTTCGACAGCGATCCGCTGCTCTAAAATATCTTGTACTTGCTTTATTCGATCAGCAACGTGTTTAATTGCGTCTTCAGTAAATGGGATCGGCATCAGATCATACATATGGCCTGTACCCGAGCAGTAGCTCAAGTGCTCACTGTAGAGTTTTATATTGTGAGTTTTAAAGAAACTTTTAAGTGACTTCACAAATTCAATATCAAGTGGCTCAGGTGAACCTAATGACAGCGATAACCCATGGCAAATAAAGGTATGTTTTTCGGTAAGTTGTTTAAACTGCTTACCAAATTTCCCGCCCATTTTCAGCCAATTTTCGGGGGCAACCTCTAGAAAATCAACTTGACTCGGTGGCGACTCAATAAAGTCATCCAACATTTCACGTCTGAGGCCTAGACCGACCATGCCTATGTCATTAGCTACCATATTAATACCTTAGAATTTATGGCTTGTATTTAACCTGAGTTCTGGATAATAAATCTATCTCCAGCGGCTACTTTCAACGTTAACTGCGTTGAATTTTTTTGCAATAGACTAGCTATTGACGCATAAATTCGCCTTACCTACATGGATGTAGGTACCTTGGCGATAGCAGGACGCGTGAGCGGTGTTATCGCTAAAAGTTTCCGCCTGCAGACTTGAAAAGCGTTTATCATCACAATATCAATAAGTTAGTAAATCTCTTACCCAAAACTCAGGTTATTATAATAAGAGGAAATTTTGCAAAGAAGTTTGAGGCAGATAATCTGCCTCAAAGAAGAACACTAAGAATTAGTGAGCGCCACCACATTTACCTTCGCCACACTTACCTTCTTTTTTAGCTTTGCCGCCACATTTACCTTCACCGCACTTGCCTTCTTTTTTAGCTTTACCGCCACATTTACCTTCGCCGCACTTGCCTTCTTTTTTAGCCTTGCCGCCACATTTGCCTTCGCCGCACTTGCCTTCTTTTTTAGCCTTGCCACCACATTTACCTTCGCCGCACTTGCCTTCTTTTTTAGCTTTGCCGCCACATTTGCCTTCGCCGCACTTGCCTTCTTTTTTAGCCTTGCCGCCACATTTACCTTCGCCGCACTTGCCTTCTTTCTTAGCTTTGCCGCCACATTTACCTTCGCCGCACTTGCCTTCTTTTTCAGCTTTACCACCACATTTGCCTTCACCGCACTTGCCTTCTGCAGCATCTAATTGATAACCAGAAGACATGGTAGTAAATGCAAATGGGTTAGCATTTACTTCTGCTGATGCAGTTAAACTCGCAGTACCAACAACAACGGCACCTAACGTAGCAGCGATTGATTTTGTTTTTAAATTTTTCATACTCGACCCTTTGGGATATTTCGTTCAATTCAATTAGTAGACCCTACTATAAAAAAGAATATTTCATTAAATCTAAAAAAATTCAATTTTAACTTAGCAACACTCTTCCTCTCGTTTAAAATAAGCGCCCTTTAAGTAGTATAGAGCAAGTTATGAAATTGATTTTGGCACCAATGGAAGGCGTTGTAGATTTTAAAATGCGCCAACTTTTAACCAACCTTGGTGGCTTTGATTTATGTGTAACTGAGTTTATTCGCGTTGTCGATCTCACTTTTCCACGCAGAGTGTTTATCAAAACTTGCCCTGAACTATTAAATAATGGCTATACCGAGTCTGGCACCCCTGTCCGCATTCAGCTTCTGGGTCAAGTTCCCCATGCGCTTGCTGCAAATGCGCGTAAAGCCGTCATGCTTGGCTCACATGGCATCGACCTTAATTTTGGCTGCCCTGCAAAAACGGTTAATAAAAGTAAAGGCGGTGCAGTTCTATTAAAAGAACCTGAATTGATGTACCAAATTATCAAGGCGGTAAGAGAAGCTGTGCCTGCAGAACACGAGGTTAGTGCAAAAATACGTTTGGGCTTTGATGATGACAGTAATACTGCCGAAATTGTTGATGCTGTTCAAAGTGCGGGCGCTTCAAGCTTGGCAATTCATGCTAGAACCAAGCGAGATGGCTATAAGCCGCCTGCTTACTGGGAGAAAATAAAACCTCTACTTGAGCGAGTAACCATGCCCATCGTCGCAAACGGCGAGATTTGGCAAGTCGAAGACGCATATCGCTGTCAAGAGCGCAGTGGTTGCTCAGATCTCATGCTTGGCCGCGGTGCATTAGCTACACCAGACTTAGCTGCAAAAATTAAAGCACATAGAGAAAATAAGCCTTACACGCCTTTATCTTGGGAAAATGTGATTTACCATATTTTGCATTCGTCTATGCACCAAGATCCTTCTTTAAGTGAAAAATACTTTTCATCAAGAACCAAACAATGGCTCGGCTATCTTAAGCTTCAGTATCCACAAGCCAATGATCTTTTTGACGAAATTAGAAAGCTGAAGAATAAAGACGAAGTTGTCTCTGTGCTAGAGAAATATGCAAAGTGTCCTAGCATTGATTCAAATCATAACGAATTCGCCTAGAAGTACCATAATGATTGCTCATAGGAGAGCGATCATGAATGCAAATCAAACTAAAGACTTTCAAAGCAAGCTAAAAATTGAATTAGACTCTGTTCGATGTGAGTTTTTAAATGAGCTTAAAGACGCACAACATGAGTTTACTGGCGAATTAGCTTCAATGTTAGAAAACTCAACACCAGGAGAGTGGATTGACTTAGCGGTCACTAAAATTAACCCAAATCAGTTTCCCCGCTTTCAGCGGCTTATGGAACTAGAAGCTGCTTTATGCCAAATAGATATTGGCCAATTTGGTTATTGCTGTGATTGTGAGACAAAACTTGACCTTCTGGAGCTTTCAAAAGATCCGGCTAAACAACGCTGCCCGGCTTGTGAAGAGAAAAAGCGAAAAAAAGCACACAACTGATTGAAAAGGCCTTAGTAAGAAAAGGCCTTTTTATTATCTATCACTCACAGTTACATCTAAAAATAAATTCTAGCTAAAGATAAAACAGCTGCGGGTTTCATGACGATATAACCTAAGAACTCCATTGCTTGTTCTGGTTGCAGTGATAACTTTTGATTTAATACCACCATGGCCTGTTGTTCTGACCAAGCCTGAAAGTGAATGCCCAAATCTACCTCAGCCAATACTAATATTAACTGTTTATAGGCTACTAGCTTCTGTTTTTCACACTGCTCGAAAGTCGCGTGTAAGTTAACAAACGCATGCTGCCAGTTTAAACCTGTTACGATAGAACAATGCTTTTTTGCAATCTCGACTAAACTTAATGCTTCTAAATCGTTTTCATGATTATCATACTCATTTGTTAAAGCTTGAATATTGGCTAAAACAACCTGAGGGTTTTCTACATTACCTAAATAGTGATTCACTTTGCTTTGATACCACTCTTTACCGTTAGGTAGTTGGTAAATGCCTAAACGGCTTCTTGGCTTGTATGTCTTAAAATAGTCAGTTAGATCAGTTAATGATTCAGATTCAGAATACGCTTTTATTTTTTTCAGTTCATACCTGTTATAAAGTATCTTGCTTTGTTTAGCATCCTCTAACCTTGCCAGAACTAGGTTTTGCCATTTCTGTCTTTGTGCTTCATTGAGATTTTTTGCCACATTAATGGCCGCTGGCCAGGGTAAATATCTCTCTGGATAACGTTCTTGAATTATCAAATATTGCAGTTCATTCACTTGATACTCATTAAGTAACTTGAGGTCAGCCGAATTTAAAGCTGTATGCCTTTGCTTTAAATAAACTTCACTGAATGGTAAAACTTCAGACAGTTCACCTTCACTCTTGGAAAATAAAACAGCATTGATATTTTTAAGTTGTGATTGCACTTCTTCAAAAGAACTAAGTCTCTGCTGCTCTGAACACGCGGATAACACAATCAGAATGGGGAGTATTATTAAATAAAGTTTATTTTTCACCTTCACTTCCAACTATAAAAAAAGCCCCTTTCGGGGCTTTCTATTTATAAGCTTATGCCTTTACGTTGTGCTTTGTCCTTAATGAACGTTGCCCAACCTCTAGCAAACTTACGAGTACGTGGATCTTCTTGTGCTTTGACAATTGCTCTATAAGCTTGCTTATACTTCTCTTGGTATAAGTAAGCTTCAGCTAAGTCAGAATAAGTCGAACCTTTCTTGTCAGTACCTAACTCAAGCGCTTTATTTAAACGCTCAACTGCAGCACTGTACTTTTGCTCAGTAAGTAATAAGTTACCTGCCTTTCTAAAAAGATCTGCGTCGTCATCAAACTTAGCTGCTTCTTCATAGTATTTAGCGGCAGTTACAAGATGCTTCGCTTGGTGGAAGTAACTTGCAACAGCTGTAACGTTTTGCTTAGTACGCTTAACTTTGTCTTCCTTTAAAGCTTTTTCCATAACAATGGCTGCTTTGTAAGGAATATCGTTTAGCGAGTAATAGCTGCTTAAAATTTTGTAGTGGTTCTCTTTCTCGAAATAGCCTTTTCTGTAAGCTACTTCCATAATTGTCTGACCTTTAGTGAACTGCTCGGTAGACATGTAGAAAGAACCTAAACGAGTCCAGTTTTGTTTGTCATCAGGGAACAACTTAACTAGAGTCTCACCAACTTCTACAACCTTATTAAACTGCTTAAGTTCAAAGTATGAACCGACCTTCAGCATGAAGTAATTTTTATTTGGCTCTTTTGCCAATTTAATTGCTTTGTCTGCTGGTTCGATAACCTTTGCGAACTGCTTTAACTCAAAATAAGCCTGAGCAATTTTCGCATATACTTTGTCGTCTTCCTCACCAGTAAAGTCCATCCAGTCATTGTAGGCTTTAACACCTTCAACATACTTTTGCTGGCCAAAGTAAAGATCTGCAACAAATTTAAGAGTATCTGCTTGGTCTTTGAAGTTTAAAACATCTTTTTCTACAGCGCGCTTAACGAAATCTAGTGCCTTAGTATAATCTTCTTTTTGAGCATAGAAGTTACCTAAGTATCTATCTACAGTTGCTTTATCGAAATCATTAGACGGGTCTAACTCTTCCATTAAAGCAATTGCTTCATCAAGTTGGTCGTTATTGTAAAGTTCAAATGCTTTAACAACTTTCTTACCAGTACGCTCACCCATGATCTTTGTCTTAGCTTTTTTACGCGCTTCGATTTTAGCTGGGTCAGGTGCAGCAACAGCGTTGCTGCATACACCTGTAAGCGTCATAAGTAGCGCAAGAGCTGTTGCTTTATGTAATTGCTTCATTTCTTCGCTCCTTATTAATCTTGGTTAAGTTTAAAGTCTAACTGTACAGTAAGACCAGGTTGCTTTTGTGGTTTGCCATCGATGATTTTCGGGCGATATTTCCACTTACGTAATGCTCTCATCGCTTCACGGTTGAAAATACGCTTTGGTTCAGCATCAATAACTTTTACATCTTCAACACCACCAAGCTCATTAATAGTGAATGAAAGTTGTACCCAACCCTCTTTACCATCACGTGCCGCTTGAGTTGGATATTTCGGCTCAATACGTACGATAGGTGTTGCATCACCATCACGACCAAATTCACCAGGCCCACTTAGGCCACCTGCAGTGCCACCAATGTCGATGCTAGGCATGTTAAAGCCAATAGCACCCGGATTTGGGTTAGCATTGTCAGGCTGCGGCGGCTGCGGTTTAGGCGGCTGCTGCGGCGGCGGCGGAGGTGGAGGCGGAACACGTCTGCGCTCTTGAACCTCAGATTCAGGTGGATTCGTCAAAATTTCGACTACAATTTCTTCTTTTTCATTTTCAGCTCTATCTGCTCCGCCAGAGATCAGAAATGCCATAAAATAAAATAAGCCGAAAGTAACTGCCCCACCTGTTACAAGTGAAAACAGAAAACGAATCATTACTTAGCTCCAGCGATTGAGATTTTTAGTTGATCGTCAGTCGCCTTGATTTGGTCCATAACTTTAACAACCACACCATGCTTCGCGCCTTTATCAGCTTGAATAATGATAGTTTCTGTTGGTTGCTCAGCTAGGATGCTCTCAAGGTTTGCACTAACACGCTCAACATCAACTGCGCGCTTATCCATCCAGATTTCACCGTTTTCACGGATAGCGATGAATACGTTCGCATTTTTCTTAGTTTGAGCTTGTGCAGCCTTTGGCTTTTGTACTTCAATACCAGCTTCTTTCACGAAAGAAGTTGTTACGATGAAGAAGATAAGCATGATGAATACGATGTCTAGCATCGGTGTCATGTCTACTGCTGCTTCTTCTTCCTCACGAAAACGTTGTTTACGTGCCATATTAATATCTCTCTTTAGTGATGAGGCAAACTATCTACTAGCTTTTCTTTAGCTATTTTCGCTCTAGCTTCTAAGCGAGTGCTGAAGAATACACCAGATAGTGCCGCAACCATTCCTGCCATTGTTGGTATCGTTGCCATTGAAATACCCGATGCCATTAGACGAGCGTTACCAGTACCTTGAGTAGCCATCGTTTCGAAAACGCTGATCATACCCGTTACAGTACCTAGTAGGCCGATTAATGGACACATGGCTACCAATGTTTTGATAATCAACATGCGCGCTTCTAATTTTTCAGACGCTTCAGAAATCCATGCATCGCGGATTCTGTGTGCGTACCAAGACGTAGTGTCTTGGCGGGCGTCCCACTTCGCTACGATATCCGCTTTCATTTTCGGATACTCGGCGAGTAGGAACCAATAGCGCTCAATCATTAATACCCACATTAGAAAGAGTGCTATCGCGACCACGTATAATACCTGGCCGCCTGTGCCAACAAAATCCCTGATAGATTCCCAAATCTCCATCAGGACTAGCATTAGGCTTTCTCCTTCTCCGCATGCGCAGCAACAATACCTGCACTCTGCTCGTCTAGGATATGTAGAACTGCTTTACTACGACCTGAAACGATTGCGTGTAATAGGATTAGTGGTAGTGCAGCAATCAGACCTAGAGCTGTTGTTACAAGCGCTAGAGAGATGTTACCTGCCATGATCTTCGGATCACCAGTACCGAATAATGTGATTGATTCGAACGTTAAGATCATACCAACTACTGTACCAAGTAGACCTAGTAGCGGTGCGATAGCAGCTAAGATCTTGATGATGTTGATACCAGCTTCGATACGAGGCGTTTCACGTAGAATTGCTTCGTCTAACTTAAGCTCAAGGTTTTCAACGTCTTGGTTTTTGTTGTCATGGTAAACTTTAAGAATACGACCAAGTGGGTTGTTTTCGTTAGGCGTGTTGATGTTCTTAACCTGTGCTTTGATTTTAGCACTAACCATAAGTAGGTCTAGGAAACGAACTAACGCTAGTAACGCACCAATAGCAAGTAATGCAGTGATGATGTAACCAACTGTGTCACCCTGGTGCCAACGTTCTTCAACAGTTGCACGCTGAGTGTTTAGACGTAGGATACCGCCACGCGCAGGGTCAACATAGAACTTAGTGTATGAACCAGCTTGTGTATTTAGAAGGTCAGCAACAGTGTTGAAGATGTGACCATCTGGCTGTTTACCTAGTGGAACGATAGCTTTGTTAGCTGCATCGTATACTACGTAGCCGTCTTTTGTGATTAGGTTGAAGTTACCAACACGAGTAACCTGCTTAGTATTGATTTCACCGCTTAGCTCAGCAACTTGTGCTTCGAAAGTAGATACTTTTGCAGATTCTGTCATTTCAGTTTGGAAAGCAATCCAAAGCTCTTCTAGTTCGCGAGTAGTCGGTAGTTCTTTAGCTGCTGCTAATGAACGAAGAACTTCTGCACGTCCTGGCTTTTCAGCACTTACTAGTGATGCTTCGATTGAACCGATCGCTTCAGAAGCTGAACGACGAACAACACCGAACATCTCACCTAAAGTACCCGTTGCGTTTTGAAGCTCAACTTCTTTTTCCGCAAGTGTGATTTCGTTTTGTTTAAACTGGTTGTTTAAACGCTCACCACGAGCCTTCTCGTTTGCTAAATCACGCTTAGCTTTATTAAGAAGTGCTTGCTTGTCAGCACGAGCAGAAAGGAATTCTTGCTCACGTTGCTTGTTGATTTTACCTTCAGAAATACGGTTTTGTTTAACTTCTTGAAGGATTTTGTCTAGAGTTTCAGTGTTTGCGTGCGCGTTTAGAGCTGCACCAGCTGAAACAGATAGAGCAGCCGCTACTGCAAAACCTTTAAATAATTTCTTCATTATTTATTACTCCGCGCCAAAGATTGGAAGTGCTAGTAGTTCAGGTGCTGCCTGACCACGTGCGATACGGATGAAAGTTTTAACTGGCTTGATGTACTCTTCGCCTAGCTCATCCCACTGTTTTGCGCTGTTGTTCCAAACCCAAGCGTGCTTAAGGTCGAATGATTGAGCAACAAATGCAACACGGCCAATACGTGCGAAGTCAACGTTGATGTTTTTACCGTTGATTTCTAGTGAGCCTTGAGATGCAACCATTGTTGAGCTGTAATCAGTCTCAATTGTGTATGCTTCAAGAACCTGACGGAACTTCTCTGAAGTAGTTACTTTAGAGTTAGAAAGAAGATCACGTAATTTTTCAACACGACCTAAACGAGTTTCAGTGTCAAACGGAACGTCCGCTTTGATGAATTGCTCAAGCGTATCGATCATGCGATACATCAGAGGCACAACGTCCTGTTTAGTTTTCTCAATCGTACCAATCTGACGATTAAGTGACTCGATGCTAGCATTTTGGTCTGCTACCAAACGTGCTACGTGGTCGTTATAAACTTTTAATAATTCTGTTTCATCAACAACACTGCGGTACTCACCGATCATCTCTTGAGTTTGACCATAAATGTTATCAATTTTTTCTTGTGATTTTTTTGCAGCCGTTTGAGTTTGCTGACCTACTTTCTGTATGTCATTCAAAGGATCTGCAATCACGTTGCTGCTTGCGAAAGCTGTTGCACCTAGTAGTGCTGTAGCTACAAGACTCTTTCTGATTTTAACAGACATAGTTCCCAACCAATTAAGTAATGTTACTTTTATAATTTTTTGCTCTTTATAGTAGAGCTACCCTGATATCTTTCTATAGATATCAACTTTCCAATAATGCTAAATGCAAGGCCATGTGTCAACTTCATAGGCAAAACTAATTTTTTGAAAATGGATTAATATTTTTTATATAAAACATAATATTAACATCACAAATCATTCACTGAAGCATTTTGCCTTTGCAAAACGGGCAAAGCACACATTGTTTTTACATTTTGTTACAGGGTAAAAACATCCTGTAACTGAAGTTTTAAAACACCAAGGTTTAATTTTAAACCCATGCTTTTAATGGATTTTTATTAAGTTTTGTTTTTTTGTATTTTTTTTACTTGTGGTAGTGAAAATACACTTAAACAGCTTAGTTTTATGCACAAATTTCTGCGACGACTTGATTAAAAACATCGATGAACTGCGATATATGCAATCCATCCATTAATGCATGATGTACTTCAATTGAAACGGGTAATGTTCCTTGCACTTTTTGATATTGTCCAAAGACGACTTTCGGAATGCCTGAAGCAATGGGGGTATGCTCTGCGTGTTTAAAGCCTGAGAATTTAAACCATGGCAAAATTGAAATATACATTTGCGTTATTTTATCAGCACCTTCAATAAAAGAAGGGTTTAACAATGGTTTATCTAAAAAGGTATGTTTTTGCTGAGTGTAATGTTCACAATATTCTAATAATGAATTTTGTGTTTCTAACGGAACGAATCTAAAACTCTCATCTGAGCGCAAAAATACAGTGCTCAACGTAATACCTGTTACTTCAACAGGTTTATTGTCAACTATTCTATACCTGATTGGTGCATAACGCGCCACCGCTTCTTGTAAGCAATATAAGTAGCTGGCTGTAAAACTCAATTGCTGTGATTTTGCATATTCGAACAATAATTTCACATCAAGGTCAATAACAACATTAAAGTAGGGTTGTGAGAAAGGTAAGAAGAATTTGAAATGCTCGGCTCTCGGCCAAGTGTCGAGATCAATTTTTTTCATAAAAAAAGGGATGTTTGATTACATCCCTCTATTAGACCAATTACATTATTTAAAGCAAAGGAATTATAGACCGTTTGCAATTATTTCTTGTGCTAGTTCATCAGCAATAATATGAGTCGACTTTTGCTCTTCTTCTGAACGCTTGAAGATTTCAGCTAGTGTGTCATAAATGCCTTCCACATGCTTAGTGGCATCTGCTTCATTATAACCAGCCGGCTTAGTTTCATAGTAAACGTTAATAATACCACCAGCATTAATCACATAATCTGGTGCGTATAAGACGCCTTTTTCTCGTAAAATTTCACCATGGCGAGACTCAGCTAACTGATTATTTGCACAACCAGCAATGATTTGTGCTTTTAAACGAGGAATTGTTTCATCATTCACCGTTGCACCTAACGCACACGGCGCGTATACATCAACGCCTAGATCATAAATCTCGTCGATATTCACAGCTGTTGCACCAAAATCATTTACCACTCTGTCCACAGACTCTTGATTGATATCCGTAACGAATAACTGTGCGCCTGCTTCGTGTAAGTATTTACATAATGTGTAAGCTACTGCACCTAGACCTTGAACAGATACTTTAACGCCATTTAAATCTTCATGGCCGTGCTTGTGTTTGAAGGCAGCTTTAATACCAAGGAAAGTACCAAGCGCAGTAAATGGCGAAGGATTACCACTTTTACCTTCTAAGCCCATGACATAATTTGTTTCTTTGTGCATCGTCATTACATCACCAGTTGTGATATTCACATCTTCTGCTGAGTAATAAGTACCGCCTAAACGCTCAAGTTGCTTACCAAATGCTCTAAATAAAGCTTCAGATTTAATTGTTTTCGCATCGCCAATGATCACAGACTTGCCACCACCAAATGGTAAACGAGCAACCGCATTTTTATAAGTCATGCCCTTAGAAAGACGTAATACGTCATAAACAGCATCTTCATCTTTTGCGTAATCCCACATGCGGCAGCCACCCACTGCAGGACCTAACTTTGTGCTATGCACAGCAATAATTGCTTTTAAGCCTGACTCTTTATCAGAGCAAAACACCACTTGTTCATGGTTATCAAATTCAACTTGGTTAAATACAGCCACTTTATAGTTCTCCGAAATTTTTACCCAATAGTCGGGCATAGCGCTGAAACTGCATCGACTCTATCACTATCTTTTTAAATTCTCTATAAATTGAGACAATCCTCCCCTACAATTCTCTTAATAGACAATTTTAATTCAATAAATATAAATTTAACGAAAATTATAGTTAAATTAAAACCAGTAAATATTTGCTTAAGTTAAAAATAGTTACTCAAGCGGCATAAAGAGCTTACGTTAACGTAAAGGTTATGGTAAGTGTAAAATTTTTAATACAAAAAACCGCCATTTGGCGGTTTTTAATTTGATATGCTAAATTCTGATAAGGGCTCAGGTTCTATAAAACAGGCCCTTCATCACGCAGTATATGCAAAAAGTGCATATGCTTTTGATATTGATTGATCACATCATTTATCACAGCAGCTTCAGACCAACCCATAATGTCATAATCCTGACCGCCTTCAAGCAAGTGAACTTCCGCTCGGTAGTAACTTTCACTCCCTTCTTCTTGATCATGACTAAAACTTGGCTGAACGTGCTCTTTTTTATACACGCCGTATATAAAGTCGTGCTCTTCACCGTGGTTCACAACTATAGAAATACTCTTGTCTGAAGTCTTAATTTCTACCTCAATATCATTTAATTCAAACTGTGCTTTTAACGCTTTGAATGCACGTTTTACTTCTTTATTCAAAAACTGATTAATGTCTTTTTTATCTGGCGTTGAAACTATGTTATTGAGTTTTTCTTTCCAATCAGTGGTTTCCTCACCACCCATATTTAACACCGCATGGTGCTGTAAACTTTCACGTTTCGCACTTTCAACTTCGAGAGCCTTTACTAAACCAAAGCATGAAAACAGTAGCACGAGTGAGAAAGGTAATGCGCTAGCAATCGTCATAGTTTGCAAGGCTTCTAACCCCCCAACTAAACTGAGCACAGCTGCAACCACGCCAACACTAATTGCCCAGAATAGTCGCTGCCATACTGGTGTATTGTTTTCACCATTTGAACACAACATGTCTATCACCATAGCTCCTGAGTCACAGGATGTGACAAAGAATATGACGATCATTGCGACTGATAATACCGTCAATATCGTTGACCAAGGGAATTGCTCTAAGAATACAAATAAAGCAACCGAAGAGTTTTCACTCACCATATTTGCGACCTGTTGAGCACCCTGCTCAACTATCATGTAAATCGCACTGTTGCCAAATACGGTCATCCAAAGCAGAGTAAATGCAGTAGGCACTACCATTACACCTAATACGAACTCTCGAATGGTTCTACCTTTTGAAATACGTGCGATAAATAAACCAACAAATGGCGCCCATGCTAACCACCAGCCCCAGTAGAAAATGGTCCAACCTCCAATCCAGCTTTTTTTCTCATAAGCAAACAGGTTAAATGTATTCGAGACAATTTCAGAAAGATATGCGCCAACGTTTTGTACATAGGCTTGTAATAAAAATACACTAGGACCAAGTATGAAGATAAATGCGAGTAAAGCTATCGCCAATAGCATATTGGCTTCTGAGAGTATTTTAATGCCTTTATCTAATCCTGTTGCCACCGACACTGACGCCAATGCAGTGATGACCACCATGATAATGACTTGATTGGTTTGGCTGACGTCAAATTCGAATAAGTAATTAAGCCCGGCATTTACCTGACTTGCACCTAATCCTAAAGAAGTCGCCACGCCAAAAACTGTACTGACAACCGCAAAAATATCGACTAAATGACCTTGCCACCCATAAATCTTATCGCCAATGATTGGATGAAGTGCTGAACGAAGCGTTAGAGGTAATTTATGACGATAGCTAAAGTAAGCCAATACCAAAGCAACTATGGCGTAAATGGCCCAAGCATGAAAACCCCAGTGGAAAAAGGTAATTTTCATGGCTTCTTTGATGGCTTCTAAAGAGCCCTGCTCTGCCGTTGGCGGAGACAAATAGTGCATAATCGGTTCCGCCACGCCAAAAAACATCAAGCCAATTCCCATGCCTGCTGCGAAAAGCATGGAGATCCAGGTGCCTAATGAGTAATCAGGGGTGGCATGGTCAGGCCCTAGTTTTACCGAGCCAAATCGAGATAAGCTAAGATACAATACAAAGCCCAAAATGATTGCAACGGTAAGTACATAAAACCAACTGCCATTTACCGTAATCGCACTTTGAATATCTGCAAATAATGACTTTGCCATATTTGGTGCAGACACAGTGACTATCATCAGTAGCAGGATAACTAGAGAAGCAGGGTAAAACACCGCTTTGTTGAATTTTGCTTGTTGTCCGAGCATGGAACACCTTTTTTCGCTAAAAAAGCTTTCATCTATAAATAAAAATACCAATCTAATTTGCACAATTTAAATTGAAAGAATAAAGAAATAGATAAAAGCCTCATGAATAATTAATTTCATCTCTAATTAATTATATGAAGTTTTCTTAGAAAAGTAATCTCCGCTCTAAGTAAAAGCTCTATAGAAAAAGTGATACATAAAAAAAGCACTTATATAAATAAGTGCTTTTTAGAGTGTTTTGATTTTAAGTTGAAGCCTATTCAGGCTCGTATCCAAGATTTGGTGACAACCAGCGCTCTGCCTCTTCAAGGCTCATATTGGTTCGCTGCGCGTAGTCTTCAACCTGATCCTTTTGGATTTGCGCCACCGCATAATATTTAGAATCAGGGTGAGAGAAATACCAGCCCGATACAGCAGCACCTGGCCACATTGCATATGAGCTTGTAAGTTGCATACCGATACGATCTTCAGTTTGCAGTAACGACCAGATTTTTTTCTTCTCAGTATGTTCAGGACATGCAGGATAACCTGGAGCAGGACGAATACCTTGGTAATTTTCACGAATAAGCTCTTCATTACTGAGGTTTTCATCAGCTGCATAACCCCAGTACTCTTTACGAACTTGCTCATGAAGATATTCAGCAAACGCTTCGGCTAAACGGTCAGCAACCGCCTTAACCATGATCTTGTTGTAGTCATCTTGTTGCGCGTCGAATGCTTCAGCTAAGTCGTCTTCTTCAAGACCGCCAGTTACAGCAAATGCACCAAAGTAGTCAGGTGTGCCTTTCGGCGCGACATAGTCGGCTAAACAGTAATTCGGGAAATCAGTTTTCTCCGTTTGCTGACGTAAGTGACAACTTAACTCTAATACTTCAGAACGAGTTTCATCTGTGTAGATCTCAATGTCATCACCTACACGGTTTGCTGGGAATAAACCAATCACGCCAAGTGGTTTCAGCGCTTGTGTTTTTTCAAACTCATCAAGCATCGCATTAGCATCGTGATAAAGCTTTTTCGCCTCTTCACCAACAATCTCGTCATCAAGAATACGAGGGAATTTACCAGCCAATGACCAAGTCATAAAGTAAGGTGTCCAGTCGATGTATTCACGCAATGTTTTGATGCTGACATCTCTAAACTCTGTAACACCCAGCTTTTTTGGCACAGGTGGCGTGTAGCTATCCCAATCAAGTTTTGCGGCATTATCACGGGCACGCTGGATAGTAACAGGTTTACTACGTGGCTTTTTACGCGCTTGTTGCTCACGCACTTTTACATACTCAGCGGTAGTCTTAGCTAGAAACTCTGGCTTTTGTGTTTTGCTTAATAGGCTTGATACCACACCTACCGCACGGCTGGCATTGTTCACATACACTACGCCTTTGTCGTACTGGGGCTCAATTTTAACCGCAGTGTGTGCTTTAGAAGTGGTTGCACCACCAATTAATAATGGAATATCAAAACCACGACGGGTCATTTCTTTCGCCACATGTACCATTTCATCGAGCGATGGCGTTATAAGGCCCGATAGACCAATGGCATCGGCTTTTTCGTCTATGGCAGTTTGCAGAATTTTCTCAGCAGGCACCATCACGCCTAAATCGACCACTTCATAGTTATTACACTGAAGAACTACGCCCACAATGTTTTTACCAATGTCGTGTACGTCACCTTTAACCGTTGCCATGATAATTTTACCATTAGTTGCGCCCTCTTCTTTCTCCGCTTCGATATACGGATCAAGGTAAGCAACGGCACGTTTCATTACACGAGCTGATTTTACAACCTGAGGCAAGAACATTTTACCAGCACCGAATAAATCACCGACGACATTCATGCCGTCCATCAATGGACCTTCAATCACTTGAATTGGTTTATCCATTGAAGCGCGACACTCTTCAGTATCTTCTTCAATATACTCGGTAATACCTTTAACAAGTGCGTGTTCTAAACGCTTTTCTACTGACCAAGTTCGCCACTCTAGGTCTTCCACTTTTTCAGCTTGCGCCAAACCAGAATATTTAGGTGCCAACTCAACCAGTCGCTCACCTGCGCCAGGATCGGTATTTAATACAACATCTTCTACGGCTTTTCTCAGCTCAAGGGGAATATCATCATAAACTGCAAGCTGACCAGCATTCACAATGCCCATGTCCATGCCAGCTTGAATCGCATGGTATAAGAACACTGAGTGAATGGCTTCACGAACCGGATTATTCCCACGGAACGAGAAAGATACGTTCGATACACCACCCGACACTTTACAGTGCGGCAAGTTTTGCTTAATGCGACGTGTGCCTTCAATAAAGTCAACCGCGTAGTTATCGTGCTCTTCAATACCTGTTGCTACCGCAAAGATATTTGGATCAAAGATGATGTCTTCAGGTGGGAAGCCTAGCTGGTCAACCAAAATACGGTAAGAGCGTTCACAAATTTCAAATTTTCGGTCGGCTGTTTCGGCTTGCCCTGTTTCGTCAAACGCCATAACGACAGCCGCAGCACCAAAGCGTTTGATAATTTTAGCCTGACGAATAAACGGCTCTTCACCTTCTTTCAATGAAATCGAGTTAACGATCGCCTTACCCTGAATGCACTTTAAGCCCGCTTCAATGACTTCCCATTTAGACGAGTCAACCATGATAGGCACGCGAGAAATGTCAGGTTCAGAAGCAATCAAATTTAAGAATTTGGTCATTGCCGCTTTCGAATCTAACATGGCTTCATCCATGTTGATGTCGATAACTTGTGCGCCGTTTTCTACTTGCTCACGCGCAACATCAAGGGCTGTTTCGTAATCTTCTTCTAAAATTAGGCGTTTGAACTTTGCAGAACCGGTAACATTGGTTCGCTCTCCAACGTTGGTAAAAATTGCGGTATTTTGTTGCGTCATCTGATACTTCCTAATTCAAGTTACACGCTTCAAGGCCCGCTAAGCGCATACGCACATCTAGCTCAGGCAGAGATCTTGGTTTAATTTGCGCAAGGCCATTAGCAAATGCCTTAATATGCTCAGGTGTTGTACCACAACAGCCACCGACGATATTGATGAAGCCTTCTTTGCCCCAGTCGATGATTTCTACTGACATTTCATCGGCTTCTAAATCGTACTCACCAAATTCATTCGGTAAACCAGCATTAGGATGCACTGAAGTAAAGGTTTCACACACGCGCGACAGCTCTTCAACATAAGGACGTAATAAGTCTGGGCCTAAAGCACAGTTCAAACCAATTGAAATAGGTTTAATGTGTCGAATTGAATTATAGAATGCTTCTGTTGTTTGACCTGACAATGTCCGACCAGAAGCATCGGTAATAGTACCTGAGATCATAACTGGCAGCGTAATACCCGCTTGTTCAAACGCCTCTTCTACCGCAAATGACGCAGCTTTAGCATTTAAGGTGTCGAAAATCGTCTCAATCAAAATTAAATCTGCACCACCTTCAATCAAAGCAAGCGTAGACTCAATATAGGCCTCAACCAGCGCATCGAAGGTAATATTACGATAACCAGGGTCGTTTACATCTGGTGAGATTGAACACGTTTTAGAAGTTGGACCTAATACACCTGCTACATAGCGCGGTTTGTGCGGCTCTTTCTCAGTGAACTCATCACAAATTTTACGTGCTAATTTAGCCGACTCAAGGTTGATTTCACGACTCAAACTGCCCATTTCGTAGTCTTCCATCGAAATGGTGGTCGCGTTAAAGGTATTTGTTTCAATGATATCAGCACCAGCTGCTAGATATTTACGATGAATATCTGCAATGACATCAGGTTGAGTTAGGCTTAATAAATCGTTATTGCCTTTCACTAACACATGCCAATCTTTGAAGCGCTCGCCGCGATAATCTTCTTCTTCAAATTTATATTCTTGGATCATGGTACCCATGGCGCCATCTAAAATAAGAATACGTTGTTTTAAAGCCTCTTTTAAGGCTGCACTTTTATTCGGCATAGTTGTTAGTCCTTACATCTTGGCTAACTAGGTTAATATCGTATGGGGTTGTTTGGTAAACGTAATAATTCAGCCAATTTGAGAATAACAAAAAGGCATGACTTTGCCATGTTTTACTCGGTTTTTGCTCAGCATCGTTATTCGGGAAGTACCCTTCTGGCTTAGGCGCATCCGGGCTTTTGGCTAGGTCGCGAAAATA
Organism: Pseudoalteromonas sp. SS15; assembly: GCF_049257195.1. NCBI lineage: Bacteria > Pseudomonadati > Pseudomonadota > Gammaproteobacteria > Alteromonadales > Pseudoalteromonadaceae > Pseudoalteromonas > Pseudoalteromonas sp. SS15. The sequence continues at coordinate 714,776 of NZ_JBMMUD010000001.1, forward strand.
TTCTTTTTGTAAAGTATCAGCATCGTATTCAGGGTGACCGGTTAAAAACACCTGACTGCCAGACTGATTTTTAATTAAATACGCACCCACTTTTTCTGAGCCTGCTAACACGGCAAGTTCTGGTGTACTTTGGATTTTAGTAAGGTCAATGTGACCGTAGCGAGAATGCGGCACTAAAAACTCATCGTCAAAACCACGAGTTAGTGCACCATGCTCAAACAAACAACGGTGCTTAAATACACCGCATAATTTATCGTCACGAAGTTCACGCTTTAAACCATAATGATGGTACAAACCCGCATGAGCTGCCCAACAAGAAAATAACGTTGAAGTCACATGGTTTTCAGCCCAATCAAATAGCTCTTTGAGTTCTTGCCAGTATATGACATCGTCATATTCCAGATGAGCCAGCGGCGCACCTGTGATGATCATGGCATCGTAGTTTTCCTCTTTTACATCAGAAAAATAGCGATAGAACATATCTAAGTGTTGTTCAGAATTTTCTGAACTACGGTGCGTATCTAAACGTAATAAATCGACGTTAACCTGAAGCGGCGTATTCGCAAGCAAACGAATAAACTGCACTTCGGTTTCAACTTTGTTGGGCATAAGATTAAGAATCGCCAAGCGCATCGGACGGATCTCCTGCGTTCTTGCCCGTGATTTAGGCATCACGAAGACATTTTCATGTCTGAGTGTAGCAATGGCAGGTAGCTCATCTTTTACGGTGATCGGCATACAATTCTCCCCAACTTAATTTATGGGTGTCATTATGAACGTAAAGTCGAAAAATTCAACCTCTAGATGTTTAGATGTCTAAAATCCCAACTCATTTGTTTGCAACTGAAAAATTTACTTAGATAATTCACGCTCAAACATCATTATAAAAAGAGAAAAAAATGGGGATCGGTGAACTTGCCGCAATCAGCGCAGCCATAGTCTGGGCGTCATCTACGATGTTATACAAACGCTTTAGCCATCACTTATCGCCCCTGCAACTAAATGTCAGTAAAGGCATAATTGCTTGTGCACTGATGTTATTAATTTTGCTCATTTTGCCTACCAGCCCTTTACCACAATTAGCCAGCTCTTGGGCTTGGCTTATTGTCAGCGGCATTTTGGGTATTGCTATTGGCGATAGCGCTTATTTTGCTGCACTTAGAAATATAGGCCCAGCACGTACACTTGTCATTGAATCTCTCGCGCCTGCCATTGCGGGTGTACTAAATATTGTCTTGCTCGGGGTATGGCTCAGTGGCCTTGCATGGCTTGGTATTGTTATCACAACTTTAGGTGTTCTAGTGGCTATTAAACCCAAAAATCCATTACCTCAAGTTGAGCACAGCATTTATATCAAAGGCGTTGGTTTTGCGTTGCTTGCAGCCACTTGCCAAGCGGCAGGCATGGTGATGTCAAAGGGTGCTATGAATGCTGAACAAATCGGTAGTTTGTGGGCTGCTTTTATTCGTTTATTTTCAGGCACACTGGTTGTCGCGTGTGTTGTCGCCTGTCTAAAAGAGCAAAATCTCAAACAAGCCATTACCTTAGATGGTATAAGTCAAAAGCAATGGCTTTTTGTCGCGGTGTTTTTTGGCACCTTTATTGGCCTTTGGTTGCAGCTTATTTCAGTCAAGCATACCGATCCGGCTATCGCACAAACTATTTTCGCAACCGCTCCATTGATGGTGATGACCATTGGCGCCCTGCGCAAAGAACCCATGACAAAAAATATGATATTGGGTGGGATAATTGCTTTTTCTGGTGTGGCACTGTTAGTTTTGAGTTAATTTCATGAGTTTAAAAAAGAGATAACTTGCTGTTTGATTGACGAAATCGCTAGGTAAACTCTACAATATGCAAGTTAATTTTGAACATGAAAGGTTTCATCTATGGCATTGCCAGATAAGTTTATTTATTCAATGCACCGCGTTAGCAAAGTGGTGCCACCTAAACGTACGATTTTAAAAGATATTTCATTATCTTTCTTCCCTGGTGCGAAAATTGGTGTACTTGGTCTAAACGGCGCAGGTAAATCGACTCTTTTACGCATCATGGCGGGTGTTGATAAAGAGTTTGAAGGTGAGGCGAATGCACTTGCTGGTACTAAAATCGGCTATCTTCCTCAGGAACCTCAATTAGACGAAAACAAAACAGTTCGTGAAACTGTTGAAGAAGCTGTCAGCGAAGTTAAAAACGCCCTTGCGCGTCTTGACGAAGTCTATGCGGAATATGCAATGGATGGCGCTGATTTTGACGCTCTAGCAAAAGAGCAAGGTCAATTAGAAGCTATTATTCAAGCGCATGATGGTCATAACCTAGATAACGCTTTAGAGCGCGCTGCTGATGCACTTCGCCTACCTGAGTGGGATGCAAAAATTGAGCACTTATCGGGTGGTGAGCGTCGCCGTGTTGCTATCTGTCGTTTGCTTTTAGAAAAGCCAGATATGCTTCTACTAGACGAACCAACCAACCACTTAGATGCTGAGTCTGTTGCATGGTTAGAGCGTTTCTTACACGACTATGAAGGGACTGTTGTGGCTATTACCCACGACCGTTACTTCTTAGATAACGTTGCTGGTTGGATCTTAGAACTTGACCGTGGCCATGGTATTCCGTGGGAAGGTAACTACTCTTCTTGGCTTGAACAAAAAGATGCACGCCTTAAACAAGAAGAAAAAGCTGAAAAAGCACGTCAAAAATCAATTGCTCAAGAGCTTGAATGGGTGCGTTCAAACCCGAAGGGTCGCCAAGCTAAATCTAAAGCGCGTATGGCGCAGTTCTCTGAACTACAGCAAAGTGATTACCAAAAACGTAACGAAACAAATGAGCTATTCATTCCACCTGGTCCTCGCCTAGGTGATAAAGTAATTGAAGTAAATGGCCTAACTAAAGGCTATGGTGACCGTGTACTTATCGACAACCTAAGCTTCAGTGTACCAAAAGGTGCAATCGTTGGTATTATCGGTGCTAACGGTGCAGGTAAATCAACGTTATTCAAAATGATCTCAGGCCAAGAGCAAGCAGATGCTGGTACTGTTGATGTTGGTGAAACTGTAGAACTCGCTGCGGTTGATCAGTTCCGTGACAACATGGACGACAGCAACACTGTTTTCCAAGAAATCTCTAACGGTCAAGACGTACTTAAAATTGGTAACTTTGAGATCCCAAGCCGCGCCTATGTTGGCCGCTTTAACTTCAAAGGCAACGACCAACAAAAGTTTGTAAAAGAGCTTTCTGGTGGTGAGCGCAACCGTCTTCACCTAGCTAAGCTTTTAAAAGCTGGCGGTAACGTTTTACTACTGGATGAGCCAACCAACGACTTAGACGTTGAGACACTTCGTGCTCTAGAGAATGCGATTTTAGAATTCCCAGGCTGTGTAATGTGTATCTCGCACGACCGTTGGTTCTTAGACCGTATCGCTACACACATTCTTGATTACCGTGACGAAGGCCAAGTGAACTTCTTCGATGGTAACTATACTGAGTATGAAGCTTGGCTGAAGAAGACCTATGGCGCACAAGCTGCCGAGCCTAAGCGTATTAAGTACAAAAAAATTGGCTAAATAATCCACGCAATAGCTAATTTTTGCAAATCATTGATATTGAAAGCCCTGTTTATGCAGGGCTTTTTTTACACTGGAGCCTAAGTGTATTACTATCTATGCTTAGATTATCTAGAATATTGAGAGAATGATGATGGAAGAACGCAGACGTTTTACGCGTATTTTGTTTTCAAACCAGGCAACCTTAATGACTGCCAGTGGTGATTACAATTGCCAAGTACTCGACCTTTCATTAAAAGGCGCGTTGATCACCTTGCCTGTAGGCTATGTTCCCCTTCAAGGTGAAGCCGCTAACCTAAAGTTTCATTTACCAGACAGTGATGTACTGATTTCAATGGAAGTCGAAGTAAGACATGTCGAAAGTGAATATTTAGGCCTTCACTGTAATCAAATCGACCTTGAGAGTGTGACGCACCTTAAACGCTTGATTGAACTCAATGTGGGTGATGATGCTGTACTGCATCGAGAAATCGAACAACTTGCCTTTAAAAACGCTTAAACAAATTAAAAACTAACTATCAGTTATAAGAAGAGATAAAAAAATGATTTTGGAATCTTTACAAGGATTTTTGCCTTTTATTAGTTATTTCGTAATTGGCTATGCAATTACTTTGTGCTTTTTGTTTGTATACACCTACATAACGCCACACTGTGAATGGCGTTTAATGAAAGAAAACAACCCTGCTGCTGCGGTCGCGTTCTGCGGTACATTAATTGGTTTTATTTTACCTATCGCCAGTGCAGCGGTGAATGCTGTGTCGCTTTTAGATTTTGCTGTTTGGGGTGTGATTGCCGGAGTGATGCAGCTAGTTACATTCTTTACCGTTCGCTTATATATGCCGAAGCTGTCTGAAAAGATTGAAGCACAACATTTGAGTGCTGGTTTATTTTTAGGTGCAGCCTCACTGGCTACGGGAGTTTTAAACGCCGCCTGTATGACTTACTAGGAGGCATGATGAAACGTAGCAAACACATTAAATTAACTTTACTTATGGGCGCTACTGGCTCATTAGCAGGCTGTGGTGATAGTGAAGAGTCCGCTTTATTATTTCAAGATACGATGGAATGTAACTCTTTTGGCATTGAGTTAGAAACTTGCCAAGCAGAGTATCAGCAAGCGTTAGAGCAACACTTAAATGAAGCCCCGCGTTACGCCACCGAGCAATTGTGTGAAGGTGATTTCGGCTTCGATAGATGTGAATCTAACAGCGGTATTTGGCAACCTCTTATGGCTGGCTTCATGATAGGCTTAGTCGCTGAGGCTGTCGACGAAGGGCTCGATGCTTTAAAGAAAAAACGTAAACATAAACGTGCCATGTTAGGCGGAAAATACTATTCAGGTGCCAAACCTTTATACCGTAGCCGTGACGATTTCTTTAGCTATCGTAATTCAAACAATGACTATGTGGCCAGTGCGAGTAGCAGCGGTTCTACGCTCGTCAAATCAAGTAAAGTGAACTACAAAGCAAAACGAAAACCCGTTACTCGTAAACGCGGTGGTTTTGGTCGTAGTGCTTCAAGAAGTAGCTGGGGAGGTTAAGCGAAAGCTTAACCTCTAGTTTCACATTATGTTCAGAAGATCATCCCCGCCTCGCCAACATTGGAAACAGCTCGCCAAAGAAACTGGCTTTAACTTTCATACCATGCACGGTGAAAGTTATTGGGATGAAAGTATCTATTACCAATTTACTTTACAGCAAATAGAGCAAGACATAGAGGACCCGAGTGTCGAACTCAATCAAATGCTTTTAGAGTTGGTTTCTAAAGTCTGTGACGATGATGAGCTCATGCAGTTATTTGCCATCCCCGAACAGCAGTGGGATTTAATTCGTCGTTCTTGGTTTAGACGAGATCCGCATTTATACGGCCGCTTTGATTTTAGTTACAACGGCAATGGCCCGGCCAAATTACTCGAGGCAAATTTTGATACACCGACTTCATTATTTGAAGCTGGTTATTTTCAATGGCGTTGGCTTGAAGATATGGTTGATGCTGGACAGCTGCCGAGGCACAGCGACCAGTTTAATGCCTTACAAGAAGCACTGATAAAACACTTTCGACAACTACATCGATTTCATCGTGCTCAACGTTTATATTTCTCGTGCTGTAAAGATACAGAAGAAGACCTAGGCACAGTCGAATACATGCGCAGCTGTGCCATGGAGGCGGGTTTAAAAACGGGCTTTTGTTTTGTCGAAGACATTGGGCTCAATGACGCCAACCAATTAACCGACCTAAACAATAACCCCATAAGTTGGATGTTTAAACTTTATCCTTGGGAGTTTATGTTTACCGATGAGTTTGCACCTGCTTTATCGAATTTAAAGATGCAGTGGTTAGAGCCAGCTTGGAAAGCCATCATTTCAAATAAGGCGATTTTACCTTTACTTTGGCAAATGTTCGAAGGCCACCCGAACCTGTTACCAGCTTATTTTTCGAAAGATAAACACAAACTCGATACGGCCGCTGGTATCGTTAAGAAGCCGATTTTTTCTCGTGAAGGGGCAAATATAGAAATTACCAAAGCAGGTAAAACGCTGGCTAGTTCTGGCGGCGAATATGGTGATGAAGGTTTTATTTATCAAGCTTTTCATGCTTTACCAAACTTTGATGGCAACTACCCTTTAATTGGCAGTTGGATGGTAAAAGATGAAGCTGTGGCTATGAGTATTCGAGAAGACAGCTCTTTAATTACACAAGATCTGAGCCGCTTTGTACCGCATATAATCTTGGGCTAATTTGCAGCTTTTAAGTTATAGCCATTTAAGCATATTCACAAATGCGCTACCATTAACACAAATCATTTCATAGGGATGAATACTATGTCGCACACACGTGCTTTTCCTTTGAACCAACATCTCATTTCAGTCTCAGGCCAAGATCAACTTAACTATTTACATGGCCAATTGACACAAGATTTGAATTTAATTAACGAACAGCAATTTCTGTGGGCAGGTCATTGTTCACCTAAGGGCAAGCTTTGGGGTGCATTTAAGCTATTTAAGCATCAATCAAAATTTTATTTATTAGGCAGCCCTGCTGAATGTGAAGCTTCAGCGAGAGAGCTAAAAAAGTACGGTGTTTTCGCTAAAGTTGAAATAGAGCTTCACGAAAATCCAAAACTTTTCGGGCTTTTAACTAACGACTTTTCTGCAACCTGTGAGCAGTTTGAAATCACATTCTCGGAACAACAAAATAGCAGTGAGTTTGCAGGCGGCATTGCCCTGAAACTCGATGAAACTCGTCTTATTGTTTTATTAAACGATGACGCAGAATTACCTAATAGCATTTCGCTTGAAAACGATGCAACTGAGTTTGAAGAAGCGGCCATTTTGGCTGGTGAGCCATCACTAAGCACTGACTATATTGAAGAGTTTGTGCCGCAAATGATCAACCTTCAAGCAATCGGTGGTATTAGTTTTAAAAAAGGCTGCTATACAGGCCAAGAAACCGTTGCACGTATGCGTTATTTAGGTAAAAACAAGCGCGCTATGTACATAGTACAAGGCGATGCTTCTCAAGCAGTTGAAGACGCAGATTTAGAAATTCAACTTGAAGAAAATTGGCGTCGTGCAGGCAAAATCATTTGCCAAGTGTTCAATGCAAACTCAAACACCTACTCTGCACTGGCTGTATTACCAAATGATACACAATCAGATGCTACACTTAGGTTAAAACAATCTCCAGAGCAGTTGGTTTCAATCCAACCGCTTCCTTATTCTCTTGAAGATCAATAATTGGATCCTATTATGAAAATCACTAAAGACGCCGTTGTAAAAATGCACTTCTCTGTAATGGATGACGAGCAAAATACCATAGATAATACCTACGACGGCGAACCGCTTGAGATCATCTCGGGCCACGGTTACTTAGTACCAGGCTTAGAAGCGGCTATTGCGGACAAACAAGCTGGCGACACTTTCTCTGTCACTATTGAGCCAGAGCAAGGCTATGGTGAGCGTCATGATAACCTAACCCAGGTTGTTGAAAAGTCAATGTTTGAAGGTATGGACATTGATGTGGGTATGCAATTCAGAGCGACCACAGACGAAGGTGAGCACACCGTAATTATCATTGGTATTGAAGGTGATGAAGTTGTCATCGATGGTAATCACCCGCTATCGGGTTTAACCCTGACTTTTGATGTTGAAATCGTTGATGTGCGTGAAGCAACGGCTGAAGAGCTTGAGCACGGTCATGTACATACAGAAGGCGGTTGTGGTCACGACCATTAATGCAACTGTAAGCTGTAAGCTGTAAGCTGTAAGCTGTAAGCTGTAAGTAAAAAATAGCGCCAATGTTATGTTCGGCGCTATTTTTTTATTTAGGCTAAATGAGCTAACTATGTCTAACTAAAATCAAATGGATCTTTACGCTTTTTAACTGGCTCATGTTCCTCGTCGTCTTCATCAATATCTGCTTTTTCAGGCGTATTAATCACTTCAGGAACATACTTAAGCGCTTCGGGAAAACTAGCAAGTAAGGTTTCTTGGTCATTTGTACCAACACGGTATTTAGTGCCATCCTTTAGCTGGATTTCGATAGCAGAGAAACCGGCAGCTGCATAAACCCATCCATCATGACTAATACGCATTCCGACACCATGACGTAACGAGTTACGAACCGCTCTCACAGACTCTATATCATCAAAATTTAGTGTTTTCTTACCAACACCTGGGCCAAACCAAAAACTGACTGAATGGTTGCTTTGATTCACTTCAACAGTCAGACCATAAAAAGCTATAGCAACCAAAACAAGTAATGCAGCAAACCCAACGATGCCAGCATTAAACCCTATTAGTTGCGCAGCAACGGCTAAAAAGCTACTGATCCACAATAAAATTGCCCATATCACCCATGCAAATTGTGTATGCTTGTACATAAACTCTCTTTAATTAATCTTCAATTAAAACTGGGGTTGGACGCTTGAAGTCTTGCAGTCCACCACTAAAGCTGTAAATCAATGTCGCGCTGATTTCAGTGTCTTTTTTAAGCTTATTCTCTTCAGGCTGTGAATTGTGTCTATAGGTATAAGCCACTTTAAAACCAATTCCACCTAACACTTGAGTAACCAGTGCCGTTTCGCTCAAAACTCGGGTATTTAACCCTGATAGTGAACGCTCAATACTGATATCTTGGTTAAAGCGCGTTCTCTCAGAGACTTTGCGCTCCCACTGTAAAGCCAAACGTAATAATTGGCCTTGCTGGACACGATCTGCACCCTCGAATAGATCAATTTCATCACTGGTTCGCGTTATTGATAAACCTGGACCTACATCTAAATCAACGGTGTTCTTTCTACCCTCAAATAAACGCGTGCCATATCCGAGTGCAAAGGTGGCGGTATATTCTTTACCGTTAAATTCGTCGTCTTCGTAGTCAGCGTATAAAAACAACGACTCATTATCTTCACCAATTTTATAGTTACCTTGCATTGACACAAAGTAACGCTCCGCTGATACCGTTTCAGTCCCAGTCTCTGCATCAGTGTCTTCACGGTAAAGACCATCAAACTTAAAGTGATTTCGCCAGTGGGTGAAATCTTGATACAAATTGCCCTTCAACTTAAACGCAGTATTTTCAGCGTTACCTTTGTTGATGATTAAACCAAACTCCGTATCGCCATATAAAAACTCACCTTTGTGAAGTTCATGTATTTCTTCATCTGATAGCTCTCCGTATTCATGGAAATCTTCAAATGGATCTACCGCATAGGTAGGGTTGCTGAAAGTAGCAAAGCAGAGACCGGCTATGAGTGCCGGTATTTTTATTTTTTTTATTAACATGCTTATCTATTGAATGTTTTCTTCGGCTTCTTGCTTCCATAACACATGACAGAACGGCGCATCCAAGTCGCGACTGATAAGAATTTTAGCAAGCACTTCATCACCATCTTCGTATTCAATGCCCACTAAAACTTGTACAAAATCTTCAAGATCACTTTCAAGAGATACAAATTCTTGCCAGCTATCATCAGGTTCACTGTCTTCAATAAAACCAAACTCTTCATGATGTTGGTTAAATTCAGCAATATCTAACTCTGATAAATTTTGTGGTGCTAACTCTTGAAAAATTTCATAAGCTTGATGGGTTGCTTCTTCAATACTACAAAGACGTGCTGGCATAGAAAGTCTCACTAACAAATATTGTGGCTATCATACAAAACCGTCAATTACTTGGCTATGGTCTTGAGTCGAATTGATGAATTTACATGGTAAACAAAGCCATATAGAGTGTTAACTCTAAAACGATAATAAAAACAGGTTCCCTATGGTTTCACTCGAAATAATAAACAATGTTGCTTACGTCACCCTGAACCGCCCTGATAAACAAAACGCATTAAGTGTTGAAATGTTTATTCAGCTTGATAAATGCATTAAAAAAATCAAAAAACAGCGTGAAATTCGCGCTGTTGTTATTCGCGGAGCGGGCGCGCATTTTTGCTCAGGGCTAGATGTGAAGTCTGTCATGGCTAAACCTCTGAATATCGTTAAGTTACTTTTTAAATGGCTACCAGGAAACGCAAACCTTGTGCAGAGGGTCGTACTTGGCTGGCACACTATCCCTGTACCTGTTATTGCTCTCATGCAAGGTAATAGTTTTGGTGGGGGCCTTCATATTGCGCTAGGTGCAGATATGCGCATCGCCAAAAGCAGCACACAAGTTGCTATTATGGAATCACGCTGGGGCTTGTGCCCTGACATGGGCAGCTCACCTTTATTACTTGGGTTAACGCAATACGACAAAGCTTTATTGCTGAGTAGCCAAGGAGAACCTATTGATGCCCTGCAGGCCTTTAAACTTGGTTTAATTACAGAAATAGTCGAAGATCCTGAAAAACGCTGTAATGAGATCATAGAGCAACTCAAAACACGCTCTCCAGATGCACTCGCTGCGATTAAGCGGATGCATCAAGCAAGTTTTCATTTTAACCGCAGACGCATTCTCGCAAAAGAAACTTGGTCCCAAATCAAACTGTTATTAAGTAAAAATACGCGTATCGCCATGTATAATGCGACTAAGGAAGAAGCCAAACCATATAATCAAAGAGGAAAATGGTAAGAAGGTCGCATCGACACTCCTTACTAACTCTTTATACTTGGACTATGAATAATACTAAAACATATCTTTTAGCTTGGTTTAAATTCAGCGCCAGTTTGATGTTACTTATTGGCTTTTTGTTTATCTCAAAGCTAACTACCTCATATTTTCAAATTGCTTTTCCTAGTGCCTTATTGGCTATGTTGATTGTGTTTGTATTATTAATGACGGATATCGTGAAAGAATCTTGGCTCGCTCCTGCTTGCCAGCCTATTTTGAAGTATATGGCGTTGTTTTTCATACCTGCGGGTGTTGGATTAGTTGAGCATATAGATGTCTTTACGACTCATTGGTCATTATTGTTGCTGGTATTGCTGCTGGTGCCTTTAATAGGGCTTGTCTTGGTTTCATTCATTACTAGTTTAAGAGGCAAGCATGCTAAGTGACTTGCTTATCACAATGTTTGTTTGTGCGTTCATTACTGGGCTATTTTTAGTTACCAGAAGGTTGAATAATCAATTTCCCTCTCCTCTACTGAACCCTCTACTGCTTTGTATTGTGATGCTGAGTGCAGTACTGATTTTTTCAGATATTAATTATAAAGACTTTTCCAAAGCCAGTTACCCCATTCATTTCTTTTTAGAAGTGGCTGTTGTCGCACTCGCCTACCCACTCTATAAGCAAATGCATGAAATTAAGCGCTCTTTGGGCTTGCTATTACTGAGTGGTTTTATAGGTGTCACCAGTGCCACATTGATTGCCTTCATATTATGCAAACTCTTTGCTGTACCTGATGAGCTGTTAAACTCTTTAATGGCGCTCTCAGTGACCACTCCAATAACACTCATTATCACTGACGGATTAAACGGCATTCCAGCTATCGCCGCCTTTATGGTTATCTTGATAGGCATGTTTGGTGCTGTGTTTGGGTTGTCTTTACTACATCTTTTTAAGGTTAAAGATCAAAGAGTAAAAGGCCTTGCTCTTGGGGTGGTATGTCACGGTATCGGCACCGCAGCTGCGATTGAGCACCACCCTCAGGCTGGTGCTTTTGCTTCGGCTGCCATGATAATCAGTGCATTGATCACCGCAATTTGGGTGCCCACGCTTTATGCTATATTGACGCAACTAAGTGGTGGTTGATTTATTTAACTAATAAAGCAACTCATAAGTATTATAAAACAATGGGTTATTTTATTTCTTATGCTAACCTCTGATTAACTCCATTATTTGTTTTAAATTTATTAGGTATTGACCGTGATCCAACAAGAAATAGAACAAGTTGAACGTTACTACACCATTATTAAAGACTATTTAGTCAACTACAGCATGCAAGTGGCTGCTGCGATCTTAATCCTCATTATAGGGATGTGGGTTTCTAAGAAGCTCTCTAAAACGGTAGAACGTTTATTACTCAAGCATAACATTGATATTGCATTAACCAACTTTATTGCCAATGTGGTGAAAGTGCTGCTTATTGTGATGTTTGTGGTGATTGCCCTCGGAAAACTCGGGATCAGTATTACGCCATTTGTTGCTGCCATAGGTGCAGCCTCACTCGGTGCGGGCTTGGCTTTGCAGGGAATGCTTTCAAACTATGGGTCGGGCCTTGCGATTATTGCTACGCGCCCATTTGTTGTCGGTGATACGATTTCTGTTAAGGGTGAATCTGGTCAGGTTAAAATGATAGAGCTGGGCCATACCATTTTAATCAATGAAGAAAACGTTGAGATCACCATTCCTAACAAGCACATCGTTGGCGAAGTACTGCATAACTCATTTAATAACTCATTGGTTATGGGAGAAATCGGCATTGCCTATAGTGCTGACAGCGATAGAGCCATTAACCTTATCAAAAACATTCTCTCATCTCATGACAAAGTGGCCAACGAGCCGCACGCTAAAATTGGTATTGAACGCTTCGATGATAGCGCGGTGATTATTAGTTATCGCTACTGGGCACCCACTACTGAGCTGATTGATACTAAACTCGATATTAACCAACAAATATATGCGCAGATTAAAGCCGCTGATATTGAAATACCGTTCCCGCAGCGTGTGGTGACGATAAAAAACGAGAATTAAAATATTTAAATTATGATTGCTAGGTTTTTAGCCTGAGCATAAAAAAGCCGTTCGAATTGAACGGCTTTTGTGTATTTATTTCAAACTAAGTTAAGGCTTTGGGAGTTCAGAGAGCTTAACTGGCTCTGCCGTTAAACTTGAGCTGAAAGAATCAGTTTCAACGCTTTGTGACTTTTTCTTCTCTGGTAATTTTGGGCTATCATCACCATGTGTCGGCAAGCCACCTTTAATTAGTTTTAACTGCTGTCTATTTAATTCCATAAATATATTCCAAGTAAGATTTACTGCTTTGAGAATTTTGCTGTTGAAAGCTTCCAAGATTTTATAGTAAAAGATAGGCTCACAAGTGAAGTTAATATTATCATTAGTTTTTGCAAGTTATCCCTAACATAAAGCTTATAATAAGCATTATCCAACCAATCAATCCAATAAAAGTAAACTTCAACAAAAGCAACGAAATTGTTTACAACACATACTAAAGAAATAGCTATTAAGGTCGCTTCTTGCACTGTATAAGTATGTTTTTCATAAGCCTCTGCAAAAAACTTAATTCTATAAAGCTTGTAAGCTACATATCTTCGTAAGAATACAAATAATAAAAATAATAAAGACATGGACATTGACCACACATAAAAACCAATTGGTTTTGAAAACGCCCACTCTAAAGTTGATAACGCTACAGCACTTGAAGCCAAAATACATAGGATCAAATATCTAGCATTTATGTCTTTCCATGAAAAGATAAGGGCAAATAGGTAACAAACCAAGGCAAAATAATCAAAAGGATTTAACATCATTCTTTCACCTCTTCAACATCTTTATTATTCTTATTTTCTTTGTCATTTTTCTTACCAAAAATATCAAAGTATGAGGCAGGATCGCGACCACTGATCAACAGTATGTCGATAAATTTGCTGAGAGGGATTTCGTTTTTGCCGCTTTCCCAATTTGAAATGGTTGATTGGTCGCACTCAGATATCATACGCTTAGCAAGCTCAGCTTGACTTAAGCCTAGTTCTTGCCTGATCTGACGAATGAATCGCTGTGCTTCAACCTTGAAGCTAAAAGTCTTCCTTTTGCGCTCGGTTGCTTTCATTATTTCCTTTCCAAGAAAAGCTATATCCTTAGCTTTTTCAATAAAACAGTTTTACTCAGTTGAGTCATACATGACTAAAAATTTACAGCATAATAACAGAGCCGTTTCATAAGTGAAACACTCTTTTTGGTTCTTTATTAGGCATAGTAAGCAAGATTTGTAATGTTAAGAAAAAAACCCGTTCGACTTAACTAAGAGATAAACATAAAAAAGGCCCGATAGTTCAATATCGGGCCTCTGTATTAATTTTTAACTTAAAGCTTATTTATGCTTTGCGCCAAGTAGTTTTACCTGCACTGTCCTCAAGTACCACCCCCATCGCTGTTAACGCATCACGCGCAGCATCTGCAGCAGCCCAATCTTTATTCGCTCGCGCTGTTAAACGCTGCTCAATTAACGCTTCAATCTTAGCAACTTCGTCGTCGTCTTGGTCGCCTTGTAAAAATTGCTCTGGTTGTTGCTGTGCAATACCTAGCACTTCAGCAAGCTTCACAAGAATAAACGCGTGCTCGCCCGCCGCTTTTGCATCTTTTTCTTTTAGCAAGTTCACTTCTTTTGCTAATTCAAAGATAACTGGCAGCGCTTCTGGTGTATTGAAATCATCGTTCATTGCGGTTTCAAAACGCTTAGCAAACTCTGTTTGCTTGTAATCAACTTCAACCAGCTCAACATCACGTAACGCTGTATAAATACGTTCAAGCGATGAACGCGCCTGATCTAAATTCTCTTGTGAGTAGTTAAGCTGGCTGCGATAGTGACCGTTAATTAAAAAATAACGTACTGTTTCGCGGTCGTATTGCTTTAATACTTCACGCACTGTAAAGAAGTTACCTAAAGATTTAGACATCTTCTCTTTATTTACTTGCACCATACCTGTGTGGATCCAAGTATTTACGTAGTTACCGTTATTAGCGCAGCATGACTGGGCAATTTCATTCTCATGGTGCGGGAACTGTAAGTCTGAACCACCACCATGAATATCAAAATGCTCACCTAAATGTTTTTGGCTCATTGCACTACATTCAATATGCCAGCCTGGACGACCTTCACCCCAAGGTGATGACCAAGAAGGCTCACCTGCTTTGGCTTTCTTCCAAAGTACGAAATCTAGTGGATCATCTTTGCCTTCAGCGACTTCCACTCGTGCACCCGCTTGCAGCATATCTAAATCTTGCTGAGAAAGTTGGCCGTATTGTTCAAATGTTGATACATCAAATAGTACGTCGCCGTTTTGTGCAACGTAGGCGTGTTTTTTCTCAACAAGGCGTTCGATCATGTCGATGATCTCATTCATATGGCCGGTTACCGTTGGTTCAATATCAGCTGGCAACATATTCAATGCTTCAAAATCTTCGTGCATTGATTTAGTCATACGAACCGTTAAGTCGTTTATTTCTTCATTGTTTTCAGCTGCGCGCTTAATAATTTTGTCGTCTACATCGGTGATGTTACGTACATAGGTAACATCAAACCCTAAATAGCGAAGATAGCGATTCATCACATCGAATGAAACGTAAGTACGCGCATGACCCACGTGGCAGAAATCGTAAATGGTGATACCACACACATACATGTCGACTTTGCCTTCGACAAGAGGTTTAAACGGCGCTTTTTCACGAGTAAGTGTGTTGTATATCTGCAACATTGAGTCTGTTTCCTAATCCAATAATAGACATAAGCCGCAATCATAACACTTGAATTCGCCCTGCTCTATACCCGATTGCAGCTATTTCCCGATAAATAAGCCATTAACACAAAGCTTTAACCTATTTATATTCTGCTATAAAATACATTCCTTTAATAAACACATATCGAATAGGTAACCACAATGGTTGTACTTCAAACAAACTTTGGTGAAATCAAAGTAAATCTTTTTGCAGAAGAAGCACCTGCTACAGTTGAAAACTTTTTAAGCTACGCGAAGTCTGGTTTTTATGACGGCACTATCTTCCACCGCGTAATCGACGGTTTCATGGTTCAAGGTGGTGGTTTCACTCAAGGTATGGAACAAAAGTCTGTTCAAGCACCAATTCAAAATGAAGCTAACAATGGTCTGAGCAACAAAACTGGTACACTTGCTATGGCACGTACACCAGATCCACACTCAGCAACAGCTCAGTTCTTCATCAACGTAAACGACAATGACTTCCTAAACTTCTCTAGCGAAACATCGCAAGGTTGGGGTTACTGTGTATTCGGTGAAGTTGTAGAAGGCATGGACATCGTAAACAAGATCAAATCTGTTGCAACAGGTTCTGCGGGCTTCCACCAAGACGTACCACTTGAAGATGTGATCATCGAGAAAGTGACTGTTGCTTAATTCTGAGTGCTAAGCAATTAAGGCTAGGTATGCACCTAGCCTTGTCTTTTTCATCATTCACTATTCATTTTCTTTTAGGCTTTTTGAATGGCATCTCGCAAAACCTACTTTATCTCTGACTTACATTTAACTGAAGACCGTCCTGACATTACTCATGCTTTCAAACTCTTTCTTGAAACCCATATGACTGATGACGTCGATGCTTTGTATATTCTTGGAGATTTTTTTGAAGTATGGATAGGCGATGATGGTCATACAACACTGACCGACGAAGTTGCCTCGCTGTTGAAATCTGTGTCAGATAAAGGCATTCAAGTATTTTTTACCCATGGTAATCGAGATTTTTTGCTTGGGAAAAAATATGCCAAGCAAGCAGGCATGACTTTATTGCCTGAACAAAAAGTCATTGATTTATACGGTACACCTACAGTCATTCTGCACGGTGATGAAATGTGCACCCAAGATGTTGCCTATCAAAAGTTTCGCAAGAAGAGTCGCGGCTGGTGGTGGCCAAAACTGATGCTCGCCATGCCACTCAGTTATAGAAGAAAAGTCGCCAAACAAGCGCGCCAAAAAAGTATTGAAAGCCAAAAAGGCAAGCCATTAGATATTCTAGATGTCACCGCTGACGCAGTGTTAGACATGTTTGCAAAGCACAATGTAAAACACATGATCCATGGTCATACACACAGACCAAATGTGCACACAATTGAAAAAGACAGAGACACGTTAACTAGAACGGTACTCGGTGATTGGTATTCGCAAAGCTCTTATTTAGTGGTCACTGAAAACGAACAAACGTTGCACCAAGGAAAACCATTTACCGGATAATTTCCTAGTAAAAGATTGAATATAGCAACCGTGATTGCTTTCCTCTAACTGACCTAATTTATTGAGTTTTTGTTTCAATATCGGCCAACAGCATATCTATATTTTCAGCTTCTCTTTGTAATGCCCTTACTTCATGTGCTAATAATTTTTCTAGTTCATACTCACAAACAGGCGTTGGCGCTTCGACACATTCAAGCAAAAGTTCAGGACAAAGACGATTAAAGATGTACTTTGCTCTTTTCATATGAAAACTCGAAGTGACCAGTACAACTTCAGAAATAGCTGCCTGTTTTAAGATAGGTTTTACAAGCAAAGCATCTTCTAAAGTAAAACGGCTTTCGGCGATGGGTAAAAATTGAGTATCGGGAACACCCAACGCTTTTAAGTAAGCTTTTACGTAATCTGCATGAGCATGTTCAGTCACATTAAAATGCGCACCAAACCCGCCAGTACAAAGGATCTTTAACTCTGGATAATTTAAATGGTATTCGAAAGTTGTCTGACATCGTGGTTTAACAATTTCAGACAACTCCCCTTGGGCATTATTTGGCCCGCCCAGTAAAATAATCGCTTTTGACATTCAATGCCTTTAATCTGTCTTTTAAGCTAGTGTCGGCGCACCTGAATGGAATTTAAAGTCTTCATCTGGAGAGGCTATTAGTTCAGCTTCTACCTCACCAAAAAATGCGACGCGTTCAGATATGTCTTTCCCTGCAATTTCTTCTGCCAGCGTCAGGTAGTCTTGATAATGGCGCGCTTCAGAGCGCAGTAACGACACATAAAAATCACCAAGCTTTTTATCTACATGTGGTGCTAGCTTTGCAAATCGCTCACAAGAGCGGGCTTCGATATAAGCGCCACAAATCAACTTATCAATGAGTTTTTCTGGCTCATACGTGCGAACATGTTTAAGTAGCCCACTTGCGTAACGACTTGATGCACAATATTCGTATTCAACGCCACAGTCATGCATGATCTCTAATACTTGATAAAAGTGATGTAACTCTTCTTTGATAAGCAAGACCATTTTATCAATCAAATCTTGCCCATAAGCGGTCTGTGCTTTAGGCACCATTGATTTATTCAGCTTATTGCAATCTGCTAGCTCTTGCCAACTGCCTATTTTTCGATAAGTAAAATCTTCATAGGGCTTAAGCCACTCTAGAAGCGCCGTACCACTGTCTTTATCTACTGCGTATTTACGAATCAAATACATAGCAGATTGCGCTGCTTTTAGCTCGCAGACCATATGGTCAATTAAAATGACTGGTAGGTTTTTAGGGTCTTTTGCTGCTTCAATCCAACTAGTTGGGGTTTCGCATTGCAAGAATTGATTTATTGGCTCTAAAAGCTTATCCAAGGCTGACTCTCAAAGTGACTCTAATAAAAATTAACGCGAATTGTATCATAAAACTGGCTCAGGCTAATGCATTGGATCAAAGGAAGATTATTGCGTTCAAAGGATTCAAAACTTTTCAATTAGACGAAAGTTTAACCATTTCTTGACAAAGAAATGCTTCTTACGCATAAATAACTATGAAAGATGTATAAAAAACACACACCCTTTGCCAAATTCTGATAAGGAGGCCTTATGATTTTAAATCATTTATGGGGCTTGTACGCTCACCCACTCGAAGAGTGGCAAACCATAGATAATCGTCATGAGAGCATGAAGTATAGTTTATCTCATATCGCGCTTATCGCATTAATCCCAAGTATTATGGGATACATTTCTTCTGTACACATTGGCTGGCGCATCGGCACATCAGACGTCGCATTTCTAACACATGAAAGTGCCCTATTGATTGGTGTCGCTATGTATTTTGCACTGATTATGGGGGTATTTGCTCTAGCCTATTTAGCACATTGGATGGCGGTTACATTCGGAGCTAAGCCAACGTATACACAAACTTTAGAACTTGCAGCTTATACAGCTACGCCGTTATTTATGTCAGCTGTTTCTGCTGTTTTTCCTGAGTTGTGGTTTGTAGTGACTGTCGGTATGGCCGCACTGGCTTACTCTGTTTACTTACTTTATACCGGAGTGCCTATTTTAATGCACATCCCTGAGGAGCGAGGCTTTATCTATGCAAGCTCTGTAGTGACTTGTGGATTGGTCTTAATTGTAATTATTATGGCTGGAACGGCTATTTTATGGACTAATGGCATAATTAGCCCTACCTTTAGTTAGGGTGCTTTAAATAGCCCCTAAATTTTTGCTTTTATCCAAAAGTTAAAAGGAGCGAATAATCGCTCCTTTTTATATGTCTAATAGAAGTGAATAATTAAATAATTAAATAATTACTCGCCCTCTGACTCTTCTTGGTTATGTAACTCAAGTGAAGCAGACATTGCTTGCTCACGTGTTGATTTTGCAGAGTCATTACGTAGTGCATCGATACGATTTAGGTATTCTTGATCGATATCACCTGTGATGTACTGACCATCAAATACTGATGTTTCGAATTCTGTTACTTCAGGGTTTTCTTGACGAACTGCAGCGATAAGATCTTCAATAGATTGATAGATTAAGCCGTCTGAACCAATACTCTGGTTGATATCATCTACTTCACGACCGTGTGCAATTAGCTCTGCAGCTGATGGCATGTCGATACCATATACGTTCGGGAAACGAACTTCTGGTGCAGCTGAAGCAAAGTATACGTTTTTCGCGCCTGCTTCACGTGCCATTTCAACGATCTGCGCTGAAGTTGTACCACGTACAATTGAGTCATCTACAAGTAATACGTTTTTACCTTCGAATTCTCTGTCAATCGCATTTAATTTACGACGTACAGATTTCTTACGCATTTCTTGACCCGGCATAATAAATGTACGACCTATATAGCGGTTTTTAACGAAGCCTTGACGGTATGGCTTGTCTAGAACCGTAGCAATTTCTAGCGCTACATCACATGACGTTTCAGGGATTGGAATAACTACATCGATGTCTTTATCGGCCCATTCGCGTGCGATCTTCTCACCTAGCTTAGTACCCATATTTACACGTGTCGCATAAACTGACATGTTATCGATTACAGAGTCAGGGCGTGCGAAGTATACAAACTCAAAAATACACGGTGCATGTTGTGTATTAACAGCACACATTTGTGAGAATAGTTGGCCATCTTCAGTCACGTAAATTGCTTCACCTGGTGCTACGTCTCGCACAAATTCAAAGCCATCAGCTTTGAGTGCCACGCTTTCAGAAGCAAACATGTATTCAGTACCGCTTTCAGTTTCGCGCTTGCCATATACAAGTGGACGAATACCTTTCGGATCACGGAAAGCCACAATACCGTGACCAATGATCATCGCAATACTTGCGTAACCACCAACAACTAGCTCATTCACATTTGAAATTGCACTGAACATATCTTCAGCTTCAAGCTTTAACTTACCTGATTTACAAAGTTGATGCGCTAAGATGTTTAAAAGAATTTCAGAATCTGAAGTGGTGTTTACATGACGGCGAGCTTGGCTGAATAATAACTCTTTAAGCGCTTCTGCGTTTGTTAAGTTACCATTGTGCGCTAAGGCAATACCAAATGGAGAGTTTACATAAAATGGCTGTGCTTCTGCAGAACTTGAAGAGCCTGCAGTTGGGTAACGCACATGGCCGATACCAATATTGCCTTGAAGGCGCTTCATATGGCGGGTATGAAACACATCTTTAACAAGACCATTTGCTTTTCTTAAGCTAAACGTATTGTTATCGATTGTGATGATGCCTGCTGCATCTTGCCCACGGTGTTGCAAAACAGTTAAGCCGTCATACAAAGCCTGATTAACAGGAGATGTTGCGACTATACCAACGATACCACACATTAAATTTTTCCTCGCCGATTAACGGTTTCCGATTAACGGTTCACTGAATTTAAAAAGCTAGAGTTGTCTTCTAAGTAAGAGAAAAACCACTCAATAACAAAACTAAATTCAGGGATCAAAGTTGATGCTGTCCACCAAGGTGCATCGGGTGCACCGGTAAACGCATCCAGAAAAAACAGTAAGGCGCTCACGACTAATACACCTCGAAGTGCACCAAACACAATACCTATGATACGGTCGGTGCCTGACAGGCCTGTACGTTGTACAAGTTCTGACAAAATATAATTAACAAGCCCACCCAACAGTATGGTCGCAAAAAATAATATGGCAATTGCGGCCGCATTTCTTAAAAGGGGTTCTGAAATGGATGTAAGGAAGGTTGCTAGATATTGATAGAATAAACTAGAAATGAAAAATGCGCTGATCCATACAACCAATGACATTGCTTCTTTTACAAAGCCTCGCATTAGTCCGAATAAGGTGGAAAGACCAACTATACCGAGAATCGCGTAATCAACCCAGTTCATAATAACCAACAAGTCGTTAATTTGGGGCGCATTCTATAAGAGCCAAGGGTCAATTACCAGATCATTTTGTTATATCGAATTGGGTTAGTCGGCCTTTTAGTTTTGTAAGCTTTTCTAACTCTGGCAATTTTTGTTCTAGATCGGTCTTATCTAACTGAGGACCAACGAATACTTTGGTTAACTCCCCATTGCGCGTTTTAATGGGTCGGGTAAATGCGGTAAAACCTGCGTTCTTTAGTTTTTTCATCAATGCTTCAACATTGGCTTTATGAGAAAAACTGCCCAGCTGTATGACGTACGCCATGCTGGTTAAGTTAGATTCTTCTGAACGTTGCAAAGGCGCTATTTCTGCCTCTACTACTTGCTGTTGAGGTTTTACAACTTCAACCTCTGGTTTTGCCTCTTCAACAACTTGTATTGGTTGTGAGTTTGAATCGTTTGTCTCTGTGTTCACAGCTTCTTTAATTTCTGAGCTATCAGCTTTTTCTGTAGAGGCAGGCTCAGCGTCAAGTGCAGTCTCATCATGCAAAGCTTCAGGTTTAATCTCAGGGGCAAGCTCAGCTTTTGCATCAATCTCTTGCTGAATTTCAATTGTAGTGAACTCAGGGCGCTCAGGAATGGCTTTAAAACCGTCTTTGAAGTGAACTTTTTCACCATCAAGAATATTCGGTATAAAAATGATGGCAGCGACCACCACAATACTAGTACCCACTAAACGGTTTAAAAATCCTGAGTTCACAGCTTATCTCTCTATTTTTGCCAATACTGAATTGCTTCTGCAACAGTAAAGAAGGAACCAAATACAATCATTGCCGTTTGATCATCTAGTTGTGATAACTGGCTATCAAGCGCTATATCGACCGAATCGAACGACTTTGCGTTCTGCTGTTGCTCTTGCGATAGCAAAGGTAACAAGTTAGATGCTTGCTCTGCACGTGGGCCATCTAAAGACGCTAATGACCAAAAATCAATTAATTCAGACACTTCATTGATTACACTGGCTTTATCTTTATCAGCAAGCATAGCGATTAATGCATGGATTTTAAACCCTTGCTGCTTCAACTCTACTAATTTTTGCTTTAGGTAGCGTGCTGATTCAGGGTTATGTGCAACATCAGTAAATACTTTTGGTGAGTCACTTAGTTTTTGAAAGCGGCCTTCTACTTTTAAATCAGCTAAACATTTTTCAATCACTGATAGCTCAGGAAGTAACTCTAAACGAGCCAGTAATGTCAAAGCTGTGGCGACATTTTGTGCCGGAATACTCGGCTTTTCAAACTCAAACGAATGCGATTTATAACGCCAAACAAACGATGATTGTTTTGGTTCAAAGAAAAAGTCTCGCTTAGACAGAATTAACTCAGCTGATATTTCATCACCATACTCAGTGACTGTATGGGGAATATTTAAGTCTCCCACTATCGCCGGTTTATCAGCACGGAAAATACCCGCTTTATCATAGCCAACTAATTCACGGGTATCGCCTAAGTATTCTTTATGGTCAAGGTCGATAGTTGTAATAACGCTTGCTATCGGCTCAACAATATTGGTGGCATCAAAACGACCGCCTAAACCCACTTCAAGTAAGACATAATCGACTTTGCAGCGTTTAAAAATCGCCAGAGCGCCTAGCGTACCAAATTCAAAATAAGTCAGAGGTGTTTCGCCCCTGCCTTTTTCTAACAAGTCAAAAGCATCGACATGATATTGATCGTCTAACTCTTTACCATTTACACGAACACGCTCGTTATAACGAATTAAATGTGGTGAAGCATACGTGCCTACTGAGTAACCCTGAGCGAGTAGCAGACTTTCTAAGCAACGTGCGGTGGTGCCTTTACCGTTAGTACCGGCAATCATGATGATTTTCGAGGAAGAATTGAGAAGATTAACCGAATCGGCAACTTGTTTGATGCGCTCCAAGCCCATTTCAATATTGGCAGGATGAACACGCTCTAAATAACAAAGCCAATCATCAAGACTTGATGATTGGCAAGGTATATTTTGTGACATAAAAACAGCTTAAATTAAAAAATTTACGCTACTCTATGCTCTTGTTCAGTAGATGGCAAGTCCATAAACTTCGCTAAATTACGTGCTAGTGTGTCACGCATTTCACGGCGATCTACAATCATGTCGATTGCACCATGCTCAAGTAAGAATTCTGAACGTTGGAAACCTTCAGGTAATGTTTCACGAACAGTCTGTTCGATTACACGTGGACCTGCAAAACCAATAAGTGCTTTAGGTTCTGCAACATTGATATCACCAAGCATTGCCAGTGAAGCAGATACACCACCCATTGTAGGATCGGTCATGACTGAGATAAATGGTAAACCTTTTTCACTCATTTTAGCCAGTGCCGCACTTGTTTTTGCCATTTGCATCAATGACATAAGTGCTTCTTGCATACGCGCACCGCCTGATGCAGAGAAACATACTAATGGCATGTTGTGCTCTAAACATTCGTTTACTGCATCAACAAAACGTGCACCTACCACTGATGCCATTGAACCACCCATGAATGAGAATTCAAAAGCAACAGCTGCAACCGGCATACCTTTAAGACGACCTGTCATCGCCACAAGTGCATCTTTTTCGCCACTTACTTTTTGCGCTGCTGTAATTCTGTCTGAATATTTTTTAGAGTCTTTAAATTTGAGCACATCTTGTGGCTCGTGCTCGATGCCAATCTCTTTACGATCAGCATCGTCTAAAAACATTTCAAGGCGCTGACGTGCGCTAATACGCATGTGGTGGTCACACTTGGGACATACGTTGTGTGACTTTTCTAATTCTGCTTTATACAAAATTGCATCACATGATGAACATTTTGCCCAAACACCTTCTGGGACTTCTTTTTTGTTATTACCTGATGATTTGGTGGTTCTAGGTAAGATTTTTTCTAACCAACTCATTTGCAATTCTCTTATGCTAATTCTGTGTTGTGGCGTCTGTATTCATTCAGACAAACTGAACTCATTAAACCATGATTTATTAGACAAAGGTATAAAAAACTGGTCGTATAAGTCTTAAATAAGCCGCCATAATTCATTAACTAACCCAAGCTTTCGCTTTAAAATTACTCAATCTCAGTATCTGGTAAGAATAAAGGACCAAGTGGTGTCGACGGTATTTGCCATTGCTCTGGGTAATCGACATCGACTAAATACAATCCATTAGGCTTTGCTGTTGCGCTTGCTTGAGTTCTGTCTTTGAGTGCCAGTAATTCTGCCATCCATTCAGGTGGATATTTACCCGTACCAATATCAAGCAAAGTGCCTGTAATGTTTCTCACCATATGATGTAGAAAGGCATTGGCTTTCACGTCTATGATAACAAAGTTACCGACACGCTCGACACTTAAGTGCAGCATTTTTCGAAATGGTGTGTTTGATTGGCAATGCACAGCACGAAATGAAGTAAAGTCTTGCTCACCTAACATAACAGGACAAGCCGCTTGCATCAGCTTTTCATCAAGCGGATGGTGGTAATGCGTCACACCGCTTCTTAAAATACCTGGTCGATAAGGATTATTGTAAATCACGTAACGGTAACGGCGTGCTGTCGCGCTAAACCGAGCATGAAATTCATCATCGACCACTTGCGCAAACTGGATCGCAATATCGTCAGGCAGTTGCGAGTTAGCACCTAGCGTAAATGCGCTCATATCTCGCTCTGAGTGCGTATCAAAATGTACAACCTGACCAGTAGCATGAACACCAGCATCTGTTCTACCTGCACACACCACTTCGACTTCATGGTTACAAATGCGAGACAGAACAGTTTCTAACTCTTGTTGAATACTGTTTACATGAGACTGTCTTTGCCAACCACTGTATTGAGCGCCGTTATATTCGATACCAAGTGCTACACGCATGAATTTATTACCTCTGTCTAGACTAGCGCAGCATTCTAAGCCATCGCGACTTTGAATTAAAGAGAGAACTGAGCGCTAGAAAAAATAAAGGAGGCTAACGCCTCCTCTATTATTGGTTGTTTAAATGACCAAAACTAAGCATATACATTAAGACTGTATTTTGTCTCTTAGTGAACTTGCTTCAGCTTGGACTGATTCAGGACCTGCATTTATCACTTCTTCGATAATGGCGAGTGCACTCTCACTGTCATCAATTTCTATATATGCTCTGGCTAAATCTAGTTTTGCAGAAAAACCGTCGGCTTCTAAGTCAACATCAGGGGCATTCTCGCCTGCAAGCAAGTCATCAAAATCACCTAAACCAACATCCATATTCGCTTCTTGATAAGGCTCTTCTGCTGTTTCAAAGTCGTCACTTTCTGCGAGTAGGTCGTCAATTTCTAGATATTCTTCAACGTCTGGCTGAGAAACCTCGTCATCGCTTTCAATTGCAACATCTAATTTGTCAAGATCTTTATTTAACTCTTCACTTAAGAGCGCATCGAAATTGAGCTCAACGTCATCTAATGATTCTGTATCAATTGGTTCTGGTTCAGCTAAATCATTCAGCAATGCATCAAAGTCAGTATCAGAAATCTCTGACATAAATTGATCTTCAATCGCCGATTCATCAATAGCTAGTTCAACAGGTGGTTCAACTTCTTCGTTGTTAGCAAGATCATCCAGCTCGTTTAAAAACGCCTCTGGTGATATTGCTTCAAGATCCGTTAAAGCTTGCTCCGTTTGAATATCACCTTCAAGTTCATCTTCAATACTGTCATCTATTGACGTATCGTCGCTTGGTAGCTCAGAGTCTTCCTCTTGAATGGCTTCTTCTTGAGCTAATGTATCTTGAATTTCAAGTGCTTGCTCTTCCGTTGTAGCCTCTAGCGCGGCATCTTCGTCAAACTCCGGGAAATCCTCGATTTCAAGCTCATCTTCGATTGATGGCGCAATTTCTTCCTGAATTGTTTCTTCTTCAGGTGGTGTATCTTGAATTTCTAAAGCTTGTTCTTCTGTTGCAGCTTCTAGCGCGGCGTCTTCGTCAAACTCCGGGAAGTCTTCGATTTCAAGCTCATCTTCGGTGCTGTCAGCAGGTAACTTATTCTCAGAAGGCAACTCAACTTCTTCTTGAAGTGCCTCTTCTTGAGCTGGTGTATCATGAATTTCAAGTGCTTGCTCTTCCGTTGCAGCCTCTAGCGCGGCATCTTCGTCAAACTCTGGGAGGTCTTCGATTTCCAGCTCATCGTCAATGTCATCAGCAATTAACGAATTGTCACTCGGTAGCTCTGAATCTTCGTCCTGAACGGCTTCTTCTTCAGGTGGTGTATCTTGAATTTCTAAAGCTTGTTCTTCTGTTGCAGCTTCTAGCGCGGCGTCTTCGTCAAACTCAGGGAAGTCTTCGATTTCAAGCTCATCTTCGGTGCTGTCAGCAGGTAACTTATTCTCAGAAGGCAACTCAACTTCTTCTTGAAGTGCCTCTTCTTGAGCTGGTGTATCATGAATTTCAAGTGCTTGCTCTTCCGTTGCAGCCTCTAGCGCGGCATCTTCGTCAAACTCTGGGAGGTCTTCGATTTCCAGCTCATCTTCGGTGCCGTCAGCAAGTAACTCATCTCCAGAAGGCAACTCAACTTCTTCTTGAAGTGCCTCTTCTTGAGCTGGTGTATCTTGAATTTCTAGCGCTTGTTCTTCTGTTGCAGTTTCTAGCGCGGCGTCTTCGTCAAACTCCGGAAAATCTTCGATTTCAAGCACATCTTCGGTGCTGTCAGCAAGTAACTCATCTCCAGAAGGCAACTCAACTTCTTCTTGAAGTGCCTCTTCTTGAGCTGGTGTATCTTGAATTTCTAGCGCTTGCTCTTCCGTCGCAGCTTCTAGTAAGGCATCGTCTTCAAACTCCGGGAAGTCTTCTATTTCTAGCTCATCTTCGATGTCATCAGCAATTACGGCTTCTTCTTGAACTGGTGTATCTTGAGTTTCTAGAGCTTGTTCTTCTGTTGCAGCTTCTAGTGCAGCAGCTTCGTCAAACTCAGGGAGGCCTTCGATCTCTGCCTCACCTTCGATACTATCTGTTAATGAAGTACTCTCATCTTGTTCAACTTCAGGTCCTTCACTGTTGATTTCATATTCAATGTCGGTATCAGATAAATCACCTAATTCTGGCTCATTATCATCTTCTAACAAATCATCAAAAGAAAGTTCATCATCTGTGAGTAAATCATCGTCAAGTGTACTATCTGACGTTACACCTGCTTCTAATGCTTGCGATAATTCCTGCTCAGTTTCACTGATATTTAGAAGATCTTCATCCAGTTCTTCATCTAAATCTAATTCTGGATAACTTTCTAATTCAGCACTTGGTGTAACCGTATCAATTTCTGGCAACTCTTCTTCAGATGATAAATCAATATCATCTGAAAGCGGGTCATCACCAAGCTCCACTTCTGCGTCATACTCAGCATCATTTTGCCACTCAGCTTCAGACTCTAGCTCCTCTAGCATTTCATCAACGCTTTTCAAAGGGGCCTGAGGTGTTTGAGCTTCTGGCTCCGTCGGTATGTCATCATCAACATCAGTTGAAGTATGTTGATTCATCGCATTTAGCTCATCAACAATACTCTGCTCAATAGATTTAGGCTCTAATATTTCATTTTCAGACGTTGTAGATTCTTCGGCTTGGTTCTCTTCAATTGACTCTTGAGCTTCATCAACTGGTTCATCGATTAAATCATCTTCAAAGGAACCCTCTAACTCATCAAGAGCAATGTCATCTTCTAAACTTTCAACTTCTTCGATCGGTTCAAGTTCACTGAATTTTTGAACTTCATCAACGGTTTCTTCACTTAACTCTTCGTCAAAGTCTGCCTCATCGATTAGATCATCAAGCGCTGCATCAAACTCGTTTTCTTCTGATGCCGGTTCAGTTAATACATCATCTTCAAGGAGGTCATCTAAATCATCAAGTGCGATGTCATCTTCTGAAGTTTCAACTTCATCAACGGTTTCTTCTCTTAATTCTTCTTCAAAGTCTGGCTCGTCGATTAAATCGTCTAGCGCTACATCAAGCTCATTTTCATCTGTTGATGTGGGTTCTGTTAATAAATCATCTTCAAGGAGATCATCTAAATCATCGAGTGCGATGTCATCTTCTTCGCTTTCAACTTCTTCAGTCGGTTCTAGTTCACTTACTTCTTGGGCTTCTTCAAAGTCTGGCTCGTCGACTAAGTCATCAATGGCAGCATCAAGCTCGTTTTCTCCTGATGTAGGTTCTGTTAATACATCATCTTCAAGGAGGTCATCTAAATCATCTAGTGCGATGTCATCTTCTGCGCTTTCAACTTCTTCAGTCGGTTCTAGTTCACTTACTTCTTGGGCTTCTTCAAAGTCTGGCTCGTCGACTAAGTCATCAATGGCAGCATCAAGCTCGTTTTCTCCTGATGTAGGTTCTGTTAATACATCATCTTCAAGGAGGTCATCTAAATCACCGAGTGCGATGTCGTCTTCTGCGCTTTCAACTTCTTCAGTCGGTTTTAGTTCACTTACTTCTTGGGCTTCTTCAAAGATTTCTTCACTTAATTCTTCTTCAAAGTCTGGTTCGTCGATTAAGTCATCAAGGTCTGAATCAAGCTCGCTTTCATCTGTTGATACCGGTTCTGATAATAAATCATCTTCGAGGAGGTCATCTAACTCATCGAGTGCGATGTCGTCTTCTGCGCGTTCAACTTCTTCAGTCGGTTTTAGTTCACTTACTTCTTGGGCTTCTTCAAAGATTTCTTCACTTAATTCTTCTTCAAAGTCTGGTTCGTCGATTAAGTCATCAAGGTCTGAATCAAGCTCGCTTTCATCTGTTGATGCCGGTTCTGTTAATAAATCATCTTCGAGGAGGTCATCTTCTGAAGTTACAACTTCCTCTTTTGTTTCAGGTGTTGGTGTGTCTTGAACATCATCAACGGTTCCTTCACTGAACTCTTCTTCTAAGTCTGACTCGTCGACTAAGTCTTCAATGGCGGTATCAAGCTCGTTTTCATCTGATACAGGTTCTGACACTAAGCCATCTTGAAGGAGGTCATCTAGATCATCAAGCGCGATGTCATCTTCAGAAGTTACAACTTCCTCTTTTGTTTCAGGTGTAGGTGTGTCTTGAACATCATCAACGGTTTCTTCACTTAACTCTTCTTCGAAGCCTGGCTCGTCGATTAAGTCATCAATATCAAGATCCAAGTCATCTGCTTCTGACGGATCTTCATTAATCGATAAATCATTTTGATTTGACTCTTCTATTAAAGAATCAATGTCATCTAAATCAACATCAGCTTCTTCAGTTTGCGCTAGATCAGGTTCATCTTCACCTTGAGTTTCATCTAGTAGCGCGTCTATGTCATCGATATCAAGATCATCTGAAGCAACATCATCAAGCAAACTGTCAACATCGTCGGCATCTACTAATTGTGAATCATCATGTTCTGAATCCGAATTTTCTTCTGCTGCACCACCGACTTCGTCTAAAAGATCATCGATATTATCAATATCAAAATCGTCTTCATCGTTGATCTCAACAGCAGGCTCGTCAGTTTGCGCAACTTCATCTAATAAGTTATCAATATCATCCAGATCAAAGTCTTCATCTGCTCCTTCAGAACTTTCATCCTTTGGGGGCTGCTCTGCAACCTCATCAATTAAGCTGTCAATATCGTCTAAATCAAAGTCGTCGCCAGTACTTTCAGGCTCTTCTGTCTCAGCCCCGTCTAAAATTGAATCTATATCGACATCTTCTTGCTGTTCAGTGGCAAGTTCTTCACTTAGTGCAGCTAAAGCATCATCACTCACGTCTAATTCGTCATCAGATGAGTCGTCGGTTTCATTGAATAGATCATCAAGGTCATCAGAGCTTAAAATATCGTCGCTGTTTGAACTACCAGCATCTAAGTCAACCATATCATCGAGCGAATCGTCAGCATCGAAGTTTTGCTGTAAGAAGTCATCTAGATCATCACCTTCAGAGCCGTCATCGAAAGCAACATCGTCCCCTAACAAGCTATCTAGCTCGTCTTGATCAAGCGTGTCATTACCTGCTTCAAAGCTATCATCTTCCAAAGAATCAAACATCATGTCGTCATCTTCAGGCAAGATGTCATCGTCTAGCTGTACGCTATCTTCAACTGGTACGCTACTATCTAACGGTGGTACATCTAAATCGAGTGGATCGGCTGCAGCAGCACCTGCAACTCCCGCAGCTGCGGCGGCTCCTGCTGCAGCTGGCGCTTGGGGTAAGAAATCATCTTCGTCATCCGTGCTGTTCGTATTCTTACGTTTTCGTAAAAACATCACTAACCCGCCAATCACCAATAAGGCAGGTAAAGTTGCCAATACCCCAATCATCACGGGGTTTGAAAGTAGATCAGCACTTTGTTCTTCTTGTTGCTGTGCCCTTTGACGCTCTATCAAGGCATTTTGAAGTTCGATGACCGACTGCAGCTGTTGCTGAATTTCAGAATCTTGGCCAAGTTGATTGCGAACATTTTGCAGCTCTTCAGAAATGTTTGTTAGCTGGCCTTTTAGCTTGTTGTTTTCTTCTAGTATTTCTTCAACACTGCGAACAGAGTTCTTAAATTGTGATTGTAGCTCTTGTAGCTTAGCATCTTGCTCCATTTGCAATGACTTAAGCTGCGAAGTAAGTTGCTGTTGTGCATTATCAACATCGATTTTTCGCGCTTGAGTGACTTTTTTTTGTGCTTCTTCAATAGTTTGGTTGTCGAGCATGCCGCTCTTTTTTAGCTCCCACAAGTCATCGTCTTGATCAGAGCGCTGCTTTGCTATGGCTGGGTTTTCACGACGCATTTCTGCAATGGTCGGTATTTTAAGATACGCGCCGTCGCGCATGTGATTTAGGTTTTTATCTAAAAAAGCATTGGGGTTTTTGCGATAAAGGGCGCTCATTACTTGATAAACAGTAACAGAGCCGTCATCAGGCCTAATTTTTTGCGCAATTCGCCACAAAGTGTCCGAGGGCTTTATTGGGCCAATAGAGCGACCCATTTGACCATAATCGGCATTCTTAGGGCCCTTTAAAATGGTACCGTCTTGTGTGTAGGCTGGTATGGTTATCAATGCAAATGCAAAGAAACAAATAAACACTAAACCGCGCATGTTGATCCTTTAGATATCATGTCCAACATCGTGCTAAACATTAAAATATTGCTAATGGTGGCTTTTGCAAGCTCTATTCCAACTGCAAACTATAAACCAGTTACATTGGAATATCTATGGCAAAGCTTTGATAAATAGTGCCTAGAGCGTACTAAAGTATGAGAAGATGTGAACAAAGAATATTGTTTATAGTCAATATATTGGCTGGTTTTTGAACTGGCAGCTGTAAAAAGCGGCAAAACCCTGCCGAAGCGGGGTTTTGCCATTGTGAATTAGAGGTAGTTATTTACTAACTCTTCAGCTATTTGCACGCTGTTAGTCGCTGCACCTTTGCGAGTGTTATCAGAAACCACCCATAGGTTTAAACCATGTGGGTGAGATATATCAGCGCGTAAACGGCCAACATACACAGTATCATTACCGCTAGCGTCAGACACAGGCGTTGGGTAATCGTTTTCGTCTTCAATGAGTTCAACACCTGGAGCATCGTTAAGTAATTGCTTAACTTGCTCTAAGTCATATGGCATACGCGTTTCTAAATGAATGGCTTCTGCATGGCCAAAGAACACAGGCACACGCACTGCTGTTGGGTTTACCATTACCGAGCTGTCACCTAAGATCTTTTGCGTCTCCCACACCATTTTCATTTCTTCTTTGGTATAGCCATTTTCTTGGAAAGCATCGATTTGCGGGATCACGTTAAAAGCGATTTGCTTAGGGAAAATCTCGTTTTCCATCGGACGCGCATTCATTAAGTTAGCTGTTTGCTTTGCTAGCTCATCAACCGCTTCTTTACCAGCACCAGAAACCGCTTGGTATGTAGATACATTAATACGGTCTATTCCATAAGCATCGTAGATAGGCTTAAGCGCCACCAGCATTTGAATCGTAGAACAGTTTGGGTTAGCAATGATGTTGCGATTTCTGAAGTCTGCCAAGTTATGTGCGTTTACTTCTGGCACAATCAGAGGAACGTCATAGTCATATCTGAAATGTGAGGTATTGTCGATCACAACACAACCTGCTTCTGCGGCAATCGGTGCATATTTTTCTGATACACTGCCACCAGCAGAAAATAGACCAATGTGTGCGTTCGAAAAATCAAACTCTTCTACATCCAAAACCGTTACTTTTTCGCCATTAAAGTCAATTTCTTCACCTGCACTTCTACTGCTTGCAAGCGGGAAAAGCTGATCAACTGGAAACTTACGTTCTGCTAATGTTTCGATGATTTGACGACCAACAAGGCCTGTTGCGCCAAGCACGGCGACATTAAATTTCTGAGACATTTGACCTCATCCTATTCTGAAACTGTAAAGCCAAGTGTTGCGAGTTGTTCCGCAAACTGACTGCCATTATTTTTTACTGTCACTGTGCTGAATTCTCGTCTTACTGGATAAGACTTACGAAGGTGATCAAACCCCTTCTCTGACAGTGACTTTCTTAAAATGCCATCATCTCGTCTAAGATCGTAAACCAGATGAACAAGTCGACCTAAGTCGCCTTGGGTAAAATTATCTTGTAATGTGACTTCTGTGATCACAGGTTTTGGTAAAAAGTCACTTAACTGTTTCTCTGCTTGGATACCTAATAACTCGCACACTTTTTGATAAAGCATTTGCGTACCACGAGCCTTGCCCTCAAGAGTATGCCCTGCGATATGCACACTGCTATAACGGACAAAAGGCAATAACTCAGTTAATATGTTTGGTTCGTTTTCCCATACATCTAACACCAGCTCTAACTGCTTTCCTGCTTGCATAGCTTCAAGTAATGCTTGGTTGTCGATGACTTCGCCTCGGCACGCATTAATGACCAACATATTATCCTTTAATTTCGCAATACGCGCTGAATCAATTAGATGCAGGGTTTTATGTTTACCAGTTTTAACTAATGGCACGTGAAATGACACTATGTCAGATTGCGCTAATAGGGCATCTAACTCAATGTGTTCTTCAAGTTCACCATTTTCAAATTTAATTGGATCACACAACAATAAGTTGATGCCACTACCTTGCAGTTTTTCACGTAAACACTGGCCAATGTTGCCTACCCCGACAATACCTAGAGTCTTACCTTGCAAGCTTGTTGATGTTTCTTGTGCATAGGCATAAAGTGCACTTATCACATACTCTGCAACAGCAATGGCATTACAACCAGGTGCGCTACTAAATGCTATTTTTTTGTCGTCTAGTAATTCAGTATCAATATGATCGATACCTATGGTTGCAGTACCCACAAATTTTAGCTTTTTAGCATACTGTAGTAGCTCAGCGTTTACTTTTGTCACTGAGCGAGTCAGTAAAATATCAACGTCTTCGATTTGTTCAGGCTTAGCATTGCGTCCATCAAATCGCGTTACACTGCCTAAATCAGCAAAATACTCCTCAACTAAAGGCATATTTTGATCTGCCAAAATCTTCATCTATATTTTCCGAGGTAACTGCAAAAGCGCATTGTAACCGCGGTATCAATAAATTGCGACTCAGTGACTTTGATTCGGCTGCTTTATTGGCCAGTTAACTGGACAAAATTAGTAAATCGTGCAAATTTCAAACTCATCAGATGACTTGCAATCATAGGCAGTTAGAGCTAGTCTAAAGCTTAGTGGTCAGACCACCATAACAAGGAAAACAATATGACTCTGATTTTTGTATTAATTTTAATCGCGCTACTCAGTGTCGCTAGCTATCACAGAGCTAGTTGGCATAGCTGCGTAGCGGTAGCTGGGGCAACCTTGCTAGTCGGTACTATTGCTGGTGCATTTGGTGCTTTATCTTGGCTTATTTTCTTAGCCATCGTTTTGCCTCTATCACTAAGCAATATTCGTCAACAGTATATCAGTGGCCCGCTTTTCAAAGCATTTAAAAAGGTCACACCAACTATGTCAGAAACCGAGAAGTCTGCAATCGATGCGGGTACTACTTGGTGGGAAGCAGATTTATTCTGCGGCAACCCAGACTGGCGTAAGCTTCACCAATACCCTAAACCTCGTTTAACGCCTGAAGAACAAGCTTTCTTAGACGGCCCGGTAGAAGAAGTATGTGCCATGCTTGACGATTGGAAAGCAACGCACGAATTAACCGATTTACCAGAAGACGTTTGGCAATATTTAAAAGACAACAAATTCTTCGCGATGATTATCAAGAAGCAATATGGTGGTCTTGAATTTTCAGCTTATGCGCAATCTTGTGTGCTACAAAAGCTAACCAGTAAATCGACGCTTCTATCTTCAATTGTTGGTGTACCAAACTCGTTAGGTCCGGGTGAGCTACTACAGCATTACGGTACGCAAGAGCAAAAAGACCATTACCTACCTCGCCTTGCAAAAGGTGATGAAATTCCATGCTTCGCATTAACGTCTCCTGAAGCGGGTTCTGATGCCTCTTCAATTCCTGATTTCGGTGTTGTTTGTAAAGGCGAATGGAATGGCGAAGAAACGTTAGGTATTCGTTTAACTTGGAATAAGCGTTACATCACGCTTGCCCCTGTTGCGACTGTATTAGGTTTAGCGTTTAAACTACGTGACCCTGATGGTTTATTAGGTGATGACAAAGAGCCTGGTATCACGTGTGCGCTAATTCCAACTAACACACCAGGTGTTAAAATTGGCCGACGCCATTTCCCTCTGAATGTGCCATTCCAAAATGGTCCGACGCAAGGTGAAGATATTTTCGTGCCTATCGACTACATCATTGGTGGCGCAAAAATGGCTGGTCAAGGCTGGCGCATGTTGGTTGAGTGTTTATCTGTGGGTCGTGTTATCACACTGCCTTCAAACTCTACAGGTGGCATCAAATCATTAGCACTTGCAAGTGGCGCATACAGCCGCATTCGTCGCCAGTTCAAATTACCAATTGGTAAGATGGAAGGTATTGAAGAAGCATTGGCTAAATTAGGTGGTTATGCCTATAGCACTGACGCAGCCGTGACTATGTCGACGGGGGCTGTCGATTTAGGTGAAAAGCCGTCTGTTGTTTCAGCTATTCTAAAATATCACTTAACAGAACAAATGCGCGACTCTACCAAGCATGCGATGGATATCCATGGTGGTAAAGGTATCTGTTTAGGCCCTAACAACTATTTAGGCCGTGGTTACCAAGGCGCCCCAATTGCGATTACCGTTGAAGGTGCAAATATCCTGACTCGTAATATGATCATTTACGGTCAAGGTGCAATTCGTTGTCACCCATTCGTACTTGCTGAGCTTAATGCGGTATCAATGGAAGACAAACGCGAAGCGCTTAACAGCTTTGACAAGTCGCTAATGGGCCATATTGGTTTCACTATTTCGAACCTTGTACGCACTAAGTGGCTTGCATTAACAGGTGCGCGTTTTACAAAAGTGCCTTTCAATGACGAAACAGCTGATTACTATCGTAACGCAGCGCGCTTTAGTGCAGCTTTAGCATTCATGTCTGATATCTGTATGGCGGTGTTTGGTGGCTCACTAAAACGTAAAGAACGTATCTCGGCTCGTTTAGGTGACTTACTAAGTTATTTATACCTAGTATCTGCAACACTAAAACGCTACAACGATGAAGGCCGTCAAATTGAAGACCTTCCGTTTGTGCAGTGGAGCTGTCAAGAACACTTATACCTATGTCAACGTGCATTAGCAGATCTGATCAACAATATGCCATTTGCACCATTGCGTTTCGCGCTTAAATTAATGCTTTTCCCATTCGGTCGCCCTGTTCGCAAGCCAACCGATAAGCTAGAGCAAAAAGTAGCACGTTTACTGCAAACGCCAAATAACGCACGTAGCCGTCTAGCTGCACACATCTACACAACTGATGAGCCGTTAAACCTACTTGGTAAACAAGAGCAAACGCTTAAAGATATCTTAGATATTGAGCCGTTGTTCGATAAGATTTGCCGTGCAAAAGGTCAGAAAATCCCATTCATGCAGTTAGACAAAGTAGCTGCAGATGCACTTGAAGCCGGCATTATCTCTAAAGATGAATCTGATAAACTTGCCGCTGTTGAAGCGAAACGTCTTGCAGTTATTAACGTAGATGACTTTGACCCTGCTGATTTACTTGCAGGCAAAGCTCGCGTAACTGAAACGAACTCGAGCGCAGCATAAGTTTGATACTCAAATGAAAACGCCAGCAAATGCTGGCGTTTTTTTTATTCTTCGTTTGCTCTGATTTCAGATTAATGACACTTACCTGTTTGGCACGCATTAAAGTTTTTATAATGACTAAAAGCAACTATTAAGCTGCCAAAAATAGTTAACAACTTCTCGCCTTCTGCAGGCATTAAATCGTGTGCAAAAAAAGCAGCAAATAGAAGTACAGCAATACCAAGAGAGCCGTAACCAAATAGCTGCCACTGCTTATGCTTTTTACATCCTAATGTCAGCCCGCCTAAGCTAGTCAGTAGAACCCCCACAAGTAACCACCGATGAAACGACTCATCACTGAAAAACATTGCGCCCACAGCCGGTAAAAGTGCCGTAATTAGAGGTAGTAGTAAGCAATGCAGCACACACAGAGCTGAAAAGCTAATCGCAAACTTGTCTAACTTACTGGTTAAGTCTCTCATTTTAATAATGCCTTATTCTATATTCTTAAAGCGATACCTAGCGACTGAGTTTGTACTGGGTATCGCCGTCGATAGTTTGCTTAGAAAACGCCTCTGATACCAAGGGCAATGCTTCTGCCAGGTCGAGGTGCTAACTCTTTCAAGAATGAGCTATGTACTCTCGCTTCTGTGTTTGTCAGGTTGTGACCTTTTGCGTAGAAAGTAACTTCGTGCTCGCCAACCGGTAAATGATAGGCAATTGATGCATCAACCATAGTGTAGCCATCTGTTGCTGTTTCAAGGTAGGCAATCTTGTCTTGCTTTTGATAGCGAATAACGTCCAGATTTGCACTGAATTGGCCGGTCTGATAATTAAATTTGGTACCAAAACGCAGTGGTGGGATCATAGGCAAATCACCGCCTTTGTCTAAACTCGCATTCACATAATCAGTAAAGAACTCTGTCTTTAGTTCGCTCGTTACTTGCCAAGCAAACTGTGCTTCGAAGCCATATAGGGTGACATCATCTGTTTTAAACACATACACAGGTAATTCATCAGAATGCTCATCATGACCTTCATGATCGCCGTGGTCGTGGCTACCATGATCGTGGTCAGCATGATCATGATGCTCATGACCACTTGGCGCAAACACTTCTGTCGGTGTCTGGTAATAATAGTTATCAACTTGGTTATAGAACACATTGACTACAACACCAAAGTCCCCTTCAAGCTTTCTAAAAGTCAGATCAATGTTGTTCGCCGTTTCTAGTTCCACATCCTGCTTTGTATCAAAGTCAAAGTGCACATTGTCTGTTTCGTGCAAATCAAACATTGCACCCACTTCAAAGGTACGTGTGCCAATGTGAGGCCCAAATGAGAACAGCTCAGCAGCTGAAGGGGCTCGTTGAGAGCGAGAAACAGACACGCCTAAGTTATAGCCCGGTGTAAAGTCCCACACTAAGCCAGCAGAAAGGCTAACGGGGTTGAACTCTTGGTCGACTGCGAATACACGACCTTCCGCGTCGTGGTCGTGGTCATGGTCATGGTCATGGTCATGGTCATGGTCATGGTCATGGTCATGGTCATGGTCATCATGCACATGAAGCTCGACTTCAGGCAACATGACTTTTGGTGCATCGATAGTGACACGCTCAACTCGTGCACCTAACTGAAATAAAACATCGTCAAAGTGACGCTCTTCCATCCAAGTAAATGCCAAGGTTTCAGTTTCTGATGGCGGTGTAAATGCTTCAGCACCCTGTGCTGAAAAATCACTGCGTTTATAATGAAGACTAAAACCACCTCGCCAACCATTCATGTCACGATGGAGTGCATCAAACTTTGCTTCAACTGTTTCGTTCGCGAAAATAGTCCCCACTACTCCATGCTCTATCTCAGCATGTTCATAATCAGTGTAAGCAACACGTGTGTGTAAGCTATCAATAAGACTATCAGTGAATCGCAGCTCACTTAATAACTGAATGCGATCTTGCTCAAGCTCGGCAAAAACGGGCACTTCTTCATCACCATGACTATGACCGGGAATACCATATTCACGTTCTAATTTACCGACAGATACGCCCACATAGCCATTATCTAAGATATAACTTGCACCTGCTGTAGCGCCCTTAGATTCTTCACCGCTGTTGGCAATTTTATCACTACCATGCTCATCAATTACTGGTACTTTGTAGTCATCAGACTCTCTATAAAAACCATCAAAATGCACTGCGATATTATCGCTGCCAGTATTAATATTTACTGATGCCAATTTCTGGTTATCTACTGAGTCATGCTCTATTAGCCATTCTCCAGATTGCTCGACTTCTCTTGGGACGCGCTTATCAACAACGTTAACAACACCACCAATTGCACCACTACCGTAAAACAAGGTTGCAGGACCTCGAAGTACTTCAATTTGCTCAGCCGTTGATGCTTCTGATGACACTGAGTGATCAGGGCCAACACGAGAAGCATCGCTTACATCTAAGCCATTTTGGGTAATCAAAACGCGAGGACCACTTAAACCGCGTATAATTGGAGTACTCGCCACGCCAGCATGAAAATTAGTATGTACACCCACCTCTTTGGCTAAACTGTCACCTAAAGTTGCAGACTGTTGATTACGCAGCGCATCGCCTGATAAAACACTCACAGGTGTTGCTGATTCCATATTTGACGCGTGAAATGGGCTTGCAACCACATCAATAACTTCAATGGCTGAAGGCGTTAAAGATACTTTTACATCTTGTAGGCCTGACTCCGTTAAATTGTAGCTCGAGTTAAAATGTGCAAAGCCAGAAGCCGCGGCATGCAACTCGACTTTTCCAGGCTTAATGCCTGATATAACAAATTCACCTTTTGAATTGGTTTCAACAGTTTGCAGACTGCCCATAATAGAGACTTTAGCGTTAGCAACTGGCTGATTATTTTTATCTAAAACAGTGCCTGAAACTTGGTTTGCAATTGCAGAAAATGGAAGTGCTGCTGAAAGTAGCAACATTACGGGAGATAACTTAAACATCAGTGCCTCAAGTAAGAATAGATTTAAATTGATATAATATAACATATCTAAAATACACTATTTCTTAAGCTGCTAAAACCCGTTTTAAGAATTATTACTATTTAAAAACAAAAAAGGCCCTTTCGGGCCTTTAATTCAATTGTGTTAATTCATATTAAAAAATAACCATGAGCATGATGAAACTTATTGCCAATGAAGCCCAGACCACAGCCATAAATTGCGGCCTATTCTTACAAAGAATCAGTACAAGCGGCGTGATCAATAAGCTCATCCACATGCTCACATGCGATGAAAAAAGGCAAAGCATAGGCAAAGTAAACATGCTCGATAGCGTAATCAAATACACATACTGAGACCGTTTTATTTGCGTGAACTGATTTAAACTTCTCCAAAATAGCTGATGCTTTCGAACATACTGGTTCGTTTCTATAAATAAACTTGACCACCATAGCTGGTTTATTAATGCACCACCTAATGCATACCAATGCACAAGATCAGAACGCTCAGTCACTATTATAAAGACCGCCCAAAACACTAGACCGCTCATAGTAACGCGCCAAGTGAGTGACCAAATGTTGTCTTTAAAATAGCTCAGCCAAAATGTCCAAGGTGTAATAGTTATCTGATAAGAACAATTGAGCCGTTTTGGTAAATAAAGCGAGAATAAAAGCAATGCATTTAGCGCTAAAAAAAACATCAAGACTGATTCGAAAAACAATAGACCTATAAATGCAAGAATACTTGCCCAGATAACTGCCGCAGGTCGATACATTAATACAAGAGCGAAACTAAGCTGTGTAAAGGCAAACGCAAGATAGTGCGGCGCACGGCTTAGCTTGTCTGCCCCCATTGATATCATTAAGAACACACTTAAGCCAAACAACAGATGGCACATCATTAAAGCAGTAATATCACTGAGTATTTGCGGTAACTTATTTTTAAGTAATGTGATATGAAAAGTGCGATATTTTAGGTCTAAAATCGCAGGTTTTAACACCGTGAGTAATAAGGACTGAAAAATTAAGTACGCCAAACCGACTTGCATACTGACCACTTCACTGCTGCTTTGTACAATTTTACCTAAGCCAAAAAATAAGCCCGCAATAAGCCCTGGCAAAAAAATATAAAACAGCGTCATGAGCATAAGTACAAACTGTTGAAGCTGTTTAAATAGCTCATTTATGGCAAGACTAAATGCCTGATGACGGTATGAAAAGTAATGCTTCATAGCGCTTACTCTGCAAACAAAGGTTGTTTATCGAAGCCAATTTCAACGAAGGGTTCTGGCTCATGACAACTAATTATTAATTGCCCTTTATACTGCTCAATCCACGCAAGTAACGCTTTTACACTATCAGCATCAAGCGCTGCACTTGGCTCATCTAGAATTAAATAATCACAGTGACGCATCATGGCATTAATTAATTGCAGTTTCTTTTGATTACCCGATGACAACTCACCCACTTTAGTATCGAGAAACTGATTGAAGTGTAACATCTCACAAAGCGTATCTGGCCATTCACATTGCCAACTAGATTGTGTGAGCGT
This sequence comes from Pseudoalteromonas sp. SS15, assembly GCF_049257195.1. Taxonomy (NCBI): domain Bacteria; kingdom Pseudomonadati; phylum Pseudomonadota; class Gammaproteobacteria; order Alteromonadales; family Pseudoalteromonadaceae; genus Pseudoalteromonas; species Pseudoalteromonas sp. SS15. The sequence goes on from NZ_JBMMUD010000001.1 coordinate 755,732, forward strand.
TAATACTTGTTTCGCTGTTAAAAATGTAGGAAAAGGGATTTTATCTGAGGCTATAGCAACCTGACTCTGTAATTGCGTAACCTTTTCCCCATCTAATAAAATGTCACCACTGTAATGAGGGTCGAGGCCAGCAATAATGGTAAATAATGTTGTTTTCCCCAAACCATTTTCGGCTTCAATACACATCTTATTTGCATTAAAAGCGCTTGAGTAATTTTGAAAAACGATTTTATTTGCAAAGCTCTTGGTTAGATTTCTAACTTCAATCACACGGTACTCCTTTTTGAAGAGCATGACTGTAGCATATTTCGGGATAAAGATTCGGGAAGAATAAAAGAAGTTTACTGGCAGCCTCTACAGGAATCGAACCTGTAACTACCCCTTAGGAGGGGGTCGTTATATCCATTTAACTAAGAGGCCAAGCCATTGATATTTATAATATATAGCTAATCACTCAGATTCAAGCCTACTGAGCTTACTAAACTAAAATTTATGCGACGAGAATTCAATTTAGGTTATCGTGAAGACACCAAAATGTTTTCAGACCTTAGCACATACCAAGGGATCATTTTACTTGATGTCGCGATGACTTTCTTACTTTCAAGCGACATAACACGCGCATTCACAAGCACGCCTTTTTCTCGATACAGCATAGTGCCCGACAGCACGTATTCAGCATCATCAGAGCTAAACTTTGCTTTGGACTTTCGGCTAAATACATAATCTCCCATACGAGAAATATGTCCGTTGTCCATTAGTTTAGTATCGACAACTTGATAGCCAAAACGGTGAAGTTGATGCATAAATGTTTCAGCAAGTTGGTTTCCTAACTGATCACTGGTTTGCAACGTGCCATCTAAACGTACAAATGAAGCCACGGCGAGTTCTGTCGACATATTCTGTGTTTCACTCAGTAAATCAGATAACTCAATGGCCATTTGCTCTACATAATTGTCAAGTTTTACAAAATGGTTCATTGGCACATAATCAGGCTTGGTTTGCTGCATTTCTTCGAGTTCAGGCTCAGGCTGCATTTGAGCAGTCATCTCATCAATGGCCATTGACTGCTCATTCATCACAACCACTGATTGACTCATGGTTGGCTGCCCCATTAATAAACTACAGCCAGATAACATAAATGTTGCAATTGGCACTGAAAGCAAAGTGAGAGATTTCATAAGGACCCCCTATCGCGCGCTCGATTTCAGCATAATACCGTCAGTGCGCTCACTACTACCTAGCGCATCTAATACGGCTTGAGGTATTAAACCTTGCGCTGAACCCACAACAGCTTTACTTTGCAAGCCAACAACACGGACGTTAACTAATACACCGCCTTTATGATTGACTAAAGTGCCAGCCATCACATACTGAAAGTTTTGCTCTTCATCTAGTTCTAGATAATCACGACTGAATACGAAATCGCCTTTTGGCGTGACGCGCATGTAGCCAGTGGTTTTGAAGTCGATAACAGGAATGCCGTATTGATAAAGTTCATGCATAAAGCTTTCTGAGATCTGGTTACCCAGTAGTGTACCCTCGTCGTACTTATCATCCAAAAATACAAAACTGGCAACAGCCAACGGCGTATTTTGATTTACATATTTTAAGTTCGACGCTAGGTCTTGCATCATACCGCGAACATAATGATTGATATTTTTCTTAGGACCATTGTGTGCGCCAAACATTTGCTTTTGATCTGGCGCTTCTGCTTGGAAAAACTGATTGGTATTGAGAGGTGACTGAATACTACGCGTTACTTTGCTCGAATGGATAGTTTGCGCATTACTTTCATAACTCTCTTGCATTGCAGCGCAGCCCACAACAGATAATGCTAATAATGATGTTAACAGTGCTTTCATGTTCTGCTCCTAATTAATACTCTGCTCGGTATAGTTTGTCGTTGCGCATTTGTACTTTTTCGTCTGTCCACATGACATTAATCGGCACCTCGGTAAAAGCCGCTGATATCACTTGCCCGTTAAGCACGTTAACCAATCGTGCATTAATCATGTTTGCATGCTCTTGTCGTGTGATCGTACCAAGGATCACGTAGTCAATGTTTTGACGAGCTCGAAGGCTATTGAGATCTCGAGTCAACATATCTTCATGATGTTCACTGACAGTGATTGAATTACTCAGTCTATGCTCAACCATGCTGTAACCCAATTGCGTCATCTGGGTAATAAGACTTTCTTGAATTTGCTGGCTCAGGCCACTGCTTTGTTGAACGGCAGTTTTTTGCCCCAGCTCCGTTGCCATAGTGAAGCTCATTACGGCAATGCTGGCATTTCTCAATCTGCCCGCCTCACCTCGATATAACTGCGAAGCTAGGTTACTGGTGTATTGATGAAGTGAGAAACTAGACATGCCCTTTACCTCCATAGGTAAAGACCCCTCTACTCCTTTGGGGTTAGCAAGTTCTTCTTCTCGTTTAATCTCATTTAATAACTGGCAGCCACTTAATAACGTGATCAGGGCTAATATACACAGGCGCATGACAACTCCGCATAACTCTTTTCTTTGTAAAAGCAAGAATCACGCCACAACAAACTACAGCCAGTCTCGTTGATTAAGGCCGCCAAACTGTGAAACAAAACAACTCACTTGATGTTTTTGCCATTGCGAACAGACTGCTTGAGCTTGTTCTTTTGTTGCAAACGCACCAAATTTGAGTCGATAAAATTGTTGCTGACCAATTTGTTTAGGCTCAAGTCTCGCTTCTTGTATTTCTTGGTCAGAATTCGCTAGCTTTACTCTCAATGTTTTATACACTTGCTTTGCTTTTTGTCTGCTTTTTACCGACGCAACCTGCACAGAATATTTTGCAGTTAATAAGTTACTGCTCGGTTCCTGAGTCGCAACTGTGTCTAAAGCAGGCAGTGCTGAAGCCAATGCATGTTCTTGAACCGGTTTATCTGCCTTAAAGAGAGAAATAACGACCTCTTCTTTTTTGTCTTTACGTGGTACTTGCGAAAGAAGTGTGCTACTTGACTTATCCGCTGACTCTTCATTTTTACCTTGCTTATGTTGGTTGTTATCGGCCAAAGTGAAGTTTGCTTTATCATTATTTGCAACAAGACGATTTAAATCACGCACTAACACACCCAAAGTTTGCTCATAGGCGAGTAAGCGGTCTATGCCAGCCTTGTTTTCTTGCCATTGTCGAGCCATTTCTTTTAAATGCTGATACTCCTGCTGAGTTAAAGTGACTGCTTGCCCGTTTAAGCTTGCTTGCTGCTCTTTTGACATTGAAGCACAGCCATTAAGCGTAATTGCACACACTATAAGTAAAAAGCATGCCTTTATTTGTGATTTATTATTGTGTGAACTGAACATATTTAACCTCACAAGTTAACCCTTTACTTACTGCATCTAAGCACAGTGCGGTGATTTTATCTTTATCGTCATGATCGTATGAAACAGACAACAACCATACGCCATCATTTTGTTTAATAAAAAACGGCGAAACACCCAGTATGTTGTGCCATTTATTTTTCACAAGCTGCCAGTACGCCTTCAAAATATCTAAATTATTGAACTGACCAACGACGGCAACGTATCCTGCATAGCGCTGTAAATTTTTGAGCTGAATATTAACGTCAGAAAGTACATCACCACGAGGTGACAATATCACCTGCGCTTGCGTGTTATACCCTAGCTGCTTTGTTTCTAGCTTGTGTTCATCAACAAAGATGCCGTACTCTCCAGGTCTTAGATCTGTAAACAGGTAATAGCCATCAAACTCAGAAATAGCCTCAGCCACGACTGTTTGATGCTTATCTTTTAATTGCAGCTTAGTGTGCGCAATCGGTTTGCCATTTTCATGGTATAAAACGCCTTCAATTTCACCGGAATAAACGACTGGAATATCTAATGAAGCCATTGCCCCAGCCCTAGGTGTAAGAGAATAACCTTCATTAGCTGGCAACATGAAAGGATCTGCGAAACTGGTTTCGACGACTTCAATATCAGTGCGACGATTTGCCATAACTCCAGCTAAAACAGCCACGCCTCGCTCATCTGTTTTTGCTTTTCGATACGACTGTATCGCTCTTACAGTGACATTTTCTAAAGGCGCTTCTGTACTATCAAAAATACCATTATCATTTTCATCAAAGAAGACTCTAACAATAATGGTGCCTTTATTTGAGAGTCTTTGCTTAGAGCCAAAAAACTGCTCATTCAATTGGTTATAACCAAAACTAAACCGAGTTGAAAGTTGTAGCTGCCAATCGTCATCACTGTCGTATTGTGCGGACGTGTTTAAAATAAAGTCATCAAAAGAGAAATTAAGCCCAAGCTCGGTACTTTCGAGACCCGAGTCAACGGCACGCTTAAACCTGAGTTGACCTCTTAAGGTATTATTAAAGCTGCGGATAAAATCAGCTGAGTAATCACTTACTTTCAGCTCTGGGTAAATAAAATAACCAAGATTAAACCTGACATATGAACGCCTTAAATTAGCTTTAAAATTTAAGTTCCCAGAGCCATACTCATCTGTACCCTGCCAAGACCAGTCAAGTTGATTGCCCAAAGCGTATTTTGAAAAGCGATAGTTAAGATCATGACTCAAACGAGTTACGCGTGTTCCATCTGTGTTTGTCACTTCAAGACTAGTTAAATAGTTTAGTCGTGTGCGCTGTTTTTTATAAATATCACCAGCCAGAGTTGCTTTAAGCGTATTCACAGCGACTTCAGAAAAACGCTCTCTGCTTAATGCGAATCTAAGGCGTTGCTCTGATACTAACAACCTCGCTGTGGCTTCACTCAAATAATTTTCAGAGTTACGACCTTGATGTGACAAATTAAACAGCACCTTTCCATTTGGCTTATAACTTAACCCCGACGCAAATTCCTGAGTTGCTTTTGCCTCTTCGGTAAATTTTGAAGCCCCGACATAGGCACTTAATTGATGAGAGAAAACATGTTCGAAACGACCTGAGAGTCTCACTTCTCCGGCATCAAAAGTACTTTGTGTATCACTTAAGACGCGCTTGCCGTCTCTATTGATTGAAATAGCGTAGGTGCTTTTCCCTACCTCTTCTACACCCTCACTGAAATAGCGCTCAGTGTATTTTTCAACTTGGCCTTCGGTCCCATACTTAACGACTTCAAAAATATTTTCACCGAACAGGAGTTCAATATTGTCGAAGAAGAACACACCAGCTTGAATATCGAGTTTTTGATCTATCAAGATGCCATTCTGATACAGCTCTATGTCCCAGCCATCGTCTGCAACTCCATTAATTGACACACGCCCTGAGCTCGTTTTAGCTAGCAGCGGAGCATTCGTTAAGCTCACCCCTTGCGATAAACTGCCAATTGCGCGCTCGCCAAATAAAATAGGTTGAATATCACCAAACTTAATTTCACTAGCATTCAAGCCAAAAAGTGCACCTTGGGGAGATTGACGACTAAAGGTAAGCCTTGAGTCTTGAAGTAGATCGCCACTTTCCCCAGATAAGAAGTATTCCGACCGTAAATAAGCTAATTCGTTTGAACCTGTCAGTGCATAACTTAATAAGTGATCATTATCAGAATATCGATAACGTGTATTTAAATCGAATAAAGGAGTTGATAAGGCTTGGTAACTGCTATCAATCTCTGGAAATAAAGCACCACCTTGCGAAGACGTAGTGTTAATTTGCTGAGCTTGTCTGGCTAGTGCTTGTTCAACAGGAAAATAGCCTTTACCTTGGATTGTTAAAGACTGCTGAACATAGTCTGTGCTTAATTCAAAATCAAACCATGCTTGTAACTGCCGAATATCAACATAAAGTGACCCACCTTCAAACAATAGTACGGTCTTTTCGAGCTGTTGCTCTTCACTATTCAGAACTAATTGATAGGTTTCAGCGTCAAGTAGAAAACGGTTATCAGGGTCTTTAAACCAGCCTTCCGCTTTATTGTTTGTATAAGATATTGGCAGAGAAAATAAATCTATAAAGTTCTCTAGCTCAACATAATACGCATGCGGGTTTTTAATCGCCGTTAGCTCGCCAATATAGTTTTGGTTTAAATTTGCTGATAAAAACAGTACTTCACCGACAGGGATATGCTCTCCTGATTGTGCGTCTATTTGTTTGTTAGGTTTGGGGTTTTTAGCATCCGATAATGTATTTTGGATGGAGTTCAGTACCTTGATCACTGCGCGCACATCAGTCGAGGCCTCAACTGTAAAAACAGAAGCAACCAATAACAGGATACTGAGATAAGGCAAATAAAAGCGCACGAAAGAAATAATGATTAGTTAATATCGATTTGCTGCTCGAAAAATACCTCTCCCTGATATTCTTTTTGTCCTGAGTACTTAAGCGTAAGTTTGCCAGTACCAGATAAACGATATCCATCAAGGAGTGTCATTGGTAATAAAGCCCGCTCAAGCTCTGAATGGATACTGTAATTTTCAATGATTCCAATTCTCTGTTTTTCAGCTTTCCCGCTTGGTGTAAAAAAAGCCTCGACCTTTCCAAAGCTGCTAAAGTGACCTTGCTTTACCATTGAGATTTTAAGTGTATCGTTTTCTTCAGCTCGCTTAAGGTCAAGCCCTGCCAATGAAACAACAGGTGTTTCTCTTTCGACTCGTAAAATAATGGGTAATGAATAATTAACTTGTATGTCTATATTAATACCTTTTGAAGCCGAGGATGTCTGTGCTTCAGGCAAGGCACTCAATAATAAGTGAGAGCGGTATTCTCCCGGCGCAAATGTTTTAGTGCGTCGCACTGAGAGTTTAATGATTTGTTTTTGACCTGGTGCTAAGCGTATTTGGCTTGGGCTCATTCTTACCATTGAACTTAAAGATTTATCATGCGTACCTTCTAGATTTCTATATCCCCCCTCAGGCAATGCGGCTCTTTCTTGCCAAGATAATCGGTAGCTCTGCACTTTATCTGAGTTATTCACCACTATTAATCGCTCTGCTCTTTGTCTTTCTTCAAAAGCAACTCTCGTGGGTGAAATCAAAATATTTGCACTCGCTGCAAACGAAGATGAAAGGCATGCTAAAAATATAAATAAAGCAGAAAGGTATCTAAACAAGGTTATAGCCTTAAAATCGAAAAGTTAGTATGAAAGCTCAATACTGACAGAGCCTTGATACTCTCCATCATTATATACAGCTCCGTCTCCGGAGGTTTGTAAAATTGCGCCGATAACCAGCTCAATCTCACCATATGCGTTAGTCTGAGCTGTTGGATTGAAAAGTAGTTGATTAATCGTAAATGCAGCTGAATTATCACTTAACTCAACATTTAAACTTGAGCTACTAAAGTTAATTAAGGTGTTAGCTGGTAGAGCCTCAAAGAAGAGTCTAGCAGGATGTCCTCTTTCCATAATATGTATGTCATTAGTTGATGACATAGCACTGTTTGTCGGCAGTTTAAGGGTGCTAACTCTGTCATTACTTGCGACAACTATGGTGCCAAAATCGAGTGATTCAAGCACATCAGCGAATACTGATGTGCTCACTAAAGAAAGTACTAATACACTTCTAATCAATGACTGACCTTATTTTAGTAACTTACTGTAACAGCGACAGTACCTGTGTAATCTCCGTCTACATATTCGCCATTGATATCATCAGTAGTCAGCGTCGCACCTAAGTTAAACTCTGCGTTACCAGAACCATCTGTGGTGATTGTGCCTTGGTTTGTTGTTATTGCGATGTCTTGGTTGGCGTTTTGTCCCACTGTGGCATAAAGCGTAAATGCGGTGATCTTAAACACTGGTGTAGTACCGGGTCCCGTTGTCGCAAGTTCTACCGGTGTCGTACCAACATCTGGCAATTCAATCGTTAATGGCGTGTATTTAGTGGCTTCTGCGATTGTAAGCTGAGCAGGTTGTGCCGAGGCAGAATCTAAAATATCCATAATAGCTGGATCTGAACCGCCAGCAGCCGTTGTTGAAATTTGTAAATTCGGGTTTGCAGGTACACTTAATGCTGCCGCTGAAGATGCCTTTGATACGGCCCTTACAGTACCGAAGTCTAACGTCTGCTTTACTTCAAGCTTAAAGGTGTTTTGAACGGTTACTTTTGCATCAACATTTTGCGTTTGCGAACTCGCCAAAGAAGATAAAGTAAAAGTAGATAAGGCTATTCCTAGAGATAAAGTAAGTAGGTTTTTTGTCATAACAGTGTCCTTAATAAAAGTGCGAGCGCCTTCAAAATATCAACTTTAAATTATTTGATAGTTTATTATCCCAAATAATTCTTAATCATCATACAGAATCAAGGTTATTGTTTGAGACATATCAATAATTTGAACACTGTACTTTCATTTAAAGCTAATACTTTTGTTTATTATCTATTTTCTTCAACTGTACACAATACGTCAATATTATTAATAAAGACACACAGCTTATTTGCATCATCTCTATTTTTTACCGTCTTTAACGTCGGCACAAATCTACTTTGTAACCGATGAGTTTGTTCTAATATTGAGCTTGACAAAAGAGTCTCTAATTTAGGTAGATGTGTATAAACCTTGTTGAGCTGAGCCTGGGCACTGCTTTCACTGAATACAGGCTGTAAGCTTAGCTTGAACCCATGCGCTTTTTTTGTGTGAGAAGTTTTCAAATGAAGATTTTTATCTATCTTGTGTTGTTCAATTTTTGGTTGAGTACGCAAAGAAGCCGGAAGGTTTTGTAAATCACTTTGTTCAGATAACGCAGCAATCAAGACTTTAAGATCTTGTTCCATAGAAACTAAACGCTTTAGTTCTTCTTTGTTGTTCTGAAGCTCTATTAAAAAGGCATCATCAGCAGTCTTTTTATTTGATTGAGTTATTGAAACAGATGAGTTCTGAGGGCTTGTACAAGCAACTAACACACAAAAAATAACAAGTAACGCAATGTGTCTTAGCATAAAACCTCTTAGGATCAGACAACAAACAAGTAAATCTTTTGATATTTTACAACGGTAAAGTGTCAGATTCTAGAGATCGTGTTAAGCGGAATATAACTTCAACTGCTAAGTCATATTAAGATATGAATGAAAGTGTGCCAACCGACTCTCAGCCATGACACACTAAATTACACTTATTCTTTTCATCAACTAATGTAATTAGTTACTCGTTCAAAAATACTCACTGCACCAACTAACATAAATGGTAATGCAACTAGAGACTTAATTTTTTTGTTTTTAAAAAAAATAATTAAAACCAAGACGACTAGAGAAAATAAAAAAGGATAAATAATATAGTTCTCCAGTCTAAAAACTCATCATATCAGCAGACAATTAAAAACCTTTTAAAAAGTCAAGCATCATTACTCTCAACTTTTTCCAACTTGGAATAAATTCCAATAAACCGGGTAAATATAAAATAAAAAAACAATGAAAATATAGACATAAATACGGTAATTTCTATTGCTTCAAACCCTCTGCCAGCACCGTAAACACCGACTAGACCACCAATTATTGTCATAATAAAAGGTATGCTCTTCCTATGTATTCTTAGGTAAGTGGAGCAGCTTACACACAAAATAATTTCTTGCCTCTTTAACATATAAATTTGCTTTTGGCTCATCTCAGCATTACATTTCGGGCAATATTTTTTCATATTAAACATCCATATACCTAGCAATAACATTTAAATATTAATATCAATCAAATTATCAAAGAGTATAATTCAAACAAAAACATTAACGCGCAAATAGAGATAGGTAAAAATAAATATATTTTACTCTTAGCTTGAGGAATAAGCTCGTCTAACTCTTTTACACTTTTACACAAAAACAATTTTGGATTATCCATCATAAATAATGAAAAAATACTTCCCGAGAATAATACTATTGATAAATTATAATTAACTGAGTATAGATAAAATCCTAAGAAAAGATTTAAAAATGACGTAAAGCAAGCGATCCTAACAAGTGTTTTTGGTTTCATATTACAAACTCCTATGAGTGGACTGCTTAATAAAGCAGTCCATTTTTAAATTTACCTAATTATGTGTGTATATATTGCCGAACCAATGCCCCAACCTAAGCCAAAAGAAAAACCCAAGGCTCCCCCTATAACGCCGCCTCGAGTTGCTCCAATTGATGATCCAGTTAGTGCTGCACCTCCAACAGTCCCTAAAGCAACCCCCCAATTAAAACCTTCTAGTGCATCTCCACCTTTTACTTGTTCAACTTCTTTCATGTTTAATTCACGCATAGTATATACTCCGTATATCCGAGCTTTCTGACAGACTCGGAACAGTTAAGTGCAATCCTTAATTAATAGCGTTTAATTTGGCTAGTTTTAGTTTCACTACAAGCTGACTAAAACTAGCCTCCCTTCTCCTAGACTCGCAAAAATTTAACGAGCAAAGAAAATCCATTTATAAAAAACAGCTCACTTTCAATGAAATTCATAAATAACTATAAAGCCAAGAATAAAGTAACATTATAAAAAGCTTTTTATTGAATAAGAAAAAGGTAGGACGGTGTAACAAAAACGTCAAATTAGCATTTAAATAAAACCTTTCAAGATACATACAAATCGAAAAATCAAACAGTAAGTTTCTGAAATAAGTAAAATTTTAAATACTATGAAATATTTACAAGATGAAATTTAAAAATAAAATTTAGGAATTTAACATAAAGAAAAACAAAAAATTATTACGTAAATTTTAACAAAGAAAAATACAGATTAATTAAGCAAAATCATTATTGCCATTTATTAAAAATAAGCGTTTTAAATTCTAATGGGTATGTTTCTTTAAAATAGATAATTAAGATGTTTTGTAGATTTTACTTTGAGGTATTTTTAAAAGTTTGAATAATAAAGCTAGGGTATTGTAACCCTAGCATTGTTATCTTAAATAGAAACTGGTGCTTTGATATGCGGGTGAGCTTGGTAATCAACAAGCTCGAAGTCATCAAACTTGAAGCCGAAAATGTCTTTCACTTCTGGGTTAATTTTCATTGTCGGTTTAGGGAAAGGCGTACGGCTTAATTGCTCATCAACCTGCTCTAAATGATTAAGATATAAGTGTGCATCACCGAAAGTATGAATAAAGTCACCAACTTCTAAGTCACACACCTGAGCAATCATCATAGTTAACAGCGCATAGCTTGCAATATTAAATGGCACGCCTAAGAAAATATCAGCGCTGCGTTGATAAAGCTGGCAAGACAGCTTGCCGTCTAATACATAAAATTGGAATAACGTATGGCATGGCGGCAGTGCTTGCTTACCCATAGCCGCATTTTCACTTGGTGAGTACTGAGTATCAGGCAGTAACGCCGGGTTCCAAGCACTTACTATTAAACGACGTGAATCCGGGTTTGTTTTAATTTGCTCTATCAGCTCTTTGATCTGGTCGACTACTTCACCGTTTGGGCCAGTCCATGAACGCCATTGTGCGCCATACACAGGACCTAGCTCGCCTTCTTCCGTTGCCCAGCCATCCCAAATACTTACGCCATTGTCTTTTAAGTATTGAATATTTGTTTCACCATTCAAGAACCAAAGTAACTCATGAATAATTGAACGTAAGTGACACTTTTTAGTGGTGACTAACGGAAAGCCTTCTTGAAGATTAAAACGCATCTGATAGCCAAACACACTGATTGTGCCTGTGCCTGTTCTATCTTCTTTTTTAGTGCCATTCTCTTTGACATGGCGCATTAACTCTAAATATTGTTTCATAGCGTTTTATAACTCTTACTTTTGTGCAACGGGTTGGGTTTTATATGCCCAAATCATAATACCAAGGCCAGCAATGATCATAGGCGTCGATAGAATTTGGCCTTGTGAAATCAGGCCACCATATAAACCAATATGGGCGTCAGGTTCGCGGAAATATTCGATACAGAATCTAAAGAAACCATAACCGAATAAGAATAGACCAGCGACACTGCCCGTAGGGCGTGGCTTTTTAGCAAACCAAATGAGCATAATAAATAACACTAGGCCTTCGAAGAAAGCTTCGTATAATTGCGATGGATGACGCGGTAATGGCCCACCAGTTGGGAATACCATCGCCCAAGGCACGTCTGACGTACGGCCCCATAATTCACCATTGATAAAGTTACCAATACGGCCTGCCAACAAGCCAACAGGAACCAATGGCACTACAAAGTCGCCAACCGCAAAAGGTGAACGTTTAGTGCGCCAAGCGAAAATGAAAATGGCGGTGATCACACCCAAGGCGCCACCATGGAATGACATGCCGCCTTCCCAGATTTTGAAAAGGTAAAGTGGGTTTTCTAATAAATAGGAGAATTGATAGAAAAGCACATACCCAACTCGGCCACCTAAGATCACACCTATCATGCCGTAGAATAATAAGTCATCAACCTCTTCTGTTTTCCAACCTGAGTTTGGTTTTGCTGCTTGACGCTTACCAAACCACATTGCAAACGCAAAGCCGATTAAATACATGAGTCCGTACCAACGGACACTTAAAGGCCCAATCGAAAAAATGATGGGATCAATTTGTGGAAACTCCATAGCCTTTCCTTAATTAACAATCATGTTAGCAGCGATAACCATGAGTAGCGCTGCAAAGATTTTTTTTATTGTTGAAACAGGTAAATATTGCGTCGACTTTGCGCCTATTGGCGCCATAAACCAAGAGGTTGAGACAATGCCTACGAGAGCCGGTAAATAAACAAACCCAGCAAAGCCTTGTGTCAATTCAAAGTGCTTACTTCCTGCACTGATATAACCAAGCGACCCAAATAAAGCGATTACGATACCACAAGCGGATGCACAGCCGATGGCTTTTTTCATATCCATTGAGAAAAACGTCAACAAGGGTACAAGTAACGCGCCCCCTCCGATACCAATCATCGCAGAAAGGCCGCCTGTAATACTGGTAAAAAAAGTTAAAATAGGGCCATTTGGTAAAGTTCTCGAAGACTGTGTCGCTGTTTTCCTGCTGCTGTAGAGCATTTTTAAAGCAATTAAAACCACGCAAACAGAGAAAATAATCCTAACCACCGCCTCTGGGAGAAAAGAGGCCATAAAGCCACTCACTAAAGCCCCTAATGCCACACCTGACATGATCCAAGGTGCGACTTGCCACGGTACATTACCATTTTTATGATGAGCTAAAGCTGAAGACGTCGAAGTAAATAGAATAGAAGCCAAAGAAGTTGCGATCGCTGCAATCACTACTTGCTCCGCTGGAAGAACATCAAAATGCAACAAAATAGCGCTTAATACAGGTACTATGATAAGGCCACCACCTATCCCTAATAACCCGGCTAAAAAGCCTACACCACTGCCCAAAATGGCACAGTAGAGGACAAGCAGTAACAAGTCATTCATGAACGCATTCTCTTCTTATAATTTGCGCGCTATTTTACCCGATTTGAAATTGATTAAACACCTGAAATAAACCTTAACAAACAGTTAGTGTTTAGATTGGTAGAGCAGTTCACTAAACTCATTCTCAATCATAAAACTCTTAAGTAAGCGGTGAACTTGTTTGGTGGTCGATTGCTTTAAACACTCGCTTAACAGCGCTTCCATATCGGCTACTTTTAAACGCCTGAGTACCCACTTCACTTTACTCATTGTTGAAATGTTCATACTTAAACGGCGATAACCCATTGCTATCAATAAAATAGCGCCTTCAGGTTCACCGCCTAACTCACCACATAAGCTAAAGGGCAGTTCGAGATTTTGACATTGTGAGGCAACTTGGTTGAGCACTCGTAATACACTTGGGTGGAATGGGTCAAAAAGATCGGCTACTTGCGCGTTATTTCTATCAACCGCCAGTAGGTATTGCGTTAAGTCATTACTACCGACCGAGCAAAAGTCGACTTTATCAGCCCACTCAGGCAGTAAATAAATGCTAGAAGGCACTTCAAGCATGACGCCAATTTCTGGTTTCTCTATTTGAATAAATTGATCTGCCCACTCTTCTTGCAACTCAAAGTAAGCTTGCTCGAGTAATTTAAGCGCTTCATCTACTTCTTCGGTATGACTCACCATGGGTAACATTATTTTTAGGTTACCTAATCCCGTATTGGCCTTTAACATAGCTTTAAGCTGATCTAACAACAGCTCAGGATGATCTAGAGAAATCCTGATGCCGCGCCAACCCAGAAATGGGTTTTCTTCTGTAAAATTGAAATAGTCGAGTACTTTATCACCGCCAATGTCGAGGGTTCTCATAACCACATTTTCTGGATGATAGCGAGTTAATACTTCTCTATACCATTGCTCTTGTTCAGCTTGCGTCGGAAACTGCCCTTTTTGCATAAACCAAGCTTCAGTTCGGTATAAACCAACCCCATCACAATATTTGGCAATTTCTTGCTCTGTCGATAAATCTAAACCTGCATTCACTAACAAGCTAATATGCTCGCCATCTAGTGTTACAGCTTCTAAATGATGTTCAGCTTCAAACTTATCGTGTAGTTTACTTTCTTGAAGATGTAACTGTTTATATTCTTTTTTAAGCGCAGGCGTGGGAGAAATATAAACTCGGCCAGCATAAGCATCTAGAATGATGTCTTTGTTTTCAAATTGTAATAGCGGAATGTCTTCAATACCCCAAACAGCAGGAATTCCCATTGCTCGAGTAAGTATAGACGCATGAGAGTTTGCAGAGCCATTCACACTGATCACCCCTTTTAAGCGCTCTTTTGGTACTTCAGCCAACATGGTCGGGGTCAATGTATGCGTAATTAAAATAGTATCTTTTGGATAGGATTTAACAGCTTGCTCTGTACTCATAAGGTGATGTAAAACACGTAACCCTATTTCTTTTACGTCTATTGCCCGCTCTTTTATATAAGGGTCAGACATAGCATTAAATTGGCTCACCAAACTTTCAATGACATATTTTAGTGCGCTTTTTGCATTCCATCCTTGCTCAAGCTGTGCTTCGACCTGTCGGCCTAAGCTCCGAGCATCTAATAATTGCTGATACACTTCAAAAACAGCGACGGCTTCTTTAGGCATAGAATCACTGAATGTTGAAGCCATAATATGAAAATCTTGCCGTGTCGCAGAAACTGCTTGTGCAAAAAGCTTTTTCTGTTGCTCCACATTATCACTTTTTTGCATATCTATGCTTTCAAAATCAAGCTTTGGGATCACAACAAAACCTTGCCCTAAAGCAATGCCAGGAGAACCTGACACCCCTTTTAAAACAGAGGTTTTTTTTGCAGTTGTTTCAACAGACAAAATTGATTTTGCTTCAGTGTTAGCAAGTTGAGATGCTAACTGAGCTGATAAAGTAATTAGAAAAGATTCTTCGTCGTTGCTAAATGAACGCGCTTGCTTTTGCTGTACAACAATAACGCCAATGACTTTTCTCTGATGAACAAGTGGCACCGATAAAAAAGCGTTATAGCCTTCTTCGTGTACTTCAGGAGAGAGTTTGAATCTTGGGTGAGACTGCGCGTGGGCGATATTGATAGGCTCTTCACGTTGTGCAACTAAACCAACCAAGCCCTCTGTAAAGCCAATTCTAAAATTACCGATTGCCTGAGGATTAAGCCCATCACTGGCCATCAAAATGAAGTTATCTTGGCTGTAATCAGCGAAATAGATAGAGCAGCACTCTGTGGCGAGTGCTTCTTTTACCATGGCGACAAAACGATTAAGTGCATCAGTTAATGTGGGCTGTTGCGCCACCGCTTCAACAATGGCTCGTAATGTCGCAAGCACAATCTTCTCCTTAATTTAACGGCGATGTCGCCAATGATTTTGCTCTTTTGGTGTATGCTCTTTTCGATTAAAAGGCATCGCAAATGGCGCAAACTCTTTCATCACTCGGCGATATACATCGCGCTTAAAAGACACCACTTGACGAACCGGATACCAATAACTCACCCAACGCCAATCATCAAACTCAGGGTGATGCGTATGTAGTAAGTCTACATCTTCATCTTTACAACGGAGTTTCAATAAAAACCATTTTTGTTTTTGACCGATACAAACCGGGCTTGAATCTTTCCGGATCAAACGCTTAGGCAGTTTGTACCTTAACCAATGTTTAGAGCTCGCAACAATCTCAACATCTTCTGGTTTTAACCCAACTTCTTCATGTAACTCTCGGTACATGGTTTGCTCTGGGGTTTCACCATCGTCTACTCCACCTTGTGGAAATTGCCATGAATGTTGTCCATAGCGTCGTGCCCAAAAAACCTGACCTTGATTATTGCAGATCACAATTCCGACATTGGCACGAAATCCTTCGGCATCAATCACCTTAGTGCCTCATTTCTTAAGTCGATATTTTTTGATTGTTCCATAAGTTAATGCCTACAGCAAATATAATTCCAGCTTTCTACCACCTTATCCACAGGTTAACCTTAAAATTGAACAACTTTTAATTTTCATAAATTAAATCCACAAAAATACTGTATAAAACTCACTTTCTCCACAGATTCTGTGGATAACTGTGTTTATATTACTGTATTTATCCAAAGGCACAAACTAAAGCAGCACAGCAAGGAAAAAAACAACTAAAAAAACCTCTTATATTTCAGGCAAGTAGAACAAACCACTGTATAAACAAGCGGTTTTTTATTGAGCAAAAATCAAAAAAATAGCACCTTTTGAATCCTGCTCACTTTTCAAACAAACCTATCATATAAGTTAAAAATCATACGTTTCAGCAAGTTGCAAACGTTATATGGTGAGATTAAAGAAGAGGTTTACGAGGTAAATTAGACTAGAAATTTAAAAAACCTTTCTCACAAAGTGAGAAAGGTTTTTATATTGAGTATTAATTTATGCTTGTAATTCTTTGCGAACAATTTCAGCGCCTTTAGCAAGTGCCGCTAACTTGCCTCTTGCGACTTCTCTAGCAAGCGGCGCTAAACCACAATTTGTACTGGGGTAAAGTTTATCAGCATCTACATAACGCAACGCTTCACGTAATGTGTTTGCTACTTCTTCTGGTGTCTCAATGGTATTGGTTGCCACATCAATAGCGCCAACCATGACTTTCTTTCCGCGGATCAAAGAAAGTAGCTCAATTGGTACACGAGAGTTATGACATTCAAGTGAGATAATATCTATGTTTGATTGCTGAAGTTTAGGGAATACCTCTTCATATTGACGCCATTCAGAACCCAATGTTTTTTTCCAATCAGTGTTGGCTTTAATGCCATAGCCATAACAAATATGTACTGCCGTTTCACAGTTTAAACCTTCAATGGCACGTTCAAGGCATTTAATGCCCCATTCGTTTACTTCTTCAAAGAAAACATTAAACGCAGGTTCATCAAACTGGATAATATCGACACCAGCCGCTTCAAGCTCTTTGGCCTCTTGGTTAAGGATCACAGCAAATTCCCAAGCCAATTTTTCGCGACTTTTATAATGGTCATCAAATAAAGTATCAACCATGGTCATTGGACCTGGCAATGCCCATTTAATCGGCTTATCTGTTTGCGCTCGTAAGAACTTTGCGTCTTCTACAAATACAGGTTTTTGACGGGAAACAGGCCCATAAACCGTCGGCACACTGGCATCATAACGGTCACGGATTTTAACTGTGCGGCGGTTTTCAAAATCAACACCATCAAGATGCTCAATAAAGGTCGTGACAAAGTGTTGTCTGGTTTGCTCACCATCGCTGACAATGTCTAAACCAGTTTGATACTGCTCTAGTAATGACACACGTAATGCATCGTGTTTGCCATCAATTAATTCTTGCCCTGATAACTTCCATGGTGACCAAAGTACTTCTGGTTGCGCCAACCAAGATGGTTTTGGCAAACTGCCTGCTGTTGATGTTGGTAATAATGTTTTCATTTTACTAATTCTTTTCTAGGGTGATTAAGCACTCGACCTTACGTAAATGTAAGGCCGTTTTTTTAGGCAAAAGATAATTAAGCGAAGTTTGCCGACCACTGAGCCAAAATACTTTGGTAAGGCTTTATAAAATACTCTTCAGCAAACTTACCTTGCTCTTTGGCTAAACGACTGCGCTCTTCACGGTCATAAACTATGTGCGTTAGTGAATGGTCTAGGTTTTTTAGGTTCGGTTTGTAAACCTTCCCAGCAACCGCATGCGCGTTATAAATCTCTGGGCGATAGATCTTTTGGAACGTCTCCATCGTACTAATGGTGCTTATAAGTTCTAAGTTGCTATAGTCATTTAATAGGTCGCCAAAGAAGTAAAATGCAAAAGGCGCAACACTGTTTGGCGGCATAAAATAGCGCACTTGTAGGCCCATCTTTTGAAAATATTGTTCTGTCAGTGACGATTCATTCGGTAAATATTCAGAACCTAACACTGGGTGCTGGTTTTCTGTACGGCGATACGTCTTGTTATCTGAGACTGATAAACAGATCACCGGTGGCTTTTTGAAGTTGTTTTTATAAGTCTGTGAATTAACAAAATACTGGAATAACTTGCCGTGCAGATCGCCAAAGTCTTCAGGAATACTAAACTGCGGCTTATCTTTATTATGATTTAGAAGCAACACGCTAAAGTCGTAATCACGTACATAAGACGAAAAGTTGTTGCCCACTATGCCTTCAATGCGCTCATTCGTTTGCTTATCTAAAATGTAAGTTTTAAGCACCTCAATCGACGGGAATGCTTCGTCACTCCCCGTAATATCCATATCTACTGATACAATTTCTAACTCAACTGCATAACGGTCGGCATTTGGGTTATCCCAATGGGCAAGGGCGTTAAAGCGGCTGTCGATCATGGTTAAGGCATTACGTAAATTTGCCTGACGACTCTCTCCACGAGCTAAATTGGCAAAGTTGGTGGTGATACGTGTGCTGGTTGATGGCTCGTAGTTTTCATCAAGGCGCTGCGTTTTAATGCTGAAGTTAAAATCGTGACTCATGTGCTCTGTATCCTTTTTACTGAGATAAATAGTAAATTGCTGCTCCCTTCACTTACCTAGCCTTTACTGAATATCTAAGTAAATCATGCTTATCTTGTACTGACTTACTAAGGAATACTTAAATTCGTTTGGTCTTGCGTTCGGAGCCCTATTAGTTATACGGATCCTATAACTTGAAGAAAAACGGTTTAATTTCACCTAAAACTTGAGTTTGATTCACGTTGCAGGGGTCATGCTTGCCCGTATTGAATAATGAAAAGCCAGATTAATGACAAAAACACAATAGAAATCTAGACGTCTAAATAAAATTCATTCCTATATCTATTTCTTTCATACAAAACATGAGGATTTTTCAGTAGTTATCTCCCACTTAACAATAACAAGCCGTTAAGATGTTGATATACTCACGAGCGGTCTAGATGTCTATTTATCGAACGCATCTCAGCAAAGCGTTAATTTCAATGAAGAGAAAACGGAATGAGTGAATTAATACTATTGGTGTTGTACTGTGCATTACTTGGCAGTGTTGTGGGCTTTTTAGCGGGATTATTAGGTATTGGTGGCGGTTTAGTTATCGTGCCAATATTGAGTATTATCTTACTGCATTTTGAAGTGCTACCTACTGAACAAGTGGTTGTTGCAGCCATTGCGACCTCATTGGCTTCTATTCTATTCACCTCGACTTCTTCAGCTATTGCGCATCATAAAAATGGTAACGTGCCATGGGAAATAGCCCCTTGGATAATGACAGGTGTCGCCCTTGGCGCCCTAATAAGCGGCTTCATGGCTGCACTTTTACCTGAACACATTGTCAGAATTGTATTTGCAGTGAGTGTTGTACTTATTGCACTAAAAATGTTTTTAAGCAGTAAAACCGATACGCCTAGTGAGCGCACTTTACCGAATAAAGGTGTATTAACCACGTTAACCACTATAACTGGTGGTCTCTCAGCCATGATAGGAATTGGCGGCGGTGCACTTTTAGTACCGCTGTTAAGCTTTTTCTCGGTCGATATGAAAAAGGCCATTGGCTGCGCCTCTGCTTGCGGCATCGTTATCGCCCTGTTTGGCTCAATTGGTTATATCAGCTCAGGCAGTAGCCATTTTGCACTGACTGATGGCTTTGCCGGGTTTGTGTATTTACCTGCACTGCTTGGTATTGTTTGCACGTCTTGGTTTACCGCCCCCCTTGGTGCCAAAGCCACACACCATCTACCCGTTGCCACTATCAAGAAATTCTTCTCATTTTTACTGGTCGCCATGGCTGCAAACATGATGCTGAGTTAATTGTTCGCTACTAAGCAAAGTTATTGTACCTTTGCTCAGTAGCCTCCCACGCGCTCATTCGTTACAATATCGCTGATTTTGTAACGAGAGCTCACCATGCTAAAACCTTCACCGCCACTCACCATCAATGAACTCATGCAACGCGTTGAGCAAATTGCAGGGCTGACCCTAGGCGAGATTGCGGCTGAGTTTAACTTTAAAACACCTGAGCATTTATTACGTGAAAAAGGCTGGCAAGGTCAATTATTAGAATATGTGTTGGGTGCCACCGCAGGCTCAAAACCTGTACCTGACTTTGAGCACTTAGGTATTGAGCTTAAAACCATACCTATTGGATTTAACGGCAAACCACTTGAGACGACCTATGTATCGGTTGTTCCTCTGACTAACCTGACCGGTATGACTTGGCAATCAAGTACCGTAAAGAAAAAGCTTACCCATGTTTTATGGCTACCGATTCTTGCTGAAAAAACCATTCAACCCATAGATAGAACTATAGGCTCAGGGTTTTTATGGCAACCTAGCGAAATACAAGAGCATCAATTACAAAGAGACTGGGAAGAGCAAATGGAGCTAATTGCACTTGGCCGCATAGATGAAATTTCGGGCCATTTAGGTGAGGTGATGCAAATTAGACCAAAAGCCGCGAACAGCAAAGCGTTAACTGATGTCATTGGGCCAAACGGTACAATGACGCAAACTTTGCCACGCGGCTATTATTTAAAAATTCCGTTTACTACTCAAATCCTAGCAGAACAGTTTGGCCTTTAAGCTCAGCTAGTTTATTTCCTGATTTAAAAATACAGCTGCACCTAACAGACCCGGTTGCGGCTCTGTGATCACAAACACAGGTGTCTGCTCCGCAATATGAGAAAGGCGCCCTTTGGCAATAAAACGCTCACCAAAATCACCTTGTTTTAAAAACTCAATGAACCTAGGCACAATACCTCCAGCGATATAAACCCCACCAAAGCTGCTATTAAGTAATGCAAGATTACCTGCAAAGCTGCCTAGCACTTTACAAAATTGTTGAAGTGCCAAACGACATAAACCACAATTTACTGTAATAGCATTATGCGAAATCTCAGCCGCACTCAAACTGGTTTTGTGTACCGCGGCATGGCGTCCTTCTATGGTGTTTTGGTAATCTACAATCGCACTATAGATCTGCTCTAACCCATAGCCAGACAATAGCTGCTCATAAGAGATCCGTGGTTTTCTGCTATCGAGATAGTTGAAAATGATCAAGTCCAGCTCATCTACCGGTGCAAAATCAATATGCCCGCCTTCTGAGTTAATACAATGCCAGAAATGATTGCCTTGCAGTGTAACCGGTGTAAGGGTTGCAACCCCAAGCCCAGTACCTGGACCACAAATCGAAATGGTACTATTAGCTCTGCCCTGCTGTGGCCCTCGGATATGACACTTTTGCTCATCATTTAAAAAAGGTACTGACATCGCGATGGCTTTGTAGTCATTAATTAAATACAAGCTTTGTAAGCCCAACTCTGCCTTAAGCGCAGTTTGCGAAAACGCCCATGGCAAGTTTGTCATTGAGATCCAATCTTCATCAGTCGGACAGGCAATCGCAAGACAAGCATGTAAGGCCTTACCTGCGATTTCTTGCTCAGCAATATACAACTTAAGCACATCAGACAGTTCAGCAAAGTCAGCACATTTATACGTACTGACATGCGATAACTGATTGTCTTTCGTTGCTTGCGCAATGCGGATATTGGTACCACCAATATCCGCAACTAGCCTAATTTCAGTTACATTATCCATAATCACTCACACTGAATGCTTGCGGACTTACCTTGCTCAGGCGCAAAGTGAATATCACTGATAGATAGATTTGCCTTACCGCTTGTAGAAATTGCAAATGGCATGATCACTTGGCTATATTTCAAACCTTGTTTAGCAAAGCAATTTAAGTCAATTGATAAATTCTGCCATTGCGTGTCTGGTAGCCTATTTAACTGCTCAGTGATGTCTATATGTGCTCTACAGCTACCCGGCTTATCGCCTTCACTTTCACAATGACTCGAAATAATCACTGGCTGTTCTGCAAGGCCATCACGCATAAGCTCAATCACTACCGCGGCGTTGCTAGCTTGCATCATAGATAAGTCTTCTCTAAACCAGCTTTTGCTGACAAACTCCATCCCCGCACTTTCAAGGCCTGTCCAAACCAGTTTGAATGCGTCTTCTTGGATATGTTTATCGATAGTGCGGTACTCAAGGCCTTTTAGAGCGATGCTGCTCGACATCACTGCCTGATTGTTTGCCCCTGAGAACAAGCGCATTTGCCAAGGCGCGAAAGTCTTCCCTTTGAATACATAGCTGTTTGCATCTGCACCATTATCAAGCTCAACTGATTCACTCAAGCTATTTGATAACACAGACTTATCACCGTACTGCAAGCCAAAGCCATAAGGCAGCAATGGCGCATAATCGGCGTCAAAACGATTTACCGGCTTACTTGGGTGACTAGGCCAAGAGAATGACAATTTACCTTTAAAGTCATTTTGTACCATACCCGCTTTATCTGTCAGTAGCACATCTGCAACCGCATCGCCTTCAGAACCCGGTAGCCAAGCAGCGACAAAAGCATCACTGGCATTTAGCTCTGGATTGACCCAAAGTGGACGTCCACTGATAAACACCGAGATCACCGGAATACCTTGCGCTTTTAGCTTTTGCAGTAAAGCTAAATCACGTTTATCACCTTGTTGATATACGAGATTTTCTTTATCACCATGGCCTTCCGCGTATGGTTCTTCACCAAATACCACAATGGCAACATCAGGCTTGTTTTCAAAGCTACCATCTTCGCTAAGTGTAACCTTGCCACCAGCCGCTTTAATTTGTTCGGCCAGACCGTCGTAGATTGAAGAGCCACCAGGAAAATCAGTATTTTCATTGTTGGTGCCCTGCCAAGTAATTGTCCAACCACCCGATTGCTTGCCAATATTGTTCGCCGCATCGCCAGCAATTAAAATATTCTGCTTAGGAGAAAGTGGCAGCAAGTTATCGTTATTTTTCAGTAATACTAAAGATTCACGCACCGCTTGCTTTGCAACTTCACGGTGCTCAGCATGACCGATCAACTCAGTTTTATTGGCATATGGACGATTTGCAGGGCTTGCTTTATCGAATAAGCCTGCACGGAATTTCACACGTAAAATACGCGTTACCGCATCGTCAATACGTGACATTGGAATAACCCCAGCACGCACTTGCTTAATGGTGTTTTCCATCAAGGGTTTCCATGCATCCGTTGGCACCATGTAAACATCAAGACCTGCATTCACCGCTTGTGGACAGTCGTGGTTGCTACACCCTTTGATCTGACCATGGCCGTTCCAGTCACCTACCACGAAGCCATCAAAGCCCATTTTGTCTTTTAAAACATCGGTAAGTAGGTATTTATTGCCGTGAATTTTTTCACCATTCCAACTATTGAAAGACGCCATCACAGACTGTGCACCCGCTGTTAAACCGCCCACATAACCTTGCGAATGAATGTTGAATAAGTCTAACTCTGAGTCAATGTTATTACCTTGGTCGTCGCCTTTTACCGTGCCGCCGTCGCCCACAAAGTGCTTAACCGTACTGATGACTCTATCATCACCTAAGAAGTTATCGCCTTGCGTACCCTGTAAGCCATGAACAATTGCAGCAGCATATTCTTTCACTATTTCTGGATCTTCAGAATAACCTTCGTAAGTTCGACCCCATCTATCATCGCGAACCGTGGCAACAGTTGGCGCGAACACCCAATCGATACCAGTTGCCATCACTTCTTTTGCGGTCACTTCGGCAATTTTTACAATCAAGTCTGGATTATTTGCCGCACCTAAACCTATGTTGTGCGGGAACAGCGTCGCACCAATCACATTGTTGTGGCCGTGCACTGCATCTGTACCCCACATGGTTGGAATCTTGATGCCATCTAGTGAATCATCAACTGACGCTTGATACATCGCCTCTGCTAAATCAACCCAATCTTTCACACTTGAATGTTTATTATTATTTGGAAATGCACCACCGCCATTGAGGTATGAGCCAAAGCCGTAGCGACGCATATCCTCAACTGTAATATCGCGGATCTCAGGTTGGATCATTTGCGCAATTTTTTGCTCTAGCGTCATTTTTGCCAACAATTCAGCGACTTTACGCTCAATCTCAGGGTCTTTTTTAACTTCAGAGTTAATCGTCGGCCAAATATCTAAGCCTGATTTTTCTACTTCAACAGTGTCGTTTTGTTTTGCACATGATGCCAACAAACCTGTGACCATCACTGCAACTAATGATTTCTTTAAACGCTTCATTTTATTACCTCTCAGAAGAGCTATTTACAGGTTTATGGCCTTTTAAGCCAAAGTAGCCAATGAACACATAACACAGTGCTGGCAATAAGAAAGACAGTTGCACGCCGACCACATCGGCAAGCATGCCTTGGAATAATGGCACGATTGCACCGCCAACAATGGCAAGACAAAGTAAACCTGCGCCATGACTCGCTGCATCGCCTAATTTATTAATTGCTAAACTGAAGATGGTTGGGAACATGATTGAATTGAATAAGCCAACAGCCAAAATTGACCACTTAGCCACAGCGCCCTCTGACATCACTGCAACCACAAGCAAAACAATGGCCATCACCGCATTGAATGCCAACACTGTACCCGCTTCGATTTTTTGCATCACAACTGCACCGATAAAGCGGCCGATCATGGCACCGCCCCAATAATATGCGATTAACTTAGCGGCTTGTGCTTCATTCAAACCTGCAATATTTGGATCGTGTAAGAAGTTCACTAAAAAACTACCGATGGCGACTTCAGCACCTACATATAAAAAGATGCCAATCGCACCGAGTTTAAGGTGAGTGTATTTCAGTGCGGTTTTAATTGACGGGGTTGATTGTTCACTTTTCCCCAGCTCTGGCAGCTTAATAAAGGCGAATACTACAGCTAAAGCCAATAGCGTCAGCGCTAAAAATAAATAAGGCACTTGTACTGCCGTTGCATCAGTTTGTGCAGCTGAATTTGTCTCTGAGAAAATCAGCCAAGCACCAAAAAATGGCGCGACTGTTGTGCCTAACGAGTTGAACGCTTGCGTCATAGTCAAACGCGAAGAAGCGGTTTTTGCAGGACCAAGTGCGCTAACAAATGGGTTCGCTGACACTTGCAAGACCGTGATACCTGCAGCCAGTACAAATAGCGCCCCTAAAAATAAGGCGTACACACCAAAAGCCGCTGCAGGATAGAATAAAAAGCACCCAAGACTTGCTATTGCAAGGCCCGTAATTATGCCCTTTTTGAAACCAATCTTACTTACTAAAGTGCCTGCAGGGATCGACACAATAAAATAAGCGCCAAAGAAGCAAAATTGCACTAGCATGGCTTGGGTGTAAGTGAGGGAGAAAGCGTTTTTTAAATAAGGAATTAGAATGTCATTTAGACAGGTAATAAACCCCCACATAAAAAACAAAGTGGTTAAGGTGATCAGCGCAAAAGTATTATTCTGCGGTTGTTCAACCTGATTGTTTGTATCAAAAGTACCTATAGAGCTTGCCATAGTCATATTCCAGCATGCCAAACCCAGAGCGCTCGCTTATAGAGGTTGCTAGCACCTGAGTTTTAATTAATCTTGAATGGCTTACCTCAAAAAAGAGGTAAGCACTTGTTATGAGATATTGAATTAATTGAACGAGTAACGAACGCCCACCGCATAACGAGGGCCATATTCTCTTGCAAATAAGAACTGACGCTCGTAACGGCCGTAGCCTTGCTCTGTTTCGTTATTCAAGTTGATGCCTTCAAAGAACACGGTCACTTGGTCGTTCAGGTCATAGTTCACACTCATATCCCACTGGCCAAATGCCTTAGCAAATTGAGGTGGGTTATCTGAAGAGCCTTGACTTTGACCTACACCAATCAAGTACTCATCACGCCATGCGTAAGTTAACTTGATAGATAGCCCGTCTTTTTCATAGAAAGCTTGGAAGTTTGCTGAATCACTCAAACCCGTTAATGGAGTTTGCTGATCAAGACTATTTACATCGAATTCAACATCACCGTTTACGAAAGTTGCATTCACACCTACGCCAAAGCCTGTTTCACCAATAAGGTGCTGAACAGCAACTTCAATACCATCTACTGACTTAGTATCTGGCGCATTAAATGGACGAGTGATGTCCCATACCATCAAAGGATCATCTGCGTTTGGCGTGATATAACCTTGCTCGTTTAATGTTGAACCATTCGCTTGCATTTGAGCAAAAATAGCATCATTGGTAGCTTGCTCTCCTCGACCTTCAATATCAGCAACTGCTTGGTTCCAACGAGGGCCTTTGTAAATGTCATTAAAGCCTTCAATCGTAGTAGACACAATTTGGCTACCAATGAAGTTTTTAACCGATTTATCAAAATAACCAATCGCCGCGTAGCTGCCTTCTGCGTAATAGTACTCTAAGCTTAAGTCAAAATTTGTAGACTCAAATGGTAACAAGTTAGTGTTACCTTCACTCGCATTGCGCGAGCCAATTTTTGGACTACCTGATAGGCTACGACCGCCTGCTAAATCGCCTAAAGGCGCACGCGAAATGGTTTTACCCCAAGAAACTCGTGACACTAAGTCGTCGGTTAACTCAACTTTAATATCAAGCATAGGTAAAAACACATCATGTTCACCAGTCAATGTTAACGTGTTGTTTTCACCAGGAAGATATTGGGTGTGCCATTCACTGCCACCTTTCCACCAAACGGCAGTTGGGACTGGTTGGAATACATTACTGGTTACATCAGTTTCTTCATAACGAACACCTGCATTTAGCTGCACAGGGAAGTCAGCAACTTCAAACTCCCAGAAACTTGATAAATAAACACTGGTGGTTTCTTCTGTTACCGAGCTCTTAGAGAAAGTACCCATATCGTGATAGGCCGTCGTGGCAAAGTAATCATCACCACCTAACAGCTCGTTGGTTAAAAACGCTTCTGAACGAGCAACGACTTCATCAAAATTAAACGTGTAATAATAGTGAGGATTTAAATCACTGCCACCACCTGCAAAGGCATCTAAAAAATCGCTAGTGTCATGTTTAGTAAACATGCCATCAGGGAACATTTCAGGCCAAGATGGATTAAATAAGAAACCACCAATTAGTCCACTCCAAGCATTAGAGCCACCCATCTCTTGTTCAGTACGCGCAGCACCAAACTTAATGTTTACCAGACCAATATCATCATAATAAACATCCCAGATACCATCTAATTGAATTTGATCAACGGTGGCTTTACCCGGAGAATGAATAAATTGACTAAAATGAGAGTCCATTTCACTTGCTAGCAATTCGTTTGTGCCATTTTTCCAAAGGATATTCGCATGAGGTACTTCGCCGGTACGGTAGTCGTACATTTTAGTAATCAGTTGGTCTGATCCTAAAACCAGTGAACCATGGCTACCTAATCCTTCATCTGCCCCATTATCTGTCTCACTTTGAGAGTCATGGTAGTCTAAAACTAGTTTTAAAGAATCCGTAACTTGCCAATCGAAGTTAAAGCCTAAAGAGCGCTCTTCTACTTCTGTCGTTGCACGAGATGCCGTAAACGAGCCATCATTACCACTGATATCAGCGTAAACAACCGTGCCATTTTCATCTAGCTCATACGCATTGATATTGCCACCATAGTCGTTCCACATACCCCAACCGATTGAGTTCATACCTGTCACGGCTTTGGTACCCACATAGTCTAATGTGAACACCATATTATCGACTGGCGCATATTGGAAAACCACATGGCCGTTGGTTCTTTCACGCTGGTAATCGCTGATACCGTAGTTCATATCTCGCGGGAAGAAGTGATTACCAACACGGTTGCCATCAGCGTCTAGTGGACGAGGGTCGACCACTTTATCTTCATCTAAATTACCAGGTAAATCGACATTCGCTTGCCAACCTTGAATATTGGCCCCTTGCTGTTGAAAATCACGACGATGATGGTTAAAAGAAATAGCAAAGCCCACGGTATCGTCTAAATAAGCGTTTGAATATAGGGCTGAGAACTCAGGCGTGACATCTTCGCCCGCTTCATTTGATGAATCATGTATCGCTTTAGCCGACACAGAAAACTTCTCTGTGGCGCTGCTAAGTGGTTTTGCAGTGACAATGTTGACCGTTGCACCCAAACCACCTGTTGGGTTGTCAGCTCGCGCTGTTTTATAGACTTCTAATGCAGACACACCGCTTGAAGATAAATTTTCAAAGCTGTAAGAACGGGTATTACCCGTACCTGGCATTTGACGACCATTTAAAGTCACCAGGTTAAAGTCAGGACCGAAACCACGCACTGTGATTTGGCTACCTTCACCATTACTTCGGCTAACTGCAACACCCGTAATACGTTGTAGTGACTCAGCCAAGTTAGTATCTGGAAACTTACCCATTTCTTCAGCTGAAATAGCATCAACAACACCCGACATATCACGCTTTACATTCATCGAACGGATCAAACTGCCTTTGATGCCTCGTACTTCAATGACTTCTACGTCTTTTTCTTTATCTGTTTCGTTCGCAAACACATTGGCTGTAAAGCCTGTGCTTAATGCCGCACACACATAAAGTGCGATTTTTGATTGTTGGAATTTGAATGTGTTCATAATTACCCTACTAAAATCTTGCTCAGTGAGGAGCGTGAACAAGCACGCTCGACCTTATCGGTTAGTGTTAAAGTGCTTTGATCATCACGTTATCTACGCGATAAACCGCACCCTCTCCCGCTCCCCAAGCAGGGAAGAACATTAAGACATCAATTGCACTGATATCTAAACCAGCGTCAGTTAAGTCTTTTAAAGAATAAGTGTAAGTTTGCCATTCACCGACCACAGGTGCTTTGCCTTCTTGGCTGCTGCTTAAAGGTAATTCAGCAAAGCTGCTCGCACCGAGTGATTCAATTTTAAATAGCCAAGCTGCGTCAGCATTATTTGGTGCTGTTACTACTTTTAGCTCAAATTGCACAACGCCCGTTTCAAACAGTGCTGATGCATCAATAAAGTGTTCATCTTCAGCAAATAAGCCAAGAACGGTAGGCTCTGCACCCACTTTAAACTCAGCTGTCATACCATGTGCTGTATCGTCGTTTTCGATTGTTGGTGTTGAACCACCACAACAGTCCCATAACGACCATTTTTCTTTCACATCATCAGCAAATAGTACATGGCCCATGAATGCATCAGACGCATTTGGATCGTAGATTTTCACATTATCAACACGGTAAATAGCACCGGCACCTTGACCCCATGCAGGGAAAATCATTAACACGTCTATTGCGCTTACATCCAAACCCGCATTTGCTAAGTCAGATAGTTTGAATGTATACTTTTGCCACTCACCTGCAACAGGTGCGGCTTGCTCCACACTGGTTGATAAATCAACTTCGGCAAACGTCTCTGCGCCTACTGACTCAACTTTGAACATCCAAGGGGCTGCTGCGTTATCTGGTGCGTTGGTGATCTTCATCTCAAATTCAATCACACCATTTGACAGAATTGACGTTGCATCGAATGGGCTCACAGTACCGCCATCAAGCACATTGTCAGCGCGTGAAATAAAACCCATTACCGTTGGTGCATCACCAATTTTAAATTCAGCAACATTACCGTGGGCATCATCGTCTAGTTCCACCGTTGGTGTTGAACCACCACAACAATCCCATAGTGGCCAACTTGGATTTTGTTCATTTTCAAATACTGTTAATTTTGGAGATGCGGTATCAGCTGCAATCTTCATGTTCGCAACACGATATTGCGCCCCTTCACCAGTGCCCCATGCAGGGAAGATCATCACTACATCAATGGCACTTAGATCCAAACCAGCATCAGCTAAAGCTTGCAATGAGAATTCAAAAGTCTGCCATTGACCAACAACAGGTTCAGTGCCAGAGATATTAGATGATACTGGGATCTCAGCAAACGTTGTGCCCTCAGAACTCTCCACTTTTAGCATCCAAGTAGAATCTGCATTATTTGGTGCCGTGACGATTTTCATGTCAAAGCTAAGCTTGCCCGTTTCAATCATAGGCGAGGCATCAAATGGCGATGGTTTGCCAGCTTCATCTGTGATAAATGCTTCTCGAGTGATGAAGCCGTTCACTGTCGGCGCAGCACCCACTACAAACTCAACTACATTGCCTTTGGTTTCATCCGCAACAATTTGTGGTGTTGAACCGCCACAACAATCCCATGCAGGCCAATTAGGATTAAAAGCATCACCAAATATAGTTAGGTTTTGCGCAACACCTGAAGATGGCGGTGAAGGAATGGGTGCTTTACCCTCTACTAGGGCATCGTCCATTGAATCATAGCCTGCACGAACCGTTTCACAGCCTTTACCGGTATCAACGTTCTGCTGACATTGATAAACACGTACAAAGTCGATCTCGAATGTTTGACCATTCTCAAACGCGCTTGCGTCAACACCTGTTTCGTTGACGTTTTCAGGCCAATTTCCACCTACTGCAAAGTTCAGTAACATATGGAATTCTTGGTCGTACGGTGCATTACTGTAGTGAGTCGTTAGCTCTCCTGTTACCTGGTCAAAATATTCTGCAAACCAACCGCGATGTTTTAAACCAACCGTTTCGCCTTTTGAGTTAGTGCGAATTTCAGAGCGGCGCTGTGTTGCATATAGATAATCATCCACATACCAACGGATTTCACCTTCTTGCCACTCAATTGCATACGTATGGAAATCATCAGCTGGGTTTGCACCATCGGGTAATTTGTACGCTTTGCCAGAGTTCACATTATCAGGCCAATCTTTACCATAATGTAGCGTGCCATATACGTGGCTCTCAGGGTTACCATCAGCATCTTCGGCTTTTAAATTTACTGCTTCAACAATGTCGATTTCGCCAGATTTAGGCCAACCACCATACACTTCATCAGTAGGAAGTAACCAAAATGCTGGCCAACTGCCTTGACCACTTGGTAACTTTGCACGGATCTCAAAGCGGCCATATTTAAAATCAGCTTTATTCTTGGTAACCATTCTTGCTGAGGTATAAGGCTGTTGTGCACCTTCAGCGGCAGGTAACGCAACGATTTTCAGCGTACCGTCACTCACAAAAGAGTTTGCTTCATCTTCGGTGTAGCACTGTTTCTCTTCGTTACCACCGCCTAAACAATTAACCTCATGAGTCCATTTTTGACCATCGATTGATGTGCCATCAAACTCATCACTCCAAACCAACTTCCAATCACTCACTGGAGCTTGAGGATTGATTGGTGTTGGATCTGTTTTCGTCTCAGCACCACCGCCGCATCCCACTAAGGTAGATACTGCGATTAAGGCACCAACATGTGAAAAATGTTTTGCAACTTTTATCATAATGTGTGTTCCAAATATGCGACTTTGTTGTCATAACAATTTATGAGGTAAGTTTTAATATCTTATTATTGATGATTTCTCATAAATTGCGCATGGTGTGCAGTAAACAGACAAGCATGTAAACTGCGCCTGACTTTATCCTGTTCCATTAACCTCATTGTTACAATGCAGATTCGGTATCATGAAATAGAGCTGAGACGCCCGTGACATGCGTCAAAATAGTGCGCGACAAAACGAAACAAATTTACGACGAAATGTGTAAGCCTTTTGTTGCCTGGGTTAATGAGGTGTTTTTATATTGGGGTCGTGCGCCATATTGGCGCACTTATTTGATGAGTTGCTTTGAACTGATGCAGCTCAGGCATTGTATGTTAGGTGAGTGTTAAATCAGGCTTAGTTTATAACTGGCTTTTCCGCAATAAAATTTTGCAAAACTGGGCTGTAATTTCGACTGACTTTTAGCTCAATATCGTCATTCAAAGTGACTATGCTCTCGTTATTTCGAAGCGGCTTGATGCTTATAACGTGATTTAAATTAATTATGGTCGATTTATGAATTCGTGCGAACTGTTTTTCATCTAATAATGACTGTAATTTCTTCATTGTTATACGCAATACATGGGTGTCTTTTTCGGTGTGGACACACATATAATCACCTGCCGCATCTACCCATTTTATTTCTTTTACCGGGACGAGCACTTTTTCATTATCGCTGTTCTTTATTACTATTTCTTGATTGATAGAGGTAGGAAGGGGGTCATCAGATTCAAGCCACTCTTCTAATTCACTGACTTCGATGCCCGAGGTTTCTCCTAATGCATTAAGCAGTTTAAATTTTTCTTTTTCGGCTTGATGGGGGTTTTGTCGCTCAAGTATTCTAGATACGGTTTTTTGCAAACGACCTAAATTCGCCGGTTTAAGCACATAATCAATGGCATTAAGCTCAAATGCTTCAATGGCATACTCACTATAAGCACTGACAAAGACTATCATAGGTAAGGTGTCAGACTGCATTGCCTGAACAACTTCGATGCCATTCAACCCGGGCAGCTGTAAGTCTAGAAATAACACATCAGGCTCTAAAGTTTGACAAAGCTTGATGGCTTCATCGCCATTTTCAGCCTGACCAATTACTTTTATTTCAGGAATTTTCGCCAGACGTAGGCTCAGCCCCTCGAGGGCTAATGGTTCATCATCAACAATTACAGCTGTTAATTGTTTAGTCATTATTCACCTCATAAGGCATCGTCATGGTTACTGTACTTCCTCTTTTTTGATTAGGTGCCAAAGTCACCTCACACTCGCCATTAAACATCACATCTAATCTTGAGCGGGTATTTTGTAAACCAATACCAAAGCCTTTACTGTGTAATTCTTTTACAGCTTGGCCCGTATCCATTATTTTAATTACTAAACTTTCGTCGCTTTTATATGCCTTAAAAGTGATCTCAGCACCTTCTTTGCTTGGCTCTACCGCATACTTAACTGCGTTTTCGATAATGGGCTGACAAAGCATATTGGGTAATACACAGTGCATTACGTCTTTATCTACGTCAAAGTTTACTTTAAGGCGTTTACCAAAGCGGACCTTTTCAATCGACAAATAGAGTTTCAATAACTCCAATTCATCTTTCATCGTACTGTTACTTTGTTTTGTTGCTTCTAAAGAATGTCGGAAAAAGTCGCATAATTTGTCTAGCATCTCTGACGCGGTGTCGTTTTCTTCTTTTAAGATAAGTGTCGAAATCGCATTCATTGTGTTAAACATAAAATGCGGATTGAGCTGATAACGTAACATTTCGAGTTGCGCATCTTTAGCCAAAGTCTGCGCTCTTAATAATTGTTCATGCTCTCTTTGTAACTTGCTGTTATAAAGCATGATGAAGAAGATTGACGTCCACACAAACATGGTCGCTAAAGAGAATAGTAACCAACCACCGAATTCGAGCATATTCCATGCTTCATTCCACTGTTGGCTATGCACAATTACTTTATAACTACCTAGCTTAATAATGTTATACAGTAAACCCAGCACTGCAGCAGATGAAAAACTCATTATTAAAGTTTGCTTCAAAGTATTGTGAATAACTCTTTGAATAAACAACCACTGTAATAAAGAAAGGCAAAAGCCACTGAGTGTTTCGACAATGAGGTTAATTATCTGACCAACTAAATTAAAGTCAGGGGAATCAAATTGCGGGCGAATAATGGCAATAAACACCACAAACATGTAACCAAGCCAGCCACCTATCTGTAAGCTCCAAAATTGATTAGACAATCTTTTAAAAGCGGAAGATTCTAGTTCTAGCGGATTGCTGTCTGTAAGATGGGCTTTATTGAAAACGTTCAAAGCTTACTCTATTTGTCATGACTCTATAAATACTTTATTCAATAGAAATAAATAGGCAAGCAGAAAAGCGAAATGTATAAAACACAGGCACAAAAAAACCGCCTTTTTAGGCGGCTTTCAAAATCAGCTAAAAATTACTGACCTTTGATCTCGCTACGACCGTTGTAAACTGCTTTGTCACCTAGCGCTTCTTCAATACGAAGAAGTTGGTTGTACTTAGCTACACGGTCTGAACGACATAGTGAACCAGTCTTGATCTGACCTGCAGACGTTGCAACTGCTAAATCAGCGATAGTTGCATCTTCAGTTTCACCTGAACGGTGAGAGATAACTGCAGTGAAGCCAGCTTCATGTGCCATTGCAATTGCTTCAAGTGTTTCTGTAAGCGAACCAATTTGGTTAAACTTGATAAGAATTGAGTTACCGATGTTTTCATCGATACCACGCTTAAGGATCTTAGTGTTAGTAACGAATAAATCGTCACCCACTAACTGAACTTTGTCACCAATCTTGTCAGTTAATACTTTCCAACCAGCCCAGTCACTTTCGTCAAGACCGTCTTCGATTGAAACGATTGGGTAACGCGCAGCAAGATCTGCTAAGAAGTCTGCAAAACCTTCAGAATCGAATACTTTACCTTCGCCTTTCAGGTCGTATTTACCGTCAACATAGAACTCAGACGCCGCACAGTCTAGTGCTAATGTGATGTCTTTGTTTAACTCGTAACCTGCAGCAGCAACAGCTTCAGCGATTACTTCTAGTGCTTCTTCGTTTGATTTAAGGTCAGGTGCAAAACCACCTTCGTCACCTACTGCCGTGTTAAGACCACGTGCATTTAGTACTTTCTTAAGGCTGTGGAAGATTTCAGCACCCATACGTAGCGCTTCACGGAAGCTTGACGCGCCAACTGGTTGGATCATGAACTCTTGAATATCAACGTTGTTATCAGCGTGCTCACCACCGTTGATGATATTCATCATAGGTACTGGCATTGAGTACTTTCCAGAAGTACCGTTGATATCAGCGATGTGCTCGTATAAGGCAATACCTTTATCTTCTGCAGCTGCTTTAGCTACTGCTAGAGATACAGCTAGGATCGCGTTTGCACCTAATTTTTCTTTGTTTTCAGTGCCGTCTAAGTCGATCATGATTTGATCAATTACGCGCTGCTCTGTCGCGTCTTTACCAGCTAGTGCTGATGCGATGTCGTTATTGATGTAGTTAACAGCAGTAAGTACGCCTTTACCTAGGTAGCGTGACTTATCACCATCACGTAACTCAAGTGCTTCGCGAGTACCAGTAGACGCACCTGATGGTGCACACGCACGGCCCCAAGCGCCTGACTCTAAATGTACATCAGCTTCAACGGTTGGGTTACCGCGAGAGTCCATAACCTCACGACCAATCACTTTAACGATTTTTGACATCTTGATTCCTCTTATTCCCATAGTGGTGATAATGTTTTATTGATAGCTATTTTCCTGTATAGGATTAAATAACAGTTTTACTTAACCCCATAATAACCATTGGTCTGCATTGTTTAAATTGAATAAAAATAACGCTGCACAACAATGTTTATTACATACCAACCTTAACAAAATACATGTAGTCGGTTTAGAGACAAAAAAGCCGTGCAAACGCACGGCTTCTTCAGATTATTTTTCAGCTTTCTGGTGAGCAAATGCTGCACCCACAAAACCTTCAAATAACGGGTGACCATCACGAGGTGTCGA
This sequence comes from Pseudoalteromonas sp. SS15, assembly GCF_049257195.1. NCBI lineage: Bacteria > Pseudomonadati > Pseudomonadota > Gammaproteobacteria > Alteromonadales > Pseudoalteromonadaceae > Pseudoalteromonas > Pseudoalteromonas sp. SS15. The sequence goes on from NZ_JBMMUD010000001.1 coordinate 791,271, forward strand.
TGTGAACTCAGGGTGGAACTGAGCAGCAATGAACCAAGGGTGATCTTTATTTTCGATGATTTCAACTAGCTTCTTATCTTCAGACAAGCCTGTGAAGTGTAGGCCCGCTTTTTCAAGACGCTCGATGTAATTGTTGTTCACTTCATAACGGTGACGGTGACGTTCAGTGATTTCAGCATTGCCATACACTTCACGTACTTTTGAACCTTCTTTTAAGTGACAAAGTTGCGCACCTAGACGCATTGTGCCACCTAAATCAGACGCTTCATCACGTACTTCTACGTTACCTTCTGAATCTAACCACTCTGTGATCAGACCAACAACTGGGTGCGCTGATTCTGCGTCGAACTCTGTTGAGTTTGCACCTTCAAGACCTGCAACGTTACGCGCATATTCGATTAGCGCAACCTGCATACCTAAACAGATACCAAGGTAAGGTACTTTGTTCTCACGTGCATACTTAGCCGCTAGGATTTTACCTTCAACACCACGGCCGCCGAAACCACCTGGTACTAAAATAGCGTCTAGGTCTTGTAATAACTCAACACCTTTGCTTTCGATATCTTGTGAATCAACGTATTGAATGTTTACTGTTACACGGTTTTTAAGACCCGCGTGCTTTAACGCTTCATTTACTGACTTGTATGCATCTGGTAGCTCAATGTACTTACCAACCATACCAATTGTCACTTCACCAGTTGGGTTAGACTCTTGATAAAGAACTTGTTCCCACTCTGCTAAATCAGCTTCTGGTGCTTCAATGTAGAAACGACGACACACTAAGTTATCAAGATCTTGCGACTTTAATAACGCTGGGATCTTATAAATGCTGTCTACGTCTTGAAGTGAAATAACCGCTTTTTCTTCTACGTTAGTGAAAAGTGCGATCTTTGCACGTTCGTTTGCAGGAAGTTTGCAAGATGAACGACATACTAGAATATCTGGTTGAATACCAATTGAGCGTAGCTCTTTTACAGAGTGCTGAGTTGGCTTAGTTTTAACTTCACCAGCAGCCCCAAGGAACGGTACTAACGTTAAGTGCATGAATAATGCATTTTCACGACCAAGTTCTGTACCAAGCTGACGAATAGCTTCTAAGAACGGTTGTGACTCGATATCACCTACAGTACCGCCAATCTCAACGATCGCGATATCGTGACCTTCAGCACCTTCAATTACGCGGCGCTTGATGTCATTAGTGATATGTGGAATTACCTGAATTGTCGCGCCTAGGTATTCACCTTTACGCTCACGACGAAGCACGTCTTCAAAAACACGACCTTGCGTGAAGTTGTTGCGCTTTGTCATTTTGGTGCGAATGAAACGCTCGTAGTGACCTAAGTCTAGGTCAGTTTCAGCACCGTCTTCAGTTACATAAACTTCACCGTGCTGAATTGGGCTCATTGTACCCGGATCCACGTTGATATAAGGATCCAGCTTAAGAATAGTTACGTTTAAGCCACGGGCTTCTAATATTGCTGCCAACGATGCTGCGGCAATACCTTTACCCAAAGACGAAACAACCCCGCCCGTTACGAAGATAAATTTTGTACTCATGCGAACCCTAGAATATCAGGAAAATGGAATTTTAAATAAGAATCAAGACGGGGCGATAGTATAGCAAAGCACTTAACATCAATCCACAAAAATTTAGCGTAAGCGCTTTAAATAATGACAAGTAAGACCTCAAAAAATCGTCTTTATTGTTTGCCTGATACCGTCTTATTGTTTCGCTCTTTTCTTCACCAGCTCCCAAGCCTCATCCATTTCTTCTAGGCTTGACGACTCAAGCCTTTTCCCCTGCTGTTTAAGTAGGGCTTCAACTTGGGCAAATCTGCCAACAAATTTATCTGTCGCGTTTCTCAGTATTTGTTCGGGGTCGTGTTTGGCATGGCGAGCTACATTGACTGTCGCAAACAGTAAATCACCAATTTCTTCAGCCGAGTGTTCGGACTGAGGGTTTTCTGCAAGTGCTTCGCTCACTTCAGCGACTTCCTCAGATACTTTTTCAAGCGCTCCATGGTAATCTGGCCAATCAAAGCCGAGGTTTGCCGCGCGCTTTTGTACTTTTTTGGCACGCGTTAATGCAGGAAGTACTTTCGGAATATCATGCCATAGGGGTTGTTCAGATGAATTCGGCTTTGCGGCTTTTTCTCTATCTTTAATCGCCTGCCATTGTTGCTCGAGCTCTTCATCAGTTAATGTTTTTTGCTCTGAAAATACATGAGGGTGCCTGCGAACTAGCTTATTGTTTAAACCCTCAACCACCTCGTTGAAATCAAACAGGCCCTGCTCTTTGGCCATTTGCGCGTAAAAAATAACTTGGAACAATAAATCACCCAACTCATCTTTAAGGTCAACCATATTATCGCGCTCTATGGCATCAGCCACTTCATAGGCTTCTTCTAAGGTATGTGGCACGATGGTTTTGAATGTTTGGGCTTTATCCCAATCGCAGCCCTTTTCGGGATCACGAAGTGTTTGCATGATGTTGAGTAATTTATCGATTTCAGTTTGATTCATTTTTTAAACACTTATTTTTAAAACAATAAAGTCGGCAAATGCCGACTTTATTAAATTGATATTTTTAGCAATTAATGCTGTCGCTTTGCTTCAAATACGCCATCAATTTGAACCAACTTAGTGATCAAGCGGTTCATCGAAGACAGATTAGAAACTTCTATTTGCATTAAAAATACTGCGGTATTTTGCTCATAGTTAGTTTGCAAGTTCATATTTAAAACATTCACTTTTTCATTGGCCAACACTGAACTAATATCACGAATAAGGCCTTGTCTGTCCTGAGCTTCAATACGTAAATTCAGCGCATAAGAAGACTTTATATCATCAGACCAACTGACAGCAATTTCGCGCTCAGGATGTTGCTCACAAATGTGCGCAAACGACTCACAATCACTACGGTGCACAGCAATGCCACGACCTTGAGTGATATAACCAACAATTTCATCGCCCGGAACTGGCTGACAACATTTAGCTACATGGCTAAGTAAGCTACCCACACCATCGACCACAATGCCGTTTTTATCGCCTTTCACCTTTTTACGAGAAGTAATCTTAAGCGTATCTTCAGGCTCAGGTTTGGCTTGGATAAAGTTTAGGAATTGGTTAATGCGAACATCGCCCGCCCCCAATGCGACCATCAAGTCGTCAAGCTCTCTAAAGTTAAAACGCTCAACCGCAGGCTCTAAGTCTTTATAGGTTAGATCTAGTTTCGATAAATGCGAATCTAGCATCTCTTTACCCGCTTGTAGGTTTTTATCTCTGTCTTGTTGCTTAAACCAGTGATGGATTTTACTGCGAGCACGAGACGAGAAAATATAACCTAAGCTTGGGCTTAACCAGTCACGACTTGGCGCTGGATTTTTCTGGGTTAAGATCTCAACCTGATCGCCAGTTTTTAGCTTATAGGTAAACGGGACTATTTTGCCAAACACTTTAGCACCCACACAACGGTGGCCGACATTAGAGTGAATGTAATAAGCAAAGTCCAGTGGCGTCGCACCGAGTGGCAAGTCAAAAATATCGCCTTTAGGAGTGAACACGTAAACCCTGTCTTCAACCACTTGGTTTTTCAGTTCATCGGCTAAGTCACTGCCATCAACAACTTCTTCTTGCCATTGAAGTAGCTTGCGTAACCAGCTTATTTTTTGTTCATAACCTGAGCCTCGCCCAGGTAAAGCGCCTTCTTTATACATCCAGTGGGCCGCAACGCCAAGCTCAGCATCTTGGTGCATTTCTTCAGTACGAATTTGGATCTCGACTGTTTTACCTTCAGGACCAAACACCACGGTATGTATAGACTGGTAACCGTTTTGTTTTGGTGTGGCAACGTAGTCATCAAACTCTTTTGGAAGATGACGCCAACTAGTATGCACAATACCTAGCGCGGCATAACAGTCTTGAATTTCATCCACTACAATGCGCATAGCGCGAATATCGAAAAGCTGATCAAATTCATAGTTCTTTTGCGACATCTTTTTATAGATGCTGTAAATGTGCTTGGGACGCCCATAAACCTGCGCTTTTACGCCGGCTTCGGCAAGCTTACTAGATACTAGGTTCACCATGTTTTCCATATAGGATTCACGGTCTAAACGCTTATCAGACAACTGTTTTGCAATACGCTTGTAGGTATCTGGATGAAGATAGCGGAACGATAAGTCCTCAAGCTCCCACTTCAGCTGGCCTATACCTAAACGATTAGCCAATGGTGCGAAAATATTAGCGGTCGCTTTAGCAGTCACAACACGCTCTTCTTCATCGGCATTTTTTACTTCACGTAAATGACAAATTTGTTCGGCTAATTTAATAACAACTGCACGAACATCTTCAACCATGGCCAATAACATGCGACGGATGTTATCGATCTGTACATGACCTTTCCCCTGATGTGCCAAGGTGCTGATCGTCGCCATTTGCTCAACGCCCTGTAAAAGCAAAGCAACGTTGTCGCCGAGTTCTTCTTTTACATCATCAAAACTGATTAACCCTTCAAGAAAATAAGGCGTTAAATAAGCGGATGCCAAAGATTCAGGGTCAAAATTCAACTCAGCAAGGATTTCCACCATCTCAACGGCTTTATTCAAGGTCGTTGCATTCACATCAGAGGGACATAAAGCATGGGCTCGGTCTAAATATGAGAGTTTATCGTCTGACAGATTCAGAAGATCTAGCCGAGCCGAAAAATCGGCTGGTAAATGAGTTTGATGTGATTGGCGGGTTGCAACCATCTGCATTACCTCCTTTGGAACAACGCCATTGTCTCTATATGCCCCGTGTGAGGAAACATATTCATAAGTCCCACTTTACTGATTGTGAAGCCAGCTTCAAGTACTAAAGCACTATCTCTCGCTAAAGTCACCGGATCACACGATACATAGAGGATTTTTTCGAACTGCTTAAGTGGTAATTGCTTCAATACGTCATAAGCACCGGTCCGAGATGGGTCTAAAATCAATACATTGGCTTGTTTATTGAACCACTTAGCACTTGAGATATCATCAGTCAGGTCAAAACATTCAAAAGACACATTCTCAAGCTGATTTTGTGCTGCATTTGCTTTTGCTCTTTGTACTGAACTATCAACTCCTTCAACACCAACAACTTTTTTGGCATGTTTTGCTGCAAGCAATGAAAAGTTACCAATACCGCAAAACAAGTCTAATACGGTGTCTTGTTCGTTGAGCGCTAACCAATCTAGTGATTGCATCAGCATTTTCTCATTTACTTCGCCGTTAACTTGAATGAAGTTATTAAGTTGAAAAGTAAACTCAACACCATCAACTCGATAATTTGGAAGCTGTTCGTATGCCACAGGCGTTTTGCCATCATCCCACAGAACTTGCACACCTGAGTCGCTTAACGCTGTAGTGAATACCTGCTTCGTATTGTCATCAATGGCTTTGGTATGCCTGATTAGTACAAATACACCGTTATCCGCTTCACAAAGCTGCACATGACTAATTGAATGAAGCTTGGCATTATCTGTTATAACAAGTCTTAGTTGAGTGAATAGTTCTTTAAAAGCAACATTTAAAACTGGGCAACTTTCTACTTCTACTATTTGTTTACTTTTTTGCGCTCTAAAACCCAATTTGAATTGCTTGGTTTTTTTGTCTGCAATACAAGCAATACGGGCAGAGCGACGGTAATGATTATCATCACTGGTGATAGCTGGTTGCCATGATAAGTGGGTTTCTTTTGCAAACTTTTCAAATAGTTTACTGACGGCTTGCTGTTTATAAGTGATTTGACTGTCTACTTTTAAATGTTGTAACTGACACCCGCCGCATACGCCATAATGCTGACAAAAAGGTGCGACACGCTCTTCACTCGGTGTAAGTACTTTGACTTGCTTAGCCTCTATGAGCTTTGACTTCTCATCGAGAATTTGCGCTTTTACTTGTTCGTTTGGTAATGCACCGTCAATAAAACATACCTTACCATTGTGATTTGCAACACCTCGACCTTGATGATCAAGTGACTTTACATTCAAAGTCAGTACTTTGCCTTTATTTGACGTTTTTTTAGCACGAAATATCTGTGCCATACGAATGCCCCTTAATGTTTGCCAACCCGTGTCTAAGTCGATACTCTTAAAGCTAGAATATTAATAAGAAATAGTTCATTCATGACCAGATTAGGCCTGCGCGATAGCATTCTCGTTCTAACTTTAATCCCTACCATGCTGATTGGTTTAATTCTTGGGGGATATTTTACAGTAAATCGTTATGTTGAGCTTGAAGAAATTCTCTTCCAACGTGGAAGTAGTATTTCAGAGCCATTGGCAATCGCATTAGAGCAACCTGTTCTGCGTGAAGATAGAGCACAGCTTAAGCGTATAGTCAGTACTGCACACAACAAACATTCTCCGCTTATCAAAAGCATTGCTGTTTTTGATGTTGAAAAAGAACTACTACTGACCAGCAATTATCATGAACATTTTAGTAACTTAAACTTCTCTAACGACATTAAAACACTTCATCATACTGATATGGTGAAAAGAGACGATACATTTATATTTTTCACCCCTGTTAAATTTAATTCTCAACCCTCAGAACAATGGCAAGATGCCCATGCCGCGCCGCTGGCTTTATTAGTTATTGAGGTTAGCAAAGATAAAGCGATTATTGCGCAGCAACAAACGCTTATTATGAGTATTAGTATCATCGTGATTGCATTAATTTTGAGTGGCATTTTGTCGTTGCGGATCAGTAAAGTATTGGTTTCACCACTGTCTCAATTACTGTTAGCCACAGACAAACTGGTCGAAGGTAAGCAAGATATTGGCCTTCAAACTCCGATGCAAGGTGAGTTCGAGTTACTCCGTCAAGGGTTGCACACCATCAACGGCGCCATGGCAAACCAACGTGACGAAATGCAAAAGCATATTGACCAAGCTACCAGTGACTACCGAGAGACACTCGAGCAGTACGAAACTCAGAATATTCAGCTCAATATTGCCAAAAAAGAAGCCCAAGATGCCAACCGAGTTAAATCAGATTTTTTAGCAAAAATGAGTCATGAGTTACGAACTCCGTTAAATGGGGTAATTGGTTTCACAAGACAGCTTTATAAAACGCCGCTAAATAAACACCAAAAAGAATACTTAGACACTATTGAGCTTTCAGCCAATAGCCTCATGACCATTATCAGCGACATCTTAGATTTCTCTAAACTAGAAGCTGGCGCAATGGAATTAGAAAGTATCCACTTTCAGTTACGAGAAGTGATCAGCGAAGTGATGACATTATTAGCGCCAAGCGCATATGATAAAAAGCTTGAGCTGTCGATTTCTATTCACCCGCATGTACCTGAAAACTTAGTCGGTGACCCCACTCGATTGAAACAGGTGCTTATTAATTTAATAAGTAACGCCATCAAGTTTACTGAAAAAGGCGCGGTTAAAATTGATATCACTCACCGTGTAATCAAACAAACCAATGCTTCTTTATTAGTGTCTGTAAGTGACACTGGTGTGGGCATTGCAGCAGAAAAGCAAGATGCGTTATTCACACCGTTTGGCCAAGCTGACTCAAGCATTACCCGTAAATTTGGTGGTACCGGTCTTGGCCTTATTATTACTAAGCATATAGTTGAGGCCATGCGTGGTAGCATTAGTTTAAACTCAGCCCCTGGCCAAGGTACTTGCTTTACCTTTAATGCCATCTTTGAGCTACCTCAACGAGCATTTAACAACGACTTACCAACTTATAGCCTTGAGAATAAGCGTATTTTATTCTTTGAACCTCAAGAACATACTCACTATGCAATATTAGCCCAATTGAATGAATGGAAAATGCAAGTAACACCTTGTTTGACTGAAGAAACTTTCTACCAGGCCCTTGAAAAAGACTTCAGTTATGACATCTGTTTAATTGGTAACACCGCTGATGTTGAACAGATGCCTGTGCTTAAGAATTACATTTCCCAAGCGCGTCCACTCGCTGATTATTTATACCTCATGGTCAGTACAATTTCGCATAATATGCGAGAATCATTAGTAGGTAGTGGCGCAGATGCCTGTGCGAGTAAACCGTTGCATTACCGTAAACTGTGCGAAATGTTAGCAGCCCCATACCGCTTAGATCATCCAGATGTGTCAACCGATGAACATGACCAACCTATATTGCCTTTAAAAGCGCTCATCGCTGATGATAATGATGCCAATTTAAAACTACTTTCTACACTTTTATCAGAACAAATCGAAGGCATAGATACTGCGCACAATGGTGCACAAGCTGTGGCACTGTGTAAAACTCATAAATATGATTTGATCTTCATGGACATTCAAATGCCCATTATGGATGGCATCACTGCATGTAAAACCATCTTGGATTCATCACTCAATGAAGATACCCCTATTATCGCTGTGACCGCACACGCATTAAGTGGCGAAAAAGATCAGTTATTAAAAGATGGCTTTAGTGGTTACTTAACTAAACCTATCGATGAAGATATGCTGAAGCAAACGATTTGTGATTACAGCAGTTCAGCGGTGAGTTCGACAACAAAGATCAAAGCCGAAGAGATTGAACCGAGCCCAGCCCCTTTTGAAAGTCATTTACTCGATTGGTCTTTAGCCCTTCGTCATGCCGGTGGTAAACCCGATTTGGCCATTGAAATGTTAAACATGCTATTAGATAGCCTAAACGACACGCACCAACAGATAAATCAAGCACTTGAAAATGAAGATTTCGCACTCCTGCTTTCGGTCATTCATAAGTTTCATGGCGCTTGCTGCTACACAGGTGTGCCTAAACTAAAACAATTATCAGAAACCATTGAAACTGGTCTGAAGCGCCATCAAAACATTTCTGGTGTTGAGCCTGAGGTGCTCGAGTTACTTGATGAGCTAGAAAATTTTAAACAAGTTTCCCAAGCAAGCTAGTTAAGTTTCGGCTCGCCAAAGTTAACATGGAAATGCAAGTGCTTACTATCCTGATAGTCACCCAGGTTAGTGAGCACGCGTGCTGCACCATATTCTTTTTCAACTTTACCTGCCAGCTCTTGTACAACCATCATAAGATGAAACAGTTGTTCTGAACTATGACCTCCTAAGTCAGTAAATGAAGGAATATGTTGTTTGGGGATAACCACAATATGTACAGGCCAATGAGGCTGAGTATGATGAAAAGCGAGTACATGTTGATCCTCAAATACCACATCTAGCTCTACTTTGCCGCTTAATGCTAGATCACAGTAAAAGTCATTACCCTCATAACTTGCCATGCTACCTCCAAAATACACCTTTAGTTACGTCAAAGGCTTTACAATACCAACCCTCAATAATACTCAATCATTTTGAGGGACTAAAACTGACGCTAGTTTCGTTGAAAATTTCTCATTTAGAACAACTAAATAGCAAAATTTTCGCCTTGCCTACATGGATGTAGGTACCTCAGCGATAGCAGGACGCGTGAGCGGTGCTATCGACAATTTTTCTTGCCTCAAAATAGATCGCTTAATTAAGAGGGTTGGTATAAGAAAAGATTCTTAGCTTTCATATTCAAAGTGTAGCAATGAATTAAAAAGCGAGGGTATATGATACAAAAAAGCGGCTTATCTATGTAAGCCGCTGATTGGGAGACGTTAAAATGAATTGAATGCTTTATGCGCTTTTTAGCAGCTCTTGCTTAGCGCTATTTATTGCAATAGTGCGTGGCTTATCTGCTTCTGGTATCTCACGCTCTAAGGCAATGTTTAATAAACCATTCTCTAGAGATGCACCACGTACTTTTACATGGTCGCCCAATTGAAATTTGTGTTCGAAATTTCTTTCAGCGATACCCTGATGAATAAAGGTACGCTCTCCATCAACCGATTTAGTTTCTTTTAACCCTTTCACTGTTAGGGTGTTTTTCTCAGTTTCAATTTGAAGCTCTGACTCTACAAACCCTGCCACAGCCATGGTGATTTGATATTTGTCTTCACCTAAAAGTTCAATATTGTATGGGGGAAAGCTTGATTGCTTTGCATTACGACTAGCGTTATCCATAAGTTGAGCTAAGTGATCAAAACCAATGAATGAACGATAAAGTGGTGATAAATCTACTGTACGCATAATAATATCCTCTTAAAGCGATAGTCTGTTGGCATCTCCTCAAATGAGCAAGATTACCTAATAAAATCATAGTGTTAATTTAATAAAGACCCTGTAAGGCGTCTTCACAATAAGAGATAAGGTCTGCTAAACAGTTTTCAAGAGAAAAAATTAAAAAGATTTAAATTTAATTTTTAGGGATACATAAATTTGCACTCAACTTACTGATATTTGAGATTTTATACAATTCTTACCGAAAGCTATTTTTTATTAAATCGATGCCTGAACCATAATGTAAATGCCGAAATTGACAGAAACTCTGATTGAACTCTTAGAAGTGAGTTAAATAGAAAAAGCCTGAGCATTTACCCAGGCTTTGTTTACTTACTGTTGGTTGGAATCTATTTTAATATTTAAAGCGTTTACTACGAAGAGAAGAATTTGTTGCTTTAGAATCGTACTTATCTGAAAAATATGAAGCTGGAGATAGCAATAAAACAAACGAATCTGTTTTTGTGTCTGATCGCTCACCTAACTCTTCATTTTCGCTTTTTGGTAATTTAAAGCTCATCAAGAGCACAGCTGAAAGAGCAACAACAATCCAGACAGAATATCGCCAATCACCTGATTGCACAGAACCCGCTATCGCTAAAAACACACCAATTAACAATATCACTCTAAATCCATGTAACATTTTTTAATCCCTTAAACTAAATAATCTATTTGTTAAAGTTAATTGCAAAATATTTACAAATCAAGCTCAAGGTTAAGAAAATGTTTAAATATTAATAAAAATGCACTCTATTTTTGAATATTATGAAAAAACTCATACGGCGATACCACCAGCCCAATTATCAACTTAATAACAACAAAAAACCATCAAGTATAAAACTCTTCGGAAAACTGGAAGTTTTTAAGCATTAATCTAGATTTAAGTTAATAGTGTTGATGTTTAACTACACAAAAATTACACGCCCACTTTTTACTACATGTTTTTGGGGTCATAGATGAAAAAACGGTTTATTCCTTCAGAGCAGATAGGCTCAATACCAAGAAATGCTGAGCTGATAAGTGCGTATAAATCGTTTAAAATTGGCGAGCTTAGTTATGCTGCACTCTGCGATATCGCCGAATCAGAAACAGTCCAAGTCATGAAAGATTTAGAGGCTTTAGGCTGTGAAGTGATCAGTGATGGCGAACAACGAAAGTTTGATGGCTTTGCGCATTACTGTTTACACAACTCTTGTTGCTATGAATCCGAAGGTTTATTAGTTGATTTTTCGGATGGCCATTCTCGCGTATTTGCGCCACACCTCAAAACTGCACCATTTAAATACGAGCATACCGCAGATGAGTTTTTACAGTTTGCAATAAAACACGCAAATGTCCCTGTCAAACAGGCTGTGATCTCTCCTTCAATGCTTAGTTTAGTCTATCCAAATACAGGCTTAAAAGGTTACAACCATCAACAATTCATAGAAGACTTAGTTCATCAACACGTAGGTGAAGTGAAACGCTGTTTAGAGCTTGGGGCGCACAAAGTGCAGATTGACTTCACAGAAGCAAGATTATCTCTGAAGTTAGACCCCTCAGGTGAGCTACTTAATTCATTTGTCGATTTAATCAACAAGTGCCTTTCACATTTCAATCAAGAAGAAATTGCTCGTATCGGTATTCACACTTGCCCTGGTGCCGATATCGATTCAACACACAGTGCCGAGGTAGACTACAAATATTTACTGCCCACATTATTTGAAATCAATGCGGGTAACTTTTATGTGGCAATCAGAGGTGAAAAAGAGCCAGAAAAAGCGCTCTATTTACTCGGAAATGTCATCAAACCAGAGCAAAGAGTTTTTATAGGCGTGACCAATCCTATCAGCACAGAAATAGAAACACCTGAATCGATATGTGAATTATTACTCACCGCTGCTAAATATATCCCTGTGGAGCAGTTAGGCTCTACAGATGACTGTGGCTTTTCTCCTTTCGCAGACGATATATCAACTGCCCGAGAAGTCGCATATCAGAAGATAAAAGCTAGATTAGAAGGAACCAAACTGGCAGAGATGAAGCTTGGATTAAGTTAAAGAAATAAACATGACGCGTATTGAGCCAAGTTTAAACCTGCATCAACTCAATCTTGAGATGGAGAATCACCAACTTAAAAAAGACCTCAGAGAAAGGCAGTTTGAGCAGTTTACCTTATCTAAAATACAGCAAGTCGCAAAAGTAGGCACTTGGAAACTCAATCACCTCACCTATGACGTATGCCTCTCTCCTGAACTGCTTACCATGCTGGGTTTGACACAAGCATCTTGCAAGCTTAAATGGAATCAATTTGTTAGCCTTATCGATCCAGCGCAACACTTGGCACTTGAAACAAAATTAATTCAACTCGAAGACGTTGAGCACCCAGCGATTGTTCATACATTTTTAGACGATACACAAATAAAACGCCACTTTAAGCATTTTAGTCATACCTTTACAAATAGTATTGGACAACCACTACGAACAGTCGGCCTTATTCAAGATATTACTGAAGAGTTTAACCAAGCAAAAGAGTTAGAACGACAAGCTATCACTGATGAGTTAACTAAATTATATAATCGAAGAAAAATTAATGCCTCTTTACGCGAATTGATAAATGACACAGCAAATACTGGTTTGCCTTTTTCAATTATGCTATTCGATTTAGATCATTTCAAAAGAGTCAATGACGCATTTGGGCATAACTATGGCGACGAAATACTTATGGCCACAGCAGATGCTATGAGAAAATTTTTACCTAGTTACGCACAATATGGTCGCTGGGGAGGTGAAGAGTTTCTTATAGTGGTCAATAACGTATCATTGACCGATGCTTGCAATATCGCTCAACACATCAAAAATGCATTAAATACCATTAAATTTCCAAACAAAAAGTCCCTTTCTGCCAGTTTTGGTGTAACACAATTTAAGAGAGACGATAACTTTACAACCTTACTCACTCGAGTCGACCAGCTTATGTATAAGGCAAAGCAATCTGGCCGCAATTTGGTTGTGTGTGGTTAAATTGAAATCAACTTAACCACACCATATCGAATTGCTCTACTTTTTGTACTTCTCAAACCAAGCAAGGGTATGCTCAATTTTACTCACCATTCGCGATGGTTTTCCGGCAATACCATGTGGCGCACCTGGTATTTTCACCAACACCGTATCAACTTTACGAAGTTTCAACGCTTGATAATATTGCTCGGTTTCTGCCATCGGCGTTCGTAAGTCTTCTTCGCCCGTCATCAACATAGTTGGTGTTGTTACATTGCCGACTAACGATAACGGAGAGCGTTGCCAGTAATGTTCAACATGCTCCCAAGGCATACCCGGAAATTGTGTTGGTATTTGTACTAAACCACTATCCGCGGTCAGCACTTTACTGAGCCAGTTAATTACTGGTTTAACAACAACAGCGGCATTAAATCTGTCTGTTAGACCAATCGCGTAAGCCGTTGCAATGCCCCCAGCTGACCCACCAGCAATAAATAGGTTGTCTTTATCGATAAAGCCTTTAGCTATCATGGCATCAACGCCGGAATTGTGATCGGCAAAATCTTCCTTCGAGCTGTATTTATACTTTAACAACATAGCGAAACGCTCGCCGTAAGAGCTACTTCCACGGTGGTTATCGTAAAATACTACGTAGCCTTGTGCAGCATAACGCTGTAACTCAGCCGAAAAATGTGGGCCATAGGCTAAATGCGGTCCGCCATGAATTTCAATCAGTAGCGGATACTTTTTCTTAGGGTCAAAATTAGGAGGCGTGATATACCAACCTTGGATTTTTTCACCATCAAATGAAGACTTGTAATTAACTTCATGCACCTCACCAAGTGTTTTATGAGCAAGTAAATCTTCGTTTAACGAAGTTAACTGTTTGGTATTCCCTTTAGTCGATGCTATTGCTACATTCGCAGGTCTTTGCGCTGTGCCATGGGTAAAGGCAATTTTACCTGAGTAATTCGCACTAAATTGGCCGCTAATATAAGGTCTACCCAGTGTTGTGCCAGATAAGCTGTCGGCTAGGTCTTTAATATTGCCACTCAAAGAAATCGCAGCAAGCTTGCGTTTACCGAAGTCATCGTATGCAATTGCTAATCTTGAATTGCTGATCCAAGTTGGATTTTGGATGGAGCGGTCAAAATCTTTGCCTACCATTTCAAACTCTTTATCAGACCAATCCATGATATTCAGTTTGTGATTACGATAAGGATTCAACTCTCCAGATGCGCTTAAGAAAGCGAGTTTTTTACCATCTCTTGAAAAACTCGGAGAATGCTCTCGACCAGGTTGAGTGGTAAGTTGAGTTAACTTGCCCTTTAAATCGACACTGAATAAATCACCTTCTAAACGCTTGTATTCCCAATCTTTAATTCTATTCGCTGAGAATACAATTTCTTTTGAGTTACTGTGCCAAGTAAGCTGGCCACCATGGTGAAAGTTGCCTGACGTCAGTTGACGCGGAGTGCCGCCATCACTCGGTAAAATAAATATTTGACGGAAGCCCGGTTTAACTAATCCTCTGCCATCAGCTTGATAATAGGCTTTATCAATAACAATTGCAGGCTCTGACCATGTCGCACCTTTTGGCTTAGCTGGCATTTTCGCAATCACCGAAGGTTTTTCATTGATTTGCTGACTAAAGGCAAGCCACTTGCCATCAGGAGACCAAGTTAAATTACTCACACTTGATTGAAGTTGGCTTAGTAGAGCTGTGCGATTTTGCTTTAGGTAATGCACATGCACTTGGTAGCTACCAGAAACATTGCTGATGAAAGCGATTTTCTTGCCATCTGGCGACCATCTTGGGTGAAGGTATTGGTTTTCATTTGAAAATAACGGCGTTTGCTCACCACTTTTTACGTCTACTAACCACAAATTACGGCGTGTACTGTCTTTCATTATGTCATTTGAATTTCTGACATAAACGACTTGCTTACCATTTGGCGAAATTTGTGGGTCATTTGCATACTCTAATGCAAAGATATCATTAGCATTAAATGTTGTATTTGCCTGAGCAAAAACAGGTAATAATGCCAGTGCTGAAAGTGTTTTTCTGATCCCAATACCCATACATAGTGGCCCCTAATCAATAAATTTAGGATATGAATACTAGAGTCAGCAAGAAATGTCATGGGTTTAGCGATAAAGTGAATAAAAGTGATGCCCACTAACGGGGCATCATGAAAAGCCTAAGTTTTATTTAATACTCGTAATTACATTCTTTACTGACCTTATAGCGCTCGATCATTTCATCCATATCGATTGCTGAGCCCGCAATATTGGTTGCCGCTTTGGCTATTTCTTCTGCCCCAGCAACGTTTTCAGTAGCCTTTTGATAAATATCAACGATATTCTTACTTACCTCTTCAATCGCATTGCTTTGCTGCTGAGTGTTTGAAGAAACCGCTTCTGTCACCGCTTCAACTTGTTTTGCTTGTTCAACAATCGTTGCTAAAGCCAGTTTAATCTCTTCTGCTCGATTAGCAGCTTCTAATGCATTGTCTTTACCTTGGGTAATAATACTTGATGCTTCTTTTGAGCTTGTTTGAAGCTCTGCCACTAAAGACGATATTTCTTCAGTCGATTTTTGCGTTCGACTGGCGAGACTTCTAACTTCATCAGCCACAACCGCAAAGCCTCTCCCTTGCTCACCCGCTCTAGCTGCTTCAATCGCCGCATTAAGCGCCAATAAATTGGTTTGCTCTGCAATTTCTCGGATCATATCTACCATGCTAGAGATACTGCCAACACGCTCGTTTAAAATATCAACCGATTGCGCTGAACGGGCCATATCATCAGATGCACTTTGAATGACTTCTACAGCTTCACTCACTACCTTTTGACCATTTAAAGATTCATTGGCAACGGTTTTAGCAGCGTGTGAATTATCAGACATAGAGCTTGCGATAACTTGAATATTCGCACTCATTTGCTCTGATGCTGAAGCAATGGTTTGAATCCCCATTTGTTGCTCTACTAGGTTTTCTTGGCTTTGACTAATCGCCACGGCAGTTTCGTGTATTGATACTGTGATTTTTTTAGAAACTAAACCAAGCTCAATTAAATCCTCTTCAAACTGCTTAGTCAGTGCATTGATTTTCTCTGCAGAGTCACCGAGTTCATCAGAACTTAATACTTCAATCTCATCAGCCATGTCGCGCTCTTTAATAGCTATATCAATACCTTTAGCTATTAATTCTGACTGACGATGTCTTAATTGAATCGATAAAAATAATGCTGCTGTGATAAGAAAACCAACGACAAATATGATTGCTTCGACTACTAACACCGTAACCGCATCTTGTTGAATTCTTATGGCAGTTTTATCAACTAAGGTCAGTGCATTTTCTTCGGCTTGTTTCAACGCTTCAATACGCGTTGTTGCTGCATTAAACCAAGTTTGTGGATTTATTTCATAGCCCGAATCTTTATTTTTAATCATCTGTCTAAAGCGGTTAACACTAGAAAAAGATGATGATGATAGAACTTCATCAAACAGAGATTTCATCTCTTTAGGTGCAGCCTCTAGAGCTTCTTCAAGATAAACGCTTTGCTTAGTGAGTAGTTTGATATAGAGCGCTTTATCAGTGTATGCCATTTTATCTTTCTGAAACACATCATAAAGCGCCGCTCTCTCAAGCATGGCCGACTCTTTAGCATTGGAAAAGTTATAAATTGATACGAGTTCTTTTGCAATAAGGTGGTCATTGCTGAGTCGTGAAGCCTTTATAACAATATGTAGACCTTTAAGGCTAATATCCGTGTAATATTGAGCAGCGTCTGACGGTGAAATTGAAGATGAATTAACCCCATTTCTAACCGAGTTTCTTCTATTTAATAACTGTAAGAACTCATTTAACTCTTGCTGCATTACACTGCTTAAGGCCCATGTCTCTTTCTTTTTAACTAACTCTTGAATTAAATTATCCGTTGAGCGCTGTTGACTATTAAATTGAGCGCTCTGCCTTGATTGCACACCTTGCAGATAAAGGCCAGATAGCTCACGCTCTTTTTGCGTTTCATGAACAATACTCAACACTGCGTGACTAAGGAAGGCATTATACTCAGCGTCATAGGCATTATTCATTTTCTTAAATGCCATACTCATATCGTAAGTAATGATGGCGCCAAGCAAAATACAGGGTAAAAGAACAACTAAAGTGAGGTGACTTGAAATCTTTTTGGCTACTGCTAGAAACATAGAGGCAACTTATTTTTTAATAAAAAGTTAACTGCTTTAAAATATAGGACGTATCCAAACTATTTTGAAGCAATTATTCCTAATAAAATAATATTAGTGTTTTGTTAAGCAAAGAGTAAAGCCTTTTACTTCATAAACTTAAAAATGATAGAAAACAGGCTCTGTATGAATGATTTATAAACAAAAAAGAGAGGCAAAAATTAAGAAGGCCACTCAATCTTTTTAAAATTCAGTGGCTGATTAAGTTAATGACTAGTGATTGTGGGTTTTGCTATTGATGTAATCAGTAATTGAAAACAATACGCCTGATATGACGAACGTTAAGTGAATGCCTACTTTCCAAGCAAGCTCTTCATTGCTTAGAGATTCTGAACTAATAAAGACTTTTAATAGCTCGACGGCTGAGATGGCAACTATAGCGCTGATGAGCTTAATTTTAAGACCTGAGAAGCCAACTTTGCCCATCCAAGCAGGTCTATCTCTATGATTATCAATATCGAGTTTTGATACAAAGTTTTCGTAGCCGCTAAAAATGATGATCAATAACAGTCCTGCCAATAGAGCGGTATCGACTAAAGTTAAAATACCAACAAGCAAGTCATTGTTAGCTGTATTGAATGCAGTGAGTGTCATTGTATATAACTGCTTAAAGAATTTGATCAATAGCAAAATTACAGCAAACAATAAGCCTAAAAAGAAAGGCGCTAATAACCAGCGTCCTTTAAAAAGGGTTGACTCTAAAGCATGCTCCAGTTTGTTACCAAACGACTTTGGCTCGTTCATTTTGTTACCTATCAAAGAGTTTTCGGCATTCTAGTCTAATCACAACACCTGTTTCAAATAGTTAGACAAACAACTTATGTATTTAACTATTTACTGCCTTGTTCACTAAGACCAGTTTCAGCCTCTTTAAGCCCGTCATCTAAACTGTCATCAACCTTTGCTTCTTCATCACTTTCTACAACTAACAATTGCTCATGCGCAATTTCTTCTTCGATCCGCGGGTCCATCGCTGCTGCAAGCGGAGAACTAGTGACATCTGAATTACCCACCACATAATCACTGGCTTCTGGCTGTTCAACTTTTTGACGAGAGTTTATGAAAGTCAGTACGCCAAACATCAAGACGGTGAGTACTGCGATAGATGCATATAAGGCCTTAGGGCCGAAAAAGGTCATAGATTTTGAAATGATCGCTGAACCAAAAGCGGCGCCTGCACCAAACACCATAAGCAGTGCAGATGACACACCAACTCGGTCTTCATCACTGACTCGTGAATTTGCAAGAGCTGACGAAAGCGGATAAAGCGTAAACGCAAACAAACCAAAAGCAAAACTACAAGCCATCAAAACTGTCGGCTCAGATGGTAATAAGCAAATTGCCATACTGATCAGGCATAAAGCAACTGCATTACTTCTTAATAAAATACTTCTAGGTACTTTGTCTGAAATCACACCCATTGGCCACTGCGCCAATAGGCCTGCAAATATGGTGAAAGACATAAACTTTGCAATGTCTGCAGAGCTAAAGCCTATACCACTGCCAAAAGTGGGCGCTAGTCCATAAAAACTACCGTTGATAATGCCAGCAAAAAGTACCGCAGCGAGAGCTTGAGGTACTTTCTTAAAGTAGTCGAATAAACTCACTTGAATGGGTTTGATGGGTTTAGGGTGAATACGTCGCGTGATTGCAATGGGAATAATACCCGCAGCAACTGCCATACACACCAAGAATAAAGGAGCATAGCCCAACTCTGGAAAGCTTGATAATGCAAACTGACCAAGCACCATGCCCATGTAAGAGGTGATCATGTAAAACGAAAACACTTTACCCCGAGACTCAGGCTCTGCTTGTTCATTAAGCCAGCTCTCTAACACCATGTAATTGGCCATCATCCCCAAACCAACACACAAGCGAAGAAATAGCCATAAATAAACGTTATCGCTGACGCCATGCGCAGCAACACAAGCGACAACTGCGGCAGTGCTTGCTGCAAAAGTACGAATATGACCAACCGATTTAATAAAGTGATAACCAAGCTTTGAGCCTAATAAAAGACCCAAGTAATAACATGAGGTAAGTAAACCAATCCAAAAGGTCGAAACGTCTTTTTGACCTAAATAGAGCGCTAAATAAGTGGTTAATAAGCCAGTGCCACTAATTAAAAATAGATTGGTGAAATATAAAGAGATAAATGATTTCATTACAAAAGTTTGCACGCTTTTTTTGTGATACTAGAGCAACTAATCAGCTTTGCCAAGCGCTGTTATGAAATTATCTATTGCAGAGAAAATAGCCGAACTACTACTGGTTAAGTTCGGCTTAAAAGGGGAAGTTAAACTTTAAATTTCGATACGTGTGCTTTTAAGTCTACAGCCAACGCTTTAAGCTCTGAGCCCGCCAAAGCAATGTCTTTTGTTGCATCAACAGTTGAAGAGGTATGGTCACTTACTGTGATTATGCTGCGGTTTATTTCTTCAGCGACTGCAGACTGCTCTTCTGAAGCCGTTGCTATTTGCGTACTCATTTCATTAATAATGGCAATGTCTTCTACAATTTCTTTTAAGGCATGATCCGCATTTTGTGCTTGCTCAACTGTACGCTCAGCGTAAACTTGTCCTTCTTCCATCACCACAACCGCATCGTGAGAATACTTTTGCAGCTCTTCAATCATGCCTTGAATGCTTTCTGTCGATTCTTTGGTTCTTTGTGCAAGTGCCCTAACTTCATCAGCAACGACCGCAAAGCCTCGACCTTGCTCACCTGCTCTTGCAGCTTCAATTGCAGCATTAAGTGCGAGCAAATTCGTTTGCTCTGCAATGGCATTAATGACCGTGGTGACATTGCCTATTTCTTCACTCACTGAACCCAGTTTATGAATCACCGCCGCCGCTTTTTCTACTTCATTAGCCAAACCGCTGATTGCCTCAATGGCAATATTTAACAGCGCCATGCCCTCACCCGCTTCTTTATGGGCTTTATGGGCGGCATTGGCGGTATTTACAACATTATGCGCCACTTCTGAGACAGTCGCTGTCATCTCATTCATGGCTGTGGCGGCTTGTTCGATTTCAATTTGCTGATTGGCCATCGCTTGCTTGGTGTCGTTGGCCACGCTTTCTAAGCTATGAGTAGAAACATTCAATTGCTCAACAGAGGCATTACTACTAAACGCAATATCTCTAAAGCTAGACACCATGTTGTTCAGCCCCACAGCAATCTGTGTAAGTTCATCTTTACCTTGGGTATCAACCGCGAGCGTTAGGTCACCCGTTTCTTCAAGCCTTTGAATGGTGCTGCCTATTCTGTCTAATGGGTTGATAATACTGTGTAATACATTAACAGTGATAATAATTGATATAATGGCGATGATGACAATGAGCACTACCATAGTCGACACTTCTTGCCAGTAAGTCTCTTGCACATCATCGATATAAATGCCAGTGGCAATCACCCAACCCCAAGGCGAAAACTGTTTTGCATAAGAGATTTTATCAATCGGCGTCGAATTTGGCGTTTTTGGCCACATATATTGCACTGTTCCTTCACCAAAGCGCGTCGCTGCACTGACCATTTCTCGAATAAAGTACACACCATTGGGATCTTTCATAGCAGCAGAATTAGTGCCATTTAAGCTTGGTTTAATCGGGTGCATCAGCATGGTGTGCTGGGTATCTAAAATAAACAAGTACTCGTCATCAGCGTAACGCATTGCTTCAATAACTTGCTTGGCTTCAGTTTGCGCTTGCTCAAGCGTCATTTTTGAACTGGCAACTTGCTCTGCGTAAAAGCTCACTATGCCATGAGCTGTTTCAACGATATGTTGAGTTTCAAGCTGCTTAGACTGCTTTAATTCACTGTACAGCGAATTAAGCATCAAAAAAGTAATGACAAGAATTACAGCAAAACAAGCGCTAACTTGCGCCCACAATCGCGTTTTGACAGAGAGCTGTCGCAGTGTTGTTTCCATGATTTTCCTTAAGCATTAATCCCTGAGCTCAATGTGGCTCTAGAGGCATGTTTTTCGACACGAAAACTAAATTAACAGTTCTTGGATTGTTCCGACAAGGGTGATCAACCCATCTTTTGACTTATGACAAATTTTGCCTTTCATCGACTGTAATTGAACCCGATAAGTAATGCACAGCCTGCCCTCGTAGCTTCACTCTTTCGCCTTCAACCACACACAATAGCTCTCCACCTCGTTTCGATGCCTGATAGGCTTTCAACTCAGTTTTATTCAGCCTTTGAGACCAGTAAGGTGCTAACCCCGTGTGAATAGAGCCCGTTACCGGATCTTCATCACCGCCATTCGCAGGCCAAAAATAACGGGATACAAAATCATGTTTTTCGCCTGGAGCAGTCACAACCACATCCAACGGTGCCAATTGTTTAAGTTGCTCAGAACTTTGTTCTAGCGTTCTAACTTCGTGCTCAGTGTTATAAATAGCAAAATAGGCTTGCTGATTTTTTAGTACCTGTTGAGGCTTTATCGATAAACCCGCAATGAGCGCTTCTGGTATATCTGAAATAGTTTCTGGTGCAAAACTCGGAAAATCCATTTCAATATAATCATTATCTAACTTGTTGATAAGCATAGAGCCTACCGCTGGTGCGCTCAGTGTTACCTGATGAAAAGTTGGGTTTTTATTAAAAAGCACAAACGCTGATGCTAAAGTTGCATGACCACAAAATGCAATTTCGGTCAGTGGAGAAAACCAACGAATATCATAAACGCCCGTTTCAACAGGCACTAAAAATGCTGTTTCAGATAAGTTATTTTCTGTAGCGATGGCCTGCATTAGGCTTTCGTTTAACCAAGTGTCTGTGATGATCACTGCCGCTGAATTGCCACCAAACTGAGTGGATGTAAAAGCATCCACAATGTCGATATTTAACTTCATAATTCCATTCACTTTATCTTTAATTATCTAGAAACTAGCTGAGATTAAAAAACAAGTGAAGTGATTAAGTGTTATGCATACAATTTTGGTGGTTATTAGCAATGGAATTAAAAGAAAAATAAGCGGGCAAAACTGCGAAGGGATGCAATTAAAGGGGACTGCCCGCTTGAAGAGCGTTGTTAAATAACAACTATGGAACTAAGTTCATTTAGTTACTTAAATAATAAGTAACTGGCTTAATGAGAAGTAACTGACTCTGTAAAATCAACTTCAATATACTCACTTATTTCTGACTGCAAACTGAATTAGCTCTTAGCAATCAATTCATTAGTTACTTTATCTATACCCACTTCACTAATGCGAGAGACAATTTCTTTCTGCTTTGCATTCAACAGTGAAATACTTTCAGCAACTAGGTCGTAAACTTGCCATTCGCCTTGCTTGTTTTTTCTGAACTTAAACACAATGTCGATACTCGGAGCGCCAGGCTCTACAATCTCAGACTTAACTGAGGCGAACTTACTTTTGCTGTCTAAAACGGGTTCAATAAAACGTACTTCTTGGCCTTTGTAACTCATTAACACGTTGGCATACGTGCCCGTTAAATATTGTTCAACCGCATCAATAAAACTCACCGCTTGCTCACGTTTTACTTCTCTGACGTGTTTGCCAAGCAGCTTAAAAGAGACAAATTTAATATCGATGTGCGGCATCAGTTGTGCACCGACTAGCTTTTTAAGTTCAATACGTTTTGTGTCTTCTTCTAAGTCTTTCAACTTAGCAATATCGATAAACAGTTGATCACCGACTGATTTAATTAATGTGTATGGTGTCTCGGTATTTGCTTGTTTAGAACCCGCGCCAGCACTGTACGCACTGAATAAAATTAATACCGAAAAAAATAAATACTGTATTGCAGTTTTCATAATGTGTCCCCGTTTAGTTAGTGAGTGCATGATACGAGTTTGTTTAATGATGAAAAAGACGCAATTTTGCACCCTTTTGTTGCCAAAAATGCACACCAATAAAAAGTCTATATATTTCAATTATTTTTACTTTTGTTTCGTTTTCAGCATCAATATCGTGCACATTTGTTTGCATATAAACACAAATAGCTTTGTGAAAATACGCTCATTGAAATGATGAGGTTCACATTGACTATGAATTTACTGCGTTTATTGGCACTCGCCTTCTTACTGACATTTACTTCAACAGCATTTGCAAATAACAAGCACGGTTATGCTATTCACTATATTCATGGCGAAGGAGACGTAGATGGGATCAAGCTGGCTTATCAGTATCACCCTGAAAACTTACTGCCTGATGCTTGGAAAAACTTTGACTTACATTTTGAGACCAGCATTAACTTTTGGAATTATTCAGCTGCTGGTAGAGGTTCAAAAAGCAACCACGATACTAACTTTGTTCTGGCTCTTACGCCTGTATTCAAATACCCGCTTACAACTTGGTATGAAAAACCCCTTTATTTAGAACTCGGTATTGGACTTGCACTGCTAGACGACACGCATTTTGCTGGTAAAAACGTCAGCACCCATTATCAATTTGAAGACAGGCTCGGACTGGTTTATGACTTGGGGAATGCCAAAGTGGCCGTCAGGTATATGCATTACTCAAATGCGGGGTTCAAAAGCCCAAATCCAGGACTCGATTTTATTTCACTCTCGTATTCCAGCTATTTTTAGTTCATACCAACCCTCTTAATTAAGCGAACTATTTTGAGGCGAAGAAAACTATTCGATAGCACCGCTCTCGCGTCCTGCTATCGCTGAGGTACCAACATCCATGTAGGCAAGACAAGAACTTTGCTATTTAGTTGTTCTAAATAAGAAGTTTTTAACGCAGCTAGCGTCAGTTTTAGTCCCTCAAAATGATTGAGGATTATTGAGGGTTGGTATTATGTTTCCCAAAAGCTGTTGAAGGGTTGTGTGGCTTAGCTGCTCAACCCTTTTTTTATAAAGACCTGAACTTATCTAATTTTGATAATCGGTCGCTTTGTACAAGTTTGAGTTAACAACATAGACAAGGCGTCACGCACTGCGGCCACCTCGAAATCGATTATGTTTAATTCTGGCGCCTGAATGCGTTTTTGTGCAACGTCTTGTAAAAGCTGCTCACCCATAAAACGCAAATGTTGTTGTGCACATAAACTATTTGAAAGCCAAGCTCCTGATACTGAGACTACCCCAATATTAGGCGCTTTCTCAAAAAGTAACTGTTCAGGGATAGTGCTAAAACCATTTAGACACGCAATACGACCACAAAAACGCAGATGTTGTAAATCTTCTAAGAAAGTTTCACCGCCTTGGGTATTAATGATGCAGTCAAATCCCGCATTGCCAATTTCTCTTTTAATTTGCTCGCAAACACCTTCTTGCTCACAATCAAACGCTAAATCTGCACCTAATTTTTCAAGGCGTTTCTGATGAGGCTTTTGTGCAAATGCATACACTTGCGCGCCTTGCTGTTTGGCATATTGAATCGCGAAGTGAGCAACCGCGCCTTGTGCACTGTTGATCAGTAAAGATTCACCCGATTGCAACTGCAGTTTGTTTAAGGCGATAAGTGCGGCCATACCAGCATTGGGTAAAGATACAGCAACCTCACTAGGTACTTCATCAGGGACCACAGAAACACTGTGGCTAGGCACCACTGCATATTCTTTTAACATGCCCTGTTGAGATAGACAGGCGTTAAATAGCACACGTGAGCCTTTGTTCGGAAAAACGCCCTTTGGCGCATCAACCACAGTACCCACGGCATCAAGCCCCAACACATGCGGGTACTGCCATTGTGAAAAGCCAGTCTGAGCTAATCGCGCGTCAACATGGTTCAAAGCAACATAATCGATGGCCACCAGCAATTCATTCGCACCCAATTGTGGTACTTGACGTTCAGCACATTGCAAGTCGAAAGCCTCTCCGGCCTGAACGAGTTCTATGACTTTCATTGAATTGTTAACTGCAGACATACATTTCCTGTCATTAAAAGAATCAGTTGTTGATATCAACACACGCTAATTATTGCAAAATAATACCAATCCTCTTAATTAAGTGATCTATTTTGAGGCAAGGAAAACTAGTCGATAGCGAGGCTAAAATTTTGCTATTTAGTTGTTCTAAATAAGAAATTTTTAACGAAGCTAGCGTCAGTTTTAGTCCCTCAAAATGATTGAGTATTATTGAGGAATGGTATAACTGCTAATTTGTCGCTTTTTGCTATTAAAACACGTCAATTCAAGTTCAACAACCTCACTGCGACAATTGTCAACATAAGGTAATGAAACCATTAAATTTATAATTTATGCTTTATTTGTAGATTATTTATCTAGTTTTACGCTTTCATTGGTGCCAAACTATCATCAATATTGATTTTTAGGATCGCATCGTGGATACAACCAGTCGCTTGATCATGTTACTTGAAGTTGTTGAACAAGGTTCATTTTCAAAAGCTGCCGAGCTTAGAAACATTGATCGTTCTGTTATTTCAAAACAGGTGAGTAAATTAGAAGAAGATTTGGGTGTGCGCCTGCTCAACCGAACAACTCGCTCTTTCTCTTTGACTGCTGCCGGCGCTGAGATGGTAAAAAAAGCCACTGAACTTAGGTTATTGCTACAAGATACAGTGCAACTTGCTGAAAACTACCACCAAGAACCTCGCGGTTTGCTACGCATTACAGCGTCGAGTTACATTGGTAAGTTTTATCTTATGCCTGTGATCAATGACTTTCAAAAGCGCTTCCCGCAAGTCACCATAGATTTAAGACACGACGACAGAGTCGTAGACATGGTCTCTGAAGGCTTTGATTTAGCGTTTAGAATTGGTGAGCCTCGCGACTCTTCGCTTATAGCACGTAAAATTGCTCGTAATCGTATGCTTATCCTAGCCACTAAGCAGTTTTTAGAAATTTATGGTGAGCCAAAAACCATGGCCGACTTAGAATCACTACCTGCTGCGGCCTATTCGAGTTCACATATACGCTTTGAATCTATCAGTTACATAGATGAAAAAGGCGAACCTCAAGAACAGCCTATAAACCCAGTATTTAAATCAAACGACGGTGAAGCATTAGTTGAAAAAGTGCTTTCACACAATGCCTTTATGACTGCTCCCGCTTTCTTTTTTGCAAAACCTATGGAAGAAAGTGATTTAGTGCCAATTTTGACCGACGTGAATTTACCTGATTACAGTGCCATGTATGCCGTATATCCACATCGAGACTTACCTGTCAGAACGCGATTGTTTTTAGATGCTGCAAGACATTACATTGGTGATAAAACACCTATTTGGGAAAGAAACATTCCAAATATAGAGCGACTTTATCAGCAAAAATAGCGCCAATTAGGGTTTTCATTTTCTGCGTTGCCTAGAAGTAATATTTCAATATCAGCATGGGTGATAAATAACAAACCAGAACCCTATTTGGTTTTTATTATCAATTTTTTATTGAAAGTGTTTCATGTATACAAGCAATTATCATTTTAAAAACTCAAGTTAAAATAATCGCCAATAACCCATTCAACCGAATTGGAGACACTATGTCACAGCAGATTATTGAAGACTTAAACCGCCGCTATACCGTTAAAAAATACGATGCAACGAAGAAAGTTTCAAATGATGATTTAAACATTATTCTCGAAGCACTTCGCTTGTCGGCATCATCTATAAACTCTCAGCCTTGGAAATTTATCGTCATTGCAAGCGACGCAGCAAAGCAAAGATTGCATGATAGCTTTGCCAACAAGCATCAGTTTAATCAGCTTCATGCTAAAGAAGCTTCGCATACAATTCTATTGGCTTACGACCCTCAATTTACGAAAGAAAAGTTCAGTAAACGTGTCGATGCCGAGGTGAGTTCTGGTCATTTACCTGCTGAAATGTATGACACTTTTATGGGCGCTTATGCTTTTGCAGAAATGAACACCGATGAAACTGGTTACAACGGCGCTTGGACAAAAGCGCAAGTATATTTAGCCCTAGGTAATTTACTGCATGTACTTGCCAGAATGGGGATTGCCTCTACCCCAATGGAAGGTGTTGACTCTGAGCTATTGGGCGAATTATTTAAAGAAGAGCTAGACGGGCATATCTGTGAAGTTGCCCTTGCAATCGGTTATCACAAAGACGGAGAAGACTGGAATCATGGCTTGCCTAAAGCGCGCTTACCTCGTGAAGCAGTCATTAGCGTGATTTAAATTTTATATAGGTAGTTGCTAATTAGGCAACTACCACTTTATTTCTTCCGCCTAATTTAGCCTGATAAAGCGCTTTATCAGACTCAAGGTTCAATACGCATAATATGTCAAAGAGGCAAGTGGCCCACTTTGACTAAAATAATGGTTTCTTGCTCCACAAAGGGGTGATGTTCACTCATATGAGGACTGCGTAACCATGTGCCTTCTGGGTACCTTCCTTGCTCATCAATCAACTCACCACTCAGGACTAGTATTTCTTCACCTCCAAAATGTTTATGGGGCACAAATTGCTCGCCCGCAGGCCATTTCACTAGTGCAGTGTGTTCATGAACAAAACTATGCAATGGCATGACTTGCAAGTTACCCTGTCCTTGTTGCCAATCGGTATCAAAGGTATTAACTCTAACAGTCTCTATGTCTTGTTCGTCAAACTGATTGAGCTTAACGAAGATAACGCAGCCCTCTTTACTAAATGGTGCATGAACGCTGTTTGGCGGATTACGGATATAGGTCCCTGCTGGGTAATCGCCAAACTCGTCAGAAAACACGCCCTCTAGCACAAAGATTTCCTCACCCATAGGGTGAGGATGTGGCTTAAAAGCTGAGCCCGCGTCATATTTCACAATACTTGTGGCATGTCCTGACTCTTTGTCTTCGCGCTCTAAAGGTTTACGCCACACACCTTGAGCAGGGCTAGGCTGCCAAGGCATATCTGCTGTTTCTATCACTAAACGTTCTAGAAAATTCATATTCAGCATATTTATCTCCTACAAAGCACAAGGTGCTCAATGTATTAATTTCTTCCCGCCATCACTCCGCCGTCCACATCTAAAATGCTGCCTGTGATCCAACTTGCATCATCTGATAATAAAAAGACGATACTGTTAGCAATATCATTTGGCTCACCCACTCGACCGATTGGGTGAAATGCATTAAAACGGTTTAGCGTAGTGTCTATGTCTTCAGGCGCAATAAAAGAGCCATAAATCGGGGTTTTAACCACAGCTGGAGACACCGCATTAACGCGAATTTTGTCGTCCGCGAGTTCCATAGCCAAATGCTGAGTAAAAGCATGCAAGCCCGCTTTTGCCATTGAATACGCTGACGAAGGCGTCGCTTTGATGGCTTGTTTTGCCCACATAGAACCTATGTTCACTATGCTACCGCTACCCGATTTTTGCATATTCTTGACAACCGCTTGGGTCAGTAAAAACGTCGCTTTATTTAAATCATGGTATTGATTGTAATCAGCTAAAGTGTGCTCAACAAAAGCCAGCGGTGAAAAGTAGCCAGCCGCATTCACTAAGTAACCATAGTGTGTAGACGATGCTGTAATTTTGCTCGCTAGTGCCTGTACAGCATCCATGTCATATAAATCGATTTGTATGCCAGTGACTTGACCTAAACGGCTCAGCTCACTGACGGCTTTATCGAGTTTGTCTGAATTATTCGCTAATATTTCTACCTTAAGTCCAAGCTCTAATAGTGCCTTTGCCGTCGCGAACCCCATGCCACTTGAACCGCCAATAATCATCACTGTACCTGCATTTGAAAATTTCATAATCACATCTCTTGTTTGTAAAAGTCGTGATAATATTAATTTTACGAAAAGCCTCTGAATAGTAAGCACAATTTGGTTAGGTAGGTACTTTTTGGTACATCTTTATGACAGCAAACGAAAAAATATTTCCTAGAAAATTAGCGCCTCAATCTAGCGCACGCATGGTAGAAACCATTTATGGCTGTAAATGGTCTTTAACTGTGTATCAATTATTAGATGAAGGGATAAATCGCCCCGGTGAAATGGTCCGTCAAGTTGAGGGGCTAACCACTAAAGTGCTTAATCAATGTCTCAAACGGAATGTCGAGTTTGGCATTTTAGAAAAGCAAGTATTCAACGAACTCCCTCCCCGCGTTGAATATCAAGTGACTCCGTTTGGCGAAAAGTTTTTAGCCATTCTTGAACAGTTAGAAAACTTACAATCTGAGATAGATTTACTAAAAAACGAGTAGAGTCAAACTCTTTAGATGCATATAAGCATTTATGTAATGGGTTTAACAAATCGCAACTAGAAATTGATACTCTATAACATTACAATCAAAGTTACCGTCACTTAAATTGTAAATAAACATGGCTTACTCAAATACCGCTGAGCAGCTTGAAGTAGCATCAAGCGTCTCTGTGTCTGACGAGTTTCAAATACTCACTGACATCTACAACGAAAACATCAATATTGCGATTTGGCAACACACTTTATCTTCTGACATTTTAAAAGAGTCGCAAAACATCATTGAAAACGCACCAAGCCTTCAAGAAGTAATAGCTGCTGAACCTGAAAATGCATTTGAACAATTAATCAGCAGCCATCGTGCCTTGAAAGCAAGTCCAGCTTTGTGTGATCACATCGCAGTACTCGTAGATATGTTTTGTACGTTGTTTGAAGCCAAGCGCGCTGGTGTGCGTTTGTCTGTTTTAGACAAGGCAATGTGCCCTAAATTTCATATTGACAAAATCCCTTGTCGTTTAGTCACCACTTTTGAAGGCGTGGCCACAGAATGGCTCCTTAACGAACATGTTGATCGTTCAAAACTTGGTGCGGGCAGCCAAGGTCTTGATGACGAGCAATCAGGTATTATGACAATGCAAAATGCCATTCAAACACTTGAAGCCGGCGATGTTGCCCTGCTAAAAGGCGAAGGTTGGGCAGGTAATGAAGGTAAAGGCTTAGTTCACCGCTCGCCAAAATTGGCCGAGGGTAAAAAGCGCTTATTGCTGACGCTCGATTTGATTGATTAGGTTTTTGATTAATTTCTCAGATTTGGCGTGCTATTTATCGCTCTTATTAACCAATTAAGAGCGATAAATCTCGTAGATTTCTTTCGTTTCTCTAGACGTTTTTAGAAATAATAACCCACATTAATATTCAGCCTTCTCTCAAAATCATCATTGTTGCCAGCTATCGAGCCACCGACAAAGGGCTGGTTTTTCGCATGCACCAAATCAACATACGTAAACAACGCCCCAGCTGATATCGACATACCAGTAATATTCATCCAAGTATTAGCTGTATCATCTGATTTGTTATAAACAGTGCCAAAATCGTTGTAGAAACTCAGTTGAGAAATAGGGCCAATATCTACCGATAAATCATAAGACACAGCAAGATTAGTGCTGGTCGCCTCACTGGCAATGGTGTCATACATAGAGTTAGCACCTACGACGATTTGTGTCACATTGTCTATGTGATATTGATACTGAGTATGTTGTAAATGCACGCGCCATTGACCAATATGCGTCGAAGCATGCAGCGCCCAAGCTTCATGGTCGCCTATACGACTCACGCCATCATGCAAACCGCCATCGAGCGCTGAAAAACCCACATGCGTTGTACCAAACTGATGTTCAAGTTGATAAGTATAACGACCCACTAGCGTGTTATATTCGGCTAAAGTCGTTGTTGGCACATCATGGATGTTTTCATCACGTAACCTGATCCCTAATGCATCGACTGAATAGCGATCTTTGCGCTCTTCAGCACCGCCATCAACGCCACCATGTTCGTCGTTTTTGAAAAATGCGATGTCTATTACACTGTTTTCGGTTGCCTTGTGTTTGAGTACTAGCCCTAAATCATAGTCTTCTTGCAAGCCAATAAAGTAGTTAGGACTCATAAAGTAACTATGAAAGCCACTATGTGGTGCATTGCCAAATGGCACTGGCGCTAAGCCCAGTTGCCCATGCCAGTCATCACTGAAGTCGTAATCTAGATATGCAAATTTAACCACACGCATAT
Organism: Pseudoalteromonas sp. SS15; assembly: GCF_049257195.1. Taxonomy (NCBI): domain Bacteria; kingdom Pseudomonadati; phylum Pseudomonadota; class Gammaproteobacteria; order Alteromonadales; family Pseudoalteromonadaceae; genus Pseudoalteromonas; species Pseudoalteromonas sp. SS15. The sequence continues at coordinate 822,488 of NZ_JBMMUD010000001.1, forward strand.
AATCTAAGAAGCGGATCTCTGCGTTTACACCGATATCTGCAATGTCACCTGAGAAATTCAAGCGCACTAAATCAAAGTCGATGTCGCCGCCACGCTTTTCATTGTCATCGTCATACGACACCATGTTGTAGTTAAAACGAATAGCACCACCGACATGAATAGTAGGCGTAGCATTTACCACCACCTCTTTGCTGTTATGCGCTTTGATCTGTTTTACTTGCTGCTCTAGCACAGCGATTTGTTGCTCTAACTTTTCAAGCTCAGTATTAGCTGTATTGCCTGCTGCCTCAACAGAAGGTGATACGAATAATGACGACATCATAGTGCCGCTAGAAAGTGCCATCGCACAAGCCAACAAACGAGGTGAAAAAAGAGACATAAAAGCGAATTTCCGAGGTGAGAGTAATAAAATTCGCGCAAGCCTAGCCTACTCTTTTTGCGTATTCAAATTAGGGAAAATTGCAAAACTGCTAGTGATGTAAGCGAAGAATTTAAAGGCTGTTTAAACTCGTAAACAATGTAAATGATAAGAAAATATGTGCTATTTAGAATAGCTATAAGAGAAGGTGAGAAGCCAAGGTTATACAATTAAATACTTTAAAATTCATGGGCTTGATATCTTCTTTTACGTAATCGATCATCAAGCGTAAATTCTCTGTAACTTTAACTGCTTAAAAAGCTCAATTTTCAGACGTTTAAACCCAAGTTAACTGTTTGCTCAAGGTTTAATCAAAAATATAAAAAAGAGCGCCGCAGCGCTCTTAATTGTACTCAATTTTATGAATTAGAAAGCATACGTTACTTTTAATTTCACATTGCGTTCGTCCCCAGGCATACCGCCTAAGAACATAGCCTTGTTGTAGTACACTTTATCGAATAAATTGTAGATATTCGCTTGGACTTTCCAGTTGTCGTTGCTGTAACTGACACCTGCATCAAATACACTATAGCTTGGTACATACCCGTCAGGAATACCGAATGAAGTCGAGTGCGTGCTGCGGTTATCAACATACTTGTGACCTAAACTGAAGTTAATTGGCTCAGCGAAATCAAACAGCTCTTTTGAATAAGTGACCCAACTCCCTACCGTCACATAAGGCACCCCTTTTTGACGTGTGTCGAATGAATCACGGTTTGGATCTTTCTTATCACGTGCGTCTTGATAGACCGCATTAAAGTTAAGCTTCCACTCATCAGTCAATACTGCGTTTAGGTCAAGTTCTACACCCTTAGTTTGCTCTTTTCCATCAAAGTAGCTCTTTGGTACGCTTGCCGCTGACACACCCTCTTCATAATCAGGGTTTGCATACTCTAAATTAGTACGGCTGCTATCAAAAACGATGAATGAAGCGACAAGTTGATCATCAAATGCTTTAACACGTAAGCCGATATCGTTTGAGATTGACTCTGAATCTTCACGGTCATTCTCATTGCCGTAAATAGTTCCAAGTACGCTATATGCCGTGCGGCCTTTTGCATGGTTAACAAACATAGATACATCATCAGTAAACTTATAGCTCGCGCCTAAATTAAATGTTAAGCCGCTATCTGAGGTATCTTGCTCTGGCGTTGGCTTTGCAGCACTTGCACGGTATCTTGCATCTACACCAAAGTGCTCATAACTTTGCTTGATACGGTTATACGCCACTCCCACTCGCGTTGTGATGCCATTTTCAAAGTAGGCAACATGTTGTGCGCCTAAGCCCCACGCATTCACTGTTTTATTGTAATCACTGGTTTTTAACGGATCGTGATCTTCAAAGCTGCCCGTTGCCCAGTTCGGGTTACGGATATCAAATATGTAAGGTAATTTACCTTGGTAAATCACGTCACCCTCTTTGTTTTTAATGACTTTATCTGCATCATAGATTGAATATTGCTTAAAGCGGATATCACGATCTTCGTAGTTTGCGTTAACTAAAAACTCGTTATCAACATTGCCTAACGTAAAGTCATAACGCAGATCGGCAAAGTACTGCCAAGATTGCTCTTCAGCTTCAACTTTACGATATTCTTGACGACGGGCAGCATAAGGATAAAGTACATCATCAACCACTAAAGGCGCACGCGGATCAGCATTGATGGTGCCACGACGGTTCCAGTATACATAGTTATACGCACCGGTTTGGCGGGCAAAGCCAGAATCATAGTTACGGAATTGCAGTTGGTGGTTTAACGTTAAGTCATCAGTGAAAGCAATATTGTGAGTCAGTTTTACACGTAACTCTTCGCCTTCATTGTCTTTTGCCATTGGCGAAATAATACCGTTATGACCAAATGTATAAGGCGTTAAGCCATCATTGGCTGCCAATGAGTTTGCAAGCTGTTGACGCTGGGCATCCGATAATTGCACACCTTTGCCTGCAGGATCATTAATCAAATCTTGCCAGCTCGCTTCACCTGCGGTTTTGCCATCAACAGATTCAGCATTATAAATTCGAATTGGGTGACCAATTGAGTCAACCGCAATGGCATCTTTAATATATGCCGTTGAAAGCATGATGTCTTGCGCATCACTGAGCACATATTTGAAACTGACATACGCTTCATCTCTGTCATTGCTTAAATCACGATAGCCATCACTTCGCTGCGTTTTAACCAATACACGATACGCCAGATCATCAGTAATGCCTGCAGTTGAGTCCATTTCTACAGAATATGAGTTCCACTGACCCAACTCAGCGGTTAACCCATGCTTCGCCTCAAATTCAGGCTTTTTCTCAATCAGGTTGATCACACCACCGGCACTGCCCATACCATACAAACCTGTTGCAGGGCCTTTCAATACCTCAATCGACTCAACGTTGGTCAAAGAGCGTGTTGGGTTAAAAGTGTTACCTAAACCTGCACCGCCATACATGCCATCGTAGGTATAGTTAGCACCTAAGCCACGCACGACTAGGTTATCACCGATGCCATAGTTGTTACCTGCTTGCGTCACACCACTGATATTACGCACAAGATCTTGCAGATTTGAAACGCCTTGTGCGTTGATGAGTTCACTGTCGACAATCACAACCGCCGCAGGTGTTTCCATCAGTGACATATCTGACTTAGTGGCTAGGCCCGAGTTCATAACAACTTGGTTTTGGCGACCATAAACACTGATCACTTCAATGTCAGAGCTGTCGGTTGCCGAGTTATTATTTGCATCTGCTTTGGCTTGCGCATAAGTGAAAGGTGAGACCGCACAAGCGGCTGCGATGAGAGATAAGCTAAATTTTTTCATTTTTGGAATATGTGCTCTAGTTTCAAATCGCGCAAACTCTAAATAAAAATAATTATCATTGCAATGATCATTATTAAAATATTTTTATTCGCTCAATCCTTAACCGCACATGTGATCTTTATGTTTCTAAACGCCGCAATTTAGCAACAACGTTCGAAACAAACTCTTCCAACTCATTAACTTAAAAGACAGTTTACGCTTCCTTAAGAAATTTAAGTTTTTCTTAAGGTTCGAGATTTAGGATCAAACTATTGGAAGTTAAGAGAGTTTTGCCATGTTAGCTAAGAGCATTGAATTTTATAAAACCGCTACGGCGTTTTTGCCTCGCTATCAACTGCTACGTAATGATGGCTCGGCTCCACAAGTGTGTGAGTTTATTGAAGCTGGATATAAAGACCGCTTTGATGCCTCAATCAAAGTCTCTATGCCCTACATTCTGCGTTTAAGCTTTTTATCAAAGCATGCCGCTATGGGCGTTCGCAGTGCTAACTCACCGCTATTTATCGAACAGTATCTTGATAAGCCAATAGAAGACTATACGCAGCAATATTTTGCCTTTAACGACAGAAGTAAAATCGTCGAATACGGCAGCTTGTACAGCAATGGTCATAAGCTTGCGACCCCTCTTTTTATGTTAAGCACCCTAGCGTTAATGAAAAGCGGCGTACAAGCATTGGCGTTTTGCGCCACCCAAGGCGTTGCCAATATCTTAAAAGGCTATGGCTTAACCTTAACTCATTTAGCCAAAGCCGATCCAAGCAAGCTTGCAACCTCAAACAATGACTGGGGTCGTTATTACGATACCAAGCCACAAGTGTACTTATTGAGCTTGCCGCAAGTCGCCCATGTGGTGAGTAACACTCCGAAATACGCGCAAATGTTCAAACTGATCAGCCCTTCAATCAACAAACTGGCTGCGCAAATCTCTAAGGAGGCACTATGTTAAACACGCCTTTTGCTTCGCTTTTAACTGCGCTGCGTGCACACCCTGCCGATGACATTGCCGTGATAGCGCCTGAGCAAAGCCTGACTTATGCAGAGCTGGTTAGCCAAATCATTGCCTTTAGCCGCCAGCTAGATAGCGCCAAAATTAGCGCCTTTGCACTGCAAAGTAGCAATAGTTTAGCTTGGTTGATTGCGGATTTAGCAGCCCATTGTAGTGATAGATTAATTGTGCCTGTGCCCGACTTTTTTACCGAGCTACAAAAACAACATTTGTTTGAATCGAGTCAAATTAAGCATTTACTCACCGACGAGGCTGCACTACAGAGCAAGCCTTTTGCGTACGATTTAAATGTGCTGTCGATAGAAACTGAGGGTGAGATCAACTGCCCAACAGGCACGCAAAAAATCACTTTTACGTCGGGTTCAACAGGCTCTCCTAAAGGCGTGTGTTTAAGTAAAGAAAATCAACTTAATGTGGCACAAAGTTTAGCGACCACCATTAATGCTGCGACCGCTATAAATAATTCGACAACTATCAATAATTCGAGCAACAGCAATAAAGCAAAACACTTATGTTTACTGTCCTTTAGCACCTTGCTTGAGAATATTGCCGGCATTTATGCCGTGCTGCTCAGTGGCGGTACTGTGGTCATTGCCAGCGACGAACAAAGAGGCTTCAAAGGCAGTAAACTTATCAATCCACACGCATTACTGGGCGCTATTTCAAGCACTCAACCTAATACCTTAATTTTGGTGCCTGAGTTGCTAAAACTGCTGGTAACCGCAAGTAAGCAAGGTTGGCAAGCACCAAGCAGCCTAACTTTTATTGCTGTTGGCGGCGCGAAAGTGGATGGGCAATTAATTTCGCAAGCTCACGCCCTTGGCCTACCGGTTTATCAAGGCTACGGCTTGTCTGAGGCAGGCTCTGTAGTTGCCCTCAATACGCACATTATTGAGGGCAATAATGCTGCGGGCGAACTACTTGCGCACAGCAAAGTGAGCATTGAAAACGGCGAAGTGATTATTCACAGCAACTTACTCTTAGGATATCTCGGTGAGCCAGAGTCTTGGTATCCAACACGTTTCGCAACTGGCGATCTGGGCGAGCTTAATGGTAATTCGCTACAACTATCGGGGCGTCGTAAAAACCTCATTATTAACGCCTTTGGCAGAAACATTTCACCCGAATGGCCTGAGTCACTGCTCGATGCCACAGGTGCATTTATGCAAGTTGTGGTACTCGGCGAAGGTTACCCTGCACTGACTGCAGTGGCATATCCGTTTGCGCCACTAAGCGACGAGCAATTACAGGGCTGTTTGGCACTGGTGAATCAACAACTGCCCGATTACGCGCAAATCGCACACATCTTTGTGCTTTCGAGCCCAATCAGCGCTATCAATGGCTGCACCACAGCCAACGGCAAACTTATTCGCCCCGCTATTGAGCACGCATTTAAACAACATTTAGACACTTATTTTAATCAAGCAGCCCACTTTGCTCACCCGCAATTGGATGCAACTGCAAAGCTTGCTTAGGAGAATACTTATGAGCTTTTTTAAACAACTGGTTTTAGAAACAGAACAAGAACGCGCTTACTTACTGGGTTCTCCAATTATTGCCCGCTGTTTTGAAGGTGATATTGAACTAAACGACTACGTGAACTTTTTAACCGAGGCCTATCATCACGTAAAACACACAGTGCCTTTACTGATGACCCTTGGCGGCAAACTTACTGAGCAACAAGAGTGGCTGCGCGAAGCCGTTGCAGAATACATTGAAGAAGAACTGGGTCATCAAGAGTGGATTTTAAACGACATTGCAGCCTGCGGTTTTGACAAAGAAGCAACTCGTCAATCTGAGCCTTTACTGCAAACTGAGCTAATGGTTTCTTACGCCTACGATTTAATTACTCGTATCGAGCCCGTGGCCTTCTTCGGCATGGTGCATGTATTAGAAGGCACCAGTGTCACAATCGCTGATATGGCAGCTGCAAAAATTAAAGAAACCCTAAATTTACCGAATGCTGCATTTAGCTACTTACGCTCGCATGGCTCACTGGACCAAGAGCATGTGAAGTTTTTCGAAAACTTAATGAATAAAATTGACTGCCCGAAACAGCAGCAAGCCATTATTCGCAGTGCAAAACGTTTTTACGTGCTGTATGGCAACATGTTTAGAGCATTAGACTTACCAAAACAAGGAGCTGCAGCATGAGTAAAACACACCCTTTGTGTTTGCTAAGTGGTGCCAGCGGAGGCATAGGCGAAGCCATTGCCTTAGAACTTGCAGCTCAAGGCTACACGCTAATTTTAACGGCCAGAGATACCAGAAAGCTCACCGCTTTGAGTAATCAATTACCCGGCGAGCACTATAGCTTTAGTGCCGATTTAACCGAGCAAAGCGCTCGACACGATTTATTGTCATTCTGCGCGCAATTAGGCGAGCTCGATTTAGTGGTCAACTGTGCGGGCACATCACAATTTGGCGCCTTTGTAGAGGGCAGCTATCAAGACATTGAACATATTTTTAATGTCAATGTCACTGCTGTGATGGCACTTAATCAATTGCTACTACAACAAGCCAAACAACGCCCGTTAACTTTGGTGAATGTCGGCTCGGCCCTAGGTGCAATTGGGTATCCTGGTTATGTGAATTATTGCGCCAGTAAGTTTGCCCTGCGCGGCTTTACAGAAGCCTTAGCACGGGAATATTCAGGCTCAAATAAACGCATTAAATACCTTGCGCCTCGCGCCACAAAAACCGCGATTAACTCGCAACAAGTCAACGACATGAACAGCGCCCTTGGCAATCAAGTCGATGAGCCTCAGGTGGTCGCAAAAGCCTTAGTTGCACTGATTAACTCAAATAAACGCCGCTTAACCTTGGGCTGGCCCGAGCGCTTATTTGTGCGATTAAACGGCGTGCTACCGGAAGTCGTTGATAATGCACTTGGCAAAAAACTGAAAAAAATTAAAACCTTCTTTCAACCTAGTTTGGAGAAACTATCATGAACTTATTCTGTAAATTATCAGTAGCGACACTATTTTGTTCTGCATTAAGCCTGCAAACAAGCGTTGTAAACGCCCAAGAAAACAACTTAAACGTCATTCAAAAGCAATGGGCACATGTTAACTACCAACTTGAAGATGACGCCCAACTTGACGCCTACAAAGCGTTAATTAAAGACACCGAAGCCTTTAAAGCGGCAGAGCCAAATAATGCCGATGCACTGATCTGGTATGGTATCGTGCAATCAAGTTATGCTGGAGCAAAAGGCGGCTTAGGTGCTTTAAAGCATGCTGAAAATGCCAAAGACGCATTCGAGCAAGCCCTAAAAATAAACCCAAATGCGCTATCTGGTTCAGCCTATACCAGCTTAGGTACCCTATTTCACAAAGTACCTGGTTGGCCGATTGGCTTTGGCGATGATGATAAAGCAGGCGAGTTACTGCAAAAGGCGCTAGAATTAAACCCACAAGGTATTGATCCTAATTACTTTTACGGTGAATACCTTTATGATGAAAGAAAATACAAACAAGCAAAATTGTATTTAGAGCGTGCCAAACAAGCCCCTGCACGTCCAATGCGACCTGTGGCGGACGAGTTCAGACACCATGAAATCGATATGCTGATGGCGAAAGTCGATAAAAAATTAAACAAAAAGAAACGCTAAATGCGATTACTCTTAATTGAAGATGATGGGCCTCTCGCAAGAGGCCTAAAAACCTCTCTAGAAACCCAAGGCTATGCGGTCGACTGGGTGGCGCTTGGCAAACTCGGGATTGAGTCTGCTGCTCGTATTGATTACCAATTGGTGATCCTTGACTTAGGCTTGCCCGATCTCGATGGCCTTGAAGTACTCACTAAGCTCAAAGCCCAAAATGCCACATTACCTGTGCTTATTCTTACCGCACGCAATGATATTAACAGTAAAGTCACAGGCCTTGACCAAGGCGCTGATGATTATCTTGCCAAACCTTTTGATGTTGAAGAGCTTATGGCGCGTTTACGAGTGTTAGAGCGCCGCAATGGCACCAATACGCAAACCAATATCGTGGTCAACAATGTAGTGTTAAATACGCAAAACAACCAACTTATTGTTGATGGTAACGAAGTCGGCTTATCGCGCAAAGAATACATGGTGCTGCGCGCACTGATGGAAAATTTAAATCGTATTCAGTCAAAGTCGAGCCTTGAAGAAAAGCTCTATAATTGGGGTGAAGATGTTAGCTCAAACACCATTGAGGTATACATCAGTAACTTGCGTAAACGCGTCCCCAAAGACTTTATTAAAACCATTCGTGGTGTGGGTTACATAATTAGAAATTGATGTCGATTCAAAAACAGTTACTCAAGCTCATTCTCGCCATGGTTGTGTTGGCGACTTTTTTCGCCGCCTTGCAGAGTTATCAGCAAAGCGACCGTGAGCTTGAGCGCATTTTTGATAATCAATTGGCACAATTTACCCACACATTGGTTGCTTTAACACACAACAAATCGCCTATTGAAGACAACCAGCATGTTTTTCAAATTCGTTACGCTGATGGTCGTTTAGTGCAAAGTCAGGCTTTAATAAAAGCAGCCAAACGTTTACCTCGCCCTTTTCAAGCTCATACTAAGCAAAGCCAGTCGCAACACTTTGATAAGCCTCAGCTTGAGCGCTCAGAAACGAGCCAGTTTTCCGAAGCTGGATTTTGGGGGCAACGCTGGCGTTTATATGAAAAACACAATGATGCGTACTCGGTGCTTGTTGCCGAGCCAATTCAGCAGCGCATCGACGCTTCTGAAAACTTATTGCTAAGTAGCATCTTGCCCATTGTGTTGACCATTCCCGTCATTGGCTTATTTATTTTTTATATTATTCAAAAAAGCGTGCAACCCGTTGCCGATTTAGGCATGGCACTCAAACAAAAAAGTCACCGTGATTTAAGCCCTCTTAACACCGAGCAAGTGCCGCAAGAGCTGCAATTGGTGACTGACAAAGTCAATGATCTCATGGCCCGCCTTGATAGCGCCTTTGACCGCGAAAAACGCTTAACCGCCAATATCGCCCACGAGCTTCGTACCCCCATTAGCGTGCTTACCATCACCAGCCATAATTTATTACAGCAGATCAAAACGACACATATTAGCGAGTCACAACTGCTCGAACTCAAAGCCCAAGTTGCCAGAATGGCGCAAGTGGTTGAGCAAATCATTGCACTATCGCGTTACACCCCTGAGCATTTCGAACAAAGCTTAACGGCCGTTGACTTAACAGCGCTGTTGCAAGAGTTGATTGGTCAACGCTACGAGCAAATCGCCGACAACGAGCAAGATATTAGCCTCAACGCCGATAATATTATTGTGTTAGGGGAGCAATTTGCACTTACCACCCTATTCGACAATCTTTTAAAAAATGCCATTAAATATGCGGGCAAAGGGCAAACCATTATGATGCAAACCGTTGCGGCACCGAGCGGATTTATTGGCATCGAAGTGAGCGACTCAGGCCCAGGCGTAAAACCCGAGACCCTTGCTAAACTGACCACACCGTTTTATCGTGACGACACCAATAAACATCAAGCAAAAGGCTCAGGGCTCGGTTTGGCCATAGTGCAACACATTGTCACGCTATTAAATGGCGAGCTCACAATCGCCCAAAGTGCTCTTGGAGGCTTAGGCGTCACCATTTACTTACCGGTTGCAAAACCCGAGCAAGCTAGCCAAGGAGCGAAAATATGAGTTTACGCCCACTTTGGCTGAGTTTATTGCTGGTATGTAGCTTTTCGAGTGTTGCCAAGCTTGAAGAGTTTTATATTGAACTGAAAGATCATATTTTTGTGCCCGAGCGCATCGAGCTGCCCGCCAATAAAAAAGTTAAATTGATCATACTCAATCGCGATGCGACCGCAGAAGAATTTGATAGCTTCGACTTAAACCGTGAAAAAGTCTTGTTTCCGAATCGCAAAGCCGTGATTTTTGTCGGCCCTTTGAAGCCCGGTGAATACGAATTTTTTGGCGAATTTAACCCCGACTCTGCCAGAGGGTTTGTGGTTGTGAAGGAGCCAAACGATGTTCATTAATACCGTGATTATCTTTTTGCGCGACTTATTACCAATTTTTATTTTATTCACTTACGTACAAAACACCTTTGCACTGCAGTATTCCCTAAAACAGTTAGGCGTATTGTCAGTCGGTGCTTTACTGGGCATGTTCGCCTTCGTCGCCAGCTCTGCAAACATCAGTGAATGGTTCGATGGTATTGGCTTAGAGCTCAGTCAAAGTGCCCTACTGCTACTGAGTATATTGGCATTACTCGTTGCCGCACATTTTAAAAAGTGGCACATGCTTAGTTTAACCATTGCCTTATGTAGCTTTGCAATTTTAAAACTTGCGAGCTTTTACGTGTACTTTTTAACTGCATGGCAAGGTCATGGCTCATTGCAAATTTTGCTGGTTGCAGGGTGTGTCGGCTTTGGTATTTCGCTCAGCTTTGCGGTGCTCTGGTCGTTCTTTCTAAACGAACTTAGCAGCCGATTTGGCCAATTTATTAACTCACTCGCATTTGCTAGCTTTGTCGCAGGACATAGCGCACAAATTAGCGATAACCTTGCGCAAGTCGATGTACTCGGTGCGGGAGAAACCTTGTTTGATATTTCTCATATCGTCGCTGACAAATCAGAATACGGCCATTTACTCAGCGCCTTATTTGGCTTTGAAGCAGCGCCTACCAGCGGCTTTGCTTTGTTTTATCTAATCATTATTGCTTTGTGTTTTACTGCATTTAGCAGACACAAAACTCATTTTACTAAGGAGCCAGCACGATGAATAAATCATTGCTCGGTTTTTTATTACTTCTGGCTGCCACTTGGTTTACACCTTTTGCGCATGCCGATGGTTTGGTCGTCGATAAGGTATATCACCCCTATGTGCTGGCCAACGAAAAAGAGTTTGAATGGCGCATTATGTCGAGCCAAACCGAAAATAAAAATCGCCTAGGTCAACGCTTTGGATATGGTCAGTCATTTGCTGAAAACAAGATGTTGGAGCTCTATGTGATTGGCGAGCGTGACCAAGATGATAACTTTGGCGTTACCGGCTACGAGCTAGAAATGCGCTGGATGCTCACAGAGCAAGGCCAATACAGTGCCGACTGGGGGGCTATTTTTGAATTTGAAAAGCACAATGGCGAAGATAACTTTGAAGCCACTTCTGGCATCGCCGTTGAAAAGGAGTTTGGTAAGCTCAGTGCCACATTAAATGCTTTTTTAATTTATGAATGGGGTAACAGCATAGAAAACGAGTTTGAAACCGAATTCAGAGCCAAATTTAGATACCGTTATATGAGCGTACTGCAACCTTCAATCGAAATCTATTTAGGCGAAGATTTTGTCGGTATTGGCCCAGGCTTTATGGGCACTTACCGCTTCGAAGGGCAAAAACAACTGAAGTGGGAAGCGGGTTTTATCAGTGAAATTTCACATTCAGGAAAAGATCATACTCTCAGATTTGCGCTGGAGTATGAGTTTTAAGCCGACTTATTCAAACATCCTAAGTAATTTAAATCAGCCTGAACTTGGGATTATAAATTTTTTACCCAAGTTCTGGCTAAATTAGGGTTTTATCTTTTATCGACTTCAATTTCGCCGTCTTTCACGACAAAGCTTACTTGCTCCATCACTGAAATATTCTCTAACGGGTTACCTTTAACGGCGATAAAATCGGCATACTTGCCTACTTCTAGTGAACCGAGTGATTGCTCTTGTTTAAGCAAAGTAGCTGGCGTAATAGTCGCCGCCTGTAAAGCTTGCAACTCGGTCATACCAAATTTCACCATACGGCTAAACTGTTTACCGTTGTCACCATGAGGATAAACACCCGCATCTGAGCCAAACACCATTTTTACGCCCGCTTTAACTGCTTTGCCAAAGCTCGCACGCTGCCTAGCACCTACAACTCGCTCTTTGTTCAAGCTTTCTTCTAAGATGCCGGCTTTCTCGCCTTCACCTAAAATATACTCTGTGTTGTAAATATCCATTGAGAAATAGGTGCCGTGCTTTTTCGCAAGCTTGATGGCTTCGTCATCTAAAAAGCTCACATGCTCTACCGAGTCTACGCCAGCTTTGATTGCTGATTTTATACCCTCAGTGCCATGAGCATGGGCAGCAACAGTTAAGCCGCGTAAATGTGCCTCTGAAACAATGGCGTCCATTTCTTCTTGAGTATATTGCTGAGCACCCACTTTAGTGCCTTTAGAAAGTACACCACCAGTTGCACAATACTTAATAACATCGGCACCAAATTTAATGTTTTCACGTACTTTGGCACGCACCGCCCAAGGACCATCAGCAACCCCTTTAGCTGTTACAGCATGTTCATGGGTCAGTAAGTTATTATCACAATGCCCACCAGTTACACCCAGCGATGGGCCTGAGGCAAAAATACGCGGCCCTGGCACATCACCATCATAAATTGCTTGTTTTAATGCAATATCTGAATAACCCACAGCACCTAAGTTACGTACAGAGGTAAAACCGGCCTCTAAAGTACGTTTTGCATTACGAACACCCGTAATTGCAGCACGTTGCGAAGTGCGTTGTAAGCGTTTATAGCCATGAACTTGAGCGTCGCTGGTTAAGTGAACATGCATATCGAATAACCCTGGTAATAATGTATGTCCTGGTAATTCAATGAGTTTATAATCACCCGATACTTTAGAGTGACCACGTTTAATTTCAGAAATTTTATTGTCATCAACCACAAGCGTAACAGGCTTTATAAGCTTGCCTGTTTTAACATCGAGTGCCGCATCGGCATGAATAATTAAGTCTTCGGCTAAAGCTGACATACTTGCTGTGACAGCGAATATGCTTAGCGCAATTGAGGTGAGTTTCATCAGGAGCCCTTGTTGTTTTAAGTGTTTTTTTGTTTTCACACATCCTATTAATTCATAAAGTGTTTGTTAATGCGAGCTTTTGCGACTTTTATAAAATCATTAACTTATATTAATTTAAGGTACAAAAATTTCTAATTTAGCCACAAAAACAACTTAATTATTTAAACAGCTTCTTACTTTGGAGAATAAAATCTAATTTATTATTGCAGAATTATTACACTTTCCTCTATAATACCCGCCCAACCGAATAGCAGCATGATGCTGACCTTCATTTTATAAAAAATCATTTGTCATGGAAGCGATCGCCCTTTAAAGGTGATGGCGTTTTTGTGCGCGCGTGTTTTATAAATTAAAGTCTCATTTCTCTGTTATTCCACTAGGTTGGCGAGTCACCTCGCAAGAAACCAACACACACGAGATTTAAAACACAGTTTCTTGAGGAATAAATATGAGCACCCCTGTACGCAATTTATCTCCTATCGCTGCGGCGATGGCCTTTGCACTGACCAGCTTCTCTTCAACTTCGGTAATGGCTGACGAAGCTAAAGCTGAAGACAAAAAGATCGAAGCAATCACAGTAACAGCAACTAAACGTTCGCAAGTTATTTATGAAGTGCCAATTGCGATGAGTGCATTCTCAGGCGATGACCTTGATTCACAAGGTATTTCTGACATCACTGATGTAGGCAAGTTTGTTCCTAACTTAAATATCACTGGCTTCTCAGCGGGCCACAACTCATCTGCGAACCCGTTCATCCGTGGTATTGGTCTGCAAGATCACCTTATCACTACCGATCCGGGCGTAAGTGTATACGTAGATGGTGTTTACCTAGGTCGCCAAGTAGGTCAAAACTGGAACCTAGCAAACATCGAGCGTATCGAAGTACTTCGTGGTCCTCAGGGCACACTTTACGGACGTAACTCAATCGGTGGTGCAATCAACATCATCACTAAACAGCCTGATCAAGCTGCAGTCACTAAAGTAAGTGCTGAAGTGGGTACTCGTGGTCGCCTAAAAGGCAGCATTTTCACTAACCAAGCTGTGACTGAAGATTTAGCGTTTAACTTCAACATGGGCTTTAACCGTCGCGGTGGTTTAGGTGAGTTCATTAACTTACCAAATGCCGAATACGATGTGGGCGAAAACCAAGAGTTCCACGGTCGTCTATCTGTAAAATACAATGCAAGCGAAGACCTACGTTTGGTATTCACAGCTGATGCAAATGATGGTGAAGGTGGTACACGCCCATTCACAACTTTAATTGACGAACTACCTAACGGTCGTTTAGCGCAAAGCGGTTTAACAAACGCTGACGTTGCATCTGACCCATATGACAATGCAACCAGCACAATCGAAACTGCTACCGTTTCAAACAAAGCAAACGGCATTTCTTTAACGGCTGAATACGACATCAACGCTGACCTAGGTACTAAGTTCATCTTCTCTAAGCGTTCATCAGAATACAAAGCGGGTCTTGATGATGATGGCACAGCAGTAAAACTAGACCACTACCCAGAGCGTGGTACAGCTGATCAAACCTCTGTTGAACTACAATTAACAGGTTATTTAGGCTCTGTTGACTTCGTAACGGGTGTTTACTGGTTTAACGAAGAAGGTAGCAACCGTCAAAGCGACACTGAAGCACAGTTCAATGGCGGCCCAACTAAGCTTGAGCTTGACCAAGAAACTACAAGCCGCGCTGTATTCGTAAACGTGGGCTACGATGCAACTGACGACTTACGTCTATCTGGTGGTGTGCGTTACACAGAAGATGAAAAGTCAGCTTCTACAAACGTATTTGACCCAGTAGGTACAATTCACTCAAGCCGTGAATGGGACGAAGTGTCTTATGAAGTTGCTGCAAACTACACGTTTGAAAACGGCTTAAACTGGTACGGTACAGTACAAACTGGTTACCAATCAGGTCAGTACCCAGCGCGTCCTTATTTCTTAATCGGTCAATTCTTCGGTGCAGGTGGTTTTGATAACCCAGAAGCTGCTGCAATTGTACGTGCAAACAACGCATTTATGGCGAGTGATAACATCAGTGCAATCAACTACGAAACAGGTTTCAAAGGCCAGTTAACAGATGATTTCAGCATGAGTGTGGCATTCTTCAACACAGAATATGACGACCTACCTTACCAAGTTAACACGTCAACAGAGACAGGTTTTGATACGAATAACCTGATCGTTGAGCAAACGTCTCGCGGTGTTGAATTTGAAAGCACGTATTACGTAACTGACAACTTCACGCTTCACTCAAGCTTTGGTTTTATGGACGTAGACGTTGAAGAGCAAAATGGCGTGAAGCCAGTTGCACCACTTACACCTGAGTGGACTGCATCACTTAGCCCGTCATATACGTTTGAACTTGAAAACAACGCGACAGTAACAAGCCGCTTTGATGTATCTTTCCGTGACAGCATGTACGGTGAGCCAAGCTCAGATCCACTGCGCATGACGCAAGTTGATAGCCGCACAACAGTGAACTTCGATATCTCTTACGCACCTGCAAACGCAAACTGGGACGTATCACTATACGGTCGTAACATCTTTGATGAGCGTTATGATGATGCACGCTTAAACACTGGTGATTACCTGCTTGTGATCAAGAGCAATGATGCAAGCGAATTTGGTGTACGCTACCGCGCAACATTCTAATTCGTAATTAAGCGAATACTAAAACGGGGCCAAGCGCCCCGTTTTGTTTTTTAGCCTCTAAAGTGACCCGACATAAAGTCGGTGCTACCGATAATTAAGGTTTTACTCTCCCCCTAATTAGCTTGGCAACAGGTCTTTCGAACAGCTGATAGCTGAGCGTCGCCGCCAACACAGATAAACCAATAAATACCCACAGCTGCATTAATATTGATACCTCTAACTTAATCACTTGCGTCAATATCGGCATATGCAGCAAGTATAAAGAGAACGAAATCTTGCCAAGAAAGTCGCCGAGTTTGTTTTCTAAAATCACATTTTTATCGGGCACTAAATACACCAGCGCAAAGAAAATAGCCGACATCATCAGTAACACCTCATAGCTGAGCCACATGCGATACACGCTATCAAAACGAACTGGGCTGAGATCTGGGTATAGCAATACAATGCCGCCGAGCATCAAAACAAAACCATGACTTTTTAAATAATCAGGAATGTGGGCTTTGTCGTAATGTAAGCCAAATAGCACACCCACTAAAAAGTACGGCAGACTTCTAAAAATATGTAGATCATAAGCAAGCTCAAATAATTGCCCAATTGGCCTTGGAAAGTTAAATAAAAACAGTCCGATTAAACAAGTGATAACCAGTAAATGCACATAGCCAAAACGCCACCGCGCAATGCCCCAAAGCAACACAAAAAATAAATAAAAATGAATCTCAGGGGCAATAGTCCAAAGTACACTGTCGCCTTTTAAAAACAACAAATGTGAGAGCAAGGCACTGCTATCAGGGATAGCGTATAAGCTATGAAACCCAAGCTGTAGCGTGCCAAATGACACCAGCACCACTAACAAATACAAAGGTAAAACTCGGGCAATACGCGCCATTAAATAAGCTTTAACCTTGACCGTATTAAATGGTTTGTCGGCATACAAATACGCCATTAAAAACCCACTTAGCATAAAGAACAGCATAACCCCGTACTGCCCTGCTCGCCCTCCTAATATGCCATCCAGCCAGTCGGTTTTGTCACTAAAGTGAGTAATTAAAACAATGATGGCCGCAAGCGCGCGTATAGTGTTAAGTCTTCTGATCTGCAAACTAATATTCTTTTTATTATTTTTTTCCCAGCATAAAGCAGCAAGACAATTCGGCAAGTAAACTTTTGTAAACTTAATAACTTAAGCCTAGTCGTAAATGCCTGCAAATGTTGGATCTTGTTCGTAACACGCCATAAAGGCATCAACCACATAAGGGTCGTACACAGTGCTTCGCCCCTCTTTAAGCACTTTAATAGCCGCTTGCGCTCCTCGGGCCTTGCGATAAGGTCTATCATTTGCCATTGCATCAAAAGTATCGGCCACTGCGATAATTTTTGCTTCTAAACAAATTTGATTTTCAGTAAGTCCTTTAGGGTAGCCGCTGCCATCAAGTCGTTCGTGATGCTGACCTATCATATCTTGAATAGGCCAAGGAAAGTGACACTCCCTAAACATCTCAACACCGTTGCTACTGTGAGTTCTTAAAAGGGCTAGTTCTTCCGGAATGAGCTTAGAGGGTTTAGTTAAAATAACACTGGGGATGTTTGATTTTCCAATATCGTGAATTAATGCGCCGATATAAAGTCCCATTCTTTGCTTTTCGGGTAGATCTAGTTTTGTCGCAATTTCAGAGCAAATATAAGCAACATGCTTTTGGTGGTAAGCTGTGTAAGGATCTCGCATCTCTAAGCTATGCGTTATTGCTTTGAGCATTTCAAGCAATATTTGATGTGGACTATATTTTGAGAACTCCTCTTCTAAGAGTTTTTCTCGCCTTTTTATGCCTTCTATTTTTTCACATGCGATAGCGCACAGCTCAGAAATTTTTATCTCTAAGCTTGTTATTACTTTTTCAGAGTATCCGTCAGAGTGATTGCCGACACCTAAAACTGCAACTATTTTATTATCTTCAAAAATTGGAAATGCGGCGTGATTTTGCAGTGGAAAATGCCCTTCTGGCAGGTCGTTTTTATGTTTTAATTTCGGATAGTCGTTATGGAAAACAGGCTGTCTACAGCGAATAGCATCAGCCCAAATACCCGCTTTTTCTAGCGGATAATGAGAGTCTGTTGAGGCGGAGCAAAACTCCAACACACTTTTAGACCAAATATTTAAGCGCAGTGTTTTAGACTCTTCATCATATAAGTGGAAATAACCAATCTGGCTGCCACTTAATGCAACGATAATTTCTAAAAAGTCTTGATATACCCCTCGCACCGTGAAGTATTCATGATTCAATAACGTATGCCTTAAACTCGCTTCCATATAACCTCCTTTTCCATTTCCTTTAAAGCATAGCTAAAATATCAATAGAACTAAAGGTAGGTGCTGTTTTCAGCAATGCAACTTAGCTGCAACTTTGAATTTGGTTTTTGAGTTTATTAGGTATTTAAGATCTAGAGATTACCTTGAGCTGGCTGCTAAAAATGTAACTGCAACGTTACGGTGTAACGAAATTCCATTTAAAAAATGGCCTTACGAGAAGGCCATTATGATTACTATTTATTAATATTATTTTGTTAGTGTATTAGTCCAACAAATGCGCGGATCACTTGGTCGCGTATTACACCCTTCGTAAAGGGTAAAGTTTACATCCTCAGTACCACCGGCCATCGCAGCAGTTAACTCTCGCGAAAGCGTCTTATGGTTTAAGCTTTTTAGTGGTTTCTTTTTTAGTTGTAGCTTCATTTTTAATATTCCTTATATGTTTAATGGAAATATCAACCTAATCATAAAAGGAACAAAAGTCTAACGTTAACTTTAAATTTACATTCATTATTTGCATTTCAAATTATTTTCAGAAACTGTATTTTCAAACCGAACTCAACAAAATACTGGTTTCTGAATTCAAAACCCCGTCAATGGCTCTCACTTCTCGAAGTACTAAATCAAATTCTTGTAGGTTCGAAGTCTGAATTTCGGCTACTAGATCCCACGCGCCATTGGTGGTGTGCATTTTTAACAGTTGAGGGATGCCCCGTAACTTTTGAATAACTTGAGTCGTCGATTTGCCTACGACTTCGATCATCATCACCGCTTTAATGGCATCTGTTTCGATTTGCTCATGGGCGCGAATGGTGAAGCCTAAAATTGCCCCACTACTTACCAGCCTATCTAAGCGGTTTTGTACTGTACCACGCGATACGCCGAGTATTTTTGCAAGTTTTGCCACAGGCGCTCTGGCGTCACTTTTTAAAATGGCGACCAGCTCTTTATCGATGGCATCAAATAAATAAGGTTTTCGATTATCCAAAATTACTCTCCATTACATTAGCCCTTTACTCAGCCGTTGAAATATCACTTTGCTTATAAAGAACTAGCAAAATGCCAAAAATTAATACAAAAAGCATCAGATTTTGACATTTAGTTTAGCTCAACTCATTTCTATTATTTGCTTAACCTGAGCTTTGGTTAAGAGATTTACATAAATATCGTTATTGAATTTATTCATTTTTTAATGTCTCCAGCCGGAGACTTTTAGGGATAGCAAGGCGGATTCACGCGTCAATAGCTGGCCTATTGCAAGTGAATTTAACGCAGTTAGCGCTGAAAGTAGCCGCTGGAGATAGGTTTATTAACCTGAGTTCAGGTTATTTTGTTAAAAGTAAGCAGCTCATTAGGTAGTAAAAATGCACACAGAAACCCCGTTCAAAACACACTTTAACGCTGAACAAGCAGGCTTAGAGTCATTAAATATCAAGTCTTCAAATATCACTTTTGTGAGTGTCTCAGATATGTTGGCACTGATTAATCAATATGGTGTAGAGCAGTTGATGCTTGGCATGGTTGAGTATCTTGAAGCTGATTTTAAGCGCTGGCTTGATTTTGATAAGTCACCCCGTTTTGCAGCACACTCTGCGGAGGGCGTAATCGAGCTGATGCCCGTTGCTGACCACCAGCAATTCAGCTTTAAATATGTGAACGGTCACCCAAAAAATACCAAAATCGGCCTACAAACCGTTACCGCATTTGGCGTACTGAGCGATGTAGCCAGTGGTTACCCGCTGATGCTCAGCGAAATGACCATACTTACAGCACTTAGAACGGCAGCCACATCGGCCATGATGGCCAAGTACCTTGCACCAATACACAGTAAAACGCTGGCGATGATAGGTTGTGGTGCGCAATCTGAGTTTCAGGTACTCGCATTCAAAGCCATCTTGGGCGTCACCCATGTTCGCCTTTATGACATTGAGCCTAATGCAACCAAGAAGTGCTTTAATAACTTACAAAGTTATAGCAAAGAAAACGACTTAAATATTGAAATATGCCATTCATCCGAAGAGGTCATTAAAGGGGCTGACATCATCACTACCTGCACCGCGGATAAACGAAATGCCACCATTCTAACCAGTGACATGGTAGGTGAAGGGGTTCACATCAATGCCATTGGCGGCGACTGCCCGGGTAAAACTGAACTCGATGCAGCCCTACTCAATCGTGCAGATGTATTCGTGGAGTACGAACCACAAACGCGTATTGAAGGCGACATTCAACAACTCCCAAATAACAGTAAAGTCACTGAGATGTACCAAGTTATTTTGGGTGAAAAGTCGGGGCGCACCCATGATGCACAACTCACCATTTTTGACGGCGTTGGTTTTGCACTTGAAGATTATTCGGCATTGCGATTTATTTTTGAGCTGGTAAAACAGAATAAAGAGGCGCAGCAGATTGAGTTATTGGCCAGTCCACAAGACCCAAGGAACTTGTTTGGTTTAACGCAAACTCACAGCGCCCCAAGCGCATCGGTACTTAGTTAAATAAAAATAATAAAGAAGAGACCACTATGAGTTTATTTCCTCAAGCACCCAATGCGGTGGTGATGATAAGACCGCATCATTTTAGTCCAAACGAACAAACTGCGGGTGATAATAGCTTTCAGTCAAGCAGCGAATTCGACCCTGCTGAGGTAAGTCGTTTAGCCTATGAGCAAGTTACTAAAGCCGCTGAAACCTTGCGCAGTCATGGCATTAACGTGCATATTTTTGAAGATGAAAGCAGCGATACTCCAGACTCGGTATTTCCCAATAATTGGTTTTCGACCCATCTTGGTGGGCAAATTGCCATTTACCCTATGTACGCACCAAATAGGCGCAAAGAGCGTCGCAGTGATGTCATCGAATTTTTAAAAGCCCATTATCGCGTACAAGATGTGATTGATTATTCTGGCCTTGAGTACGACAACCTGTTTTTAGAGGGTACGGGAGCCATGGTGTTAGATCACATTGAACGAGTCGCTTATGCCGCTCGCTCAAATCGCACCGACTCTCACGTATTAGAGCGTTTTTGCTCGCACTTTAATTTTGAACCTATGGTGTTTGACGCTCAAGATAAGCACGGCAAAGCGGTTTACCATACCAATGTCTTGATGTGTATTGGCAGCGACTTTGTTATAGCTGGGTTTGAGATGATGACAGATGCCAAACGTCGCGATGAAATCATTCGCCGTTTTGAGTTTGCGGGCAAAAAAGTGATCCACTTAACGGAAGCACAAATAGGCGCATTTTGCGGTAATGCACTAGAGTTACACGCGGGTTCTAAACGGTTATTGGCATTGTCGAGCACCGCATTTGCAGCGCTCAGCCAATCGCAAAAAGCACTGCTTGAGCAAAGTGTCACGCTCGTGCCACTTGATGTTTCGGCAATTGAACTGGCTGGCGGCTCAGTTCGCTGCATGTTAGCAGGCGTACATCTGTCAAAACGCTAACACTGCTAATTTAAAGTCTTAATAGGTATAAAAAGAGAGCATATAACAATGATAAATAGCGCAATTAGTACCATTAACAATTTACTGTGGGGCCAAGGCCAAATACTCATTTATTTGCTGTTATTTGCAGGCTTCTGGTTTTCATTCAAGCTCAAGTTTGTGCAGTTTCGCCACTTTAGATACATGTTCAAAGTGATGAAAGACAGCACTCAAGGCGATAAATCTGGTATCAGCTCATTTCAAGCTTTATGTACCGGTTTATCGGCTCGGGTCGGCACAGGTAACTTGGCCGGTGTTGCCATTGCCATCTCATTAGGGGGCAGTGGCGCGGTATTTTGGATGTGGTTAATTGCGCTATTAGGTATGGCGACTGGGTTCGCCGAAAGCGTACTCGGTCAGCTTTATAAAATTCGTGACGGCAACAATGAATTCCGTGGTGGTCCTGCCTACTATATTCGCAAAGGCCTCAATAAACCTTGGCTTGCGGTACTGTTCGCGCTGTGTTTGTTTTTAGGTTACGGGGTGAGCTTTAGTGCCATGCAAGCCAACACCATTGCCGATGCACTGAACAATACTTTTGCTATAGACCCAACCTACTCAGGTGCGGTGATTGCTGTTATCGCAGGTTTTATTGTGGTTGGCGGACTTCGCAGTATTGCCCGCTTTGCGGAGCTCATAGTGCCATTTATGGGGCTGGCATTTGTGGCTGTTGCGCTGGTAATTACTGCAATGAACATTCAACACCTCCCTGCTATGTTTGCTGATATGTTCGCCTCAGCATTTGGTTTAACAGAAGCTGGCGCAGGCGCACTCGGCGCAGCCATTAAAAATGGTATTCAACGCGGATTATATTCAAATGAAGCTGGCGCAGGTAGCGTGCCTCATGCAGCTGCAGGTGCGTCTCCTGTGCCAAATCACCCTGTTGCGCAAGGTTATGTGCAAATGCTTGGAGTATTTGTCGATACCATTGTTTTATGTAGCTGTACTGCCGTGGTCATTTTACTGTCTGACATTACCATCAGTGGCGAAATGGAAGGCATTGGTATGACACAAAACGCCATGAGCAGCCACTTTGGCGAATTTGGTCATTATTTTGTTGCCGCGGCCATCACCCTATTTGCTTTCACTTCCGTGGTTGCAAACTACGCCTACGCAGAGAGTAACCTTCACTTGTTCAAACTCGACAATAAACTGGGTCGCGCAGCCTATACGGCCTTATATTTATTTATGGTGTTTTGGGGAGCAACTGCATCACTCAAAGAGGTGTGGAGCATGGCCGACGCCGCCCTTGGTTTAATGACCTTAGTGAACGTTTACGCCATTGTGCTACTCACGCCAACCATTGTCAGTATTACCAAAGACTATCAGAGTCAGTTAAAAGCCAATAAAACTCCAGAATTTAAATTAGATAATGTTGAAATTCAGGGTAAGACAGAAAAAGGCGTATGGGAGTAACAGCCAAAAGAGCGTGTTTAAACACGCTCTTTAAATTGTCTAATAAATTAAGCAGGCAAAATACTCTGCCCATGATTAAACACATTATTTGCGTCGTACTGACTTTTCACAGCCTGAAGTTTTAGGTAATGCTCACCGTAATAAGCCTGTTGCCAGTCAGTAATTAAAGGGTCGATGTAATTCACATAAGCACCACCTGTGCTCCATGGCGCCATGACTTGCCTAAAGCCGCTTTGCTTAGCTTGTGCAGTATCTATCTGTGCGTTGCTGGCACTTAGGTGAAGTGGTAAATAATATTCGGCACTTACAATGGCTTTGCGGTGCGGATATGCGGTTTCATCTTCACCTATTTCATCAATTTTACCACCGAGTAAATTCATGATGATCATACCGTTATGACCATCACTATTTTGCTGCTCAATTTCTGCTTTTAATGCTTTGACACCTGCTGGTGGAATGAGAGAGTCAAAGAAATCAGAGCTCGCGCCAAACGCACTGCGCTGCATCGTTCCTCCCTCTAATTGCGTGCTTAGATGACAAGATGCAACATTACTCTCACAAGTGCCTAGCATCACATTGCGATAGCTACTTGTGTTATGGGTGTTAGAACTCGGTGTAGCCCCTGTTTGCACAATAAAGTTTTGCCAGAGAGTTTCTGCTTCTGCAGCAGGGTTTAAACAAAATGCCCGAACATTGACTCTCGGACCACCAAATACCCAAGTTGGTAGGCACTGCGCCCACATCTCATTGGGCCACTGCTCTGCCAGAGTTTGCCAAACCGCGAACACGTCTTCAAAATCATCAAAACTAAAATTCGCTTCAAATACGGTGATGTCTTTGGCTTCGTGAGCTTTGAATTTAAATTGCGTCACAATGCCAAAATTACCACCGCCGCCACCTCTAAGCGCCCAGAATAACTCACTGTGATTGTTTGCATCACAACTAATAATTTCAGCGTCGGCAGTGACAATTTCAACCGCTTGCAGCGTATCGCACGTAAGGCCATGCGCTCTATCAACAACACCGAAACCGCCGCCCATGGTTAACCCTGCAATGCCCACACTTAAACAACTGCCCGCAGGAATAGACACGCCCTGCTGTGTTAATTGATCGTACACGTCTGCAAGTCTTGCGCCTGAACCTATAGTAGCGATGTCAGCTTGCAATGAGATGTCATTCAAATCTGTTACGTCGATTATCATACCTTCGGTTGTCGAATAACCACCATAGCTATGGCTACCAGAGCGCGGTGCTATATGAAGTTCATGCTCTTTTGCAAAGCGGATCGCAGCCTGCACGTCTTGTGCATTCGCGCATTTCACCACAGCTTGCGGATAAATATGATCAAAACGCGTACTAAAGCTTAAACGCGCCATTGAGTATGGCTGCTCGTCAGTTGGGAGAATAACCCGACCTGACACATTATCTTTCAGCGTCTGCCATTGCGCGTTTGTGAGTTTACTGATTACATCTGTGTCTGGGCTGTTATCTATAAGTGGCGGTGTGACTTCGGGGGCTGAACCACCTCCTCCGCCACAGGCAGTTAAAAATACAGAAGCGGCTGAGAAACTGAGAAACTGTCGACGGTCCATAACGATCCCTTGCTGTGTTGATATTGTTGTTTTTATCACCTACTGAATTGCCCACATTATGCTAAATCGCTGTATTTAAACAGGGTAAATTTTAGCTATTGTATTGATTATTAATAATTTTCATCACTTTCTAAAAAACAAAGTGATAATTGAATCGCCGCACCGCTCGCGCTAGACTGAACTATCACTTTTTTGAAAGATAAATAACAACAAAATGACGAATAAAATAATCGACCTGCGCAGTGATACCGTCACCCAACCTTGTAAAGCCATGCGTGATGCAATGGCCAATGCCCCTGTTGGCGATGACGTGTTTGGCGATGATCCAACTGTAAATGCACTGCAACAAAAAGCCACAGAGCTAACCGGCCATGAAGCGGCGTTATTTGCCCCAAGTGGCACGCAAAGTAACTTGCTTGCCCTACTCGCCCATTGTCAGCGCGGTGACGAATATATTGTTGGTCAAGACGCCCATACTTATAAATACGAAGGCGGCGGCGCAGCAGTATTAGGCAGCATTCAACCTCAGCCAATAGAGTTTGCAACAAACGGGTCTATTCCACTCGATATCGCAAAAAAGAAAATTAAACCTAACGACCACCACTTTGCGCGCACCCGTTTGCTATCAATCGAGAACACAGTAGGCGGGCAAGCTCTGCCTATGTCTTACCTAGATGATGCACGCGCGTTTTGTAACGACACCGGACTTGGTTTACACCTTGATGGCGCTCGGGTGTTCAATGCTGCGGTGCATCACAATGTGCCTGTATCGACAATTACTTCTCAGATGGATTCGGTTTCTATTTGTTTATCGAAAGGCTTAGGCACGCCACTTGGCAGTATTTTATGTGGCCCGAAAGACTTTATTCATGAAGCTCACAAGTGGCGCAAAATGCTCGGTGGTGGTATGCGCCAAGCTGGTATTGTCGCGGCAGCCGGTATATTCGCATTGGACAACAACATCGAAAGACTGATTGAAGATCACCAAAACGCAGAGTTTTTAGCCAAAGAACTAAATGAACTCGATGAACTAACAGTCACAAAGCAATTCACCAATATGTTGTTTGTTGAATATCAAGGCCCGCTTTCACCCATAGAGCTTGCTGATAAGCTGCTAGAAAAAGGCATCAAAATTTGTGCAGGTGAACAAATGCGCTTTGTGCTGCATAAAGATGTAAGCAAAGAAGATTGTAAAAAAGTCATTAGCACTTTTAAAAATATTCTTATTACTTAACCTGCCATACTCCTTAAAAAAATATAAACGGCCGTGCATGCCGTTTATATTGGTTTTTGCTTAACAAGCACTCAGGCTACAAGAAATAAAATTTATACTTCACCCCATAATAAAGGCTTAGCTGGCGTCATAACACCATCTTTAAAATCAAAACCATCAGCTCTATCAGCAGCCAATAACCAAGGGCCATCTAAATCAACAAATGCAGCTTCAGAAGAAAGTAAAAAAGCAGGAGCCATGGCTAACGAACTCCCAACCATACAACCAACCATTATAGTAAAACCAAGAAGCTGTGCTTCTTTCATTAAAGCAACGGCTTCTGTGATACCGCCTGTTTTATCTAGTTTTATGTTAATGGCATCGTAATACCTTTTTAGCTTTTGTAAGCCTTCACGAGTATGACAAGACTCATCGGCACAAATTGCAACAGGCCCATTATATGCAGCTAGCTCAACATCTTGGTCTGCAGGTAAAGGCTGTTCAATTAAACTCACATTCAGCTCTGCAAGCGTCGGCGCAACCTCACATAGATCTTCAATTGTCCAAGCTTCATTAGCATCAACAATAAATTTAGATAAAGGGCTGGCCTCATGTATTGCTCGCATTTTCTCGACGATGTTTTCTCTATCTAATTTAACTTTGATAAGCGGAGGGTGCCCCATATCAGCAGCTGCTTGAGCCATGTTTTCTGGACTGTCTATACTGAGTGTTTGCGCAGATACACATGATTGAGGCTTTGGCAGGCCTAATAGCTCATAGACGGGCTTATCTACCATTTGTGCTCGCAAATCCCAATATGCGCAATCAAGTGCATTTTTAGCAGCGCCTGCGGGCATCTTTTTAATGGCATTCGAAAGCATCCCCTCATTATTAAGATACGCTTTAATCGTATTAATTTGAGACATAACTGAATCAAGTGACTCACCATATCTTGCGTAGGGTACCGCTTCTCCCAAGCCAATATATCCACCACTTTTAAGTGTTACGACAATGACATCCGCAGACGTTTTAGATGAACGTGAAATTTTAAATACCTGCTTTAGTGCAAAGCATTGTGTCTCTACTGATAGTTCGATCATTGGGTAGACTCGCTAACAAGACTTTGAACAACACGATCACAGCCATCTCGTAATGGGTCAAAAACTGGTACACCAAATTCACTTTCTAGTTTGTCACAGATTTGTTTTGCTTCTTCTGTATCAACCGCAGAAGTATTGACCGCAATACCTAGTAACTGCACCTTATCATTGGTCAACTTTGCAGCTTGAATATTAAGTGAGATCGTATCTGCTATGCTTGGTTGCGAGCAATGAGGTAAACCTCGCATAGATGCTCTATTTAAAGCATGACATACGACAAGATAATCAGGTTGAGAACCATGCAGTAAACCTAAACTCACGCCAGCAAATGCGGGATGCGAAAGTGATCCTTGACCTTCAATGATATCCCAATGTTCCGCCTCGTTATTCGGCGATAAACTCTCTGTCGCACCAGCTATAAAGTCAGATACCACACAATCTATCGCCACCCCTTGCCCTGCGATTAGAATTCCTGATTGACCTGTGGCTCTAAAGTCAACATTGAGCCCTGCTTTGCTCATCGCCTTTTCTAGGGCTAAAGAGGTATACATCTTACCTACAGAGCAATCTGTACCAACTGTTAGAATACGTTTGCCTGATCTTTTTTCACCAGTGCCTGTTACGAACTTAGCTGTTGGATGACGAATATCATGTAATTGGCAGCCATTTTCGTCTGCTCTTTGCTTAATTGAAGAGATATCAGACAACTTATCATGCATGCCACTCACAATATCCATACCCGCATCAAGTGCTTGCATAATTGCTGGCAACCAAGCTTCTTTGATAATTCCACCTGAATTTGCCAATCCTAAAACTAGGGTTTTAGCGCCTTGTTTAACTGCTTGCTCAATTTCTATATGTGCTAGCCCTGTAGAAACGGTACAACCATCAAGACGATACTCGCCAACGCATAACTCAGGTCGCCAATCAGCAAGACCCCGTGCCATTTTAATTGACAACAAGTCAGTTGCATCACCAATAAATAACAGATAAGGAGGAGAGAGAATCATAATTGTGTCCTTTGTTAAACGTCTTTAAGAAACTTAATTCTGAGCTTATCGCAGAACACAATTAGATAAAGTGACAAGGATTTCAGCATCCATAACCTTATGTTATGAGGTTTCTTAACTCCCTGATAAAGATAGTGTTAGTTCTGATATAAACTGCTCAGAACTTTTACTTAACTGACGATTTTGTAAATGTAATGCATTAACTTTGAACGTCAGAGGTGGATCAAATGACGCCATAGCCGTGTCAGTCGTCAACATTGCATTTGCAGTATACTTATCTACCACGCAAAGCCCCATACCTTGAGCAACAAGGCGTGTTGCAATGAAGTATGTTTGTACTTTGATCATGCAGTTGAGTTCAACGCTATTTTCAACTATTCGGCTCCATAACAAATCACCCAAAGGCCCACTTTCACTGATATCAATAAAGTCATACTCAGCCAGTTGCTCAATATTCAATGTTTTCGGGGTTTCAGGAAAATATGCCTTAGGGTAAACCACCACCATTTCAGACTCTGCTAATTCTAGGCTTGTAACTCCAGGAAATACTTTTGGTGAGAATAACACCGCGATGTCGCAGGTATGCTCTATCAGTGACTGAAACACGGTATCGTTATGTATCGTACTAATATTAAAACTAATATTCGGATATTGTGCTGTGAACCGACCCAGCGCCTCAGGCAAAACTGTGAAACCTAACGCGGGTGAGATACCTAAATTAATATTACCGTACTCAGCCCGTTTAATGTTTTTCGCTTTATTTCGAATAGAGTGTATTTGTTGATAAACTTTATCAACCTCTCCAAACAAGCTTTCCGCTTCTTCAGTAGGGATTAAGCGACCCTTAACACGATGAAATAAATCAAAGCCCAGTTGTAATTCAGCATGCGCTAGGACTTTGCTTACCGAGGGCTGTGATACGTGGAGTAAGTTCGCCGCATTGGTGATGGAGCCAGTTGTATAGATGGCATGAAAGATCTCAATGTGCCTGAGTCGCATAAAAAGTACCTGAGTTAAACTAATACAAAAGCACAACCGGTCCACAACAACATCGCCGCCATTGCAGCAAATGTTGCAGGAACAAGCTGACTTTTCACATGATCCATCAAATCACAGCCGGTTGTCATTGCACTTAGTATAGTCGTATCAGAAATAGGAGAACACTGATCGCCATATACACTGCCATTTAATACCGCGGCAAAACATAAAGTCATAAACATATACGGGTCAGCTAAATGCTGCATTTCGGAAATCGACCAAGCCAATGGCAT
Organism: Pseudoalteromonas sp. SS15; assembly: GCF_049257195.1. Taxonomy (NCBI): domain Bacteria; kingdom Pseudomonadati; phylum Pseudomonadota; class Gammaproteobacteria; order Alteromonadales; family Pseudoalteromonadaceae; genus Pseudoalteromonas; species Pseudoalteromonas sp. SS15. Next base: position 851,597 of record NZ_JBMMUD010000001.1, read on the forward strand.
AGCTAATGGAAAAGCTATGGCATAGGTCCCCCAACTGGTGCCCGTTGAAAATGCAATTAACATGGTTAGCACCATCAAAAAGCCCGGTAACATCCAAAAATGTATTTGCTCACCAAGTAGTTGTGTTAGGTATAATCCCCCGCCCACCTCTTTACTGATGCTGCCAATGGTAATAGCCAACATCAAAATAACCGAGGCAACAACAACCCCTTTAAGGCCATTTCCAAACCCTTCCATGATGTCTTCTAGCGTCATACCTCGACCCATTGCCATAAAAGCTGCTAGCACTAAGGCTATGGCAAATGCCCAATTTACTTTCGGTGAGCCTAAAAAATAAAATGTACCAATGGCAACCCCAATAATACTTGCCAAAGGCAGCAAAAACTCCCAAATACTTGCATTGTAATAATCCGGCGAGTCTGCACCCTGCAATTCTTTCGCGCTGAGCGGTCTTGCATTTTCTGCATCCAATTGACCTGTTTTAGCTGCTCGAATATGCGCCGCACGAATACGTTTCCCTGAAAAGTGGGTGATATTTAAACTCAATAATAAAGTGCCTAAAACAGCTAAGATACCGTAGAAACTAAAAGGGACACTGCTGAAGAAAAAACTAATTCGGTCAGCCTCTGTCGCCAAAAAACTTACGCCAGGTACAAATATTAAAGCCTGCACATAGGCCGGCCAGGCATTAAAGGTAATTACTGATGCAATCGGTGAAGCTGTAGAATCAACAATATAACTCATTTCTTCATGGCTGACCTTGGCCTTATCAGCAAGAGGCCTGACGGTTGTTCCTACCAGCACAGTACTCATCGTGCCACCTTGGAAAAACAGTACCCCCATAAGCCAAGCAATTAATTTAGCGCTGCGCGGCCCTTTGACAAAATGCTGAGTCATAAAATTTGCAAATGCTAGAGCAGCCCCCGTTTTAGACCAAATCCCTAATAAACCACCGAGCAACCAAAGGTATAATAATAAAATTGCTGCTGCACTCTCACTTGCCAAATTAGGCACTAACACCTTATCCGTCAGATCATATCGCCCTAACATCATTGCACCAACAATCACCCCCGCTAATAAAGCTGTTAACGGTTCACGAGTCATTAAACACAAAACGATTGTGATCACTGCAGGTAATAACGACCAAGCACCAAAATGAAAAGCGGGCTTGAGTAATAAAACTTGCTCCGCTTTTTTTACCCATTGTTGCGACAACTCGGGCGCTGCATGCAGTTTATCTAAGTTGCTTTGCCTGAGGGGGGAGCTGTCATATGGCACCACATCCAAAATTACCCGTTGCTCTCCTTTAAAATAATAACTGAGCTGCCCTGAATCTGATTTATGAATATCATAGTTATATTGTTGCTCTACCCAGTGCACACCTGCGCCCTGCCCCACATAGATTGCAGTACATACCCCAAATAAAAAGATAAGCAATGCCAATGACTTAGATTTTGCCATAACAATTCCTAACGAAATTTGAATTGAAAGTTAATTAATTGTTTTTCATTTTTACTTTTTCACGCTAACACATCTCAAGTGTTAACTTTACATCATTAAACCTAGCACCCTATAACCTAAGGTTATGGACGAGCTACTAACAATAAATTGTTAACTAAAATAATTTATTTATTGTTTAGCCTGTAGCAAGTAGGGCTTGAACTAATAACCATTACTCAGCAAGCCCGTTCCAAATATAACAACGACTAAAATGGTGAAAACATGACATTCAAAGCCAACCTCGCGATGAAGCCAGCATATTTAAGTGTTTGTGTTGCTCTTGCATGTATCTCATCAACTACACTCGCTCAGCAGGGTGATGATAAAGAAATAGAAAAAATCAGTGTAGTTGGCTCAAATATTAAAGTGAATCAAGACAGGGGAGAGCTGCCAGTTACTGTCATGTCAGGCGAAGACATCGCAAAAACTGGCGCTATGACGGGTGCTGAATTACTCGCTGAAATTCCGCAAATGGGCGAAGTATCATTTAACCAAGGTCGTTCTGGCGCTGGTGTAAATGACGCTCGAGGCGATGTATCATCTATTAATCTGCGTGGTCTAGGCACTGGTAATACACTTACTCTACTGAATGGCCGTCGCTTAGTATTGCACCCAGGTACTCAATCAGAAGGCCTAGTTCCTGTTACAACAGTCAACAGTAACACTTTGCCAGTAAAAGGCTTAAAGCAAGTTGAAGTATTACGTGATGGTGCGGCAGCGATATATGGTTCTGACGCTGTCGCTGGCGTCATTAACTATGTGTTAAAAGACAACTATGAAGGCAGTGAACTGAGTTTTAATTACGGTAGTTCAGAAGGCACATCGCAAGATCAACTTACCATTGGGGGCATTACAGGATTTGCATTCAATAACGAAAAATCTCATTTAACTACCTCTTTTAACGCTTATTTTAAAAATGGCATGATGGCTAATGAACGAGAGTATGCTCGCTCAGCTGATTTATCAAATTACCCTACTCTCCCAGAAGAGTTTATTGGCGATACACAGTTAGATAATCGACACTCGGCTTCACCATGGGGTGAGTTCAGCGGTAAAGAAATTGGCAAGTTTCACATTCGCCCGCAAACGATGGGAGACTGTGAAGTAATTTTAGAAAATGGTGTTTGCGCGAGTAGTGGCAGCCAGCCCCGAGATTTGAGATATAACCGAAACTACGATAATTCTTTAACGTCTGATGTTGATAGATTTAACGCCTATGCGCTTTATACCCAAGAGTTGACTGATGAAATAGAGTTATTCGGTGAAGCTCTTTATTACCAAGCCAAATCAAAAAGAACGCGCTTTCAAGCACATAACTTATCATCACAACGTTTCAGTATCGCAGCCGACGCCTATCACAACCCGTTTGACGAACTGATCACGGTGCGTAATTATCGTCCTGTAGATGCTGGTCGCAGGCAAGTTGAAGTAACCGATCACAGTTATCGCTTATTAACAGGCTTAAAGGGTTACATCGATGAATGGGATTGGGAGTCAGCAATATTTCATACTGAGGCTAACTCACTAGATAGAACATTTAACTGGGTGCAGGCTAGTAAATTCCAGGCTGCAATTAACAGCACTGATAAAAATACAGCTTATAATATATTCACAGGTGGCGATATCAACAATGTCACTCAAGGTGACAGCAGCGCAAATCCACAGGCTGTAATAGATAGCTTTACCACAACCGTTGACAGAGAAAGTAAAACGACCTTATCACAGTGGGATTTCAAGATCTCAAATAGTGAGTTAATGCCTATATTTGCCGGAGATCTAGGTTTTGCAGCAGGCGTTGAATACCGCCATGAGAGTTATGAAGAAGATAGAGATAACTTGCTAGACTCCAGTTCACCATTTATTGATCAGAACACCGGAAAACTACTCACTGAAAGTGATGTACTAGGTAATAGTCCCACAAAAGACAGTCGTGGTAGCCGCAACGTGTTTTCTGCATATGCTGAGTTTTATGTCCCCTTAGTTGAAGATGCAGCTTTTGCAAAAAACATCAATCTACAAGCTGCTGCTCGATATGAAAGGTTCAGTGATGTTGGAGACGTCTTAAAACCTAAACTGGCATTATCTTGGGAAGTAAATGACTGGCTACAATTCCGTACTGCCTATGCAGAAGGTTTCAGAGCCCCTGGCTTACCTCAAGTTGTAGCTGATAACCTAGCTAGAACCAATACTCGACGCGATCCTGTCACTGGTATTCGAGGAGGTGTATTAGAGCTGAGAAGTGGCAGTGACACACTAAAACCAGAAGATGATATAAACAAATCTTTTGGTATTGTCTTAAAACCCGCTGATAACTTGTTATTAACCGCTGATTGGTGGCAAGTAGAGCAAGAGAATTTAGTTGGCTTACTAAGCAGTCAGACTCACCTACTCTATGATGCTTTACTTCGCAGTCAGGGCAGTAAAAATGAATTTGTAATTCGCGATGAAAACCTTGAAATTCTCCATGTTAAAAACGATTACGCCAACTTAAACCCAAGAAAAGTCAGTGGAGTAGACTTAAGCATTAGTTACGATATTAAATCAGATTTTGGCCGGTTCGACTTCAAGGTTAACGCTGCAAGGCTATTAGAGTTTTATCAAGATATCGACGCTATCACTGCCACAATAAGTGCTGCGCAAGCTGCTGGTAATGAAAGCATTTTGTTTGACGGTGAAAATATTGAACTGACTGGTGGTGGTAGTTTGATAGAACAAAATGGCCGACCTAAATGGCGCTTTAATGCCTCTATGGGATGGAAACAAAATGACTGGGCTGCAGGTATAAGCGCACGCTATGTCGGTGAGTTTGTTGATACGAGTACAAATTACGCCGACGAACAAGGTGAGCTAATTCATTTACCAGTAGATCGATGGACCACTGTTAATGCCTACGTTAATCACCGTTTTACAAAAGACGGCTGGCTAAATAATAGTAAAGTGACATTAGGTATAAGAAACCTATTTGATAAGCAACCGCCGCTGGCAGATGCGCATTTCGGTTATCAAAGTGGTATACATTCAAGCCAAGGACGCTATTTTTACATTAGCTATAGCAAATCATTTTAAATAACTTGGTTTTAATCTGAGGCTTTCCAAGTTGGATAAGCCTTATTTTTATGGCATTTAATTATGATATATAAATCAATTTTATTACTTTCCCTGTCACTGTTATCAAATATTACAAACGCTTGTTTAAGCGGTGATATAACTATAGATACCCAATTTGCCACAGCACGAATTGGTCAGTGTGAACAAATTAATGATAAACATATACAATTAACCTTATTACCAGAAAACACCCCCATTAATAATAGCCCTTGGTTCGGGTTTAAAATTTCAGCTAAAGAACCAACTCAGCTGAAAATTTCTATTAAAGCCGAAGGCGGAAAAATGCGCTACAACCCGAAAGTATTTAAAGACAATACTTGGCATTCAATCCCTTTTGAGAAGCATGACAAAGACATTTCTTTTTCGATCAATGTCTCTTCTGAGCCACTTTGGATATCAGCTCAAGAATCACTTGATAACCTGGAGTATCACCGCTGGGCAAAAGCACATGCGCAAAAAAGCTCTCTCAACTATGACATAATCGGTTGGTCTATCGAGCACAGACCTATTTTTAAACTTGAAAGTCGGGCTAAAAGCAATCAATGGCTGATCCTCGTTGGCAGGCAACACCCGCCTGAAGTAACTGGCGCTTTAGCCATGCTCACCTTTGTTGATCAAGTCTTTTCAGATTCAGCAATGGCAAAATCGTTTCGTAAGCGCTTCAATATACTGGTTGTGCCAAATATAAATCCTGATGGTGTCTATCACGGATACTGGCGTCACAATATAGCAGGAAAAGATCTCAATCGAGATTGGAAAACAGCAGCACAACCTGAAGTAGCCAGCGTGGTTAACTACCTTGATGCTATTGTTGAAAATGGTGGAGAGATAAAGTATGCCGTAGACTTTCACTCTACTTACAAAGATATTTTTTATACCATCCCTGAAGATTATTTAAGTCATAACCACACATTAACGAATGATTGGCTTGATAAGCTTGAAAAAACATTACCAGAGTTTGAAGTTCGAAGAAAAGCTGGACAAAACCCAAATCGCGGCGTTTTCAAGCAATTTATAGCTGATAAATATAAAGTGCATGCAGTGACTTATGAAATGGGTGACAACACTGACAGAGCTATGATCGATAAAGCGGCAATCGAGGCCGCAGAAACGCTCATGTCAACACTGCTGAGCAGACAAAAACAATAGAGTCACAAACATGAAAACTAATACTTTAAAGTTGAGCACTTTAGTCATGTTGATGGCGCTCACGGGCTGTGCTAACAAACCAACGTTCAATGCCGATATTTTACTGACAGGTGGCTTACTCATTTCAGGAGATGGTTCCCCCGCAATTGCTAAACAAGTTGCCATCTGTGAAGATAAAATTTGCGGTATATTTGCACCTGACAGCAAGCATATTAAAGCAAAAAAAAATATTGATGTGTCTGGTAAAGTGATAGCCCCAGGGTTTATAGATCCACATACACATTCACTATCAGATTTAAAAAGTAGCACACGAAATAGCAACCTAAACTACCTAACTCAAGGGGTAACGACTGTCATAAATGGCAATGACGGCGGCGGCCCTGTTGACCTTAATGCAATAAAGCACACTTTACACGCCAATGGCATTGGCACTAATGTAGGTTTGCTTGTTGGTCATGGCTCACTTAGAAAAAAAGTTATGGGTAAAGTAGCACGTCACGCCACGGAGAAAGAACTTTTGCAAATGGAAGCACTGCTCGAAACGGCAATGCAACAAGGGGCATTGGGTTTATCTAGTGGTCTTTATTATGTGCCAGGTAGTTATGCAGACACCAATGAGGTGATCCGTTTAGCAAAAGTAGCTGCTAAGTATAACGGTATTTACGATACACATATTCGAGACGAAAGCAGCTTTTCAATTGGCCTAATCCCCGCGGTTCAAGAAGCCATAGATATTGCCAAAGCTGCCAATATTCATCTCCACCTAGCACACATAAAGGCCCTAGGAGTTGATGTCTGGGGGCAAAGCACTCAAATCATTGACTTGATAAAATCAGAGCAAAAGCAAGGAGTAAGTATTTCAGCAGATCAGTACCCCTGGCTGGCATCAGGTACAAAACTACACAGTGCATTAATGCCCAAATGGGTGATGGCCGATAACAATGCCGCATTTTATGACAGGCTTAACGACCCATCTTTGCAATCTAGAATTGATAGTGAACTTGCCGAAAATTTACGACGTCGCGGTGGCCCTAGTGCTATTCTAATTACTAAATTTCACGATAAAAGTTTAGAAGGTAAAACTTTAGAGCAGGTTGCCGATGAATGGGGTGAATCTGCTATCGACAGCACTAAAAAGCTAGTTCAAATGGGCCAAGTGCGTATTGCTTCATTTAACATGTCAGCCGTAGATGTCGAAAACTTTATGCAGCAAGATTGGGTGGTGACTTCCTCTGATGGTACCGACGGTCACCCTAGAAAGTACGCTAGTTTCCCTAGAAAATTAAAAGACTATGTCTTAGCAAAAAAATTAATGTCTCTCGAAACTTTTGTGCAACGTAGCAGTGCAAATACTGCAAAATATTTTAATATAAAAAATCGAGGACTAATAAAACCTAATTATTTTGCTGATATTATTGTATTTAATCCAGAAGAAGTCATTATTAACGCTTCTTTTTCCAATTGGGCCAAACTTACACAAGGGATGCAATATGTCATTGTTAATGGTTCTATTGCTATAAATGATTATAAGTTTACACAGAGCTATTCCGGAAAAGTGATAAATTAGTTATTTACTAAATGAACTTTGCAGAGCCTTAGCCATTTTGCTAGGGCTTTTCTGCATATTTTCCCTGAAAGTAGTGTTTTGTAGCTCATTTCGCACATTGAAAACCTTCGAATTGAACACAATTCATACCTCAAAGGTAACCCCCAAGCTATTTACTTCAAAAACAGCACCCGTTTTATCAAACCATCTTCAACTTCGTAGGTGGCGATCGCTTTAAACTTGTTTTCGAGCTCTTTACCTTGATACAAAAACTTTGCAGTCACCTCTTCGGTATCGACAACAAAACGGCCTTGAATTTCGCGATGTGTAATTGCAGCATTTAAATAACTGGCTCTGCTAAACAACATCTCATATTCTTCTTTTAGCTTATCTTTGCCTTTGTATTTTAGACCTTCTGGAAAATAGTGGATCTCGACGTCTTTGTGGTAAGTTGCTAAAAACGCCTCAATATCGCGGTTGTTGTAGGCTTTGAGCTGAATATCGACAATGTCTGTGACATTATTTACTGTTTCTGAAGAAGTTGAAGCTGCAAAAGCTGACGTTGAGAACAACATCGCCACAGAAAAAATTATACTTACGATTTTCATAGATTCTAAGTCCTTTTAAAAGTTCAATATTATATTTCAGAGCAAATAAACAACAATTATTAATAATACTTAACATTAAAAATAACTGTAAATTGGCACCGTCCCTCTGTTAGATACTAACATAACAAACCTAGGCGGCACGCCTTTAATTAACCAAACTAAAACAATGTAATAGCTGAAGTGATAATGAATGCTGCGAAGTAAGCGGAGAAAAATAAGCTCAAAAAAATCCACGGTACGAAGATAAGCCCTTTTAACCAACTCCAGCCATAAAAAACTTTTGCAGACTGATAAAATACGGTTAAGCCAATTGCACTTTCTACCAGTCTTCTATACTCCGAAAAGTAATCTAAGCTAAAGGCTTTAAAAACTGCCACCATAACAATGCCATACAAACAATAGAGTGTGCTGGTATATAACAGCATAATTAAAGTTGAAATATAGTTATAACCCGATTTATAAAAAGAAAATCTGATCACTAAGGCCGCGAATGGTAAAGCACCAAGGTAAATTAAAATTCGATGGTTTATATAGAGCTCTTGCCAAGTCTGTGCGAACTCACTGATACCAGCTTGCTGTTGATGCACTGCATATTCATTTAGAGCAGCAATACCCCCTGTTAGAGCTAACAATGCCAAGTAAAATCCAATAATAACAAAACATAATCGCAACGGGTTGACGTATTGCTTACGTTTTCCTGAGGTATATTGTTTTGCGACATGCCCTGGCCGAATAAACAAATCTTTAAATGTTCTAAAAATACGTGTATCAGTATTGGTCAACGTATCAATAAAAGTATTAATAAAAAAGCCAATTGTGAGTTCACCTGCAATGTGCTTTTGTCCGCAATGTGAGCAATACTCGCCCGAAATAGGAGTACTGCAATTCATACACTTAGATGATGTTACTGTATGTTGAGCAGTCATTTTTCTTATAGTTTCCTTTGAGTGCGTCAATTACTTTTGAAGTATATATGTATATTGCAGCAATGACATTTGTCATGCAACGTCGTGACAAACCTCACTGATAAACACCCTACCTTCTGGCCATACTTACTCCATCAACAGACGGAGATTGCCATGAACACCATTAACCTAGAAACACATTTACAAAACTATCAAAATCGCCGCTTTCTGGCTGTGCCGCTGGCTGGCATGATTGTGTGGAGCTTGCTGATTTTTACTGGCATGTCTTTATCGTTACACATGCAAACTTGGGCGATTTATATTGGTACGGGTTCAATTGTGTATTTGGGCTTAGGACTGGCTAAGTTAACTGGTGAAGACGTACAGTTTAAAAAAGGCGCTGAGCGTAACCCGTTCGATACCATCTTTTTAGCTGCCGTTGCGATGACGTTTTTGACCTTTTCAATCAGCATTACCTTTGCCATGCAAAACCCTTACGCCCTGCCGTTTGCGATTGCAGTACAGTCAGGGTTGATGTGGTTAGTACATGGTGCGATTTGTAAGATTAAGGTCTGTGTGGCTCACGCGATTGTTAGAACCGTTTTATGCACCGCCGCTTTTGTCATCAGCCCTGAGAACAGCTTTGTGTTACAACCAATTATTGTGGTGCTGTGTTACTTATTTACCATCTTGGTACTCGAAAAAAGATGGGCAAACTTACAAATGCAAAAAGCGTTAAACCCGCAAGTGGCTTAACTAACAGCTTGCCATTTTAGCTCTCCCAACAAACAAGCGCAGTGTGATACTGCGCTTGTTTGTTCTAATCTCTCATTCAACCTGAGTTATTATCCAAAGCTCAGGTTATTTAGGTCTCGCCATCGCAAAAGGGCTGGTAATACCCGAATACTCCCCACCGCCTAAACGCGCCAGCGGGGCGACTTTATCGGCATGAATTTTTAAACGTTGTTTGGCATCCAGTTCAATCACTTCATCGTTAACATATAAGGTTTTTACTTTCACAAAAACTAACGACTGCGGCGCTTCGCCCATTTGCTGAACTTCATATAACTCACAACCGTAAGCGATATGGCAGTTTTTAATGCGAGGTAGATCAAAGCCTGTGAATTCCACCAGCTCAATGTCGTTGGCGGTGACTTCAGACTCACCATGCTCGAGTGTTGCCGCTGTGGCTGTGACTAAATCAGCGTCTTGCTCTGAGGCAATGTGAATAACGCACTGTTTGGTATTTATCACGTTTTTAACTGTGTCTTTAATCTCGCCTGTTGGCTTTTTGCCTGCCGAAAACATCATCAGAGGCGGCGCACTCGACACCGCTGTGAAATAAGAAAATGGCGCAAGATTGTAGCTTTGCTCGCCCGAGTCAGTTAATACCCAAGCAATAGGACGCGGAATAATAGTTTGCGTCATTAAGTGATAGATTTGATTGCCAGAAAAGTCAGAGAAATTCAGTTCCATTTGTCTTTACCACTTTGAAAAATAAGGCCAACATGATTGCATAAACCATGCGGTAAAAAAACCTGTAGGCGCAGATAATAATCTCGACTGTAAGCTGGTACGTATATCAGTTACACTTATTGAACTTGAAACTAAGCACCGTCTTTAATGCTCTCAAATCACAGCCCGCTCAACACCCGTTTACCGCTTGTTTATCATCCAAATTACTCGTTTAGTTTTGATCCTAAACACCGCTTTGTAATGAGTAAATTCGCAAACTTATTCAATGAAGTAAAAAGCATGGGCTTAATTGGCGACAACCTAGCTCAACCAGAGCTTGGCTCGCCTTCGCCACTCGAGCTGGTGCATTGCGAAGACTATATTTGGGATCTATGGCGTAACCAACTTGATGACAAAGCGATGCGCCGAATTGGCTTACCTTGGTCAGAGCAATTAATGGCGCGCACTTTTACTGCCCCGCTTGGTACATTAAAAACCGCAGAATTGGCCCTTGAGCATGGAGTAGCCTGTCACCTTGCCGGTGGCACCCATCATGCCCATTATGATTTTGGCTCAGGCTATTGCATGGTGAATGACCTTGCATTTACGTCAACAACACTTATTCAGCAAGGCAAAGTGAACAATGTGCTGATTTTTGATTTAGACGTACACCAAGGCGATGGCACCGCCGCCATGTTAAAACACAACCCATACGTATTTACCTGCTCTATTCATTGCGAGAAAAACTTTCCGTTTAGAAAGCACGACAGTGATTTAGATATCGGCCTTGAAAATCATTTAGAAGACGACGCATATTTAAATATTGTGCAAGAAACCTTAACGGGGCTGATTGAAGACTTGAACCCCGATTTGGTGCTGTACGATGCAGGCGTTGATGTATGGGATCAAGATACCCTAGGTAAGCTCAATATTTCATGGCAAGGATTAGAAAAGCGCGATGCTTTAGTGCTTAAAACTTGCCAAAACAAAGGCGTGCCAGTGGCCACTGTGATCGGCGGCGGTTACGATAAAGATCATTTACGCTTGGCTAAACGCCATGCGATTGTAGTGAAGCAAGCGGCGTTGTTATAGAAGCTAAAAGCTAAAAGCTAAAAGCTAAAAGCTAAAAAAGTATCTCGGTAGCACCGACTTTATGTCGGGTTTTTCTTTCTATTTCTTACCCCTTCATTAAGTAAAATAAAAAAGGTGCAACCCTTTGGGGTCGCACCTTTGCCTACTTTGGAGTAGAGCTACGGCGAATTAATCTGATGTTTTAGTGTCCGTTTGTTGATTTGTTTCATTACTCAATTGCTGCGAATTTTCGTCATTATCTGGGGTAATGAAAAAATCCTTGGCATTGATATTCGCTAGGTTGTCAAACTGCGCTTTGCCAAGGCTAAACCAATGTGCAAAGTCACTGCGTTTTACATAATAGCTGTCTTCATGTTGAGCAAATTCAAAGTCGAACTGCTTGCCGTCGGCATCTTTCACGCTGAGCTTGTCAATCTCTGCAAAAGCGATTTCTTGTTCGGCGATTTTTGTGACCGTTAAACTCGAAAATTGCGCAAGCAGCTCATCAATGCGCTCGGTATTGAGTATTTGACCTTCAGGTAATTTTGCAGGTGCTTTAACTTGCCATATGGTTTCAACATCGGTCTTTGAGCTGGCGTTTGCATTGATGATATCTGCTAAGACAGCGTTTTTATCTACACTTTCGTTTTTAACTGACTCTGTGTGCTCGTCTAAATCAGCGTCTTGCTGTACTTGCGCTTTTTCAAACGCTAACCCTGCTTGGCTGATTTCGCTAATGTCTTTTACCGACAGCAACGACTTATTCAACCAATCATTTTTATCGAGACTAAGCTGATAGCCGCTGAACTCTATGGTGAACACATCGTTATTGTCGCCATTACGCGCGTAGAGCTTTTTAAAGCTGGGTGACTCACCTAGCAACACTTCAACTTCATCATCACCAAGCTTGTAGGTGATGCGTTTTTCGAAGTTATCATCGGCCACTTTAAAACGTTCGTGACTGGCTTGAGTGCGTGACACAGGCCAATTCACCTTGCTGTTGATTAAAGTGTCGGTCAGGGCTGACACTTTATAATTAAGTAAAGGTAAATTTGGGTATTCAGCCAAATGCCAATTTCCACCGTTTTTTACCAATGTAAGCGGCTTATCATTGTCACCTTCTTGCAAGGTAATTTCGCTGATGGCGTGTTGTTCTAGGCTTAACAATGACACTGGCGCTTGTGTCTCAAAGCTATTTTGGCCGTTATAAAATAGTGCGCCAGCTAGAATAACCTGTGCGCCTAGTGCCACAGATAAAATAGTTACTGCTTTATTCATGGTTGCACTCCTATTGCGAAATCCAAGTTAAATACTCACGCTGTTTGCGCTTTCTACGTTGACGATCAAATAGGGCTAAGCCCATTAGTAATGCAAAGGCCAGCGCATAGTTTCCGTATTCCCAAATAAGCTGCTGGTCGTGTTCCATCGGTGGTAGGGTGCGGTTGAAATTACCACGCGCGCGAATGCTCATGAGCGCTCGGTCTTCCAGCGACCAATCCACGGCGTTCATCATCAGCTGCAAACTATTTAGATAATCGCTTTGCGATACGCCTGCGGTCAGTTGTAGCACTTGGTCTTGTACAAAATCATTTGAACTGAACAAGATAATGCGTGCACTGTCTGGCGCGTGCTTAATCACACTGCTGACATCAAACTGCGTGTCGCTCTGGGCTTCACTGTTTTCAGATTCATTCTCAACGTTGTCAGCCGATGCATCGCTTTGAGAATTGGACTCTTTGGCAGCTAAAAGCGGAGAGTTTTTATCCGCAAAGTATGAGGTAAATTTACCTTGTGCCATCACCCCCATTAGCTGCTTGGCGTTATCACCTTCTGAGATATAACTCGCCTCACCTTGCGCGTTAAGTTGTGGCATCACATCAAGTGACGATGACGTCCACGCTTTGTCAGAGCTTTCAATCAACTTAGTGAAAGTGATATTGTCTTTATTCTCTGCAAGGGTAATGGGCGACGACCAAGCCATGGTCAGCTGCGGTAGCTCAGAAGTGATTAAGTTATCTTGATTTAACCCATCACGAATATCTGCAAAGTACGGGTAATCCAACATACGCATTTCTTGCAGTTGGATACCACCGACATTACGGGTTACTGGAATGGGGAATGCCGCATTGGTGGCATCCATCACTAGGCTGTTTTCAATGTTTAAACCATGATGCGCTAACCAGTCTGTCAGCCCACTGTCGACTGAAGTCATGTTTAAACTACCACCAGCAAGATTGATGCTATAAGGCGACGTTGCTGCGATCACTGTCCCGCCTTTCATCAAGAATTGGTCTACAGCAAATAACTGTTTTTCATCCAGTGATTTAGGGGCGACGAGCATTAGAATGTCGGCTTCACCCGAAACACTACCGTCACTTAAATCTTCATTGATGATGTTCAGCTCACTGCCTAACATGCGCTCCAGCTCTCTAAAGCTGCTGCTTGGCATACCGTAGCCATAACTCGGTGCTGAAGCGGGTTTTACCAGCGCTAAGTTTTTAGTGAATCCAGAGGCAAAACGCTTAATTGCCGCATCTAGGTTACGCTCAAAGCTTGCGTCGCTAAAGTCATCCAGTGGAATTTGTACAATTTGATCTTCGCCCGCCAAAGTCAGATAAAAGTAGAAGGTTTGATCTGAGAAAAAGCTGGTTGCCATTGGCTCAAAGCCATAATCTTCGGCTATTTGAGTTGCAACTTTACCGCCTTCGGCTTCTGGCTCGATAAAGTTTACACTCAGCTTATTGTAAGACTTGGCTTGTACATCATTTAAATGCTTTTCAATGCCCTGCTTTAAGGTTTGTAACTGCTCAGGCAGTTTGTCATTTGCCGACACATAGGCGTTAAACGTCAGTGTTTGCTTTACAGTATCGAACAAGTTACCACCGCTTTGATAGTTTTGTAGTACGGTTTTAATCGCGCGGGTAATGTCGTGTTCAGGGTTACGTAACAGCACTTCAACATCTGATTCGGCGCGGGCATTAACCTCAATTAAGTCTCTAAACCCTAATACTTGATGCTCGTCACCGTATTGCACCAGAATATTAAAATAAGAGCTGACAATGGACGCTTGATAACGGTCGGCCACTTGGAACGGCATTGGTTTAATGCCAAATTGAGTGTTGGCTTCTTCTTCAAGCTCTGGGTGCATTTGCGGGTCAATAAACTCAACGCGCACTCTGCCATCGGCAACGACTTCGTACTCTTGTAATAAGTCTTTCACTTGTGGTACCAGTGGCGCAAGTAACGGGTGGGTTTTATTGCTGAAGTACCCTCGGATCAACATAGGCTCTTGTAACTGCGCCAGGTAAGACTCAGTCGCTTCAGAAATCGAGTATTGTTTGCCTGCGGTGGTGTCTAAACGCAGCTGTGGTAACTGACTGAGCCACACATTAGCTGTGAGTAAATTTACCACCAGTAAACCTGTCACTAACTGCCAGGTTTTATGATGACTTGACTGTGTACTTGCTTTGTTGTCGTTTTTCGCCCAGCGTTCTTGCTCTAAAAAGTAAGTGTTTAAAGCCAAGAATACTAAGGTTAACGAAACATAGTAAACCAAGTCTCGCACATCAATGACACCACGAGTGATATCGTCAAAGCGCGCGCCAGTGCCGAGTTGTCTTAAAAACTCAGCCCCTTGATGGGAGAAAAAGTCAGTGATCGCAGCGGTACCAATAAAGTAAAAAAGTCCACCAATCACACATGCGGTGATCAAACTGACAATTTGATTATCACTGCGCGCTGATACCGCCAAACCAATGGCAATATAGGCGCTACCCAATAACAACACCGCCAAATAACCCGAAATAACCGGGCCCCAGTCTAACTCACCTAAAAAGCTAACGGTGATCGGCAAAGGCAGTGTGATCACTAACGCTATCGCCAGCAGTGCCAAACAACCTAAAAACTTGCCCAATACAAAATGCCACAGTGGCACTGATAAGGTATGCACGTATTCAATGGTGCCACTACGTCGCTCTTCACTCCAGAGCTTCATGGTTAAGGTTGCCGATAAGAAGATCAATAGAATGGGCATCCACTCAAACATCGGGCGCACATCGGCAATGTTACGAGAGAAAAATGCCTCAGCCCAAAAGAAGATAAATAAGGTTAACCCCACAAATGCGCCAATGAACAAGTAAGCAATGGGCGATGAGAAAAATAGCGCGATTTCTTTTTGCGCAATACGAACAGCATTAAACTGCGCAGATTGACTAGGCTGCATGCGCGGCTCCTCCCTTAGTGTTATTCGCGGTCGCGACAAATTCGTCGTTATTAATTTGGTTAAAGACGGTTTCTAGGTCACGTTTTTGCGGATAAAGGGCAAACAATTGCGCGCCACTTTCAATAATGGTTTTGCTGATATTAGCCGCTACTTGCTGCATGTTCGCCTTGTCTTCTAAGCTTACGATAAATTTTTGTGGCTCGTGTACAACAGCAAAAATGCCTTTAATGTCTGTGAGCTTTTTCACTTCTGTTAAGTCGCTTTCGACCACCAACTGTTTGCTGTGCTGCAATGCTTCTAGTTGTTCATCAAGGACCAGTTGCCCCGATTTCAAGATCAACACACGATCACATAAAGCATTCACCTCTTGCATAATATGGGTCGATAAAATCACCGTGGCTTTTTTGGCGATGTCTCTGATCAGCTCGCGCATATGTTGTGTTTGCTCTGGGTCGAGGCCATTGGTTGGCTCATCCAAAATCAATAGTTTTGGTTGCCCCAAAATAGCCTGCGCCACACCCACACGCTGCTTGTAACCTCGCGATAAGGTCTCGATAGGTGCTAACAATTTTGCCGATAAGTCCGTAGCTTTGATGGCGCGTTTAATTTCGGCTACTTTAGTGTTGCCCTTTAGACCTTTTAAATCAGCGGCGTAATCTAGGTATTCGGCTACGCTCATTTCTGGATAGACGGGCAAACTCTCGGGTAAATAACCGAGTTGGCTTTGAAGTTTTTTAGGATCTGTAGAAAGCGTCACGCCATCTAAGCTGACGTCGCCAGTGTCGGCTTCAAGATAGCCACTGATCATTTTCATTATGGTGGTTTTACCCGCGCCGTTGTGCCCAAGCAGCCCGATAATTTCACCTTTTTGGATTTTAAAACTCACAGAATCTACAGCCTTAAAACTGCCATAGCTGCGAGTTAAATTACTCACCTCTAACATGGAAGTCTCCGAATTAAGCTTATTACTGATCGTTTATAAATAGATTTTTATTTGAAAAGAGTGTTTGAGATGTTATCGAAAAATACATTGTTATTATCTCCATAGTTGCTGGGCTTGTCCCCAAAACAAAGTAAAGAACGAATCGCATTTTTTGATATGGGCGAACTCAAAAAGTTCAAGAGAGAAATTATAAATTTGTTTTGCCTGGTTTATGACACTTTTATTTCAACTTACTTTATTTTTAGCCCTATGATTTTAAACAATTAAAGTCGAGACTTATTGTTAGTGTAAATACACTACCTACCACTTTTAACGTGTGTTAAAACTCTCCATCAGTTATTGTATTTATTGACTATAATGGAATAAATTAACTTCAAGTGGTGTTTATGAAGTACTTACTCTCGCTGTTTATTTTCGTGCTGATATCGTTTAATGCTAAGGCCGATACGGTCACATTGTTAAGTGATGATGCAAATGATCTCGAGCTGTTTTATAAAGATGGTCGCAACGATATTGCCAGTGACTCTTACCGCTTGTTATTTGAAAACTTAGAAAACGTTAAATTTGAGCTAAAAATCGCCCCCACCGCTCGTATTGACGCCCTGCTTAAACAAGACAAAACAATTTGTGCAGTTAATCGCATCAAAACCGAAGAGCGCGAGCTTTACAACCTCTATTCATATCCCGTGCATTTGTACCCTAGTCACCGTCTTTACTATTTTAAAGACCGCACACCTTTACTAGACAATATGCTAACCGAAAATGACGAGCTGATTAACTTAAATACTTTGTTTAATCACTACTCGATGGCAAGCCTTGCCATCGAAACAGGTAGGTCATATGGAAAAGGGTTAGATAAGCAAATACAGAAGTTGAAAGATGACAACATACTCGCTCGTGCTGGCAGCGATGCATATGATGCCATGATCAAATTGTTTGCCCGACATCGCGTTGATTTCTTAATTTCATACCCCACTATTTTTAAACAATATTACACTGAAGATCACACTGATATTGCTTCGGTGACTATTAACAATCACCCCAAGTTTATTGCAGGCCATATTGCCTGCAGTAGCACACCAAGATCTAAAAAAATAATAACAGAGATAAATAAGACCCTACTCAGGCTTTATCCCACTGAGCCTTATTTATCGATGCACTTACATCATGTGCCAAATATCGAGCAAAGCCTGTTAACTCGAAGGATCAGCGACTTGTTTTTGAAATATAAACTGCTCAGTGACTAAGTGTTTTGATAAATTTTATATGGCGTTATACACATATTGATTACTAAAAAGTAAAACAACCGATAATGCCAAAGTAACTATTGCAGGCAGCGCATCTTTTAGTGTGTCAAAACGTAGATGAAAGAAAATAGCGCCTATTGATGTAAATAGAATGCCAATTGCACCTAACGCATTGAGTAAGCTGTTGTCTATTAATACTGATAACAGCAAATTCAACGCTGATGCGCTTTCTATCAACCCAATTAAGAACATATGGGTACGACTCAAGCCATAGTTTTTGAAAAAGCCTAACTGGATCTGAAAAATCTTCTTTTGCCATCCCGTTAATTTGATTGAACTTGCAAATGAAAAGAACGCAAATAACACCAATGAAATAATCGTCATGTTTAAACTCCGTATTTGAGAATGGTGTTATTTAAGCATTCCTAAAAAATGCGATAAATGCTATTAATTACATAGTTAATATTCCCAACAGGAATGCATAATGGATAAACTCACATGCCTTTCGGTGTTTGCCACCGCAGCGCGTTTGGGTAGTTTTACTGCAACCGCAGACGAACTAAACATGACTCAAGGCGCTGTCAGTAAGCGCATTGCCTGGCTTGAACAAGACTTGGGCTTTACTTTATTTAACCGAACACCAAGAAAAATCACGCTAACAGATGCTGGGAGAGATTATTTAGCCTGTAGCCAAGAAGTGCTTGAAAAGCTATCGTTAACTGAGTACCAGATCCGCAACGAGCAATCTAAAGTCGTCGGCAAACTTAGAATTTCCGCACCTTCAGCGTTTGCAACAAAGCGGCTCGCTGAGCCCTTGAAATGCTTTATGGCACTCCACCCCGAGCTCGAACTTGATATATCAGTGAATGATCAACACGCTGATTTATTCAAAGACAATATTGATATTGCGATCAGGGCCGCTCACCTTGAAGATTCAAACTTAAAAGCGAAAAAATTAATCGAGCATTCTTTATGTTACTTCGCCTCTCCCAGATATTTAGCTGAAGTTGGCACTCCTCACACCACGTCTGAATTAAGCACTCATAAGTGCATTACCTACTCTTTAATGCGTCCTTCTAATGTGTGGACATTCAAAGACAGTAAAGTACAAGTAAACGAAGTGATAAAGAGCGATAGCCCTGACATGATAGTGAAAATGGCAAGGTTGGGTTCTGGTATAGCTGCCATGCCAAAATGGATGGTTGCAGAGTATTTTGAAAATGGTGAACTTGTTGAAATTTTACAACAGAAGCATGCATTTTCACTACCAATGTATGCTGTTTATAAAAATAGTAATTACATTCCTCACAAGATTAGCGCCTTTATTAAATTCTTGAGTGACTATTTCACAAAAAACCAATAAGCACTTTAGCTATGCACATTTATAAAAACTAATAAATTTGCATATTCGACTATGCTTAAATTATATCTGCTTGAAAAGAAGCTACTCTATGGACAAAATTATTTTATCCGTGCTTCTGTGTATAGCCAGCTGTTGCACATATGCGCAATCAAACGCTCGATTTTCTTTCGATGTTGCCACCCGTATGGTTTATAACCATAACCTAGACAATATTGGGTCTATGACCCCCATAGGTTTTGACTACCATAACGTGATAAGTGGTGAGTCTGGAGATGTTGGCACATTAATCATGCAGCTTTACGCTACAAAAATCGATAATCTCACTCCGCACCCTGGTTTTTTCTCAGACGAAAACGATATCGAAATTGTCACTCGTATTTTTAACTTCAATTACACAGGCCTAGGCCGTGATTTGCCAAATATAAAAGTGGGTCATTTAGAGCTACCTTATGGCTCCGAATATCGCATTGATACCAACGGAACACTCAAACAGTACAACCACGGTATTAATTTAGGCCCAAAAGCTGACTGGGGGGTAAGTCTCAATAAACAATATGAAAACTATGAATTTGAGTTTGCATTAACAACAGGCGGTGGCCAAGATTTTACCAATCAAAACGACTCTTATGTATTTACAGGGTATTTAGGCGTTCCCTCACACCATAATTTTCAATACGGCGTGTCTCTAAATAAAAGCAAAATTAACTTACTAGAACGCCAGAGCATAGCTTTTGATATTGCTTATTATTATCAGCTTTGGGGGGTGCTGTTTGAACTTCAATCAGGGGAGCGCCAACAACAGCATTATTCGCAAGCGTTCGTAGAATTTAATCGAACCAACTCAAGCAATACTTTAGAGCTTTACACGCAACTTCGATATCAAGAGAGTAAAAAAGTTACTCGGCAAGATTTCGTCATAGGCACAGACTACGCAATTACACCTAAAATCAGTATAAGTGCTCAATTCACACGTTTATTAAAGCAGCATAACAGCCAATTCATGGCACAGCTCAGGTGGCGCTTTTAGGAGAAAGTATGCGTATTCTTATATTTATGATTTTATTGCTATCAAGCCCATATGTTTGGGCAGAGGCATACTGTGGTTTAAGAGATCCAGTTGCAATGATAAGTAAACTTTACCCGAATTATCAAAGCTACCGCTCGATTGTAAGAACCATAGATGCTCAAACTCGTATCAAAGTGTCTGAGAAATTACCGGGGATGCCCTTACATTTTGGCGAATTGGGCAGACATACCTTATATGTCATCGAAGCAAAAGGAATAACCCAAGGTTTTGTGCACGTCCGCTCTGAGCAAACTCGGTGGGGGTTAGTCGAAATAGCATGGGCCATAGATCTAGATATGAAAATAATTGATTTCCAATTTCAACGTTGCCGCCATAGCGATAGAAAACATTTAGAAACATCTATTGCTAAAAGTGTATTTCAGGGCAAATCTTTAAACGACTTAATGTTGTTATACGACTTTAACAACAACAAACCAAACTCAAGTTATTATGAGCAAGTGAAGCACCAAGGAGATCTCAGTGACAGTGTCTTAAAATGCGCAATGAAAACTTTGTTAGTCACACAAATTGTTTGGCAGAAAGAATTAGATTCCATTAATCAATCTTTAGTAAACAAGGCGCCATGAAAATAGCGGTTCAAAGCCAAATGTTAGTTATGAGCTGCTTTATTATCAGTCTACTATCTTTTTGTGTTTTAGGTTTACAGTTCTACCAGAGCTCACAAACACAAACTGAGCTGAGTCAAATAGAGATAGAGAAAAGTCAAATTAATCACTTAGAGAGTATGTTAGGCCAATGGCTCACTACAGTAGATTTGTTTTTTAACAACCGCCAAAGCTACTTGGTTATGGGGATTGAACGCCAAGGCATACAAATCAAGGAGAAGCTCAAAAATTTAGGATTCAGTCAAATACATATTGCTAAGCCTTTGACTCAATTAAAGAACCATATGAATAATGCGCTTCCCTTAGTCAGTCAAGCTGCGATTATTGGTCCAGAAGAAACGGAAGAATGGCTCTCTTTATTAGAAGAGATTGACGGAAAAACAATTAGCCTAATTCAAGAATATGAGCTGCTTAAACAGCAAATCAAATTATTATCCGACAGAAAACGAAATGATTTTGAGGTACAAAAACAGCAATTAATTCTTAGTTTTGTTATCGTTATTCTGTTTACAGTGGCTATCTTAACTTTACTTGGTATTTGGAATAGCAGGAGCATAATTCAACCTCTGATACAACTTTCTCGTCTGTCAGACAATTCTGCGTCCTCCATGTCGTTTGATAATGCCCCCTTAGAGTTCAAAACAATTTCGCAAAAACTCACTAGCTCTTTTGTTAATTTGGCAAAAGAGAAGAGACAAGCTGAATTAGCAAACCAAAAGATTGAACAACAAAACTCTCAATTACAAGACACCATAGTACGACTTGAAGAAACACGGGTACAGTTAGTTGAAAATGAGAAATTGGCTTCAATAGGACAATTAGCTGCCGGCGTTGCCCATGAAATTAATAACCCTATCGGTTACGTAATGTCTAACTTAGAGACCTTAGAAGACTACATTAGTGATATGAAGGCATTTATTGAGCATGCCAATAAACTTCAAAATGAGATGCCACAATTAAAAGTATATTCAGAGCAATATGATATAGACTTTATTCTCAGTGACTTGCCTGAACTACTTAATAGCTCCCACTCTGGACTAAAACGAGTAAAAACCATAGTCAAAGATTTACGAGCCTTTAGCCATGATATGCCCAATCATATTGAAGAAATAGTCCTAAAAGATCTAATAGAACAAGCGACCAATTTAGTACGCCCGAGTTTGCCGAGCAATGTGTCAATTCACTTAAACTTAAACACAGAGCAAACATTAAATGGGTCAGCCACTAAACTTGCACAAGTTTTAGTGAACCTAATGCTCAATGCCGCTGATGCTATTACAAAGCAAGGCACCATTAACGTCTCATTATTATCTGAAAATAGCATTATCAAAATTCTTATTGAAGATGATGGCTGTGGTATGGATGATGAAACTCAAAACAACATATTCAATCCGTTTTTTACCACTAAACCCGTTGGTAAAGGAACTGGTTTAGGTTTACATATTTGCCTGACAATTATTAAAAGCCATGGCGGCGATATATCAGTTTCGAGTGAAATTGACAAAGGCACTTGTTTTACAATCAGTTTACCAGTCTTGAGAAATAATGATTTCTAAGAAGGTACTATATCTTCTTGCCACTGCTGCGCCACAAAGTCGATGAAAGCACGTACAACGGGAGATTGGTAACTTCTCGACAAGTACACCGCCCAAAGTTGGCTACTTTCAATATGATAATCTTGCAAAATAGGCACGAGCTTTTGCTCCTCAATATAGCCCCTTGCAATATCATACGGCAGCCAGGCGATGCCAGTGCCATTCATTGCAGCTTGCACGAGCGTCGGCACATCATTACAGACTAACGGCCCGTTCACTTTCACCTCAACACTTTGTTCTGCTTTAATAAATCGCCATTTGTCATGGGATAAATGAACTAAACAAGCATGGCTTTTAAGCTCTTCTGGACGTGTAGGTTCTGAATGATTTTCTAAATAATCAGCAGACGCGCAAACACAGGCGCCAATAGTCATGAGTCGCCTAGCAATCAAATTTTCATCGGGTGTATTGGTGTATCTAAGTGCGATATCTATGCGTTGTTCAACTAAATTCGAAAAACTATCGCAGGCATGAATATCAATTTTAACGTTTGGATGCTGCGCTATAAATTGACTGACCGCATTGACCAACATTGTTTGTGCAAAACCGATAGGGCTCGAAATGCGAACCGTGCCCGATAACGTTTGCCTACCTTCGGTACTCTCAGCAATTAATGCGCTGGTTTCATTTAAGATACGCTCGAATCTTAGCAGAGCT
The DNA here is from genome assembly GCF_049257195.1 of Pseudoalteromonas sp. SS15. Lineage (NCBI taxonomy): Bacteria > Pseudomonadati > Pseudomonadota > Gammaproteobacteria > Alteromonadales > Pseudoalteromonadaceae > Pseudoalteromonas > Pseudoalteromonas sp. SS15. Next base: position 874,658 of record NZ_JBMMUD010000001.1, read on the forward strand.
TGCTCTCCATACTGCGTTAAGCTCACCTTTCTGGTGGTGCGGTGCAATAACCTTTGTTCAAGCCATTGTTCTAGCTCTTGCACATGACGCGTCACTTGAAGGCGACTTAAACCGAGACGCTCAGCGGCTTTCGTAAAGCTAGACAAATGCGCCACTTCAACAAAGCTTTTAATGGCAGTAATACGATCCATATTAAAAATTCAGCCCATTATTAGATAGCAAATAAGAAATAATCTATTTCAATTTTACGCGATTATTTCATCTTAGTTTTCTTCTAACCTAGACACAACTCAAAACACTTACCCAAAGAGGAAAATATTATGAAACTAATCGTATTAGGCGCATCAGGTTGGATAGGCTCTCATATCGTGGCAGAAGCAAAATCAAGAGGTCATGAGATCACAGCTCTAGTTCGAGCACATGATAAATACGACGTACCCAATGTCACCGCAAAGTCGTTCGACTTAAATAACCCATCTGACGATTTACGCGCTTTAATCAGTGATGAAACGGTGTTTGTTGCAGCCATTGGCGGTCGAGCTTTGGGCAATCACGAAATTGTAAAAAATACCGCAGAACGATTACTCAAAGAGTTACCAAACACCAGCATTGAGCGTTTGCTTTGGGTCGGTGGTGCAGGCTCGCTAGAAATAGCACCAAACTTGAAGCTAATCGATACCCCTGAATTTCCTGCTGAATATAAAGATGAAGCCATTGCGCAAGGTGAAGCACTTGACGTGTTTAAGCAATCGAGTAGCCCATTAAACTGGACGTTTATTAGCCCTGCTGCCGAGATTTTCCCGGGTGACAAACTAAACCAATATCGTACTGGTGCTGAGCAACTTATTACCGATGAGCAAGGTAATAGTCGTATTTCAGTCGCCGACTATGCGGTCGCATTCGTAGATGAAATTGAAAAAGCAGCACATATCAACACAAGAATGGGTGTCGCTTACTAAGAAAAAAGCCTTGATGCTCAGTGAACATCAAGGCTTTAAATACTCAAGCTTGCTAGCTTTTCACAGGTTAATGCTCAATATTATAACTCTTTTTGCTTTAAGGCTTGAACTGTTCGTTCCAACTCTTCGACTCTTTTTTCAAGCGCTTCAATTTTTGTATTTGAGCCTTTCATCGACTTCAAATCTTCAATTATCTTCTGCGGTTCGAACATATAATTAATAATGAACATGAAGACCGCAAGACCTAACATAAATGACACTAGCTCCCACATACCGTTTCCTTATTATTTTTATCAAGCAAATATTTAAGCTCTTACCCCATTTAGCCGCACTTTTAAATTAGTAACAAATCTTAATTGAAGCTAGAACATCGTATTATTATTTTTAGAAGTTTCTGGTACGCGTTGGCTCACCCCCCAATGCTCTGCAAATTTGCCATTTTCCATGCGAAACACATGCATAACAGCTGAGCCAAGTGAATCAGGCGTGCGTTTTACATGAAGATGCAACCAAACTAAATCGCCCTCTGATGCGGCACGCTTTACTGACATTGATAACTGCGGAAATTTTTTATATCGCTTAGCAAAAATGGCTAATAATGCTTCTCGACCATCGGGAACATGGGGCGAGTGTTGAATATAGTTTTCTACAATGCAATCTGCTTTTAAAATCTCAATGCGTTTGGCGGGCTTGAGATCATTTCGATTTTCAAGTATCTCCATGCAATATAGAGCTTTATCTAAATTTTTTTGCTCTTGCTCCGTTCGAGTCACTTCAGTTGCAAATGCACTAAAAACAAAAATGTTCGAAACAAAAGTACATACAAATAGAGTAAAAATTAGTTTTAAGACTGTCATTTAAGTTCCTTTTATTAAATCAACTGTTACTTGTTTATGGCTAAGCCATACCTTTAGATATAAAAAGGCGATAGCCAATTCAGTCATCACCGCCAACAAAATGCCCGGCCCAGCTTGCCCTTGTTGAAACTCAAAAACGCCCAACCCAGCAAGTGCACACATCGAAACGGCAACGCTCAGGCATATTGCTTGTCGTGATTCTGAATGCTCAGCATTTCTGCCGACCCATAGCAATATTGCTAATCCCAAAAACAGCATTGCCATTCTTCGACCAACAAAAAGTGCTGAACTGCTTTGCTCAATACCAAATAAACTAAAAGGGAATTCAGGAAAAAGTAAAAATGCTGCAAACAAAGAGCATGCAATTGAAGCGGTAAAAGTGCTTATATTTTTGAAGCTAAACATGATTGTCCTTATCTAAATAAACTGACTGTAGATGTAGATAAAGAAACTACATCAAAGTACCTATATTTATACTTTAGAGTAGTGCAATAAACAACCACTTAAGTGCTCACAAAATCGCTTTGTCAGCACATATTTGTGCATGATGTAGAAGTACAAAAAGATAAGAACGACCCTATTAAAAGGAACCATCATTAAAGTCGATAGCGTGGTCAAGGTGACCCGAAAAATAAAAGCGTGCGAGACAAGCAATCTAACGCACGCTTTAAAAATTAGCTGACTAAGATTTAACCGAATGAACGCGCTTTCAAATACGCTTCTCGACTTTGTACATTTGTCAGATAACGGGCAATATTTTCACGGCCTTTTAGCAGGTTTAGACTACCTGCTATTTCAAGTGTAATAGTCATCATAATGTCGGCCGCTGAGAACTCATCGCCAGCAAAGTAGGTTTGCTGAGCGAGTACCGAATCTATGTATGAGAAATCTAGGTTTAGCTCTTTAGCAATATACCCGTCCATCGGGTTGGTGCCACTGCGCTCTTCCATTTGCATCAGTAAACTTGTGATCACAGGTAAGCCCAAAGAGCCTTCTGCAAAGTGCGACCACTCAACATATTGATAGTAGGCCTTGCTACCTTTTTCTGGGCGTAAACGTTGCTCTGTGTCTTGGTCAAGAATGTACTCCATAATTGCACCTGACTCACAGATCACAATGTCATTGTGCTCAATGATCGGCGCTTTATTTAATGGATGTACTTTACCTAGACTTGCGCGCGCTAAACGCGTAGCTGTATCGCGTTCGTGTTTCTCAACTTCATATGGCATACCTAATTCTTCTAATAGCCATAATACGCGTGTTGAACGCGATTGATTGAGATGATGTACTTTAATCATAAATCATTCCTTATTTAACAGATGTTACTAGCCAATTACTCAGCTAACAATTTCACCAAAAACTCACCTACCGCATGGGCACTTGCTGGATTTTGACCTGTCACTAAACGGTCGTCTTGAATGACAAATTCATTCCAAGGTTGTACCTTGCTATATTGAGCTGCTTTTCGCGTTAACGCTTCTTCAAGTAAGAATGGAATATCATTGATGGTGCCAAAATCGACTTCTTCTTCTCTGGTAAATGCAGTGACTTCTTTGTCCGCAATTAATAATTCGCCATTGCTGAGTGTAATTGGCAATAATGCAGCTGGACCGTGGCACACTGCCGCAATGATCCCGCCCGCTTCATAATGCTTGGCTGCCATTGCAGCAACTTCTTCGTTGCTTGCTAAGTCTGACAGTAAGCCAAAACCACCTGGATAGAAAATAGCATCGTAATCGTCTACGTTGACCTGAGAGACAGGCACGGTATTGTTGATCTGCGTTTGGAACGACGCGTCACCTAATACCTTATTATTCACCTCGTCACCCTCAATGTCGGTGCCATACAGTGGCGCTTTACCACCTTGAATAGAGGCAATATCGAACCCAATGTTATTCGCATTTAATACATCAACAACATGCGTCAGCTCTGGTGCATAGGTACCATTAGCTTGATCTGTACTGCCGAGTGTTGCGTGATTAGTGACTGGAATAAGTACTTTTTTCATGATGATTACCTTAACTCAGTGTTGTCATAAATTTGCTTGATGCTTTTCAGCAAGCTGCTAAAAAGACGATAAGGACACTGTATATTATTCCCCAATGAATGATAATTAGATAAATCAGTGAAACTCTTTTGCCATTTAGCAACAATCAATACAATTAATTGATTCAAGCTTATAAGATACGGCGCTGCCCTTTGAAAGATCGCTTTTCTATTTATTTCTTTTAAAAGCCTAAAATGAAAAAGGCCAGTCGCTTTAACGAATGGCCTTCAATCAAAATAAGTTAGACAAAGAAAGTAATTAATTTACTTCGTCGTAAGTTGGCAGTGCCGGCATTGCGCCAAGCTTTGTGCAGGTATAGGCCCCACACTTGACTGCAAACTCAGCGGCATCAATCAGCTTCTCAAGATTTGCGTTCAACTGGGATTGCTCTAATTGCTGCTGAGCTAAAGCGAACAAAAAGCCACTTATTAAACTATCTCCTGCCCCTGTGGTATCAACAGCGTTGATGCTCGGGGTTGCAATTGAGCGCGTCTGTTGTGGCGTGATCAATTGCACCGGATTTTTACCATCTGACACCAAGATCACCTGAACGCCCTGCGCGCATAATCGTTGAATATATCGCTCAGTTGAAAGCGACGCCGCTTGGCTTAAATATTCAAGCTCTTCTAAGCTGAATTTTAAGATGTCACACAGCGAAAAGCAGGCTTCAACGCGAGCCGGTAAATCAGCTAAATCGTGCCATAGATTTAATCTAAGATTGACATCAAAACTAATAATTTGCCCATGTGCTTTGGCCTGCTCTAATAGCGCCATATGCGTTGCTGTAATCGACGAATCCGTTAAGGTATTCGAACAAAAATGGTAAATACCTGCTTGCGGCCAAGTGAATTCATTAAAGTCATCCATTGATACGCTGATATCTGCCGTTTGTTGACGGTAAAAGCTAAATTGTCGCTCTTTGTGCTCATCGAGCTGAACAACCGCCAACGCGGTGTTTGCTGCTTTGATAACCGGACAATGTGCCGTATCTACCCCATAATGTTGCAATGTCTTAGCAATGATCTGCCCGAATGCATCATTCGATAGCCCACCTAAAAACGCACTGTGACCACCTAATTTGGCAAAGCCCACAGCGGCATTGGCGGGCGCTCCACCCACAATGGGAAGCAAAGCTTCGCCATCGTGAGGTAAAAGGTCTATTAATGCTTCGCCAAAGCAAGTTAGCTGCATGGTCGTTTGTTCAGTCATAATAACTCCAACTCAATATGCGGTTTAGAATTGATAGTTCAATGTGAACGACGTCGTACGGCCATTAATGCTTCGTGCGCGAATAATGTCGTTAGCTGGTACGCTGCCCTCTTCTGCTTCTGTTATGCCCACCGTATCAAACAGGTTATTGATGTTGAGTGAGACAGATAAGTTTTCAGTCACGTCATAGCTTGCAAATGCATTAACCTGCGTGTAGCCATCGAACTTTAAGTCATTATTATCTTGTGCATACGCATCTGTGGTGCCGATAAAGCTTAAACCAACCGCGCCTTGCTCCATGTTGTAACGCGCCATCAGTGAGTAGATAAAGTCAGCTTGACGGCGTGGCGTGTTACCAACCACCTCAGGTGTTAATGCATCTTTGGCTATTTCTGCATCCGTCCAAGTCATGTTACCTCTGAAGTCGAATGACCCTACGAAGTAAACCCCTTCTAGCTCAATGCCTTTTGCTTCGTATTGGCGATCAAAGAACTTTTGACTGGTTGCTTCAAAGTTTTGCTCTTCTGTTTCAGCATAAAATGCCGTTGCAAATAAACTGCCGTTTTCAAAACGCTGTTTTAAACCAAACTCATATTGGGTTACTTCATCAATGGCATCTTCTTTGGCCACGCTACCGTCGGCGTTTACTTTACCAAACAGTAATCTATCGGCATTTGCACGTGCACCTTCACTGACACGGCCAAACACAGCTTGTGTTGGGTTGATTTGATAATTCGCACCGATTGAATAACTGGTGTAGCTCCAGTCATAGTTCACAGCACTTGGGTTTGCGATATCGATGCCAGCAACTTGCTCTTCTGGTTTTGAAATAACGCCATCACCATTAATGTCTCGTTGTGATACGACAGCACCTGCATACGTGCCTTTGGCCTCTCCCGAGTCATAGCGCACACTTGCATCTAGGGTGATATCGTCAAATTGAGAAGATACCGCCAAATAAGGCGCTCGCGTTGAATAGTCTGTGTCGTAGTTACGTTGACAACAGTTGCCCCATGCTGGAGTGCCATAGGCGTACAAACCGTTTTCTGAATATGCAGTACCGTCAGCTGCAAATACATCGACGAGCGCGGCATTATCGCCTTGAAGCTCCATTAAATAAGAGTTCCAAAGCCAAGACATGGCAATGGTTTGCTCAGATGCATAAAAACCAAAAGTGACTGACGTATCATCGCTTAATGATTTAGTTAACTTAGTGTCATTGGCCATTGAGCCGAAATCACGCATTTCAACATCAAAGGTGTGAATACGCATCAATGTGTCATCATTAAAGGCTGAACCTGCTTGTGGACCGTTTGCATATTGTAAGGTGGCACCTTCTCCAGCAATACTTGCAGCGATATTCGATGCACTGCCAACCTCAGCAGGGAAAGGAGAATTAAAAGAGCCTTTCACACTTGCAACACGAAAACGGTTTTCTATTTTCCAATCATTACTGAGATCAAAACTGGCTTCTACGCCCACACTGTCTACTTGTGGATGCATGCCATCACGCATATCGCCTTGGCGAATTTCATTATTTGCGCCTAAGCCTTGTGTTTTAATAAAGTACGCCGAGTGTGGTGTATCAGATAAAGCGTCAAAGTTGGCTAACGAGTCGCCATTTGAGCGCATTGGCATTGGTAAATAGCTGGTGCTTCGGTCGTCTAAATGTTTTAGATACAAACGCACGTAACCGTTATTAAACTCTTTGGTTAAATTAGCTTTGATCTGGCCGCCTTTGTTACCTGTGTAACCTGTGTCTCTTGGCCCTTCACCTTGGCGAACAAAACCACCGATATGAAAGCGCACACTGTCAGATAAGTAAGTACCAAATTCGAAGTCAGTTCTGAACTCGTCATAATCTAAACCAAAGGTTGTCGCGATACTGCCTGACTCGCTGTCTCCTGTTTTAGAAATAAAGTTGATGATACCGCCCGGTGCATTACTTGCCGCCGTAGACGCAGAGCCACCGCGGATAGACTCGACAGATTGTACAGTGTTATCTAGACGTAAAAAGATATCAGCATTACCAAATGCAATATCACCAAACTGTAAAACCGGCAGCCCGTCTTCTTGAAGCTGTAAAAACTTAGCCCCACCCGATGCCACTGGTAGGCCACGCACGGCAATGTTTGCATTACCTTCACCGCCCGTCGACTCAGAGCGCACACCCGGTAATATTCTAAATGCTTCAGCGGTGGTTCTAGGTGTTGATACATTGATCTGCTCTGCAGAGATGCTGCTCACTGACACACTAGATGCCATCACAGTGCGACGTTGAGGCACACCTGTAACAATTATTTTTTCTAATTCATTTTGTGGCTTTGCGGTATTTGCTTGTTGTTCTTCAGCCAGTGTTTGAGTGCTGATCGCAAGTGCAATAGCGCTTAGGGCAAACCAAGTGGGGTTATGTGTTCTCATAATGTGCCTCATTGTTGTCAATTTAAAGTATGGCACCACGAATGTGGATTTACTTACTTAATCGATTAAGTAAGTTAGCAAAAATGTCACCTTTTGCAATAAAAAAGTGCTCGATTATTGTGCTTATTTTATTAAGTGATTGTTATAGATAACAAAAAAGTGTCCAACTCGGTGCACCCAAATTGGCAGATTTGGGGCAGTTGAACACTTTGACAAGGGGATTTGGTTTAAATTAAGCGTGGGCTAAACGCATTTTTGCTGGATCTTTAAAATAGTTATACAACATGCCTAGCATCAGTAAGGCAGCAAAGCCGGTTGCCAATGCAAAGCCATATTCAATATGGCCAAAATGATCGCTAACAATACCCATCAATAAAGGCGCAACCGCTGCTGACAACGCAGTGAAGAATAAAATAACCCCGGCGACAGAGCCATGTTGATGTTTTTCAAAACAGGAGATCCCTTTTGAGTTCAGGGTCGGATAAATCATCGACATAAATAAACCACTCAGTGGCAATGTAAACACAGCTGCATCTACACCAAACAGGTAAGTTGCTAAATAACATAAGAATATCGCGCTACTGAGTACAAGCATGACGCTCTGCCATGAGAATAAATTCAACAACCATACAGCCATAAATCGACCCACAGCACGCAGTACAAAGAAAATAGTCAACGCATAAGTCGCCAGTAACGTCCAATCTCCTTGGTAGGTTTTAAGCAAGGTTGGCATCCAGACATAGATCGCGACTTCAGTCGCAACGTAAAGCGCAATGGCAGCAGAAAAACCAAGGGCATGCTTGTCTTTTAACATCGCAAGCGTTTGTTTAAAGCTCGCCTGTTCGTTGTTTTTTTTCACTGTTTTAGCAGGGAAAGACACTTTAAAAGTCGCCAAACATAACAACACACACATGGCGCCTGCCAGTAAATATAGGTACTTCCAACTGACGCCAGCAACCAACATATAACTAACAATAGCCGGACCCACTATGGCACCCACAGCAAAGAACCCCTCTACGGTATTCATGGTTTTAGTATGCGCTTTACTTGATGGCGTCAAATCGCCAAGTAAGGCCAGCGCCGCGGTTTTAAACAAGCCAATTGCCAGACCTATCATACTTAACAGGCCGACAAATAGCGTAAATGTATTGCCGACAGCAAAACCAAAACACGCCACTGAGAATAATAAAAAGCCAATAATTATGGTCGGCTTATGGCCTATTTTATCTGCTAAAAAACCAAGGCACAGGCCACTAATAGCAATCCAAATCATGGGCGCATAATGAAAAGCACTGGCTTGTGTCATGGTTAGGTTATATTCGCTGATCAGCTCTGGAATAATCACGCCCACCGCGTCTGAGGTCATCGCAAACATGAAAAACATCATGTAGGTCAACCAGCGAAGCGTCGATAAGTTGTGTGTTGTCATAATGGTTACCTCGAGGGTTAATACCAACTTTATTAAGCAGTTAATTCAGTTGATATAACTGGCTGATCTTAAATAAGTCTAGCCTGTATCAGGCCAGCTTCAGCCAATTTTTATTGTAAATAGTACTTGAATATCTTTGATTGCTGATTAAAGATATAACTTAATCGATTAAGAATCAACTTTGAGATATTGAGTGCGACTATGAAAAACCAAGTGCAATTGATCACCTATGCAGACAGGCTTACAGGGAGTGGCCTACCAGTGTTAAAGCAGATGCTTGACGGGCCGCTGGTAGGTCTATTCTCTGGCGTACATATTTTGCCTTTTTACTACCCTATCGATGGTAGCGATGCGGGTTTTGACCCAATTGACCATGCTCAAATTGATAGTCGCTTAGGTAGCTGGCCAGACTTAAAAGCGTTAGGCGAAGACTATGAAATAATGGCTGATCTCATCGTCAACCACGCTTCTGGTCAATCTCCTGAGTTTTTAGATGTGCTTGAAAATGGCACAGCATCTAAATATTGGAGTATGTTTTTAAAAGAGCAAGATGTGTTTCCAAATGGCATCACAGACGAAGAAGCCGCCGCTATTTTTAGACCACGACCCACCAGTTGTTTTACACCTAAAACATTGGCTTCAGGCGAAGTTGTTAATTTCTGGACGACCTTTACCGACAACCAGATTGATATAAATGTTGAAACCGAAGCGGGTAAAAATTACTTAGATAAAGTACTCAACTTATTTGCCAACAATGGGGTGAAGATCATTCGTTTAGATGCTGCAGGTTTTGCCATTAAGCGTGCAGGTACCAGCTGTTTTATGACCGATGAAGCCTTTGCTTTTATTAAACAACTCTCAAAACAAGCCAATGAGATGGGCATGGAAACCATTGCAGAAATTCACAGCCATTATCAGACCCAAATTGCGGTTGCAGAAAAAGTTGACCGAGTGTACGACTTTGCGCTGCCACCACTTATCTTACACACTTTGTTTACGCAAAATGTGGATGCCTTGGTGTCTTGGTTGAATATTGCGCCACGTAATTGCTTAACTGTACTCGACACCCACGATGGTATTGGTATTGTTGATGCGGGCCCTGAAGGTGAAAAACCGGGTTTGCTTAATGCCGCTCAAGTCGACAACTTAGTTGAACAGATCCATGAAAATAGCAATTCACAAAGTCGTCAAGCGACCGGCGCAGCAGCCAGTAACGTCGACTTATATCAAGTGAACTGCACCTATTATGATGCCCTCGCCCGCAATGACTTAGACTACTTAACAGCAAGAACAATTCAGTTCTTCTCTCCGGGTGTACCACAGGTTTATTATGGTGGTTTACTTGCATTGCATAATGACATGGCATTACTTGATAGCACCAATGTTGGCCGCGATATTAATCGCAGTTACTTAACGCCAGAAAAGGTCGATATTCAATTACAAAAACCTGTGGTTAAAGCCCTGTCAAAACTCATTAAATTGCGTAATGAAAGCCAAGCTTTTAATGGTGCATTCTCTTTGCAAGGCGCTGACAGTTTATTGATCATGGAGTGGGAAAATCAGCAGCACACAGCCTGTTTGAAGATTGATTTTGAAACACACCAAATTGAAATGACCTTTGCTGATGGAAAAGGCACTAAGCGTTTTAATATCGCGGATTTACTTAAGTAAACTGAACTCTGAATATCAACCTCTTAACCAAAGCTCAGACTACTTCGTATCTGTTAATTACTCCAAAGGTGTTAGGTCGACTGACCTAACTTAAGATTGAAAGGCAGCATAACTTGCTGCTTTTCTTTATTTATAAAAAGCTCGGCCGCTTGTTGCCCTTTATTCTCACTGTTTTGGTGAATGGTGGTAATGGCTGGTTGAAAAAGCTCTGCTTCATCAATACCGTCAAAGCCTACAATTTTAAGCTCTTCAGGGATCTTAATTCCCTGAGCTTGGGCTTCTCTCGCTGCGGCGAGTGCAATCAAATCGCTCATACATAACAACACATTGGGTCGAGGTGATGTATTTAATGCTTCTTTGGCAGCAATGCGCGCATATCGTTCGCTACTCTCAGGTATATTCCAAGTTTTATCATCAGCAATGACGACACCCAATTCATTAATAGCTTGACGGAATCCAGCTAGACGTTGATGTGCAATCGAAGTATTAAGTTCAGGCAAATGATGGTCATACACACGACAGATAAGCTCAGTATCAAGTAAGCGTAGGCCTAAAATGGCCGCTTCAATGTTATCACTTGTGTTATCACTTGTCGTTTCAAAACCTGTAAATGCTTGTTTCGCGACGGTGTAAGCGGCTTCATGATTATTGATGTTGACACTGGCTTTATTGTCTAACTCAAAATCGACCGTCACGACATGCTTGCTGAGCGCTTCAAGGTGGGTGATTAATTTGGTATTGCGAGGACGGCCATAGCAAATAAAGCCATCAACAAAATCGACAATGTCATTGACGCTTTCAGCATTGCCCGAGAAAAGCAGTAAATTAATGCCTTGAGGTTCAAGCACTTTGGCAACACCACGCATAAAGCTGCTCGCCACCGGATCTGACACCATGTATTCAACGCTGTCAGGAAGCAAGAGCGCGACAATGTTGAACGTGCCTTTTCGCAACGAACGTGCCGCTTTATTTGGACCAAAGTAACCGAGTTCATGACACGCAGCGAGGATCTCTTCACGCTTTGCTTTCGACAGCTGATCTGGTCGATTAAAAGCATTTGAAACAGTGGCATTCGATACACCTAAATGTGCAGCGATACTTTTTAGCGTCCATTTTCTGTCGGTCATTAACGTTGAAACCCTGAGCAAATAATACTTGTGAGTGAAGATAGTAATAAATTTACCTATTAAAAGACAGCCAATCTTCTTTGCTATTTAGGATAAGTGATTGTTAAATAACACCTGAAAATATTTACCACATAGGCAAAGTAGTGATGGACAGTTTTGAAGGCATTTTTGAGTTTGTGGCTGTTGCCGAAACCGGTGGCTTTTCGGCGGCTGCAAAAAAGTTAAACTGCTCCACCAGCCATGTCAGCCGACAAGTTTCTCGCTTAGAAGCACGCTTAGGCTCGCGTCTTTTAGCACGTACCACACGCCAAATTAGCCTGACTGAAAATGGCGAGTTTTACTACCAACAGTGCAAGCAACTCGTCACTGGCTTACAACAAGCCAACGAACAATTAAGCCAGCAGCAATATCAGTTATCTGGTACGCTTAGAGTCAGTGCTGCAGGTGGGTTTGCCGAAAGTTACATCGCCCCTGCTCTGATGGAATTTGCCAAACAGCACCCCGAGCTCAATATTGAAATAGACTTCAATTCTCGACTGGTTAATTTTGTTGAAGACGGTATCGACTTTGCCATTCGCTATGGCGAATTGAATGATTCAAACCTCATCGCCCGTAAGTTAATAAGTCGCTCTATGATGGTGGTTGCCAGCCCTGAATATCTCAAAACCTATGGCACACCAAACCACCCCAACCAACTAAAAAGCCATCGCTGTATTATCGCTAATAACGACCACTGGGCGTTTAATATCGACGGAACCAAACAAAGTGTGAAAGTCACTGGTAACTGGCGTAGCAATAACGCCAATGTGGTACGCGAAGCCTGCGAACAAGGTCTAGGTATCGCCTATATGCCCGAGAGCACCTTCACAGAAGCAATCGAACAGCAAAAGCTGGTACCGCTTTTAGACTCATATTGCATTAAAGGCGCAACCAGCTGGGTTGTTTATCAAAACAAGCAATTTATGCCGCTCAGGGCACGCCTAGCCATAGACTTTTTATTAGAGCAGTTTGCAAAGTGGTAAATAACTTTGTAAAAATGAGGGCAATTCTTCAATTGCCCTGAACAAATTGAGCAACTAAAAATACTTAACCCAGCGCGCTGATGTTTTGCGCTTATAGCTCGCAAACCATTTACATAGTGGGTATAAAAGTAAACTTAAACAGATCGCAAACAGCCACACTTGCCAGACGTGATAAAAGCCAAAATATGCAGTCTGATCACTGCCATAATGCATATTTGTGCCAAATAGCCACTGTGCGACTATGCTAGCAACAAGCAATGCATATAAGTGCACTATGTAGAAAAACATAGGGGCCGAACCCAATATTCTTACAGGCTCTAACACCGTAAATACGCTCGTTTCTAACACGGCTAACACAATGGCGCCAACTCCCAATGTTAATAGAATAAAATCAAGAGACGGCGGATACTTGGTGAAATTAAAGAAGTCCATCACCGTCAAAAGCGCGGTTGCCTGTTGAGACCAACCAAGGGTTTCGCCGTAAATGTTTAGCCCTCTTAACATGAATAACCCTAATAAAAGCGCGGCGCCACTTTGCATCAAAATCGTTTTACGCTTTTGCGAAGGTACCGAACTCGAAAATAAAGGCCCCACCGCATAGCCACACAAAATAACCCCGATCCAAGGTAAAACTGGGTAAGAGGCTTTTACCTTAATGAAAGCATCTGTGACTAAATATCCTCGGTCATGCAAAATCGTCCAAAGCGAATACCCCACTTCGTTTGGCGCAAATTCAATGGGCGATAATAAGTTATGACCAGCGACTATGCTTATACCTAATATGGCGATAATGCTTCGAGGTAAAGTGACCACAACGGCTAAAGCCACCATGCTCACCCCTATGGCCCAGATGACTTGCAAGTACAATGTTTGATAAGCGCCAAGCCAAGAGAAATTGACCAATGTCATTTCAAGCAAGATTAGAAATAAGCCACGTTTTAGCAAAAATGATTGAGCTGAACGCTTTGCACCGTTAGCTGGGTTTTCATACAACCACGCTGATAGACCGGTCAAAAATACAAAAATGGGCGCACAAAAGTGGGCACTTAAACGGGTAAAATAAAGATCAGGACTCGTCGCCTGAATATCCATTGGATCAAGCACTTGAGCATGTAAGAAAAAACGCTCTCTGACATGATCAACCAGCATGAATAACATCACGATGCCACGAAGTATATCGATAGACGGCAAGCGCGTTTTACTATTTTGAAGATGATTCATTACACTCTTTCTCGTGTTTTAAACGAAAAACAGCCTAAATAACCTGAGCTCTGGATAATAAATCTATCTCCAGCGGCTACTTTCAACGTTAACTGCGTTGAATTTTTGCATTAGGCTAGCTATTGACGCGTAAATTCGCCTGGTTATCGCCAAAAGTCTCCGGCTGCAGACTTGAAAAAACAACTATCACTTCAATATCAAGACGTTAGTAAATCTCTTAACCAAAGCTCAGGTTAAATAATCTCTTACCCCGACTTTAGGTTAAGTACGATTACTCAGACTGCTATTTTCAAATACTAAAATGACTTAGAGCACACTATGGCATTAACTCACAGTTAAGATCAGAACTGATATTTAATCGTTGCACTGTAAGTTGTCGGTGAGCCCGGCATAGTCCAAAGTTTGTGGTAAGAATTTTCAAAGTAAGCCTTATCAAACAGATTGTTGATATCGAACTTCATACTTACCTTGTCATTTACTTCAATCGACGCTGACAAGTTAACGAGCGTGTATGATGGCAAAATAAAGTTTGCATCTGTTGTTTCGCCTAAACGATCACCCACATAATTTACGGTTGCACCAAGATAAGATGCTTTACCTAACAGTGTGGTGTAATGCTTTAATGAAACATGGCCGATATGATCAGCAATATTAATTAAGCGCGAGCCTTTTGGAATTGGTACACCCCAATCGGCATTAATCACATCATTTGCTGTTTTTGCATCTGTATAAGCGTAAGCAAGTTCAAGTACAGTGTTATCTGTCAGCTCAGTGGTTAGCTGAAAATCAATACCTTGACTTTCAACTTCGCCTAAAGTTGCTGATAACCCCGTATCTGGCTCAGCAGTGAGCATATTGGTTTTTTGCGCATCAAAAAGGGCTATGCTACCCGAGAAACGCCCCGCAACATCTTGCCACTTTGCGCCAATTTCGAATGACTTAGTTTCTTCTGGCTCGAACGCATTGCGGTTTGAATCAAGACCCGGATTTGGCCTAAAACCTTCTGCATAACTCGTATAAAGATTAACTTGATCATTCGCACTATAAATAAAGCCTAAACGAGGCGTAAATTCGGTTTGCTCTTGGCTTTGCGCTTCATCGCTGCGTAAGTTAAGAATGTCTTGTTCAAATTTATCAACACGTACACCTACTAATACTTTTGACTTTTCAGTCAGTTCAATCAGATTCTGGGCATAAAGGCCTAAACCTTTTTGATTCTCTTCAGTCAGGGTTTTTTGTACTGGCTCAGGTTGAGCTTGAGTGTAGTCTGGGTTGCTAGGGTCAATGGTATAAGTCGTATCACCTGAGCCCCATGCTGTGCGCCATACTTTGTAGTTGGTATCAATATCAAAATTATAGTGATCAACACCTACTAAAATATTATGCGTTATACTGCCCAGCTCAACTTCGCCACTTAATTCAAAGCGGGCCGATACATCAAGCGCTTGATAATCACGAGCACGTCGCTGTCGAGACAGTAGATTTTCCTCGGTGTACACAAGCTGTCTACCACCTGATAATTCAGTATCAGAAGACACACCTTTAAACGAAGAATCTCGATAAGCAAAGCCTGTCAGTAAATGCCAATCGTCGTTTAACTTATGGTTTAACACTAGCTGATGACCAAGCGCTTCAACTTGATGCGCGCCATCACGGATATCCCCATAAAAAGCATCAGCGTTCACACCGTCAAAGTCATTATTCAGAATGTATACACCTCTGTCTAAGGGCTTTTTCTGATCAAGCACTTCCATTTCGTAGCTCAGACTGGTGTCATCAGAAATATTCCACAATACCGATGGCGATAAATGTAAGCTTTCGATTGAAACATGATCTCTATGTGCATCTGAGTCTTCATACGAACCATTTAGTCGATATGCGGCCTCTTCATTCAGTGCATTAGTGTAATCAAATTCAAACTGCTTTTTACTGTAATTGCCAAGCGTTGCTTGAACATAACCTTGTTCATCAAATTGTGGCTTTTTGGTGATGATATTAATAGTACCACCCGGTTCACCCTGACCATAAAGTGCAGAGCCTGGGCCTTTCATCACTTCAATACTTTCGATATTAGCGGTATTTCTATTGCCGTTATAACCGCGAGAGTTAAAACCATTCACAAGGTAACCCGATGGGTTATTTTCATCTCCCGAGAAACCACGAATAGCAAAACTATCAAACATACCGCCTGAATTATTCTGCCTAACTATACTCGGTGAAAGCTCGAGCGCTTCCATTAAGCGGGTGATACTTTCGCTTTCAAGCACATCAGCGCTAATCGTATCGATTGCTTGCGGGGTTTGAACTAAAGGAACATTACCTCGGTAAGGTTGCCACACACGCTTAACTTCAATGTGCTCTATGTCCTCGTTTGATTTAACTGCATCTTGCGCAATGACACCATTCGATGCCACCAAAAGTGAGAGTAGTAATTTATTTTTCACACAAATCTCTATTTTTAGGAATGATTAATTCGATACACTATAACATATCAAATTGTATTATTGTTATTTCCTAAAAAGTAAATTAACGCGTTATTTTTCGTTTAGTCGAAAACTACTGACTGATGGATCTGATGAATGCTTTAAAACAATGCAGATATGATTGAAAGGATTATTTGAGTGAAAATAGCTGCTGTTGTTAAATCGGTAGCCGAGATGATGATTTAAGTTCTTTGAGTGATAGGCTCGATTTAATCCCTGATATGCCCTTTAATTTTCTTAAAACACTGTCAATAAAATTGCTGTAGTCATCTAAATCTTTGGCGACTACCTGTAATAAGAAATCGGCATCTCCCGTCGTATTGTGACAAGATAAAACATTCCTATGGATGCCGTTATCTCTAACGAACTCGAAATCATTGGTAGCCATGGTATGCAAGCACACAGATATGACGCAATGCTAGCGATGATCCTCTCAGGTCAGCAACAGCCTTAAAAGTTATTAGGAAAGACCATTTCTTTAACTGAATCAATCGATGTACTTACTGGCTTAGATAAAAACAATACGCCTGGTGTTACGGTCATAAATCAATTTTAGAGATCATTTAACGTGGCTATTTAGCTCATGTAAACGGGATCCCCATGAAACACTGGCTTTGCGACTAAAGAATTTCATAAACTTAGCTCTTTTAATTATGCTCTTTGGAGCAAAAGCCAGAATTCCTATCCTTGATTCTTGAAATTGCTCAGAGGTGTACCTATTTAAAAGCTTTAAATGTAGGATACCTTTATGATCGTCGCCATTGATGTGCAATACACTAACGATAAAGCATTTGTTGCTTGTGTGGCCTTTGATAATTGGCATGCGGAGTCTCCACTCAAGGAATACACAACGGTTGTAAACCATGTCGAAGAGTACGAACCCGGCGCTTTTTACAAAAGAGAGTTGCCTTGCATCCTAAAAGTGCTGTCTGACCATGCTCTTAAACCAGATACCATTGTTGTTGACGGGTATGTTTATTTAGATGATCATCAAAAGCCCGGTTTAGGTAAGCATGTGTTTGATGCCCTTCATGGTGAATCGTCTGTTGTAGGAGTCGCGAAAAAGCCTTTTTCAGGTATTGGTGATGAACATGCAATATATCGAGGAGAAAGTATTAAACCCCTCTATGTGACCAGCACTGACTCAACACAAGTCGCAAAACAGCATATTTTACATATGCATGGTAAACACCGAGTTCCAACGTTATTGAAACGTGCTGATCAAATTTGCCGTGAGTTTGCCAAAAATAGCCAGAATTTTAGCGAAGAGTTTAATGTATGAATAAAGCCATTTTCAGACTTGCAGTAATTGAAGATGCAGAAGAGATAAACTCTGTATCAACACATCTCGGGTATCAAAAATTGTCTGAAAATCAGGCCTCAGAAAAGTTGCAGTCACTATTGGAGTCTGAAGCTGTTCAGGTCTTTGTCGCCGAACTGAAAGGTAAAATAATCGGTTGGATACACCTATTTTATGCACGTCGACTAGCATCAAATGACTTTTATGAAATTGGTGGGTTGGTCGTGAATCCTGAGTATAGAGGTCAGGGTATTGGTAAAAACTTAGTTAAGTTTGCGACATCTCAAGTAACTGAGGAAGTTCGTGTTCGGTGCAATGAGGCTCGACTAAAAAGCCACCTTTTTTATGAACAGCAAGGCTTTAAAAGTACTAAGTCTCAGCGTGTATTTGTAAAATAAAAACTCGGCTTAGCGCAAAACAGTAGCTAAAAACCTATTACTTAGCTTTTACTGTTATCCAAAGTTATTTACAAACTGTATTGAGCTAATACATTTATTAAATTTTCTAGAACAATTGCAGTTTAAAAATCCATCAGATACCATCGAATAAATACCTAAAAGGAATACATTCATGATAAAAAACTGCATGGTCGTGCTGTCTTTATTAATTTCAACCTCAGCGCTATCACAACCGAAAGACTTTTCTGAGCTAACAATTAACCAGCTACATCAAGGGGTAAAGGCAGGTCAATTTACTTTTGTCGAAGTTACCCAGTATTACCTAAGCAACATACAAAAACATAACCCTCAACTAAACGCAGTGATAACTGTCAATCCCGACGCCTACCAGCAAGCTTTGAACAAAGACAAACGCTACAAAGAAAATGGTAAACAAGGCATTTTATTTGGTGTACCCGTTTTACTAAAAGACAACATAGATACCAAATTAATGGCAACCACTGCCGGGGCGCTCGCACTGCAAAATCATTATCCAAACCAAAATGCCCCTATTGTTGAGAGGTTGCTTTCAGAAGGCGCAATCATTTTAGGAAAGGCAAATTTAAGTGAATGGGCAAACTTTAAATCTTCACCTAGCTCGAGTGGTTATAGTCATGTCGGTGGTCAAGTAAAAAACCCATACGACCTGACGATGACTCCTTGCGGCTCTAGCTCTGGTTCTGCTGTAGCAGTTTCTAGTAACCTAGCACTGGTCAGTATTGGTACAGAAACCGATGGTTCAATTCACTGTCCAAGCGCGCTTAATGGTGTTGTTGGTTTTAAGCCGAGTATTCATCATATCTCCCAAGCAGGGATCATCCCGATTGCGCATTCTCAAGATACAGCAGGCCCTATTACAAGAACCGTGACTGATGCTCAGCTTACTTATTTAGCAATCTCAGAGTATGCCCACAAAGAATCACCTTCAACTCATTCATTGCAGGGTAAACGCATTGGAATTACCCCAGGCATAAACCAGTTTAATCAAGCTTATAAAGCTGAATTTGAAGACACCTTAAAACGCTTGGGTTCAGCGGGTATAACTATCGTTAACGATATAAAGTTTAATCATATGGACAAAATATTCCCCGCTGAATTTGATGTACTGTTGTACGAGTTTAATCATGGCGTCACAGCTTATTTAGCAAATACTGGCGATGGTGTCAGTGTTAAATCACTACCTGAACTAATTGAATACAACAAGAAATTGAACGACCAAAAACAAGAGCTCTTACTTGCCTCACTTCAAGCAAATGATGAAGCTAAATACAAACAAGCTATCGCTGCGATAGACAAATACGCTAAGCAACAATTAAAGGAAATATTCAAACAATATAAACTCGATGCCATCATTGCACCGAGTGTTGGCTCTGCATGGAAAATAGATCCGATCAATGGAGACAAATTTACAGGTAGCAGCTCAACACTTGCCGCCGTCACTGGCTCACCAAGCATCACTATCCCTATGGGGTTAAAAGACGGGATGCCGTTTGCTGTAAGTATTATTGGTGACTTAGACCAAGATATGAAAGTGCTTGAAATCGCAAAGCTGCTTGAGCAATTAACTCAAGGACGCGTCGCGCCTAAACTATAAAAATGGTAAACCATAGTGCTGAGCAAGAATCTTAAAGATTTTTTTAAATTAACTGATCTTTTCTAATAGCAGCTGCGTTTAACATATTGAAGGGTCGAAACGGTGTTGCATTCACCAAGAACTAGTCCTTGCATTTAGTACCCCTTCACCATTCGCAGAAATTAAGCGCACTACCCTACAGTGCGCTTTTTCTGTTTTAAGGCTCATCAAAACCATACATTTTATTAAAGCCTGGAATTCTACTTTCCCAAACCGGTGTTGCCGCTCCAACAATATCAGTGAGTATATCTAGAAATAGCTGAGTCTTTAATGCCAAATCTCTATGTGGATAAACAGCAAAGAAGTTACCGTAATTACTGAGCTCTATACCTGTCATTATTGGGATCAGTGCACCGTTTATAACTTCGTCCCCGAGCATTTGCGCGGTTGCTGCTGTCAGCATACGACCATTCAAAGCTGTTTTAATCAGTAACTCGGCTTCATTCACTTTATAAGCCGTATTCAAATGAAGAAACGCTTGTTTACCGCTTTCATCTATATACTTAATTTTATCTATGACTAAGCCGGGGGCGCAATAAACCACTGCGGGCAGTTGTTCTAATTCTGCAATACTTTCTGGCTCACCGAATTTTGCTAGGTACGCGGGAGAAGCCAACAGCAGTAAGCGATTTCGTGCAATTTTTCTAGCGATCAGATTTGATTCTAAGGGCTCTCCCATCCTAATACCCAAATCAAACCCTTCACCGATCACATCAACTAGCCTGTCTTCAAGCAAAAGCTCAATCGTGACATCAGGATATTTCTCTTGGTAAATCGTTACAGCTTGCTGAACATATTGGCGACCAAACAAGGTTGGGCTGGCAATTTTTAACTCCCCTCTTGGCTCGGTATGATAATTCTGTGCTAAACGTTTAGAGTTACTTAATACAGTGCGAAGTTGCTTCGCTTGATTTAGCATCTCAACCCCTGCAGCGGTAAAAGAAATAGCCCTTGTTGAGCGATTTAATAGATGTACCTCAAGCTCTTCTTCAAGCTTCGTTATTTGCTTTGAAATCGCGGAACGATTGACATTACGGTATTCCGCGACTTTAGCAAAACTGCCCAACTCAGACACTTCCAACAGTAATAATAATCGACTTGCCAGATCCATAACCCATCCAATTGGTTCCTATTTGGAATCATTATAATTCAATTTGACTTGTTTTTAGATAACAAATTAAACCTTAAAGTGTGCTCAACAACACGGCAAATTGCCACTTAATACACGTAAAAGGGTCATCTCATGTCTAAACTCGCAATTACAAAACAAGCTGGTGTCGCAACTGTTTTAATTCAGAATCCGCCAATCAATATATTAACCAGTGATTTAATAAACGAAATCAATACATTCGTGCTGTCTTTAAAAGGTGACAGAGATACCAAAGTGGTTGTTTTTAAGTCTTTTCATGACACTTTTTTTATCGCCCATTTAGATTTACATGTCATTAATGGCACACAAGGTGGCCAAGCGGCATCAATCGAATTTAATCATATGATTGAAAACATCAAAGCGATGAAGCAGTTGTCTATTGCAGTAGTTGATGGCGTGGCTAGAGGGGGTGGCAATGAGTTTGTAATGGCCTGTGACTTGGCCTATGGCACTGAAAATGCGGCATTTGCGCAACCAGAGCTTTACATTAACATACCTACAGGTGGTCAAGGTGCGGTTCAATTCGCAAGACGTTTAGGTAAAGGCAAAGCACTGCAAGCGTTACTCACAGGTGCTGATTTTACTGCTCAACAAGCGGAAGCGCTGAACATCATTACTCAATTTGTACCAAAGTGTGATCTCTATGAATTTTTAGCACCTTTACTCGCACTAGTTAGTCACTGGGAGTTGCGAGATATTGCCATGTATAAAGACATCATCAACACGTCAATCATTGATGAAAATGCGGGTGCAGAATTAGAATTGAGATACTTTTTAGACCGCGCCAAAGAACAAAAAACGCAAACTATCATCAAAGCATTTTTAAAGCATGGTGGCCAAACTGAACGCGAAGCACATGACATTCAGGGGATCTTTCAAGATACAGCGGCAGAATTAAGTCAGTAAATGCATAGAGGCTAATCGAGGTTAGCCTCTTAATTCACTAGCCTATTCATTGGCTGATGTTCTGTCGTAAATCAAGATTATTCACCTGAACGGCTGATCGCCTCTTTACCGTTATAAACTAAGCGTGTCGACCAAGGAATAGGGTTGCGAAGCGCAAAGTGTGCCATACAGCCATTTTCAGCTTCATCCAACAGATCTTTGATTTTCTCTTCAGGCTCAGGGCTTTCGATGATCACATGAGTCTCGACTACATCACAGCCGCCATCTGTCATGTAACCATGCTCACGCATGTGGCCCAAGTTTGTACGAAATACAATACGCTGCTCTAACTTTAAACTATCTACCTGAATTTTTCGTGCCGTCAAAATATCGGTTAAATGCGTCATCAAGCAAAAACCAATGCCTGCCGAGAAAAATGCCAGTGGCGGCGGCGCAGTATCTTCACCTACAGGAGGTTGTTCGTCACAGTATAATTTCACCGGGCTAAAGCCCGGAATATTCACCGAAACCACACCAGTTTTACTTTGCATATTGCCTGCTTCTGCACTTAAGTTGACTTCAAAGCGATACGGCTCTGGGTGCTTTGCTTTAGCAAATTTTGAAGGTTGGTATTGAGTTGTTGCAGGTTGCTCGAGACTTCTCTCACCTACGTGATAAAACTTTTGTTCTGTCATGATGCTCTCTTTAAACGTGTTTTTGTTTAAAAATAGCTTATGCCATTTTGTCTGCAGGGTGCCGTCAAAATAGCCTAAAATTGAATCTAGTTTGGTGCTATTCTTCACCTTGAAGGTAAAATATGACGGAAACCACCATGCTTGAGAAGCAAGACAAAAATATCCTTTCACAACTACAGAGTAACGGTCGCATGTCTATGGTTGATCTGGCCAAAGAAACCCATATGTCTGAATCGACTTGTTTACGTCGCACTAAATCACTTGAAGAGAAAGGCGTCATTAAAGGCTACAGTGCCGTAATCGATGCCGAAGAAGCAGGGTTTGGGGTATTAGCCTTTGTGCAGGTGAGCATTGACCAGAAAAATGAAGCGGCATTTGATAAATTCAAACTGGCTGTAATTGAACACCCGCTGATATTAGAATGCTATTCGCTCTCCGGTGCCTATGACCACTTAATGAAAGTCGTTGCACGGTCAAACAAAGAGCTCTCTCGTTTTATACTCAAAGAATTAAGAAGTTTTCCTGAGATTAAAGAAGCACAAACCCTGTTTGTGTTAGATCAGGTGAAACACACCACAGCCTTACCTGTAGAAATAGATTAAAGTATTGTCTTTTTAAACGTTAACTCAATTCAATATCATGCGATTCTGACCACTGTCGCAATGCTTCTAAAATACTCAAGGCTGAGCGCCCAAACTCTGTGAGCTCATAGGTCACAGCAACAGGGCGTTCACTGATGACTTTGCGCAGCACCATGCCTTCTTGCTCTAACTCTTTAAGTCTTTGGTCGACCATTTTCTTGGTGGCGCCGCCTAACATGCGTGACAAATCATTGAATCTCACTGGCTCATCTTTTAAGTGATAGATAATCGAGCCCTTCCATTTACCGCCGATTAAACGCATGCCTTTTTCTATGGCACAGGGTTCAGTACAGGCATCTAAAACTTTTTTTCTACCTTTACTATCTGTTTCTACTCGACTTTTCATTTTTTGACGCTCATTTTCTCTAGGTTACTAAAAGTATACTAATTGATTAAGGTTAATAGGTTCCTAAAATATACCACAAGTTAATTGCAAACACACTGGAGCAAAACATGAGCAATATTTTAATCATCAATGGTCATCAGTATTACCCGTTCTCTGAAGGTAAGTTAAACGCAACCTTGGTAGACAAAGCTGTCAGCATTTTTCAAAGCAAGGGTCATTCAACTCGCGTTGTGACGATGCAAGACAACATCGACGTCGAAAAAGAGCTTGAAAACCACAAATGGGCTGACTATGTATTCTTACAAACACCGGTCAATTGGATGGGCGTAACTTGGTCTTTCAAAAAGTATATGGATGAAGTTTACACAGCAGGTATGGGCGGTGCACTGTGCTTAGGTGACGGTCGAAATGAACAAGCACCTAAAGCCAACTATGGCAAAGGCGGTACAATGACGGGCACTAAATACATGCTTTCACTGACATTTAATGCACCTGAAGAATCATTTAACGACACTAATGACTTTTTTGAAGGTAGGTCAGTTGATGACTTAATGTTCCCTATGCATATGAATTTTAAGTTTTTTGATATGCAACCAATGGCCACATTTGCCTGCTTTGATGTGATGAAAAACGCCGATATTGAGAACGATTTAAAACGCTTTGAAGCACATTTAAACGCACATTTTTAGGATTCACTCTAGGATAATAAAATGAACTCAGATTACACGACTAAACTCCATGCGGGCGCTGTTTTTCCTGACATCACAGCCACTTTACTCAGTGGTGAGTCAGTCAATCTTGCAAAGCCAAAATCAGGTTTTGATTGGAAACTTGTGCTGGTATATCGTGGTAAACATTGCCCTTTATGTACTCGCTATCTCAACCAGCTAGAGCAGTTTAAAGGTGCCCTAGCCGACATTGGTGTCGACATCATTGCCGTCTCTGGCGACAGTAAAGCGCAGCTTGAGGCACACTGTGAGCAATTAGAGATAAGCTTTGACATAAGTTATGGCTTAAGCATTGAGCAAATGAAAACGCTTGGCTTATATATCTCTGATCCGCGCTCAGAACAAGAAACTGATCACCCATTTGCAGAGCCTGGCCTGTTCGTAATAAACGCTGAAGGTCATATTCAAGTGGTCGACATTTCAAATAACCCATTTGTGCGTCCTGAACTGCAAGCACTTGTAAATGGCTTAGCTTGGATCAGAAACCCAGACAATAACTACCCTATTCGTGGTATGCACAGGTAAGTTTATGTTTAATAAATTAACTAGGTTTTGCTTTTTTTGTGTATTGTTGGTGTTCAATGTACAAGCCAAGCCTGTTTATGAACATGCGCATCTTGCTTCACCTGAGCACTACAGCGTTTTGCTTGAAAACGAACAGGTACTGGTACTCAAAATGGTACTTAAACCCGGTGAGAGTGACCGTTTTCATAAGCACAATGCCGAAACCGTGTATTTTCAACAAGGTGGCCGTGCTGTTATAAAAACTGAAAAAGCATCACTCAACATAGATATTCCTGATGGCCACACTATGTGGCACGATCAGTGGGTACATCAAGTGAGTAATGTTGGCGACTCTGAAATTATTGCGATTATTGTGGAGTCAAAGCAGACAAACTAAGATGTGATTTGAGGCAATAAATTGAATACCAAAATAAAAACGCCTTTTAGTGCGAGCGCTAAAAGGCGTTTTAATATTTGTTAGCTTAAACTTCGTAGTAGGCCAAGAAGAAGTCGATGGTATCTTCAGCCAATTTAGTGATCTCTTGCTCAGTCAATGACTCTGCTTGATGCAAAATTTGCGGCCAAAATGCTTGGCCTTTTAATAAGCTCACCAACTGCTCATGCGCTAAACGTGGCTCAGCCTCTTTGATTTTTCCATCCTGCATGGCCGACTTTAACCATCGGATTGTTGTCGTTTCTTGTTCGAAAAACTCACCAATGTTATCGACAAATTTGTCTGGGTTAAATAAACACACCCCCATCGCAACGCGAATAAGTTCATGCATCTTTTTGTCATTCATGAACTGAATTTCTTTCACCACCAGCTCATGAAGTTGCGCTTTTACAGGGGTCGTCGCATCGTAAGGAAAGTCGTGGTTTACGAAGTTTTGGCTCCAAATATCTTTAATTATTTCAGTAACTAAAGTCTCTTTATTTTGGAAATGGTTATACACGGTACGCTTCGACACGCCAGCAGTTTCGGCCACTTTGTCCATGCTGGTATCGCTCACCCCATACTTTTGAAACGCCTCTACAGCGCCATTCACTATGGCTTCGCGCTTAAGCTCACTACGTGTTTTTTTTACTTCGCTCATAACTCACTCTCAGATATCTGACAGGGTTATTTTTACACTAATTAGTTTACTTTTCAATTTTCACCAGTAAACTACACCGTATAGTTTACTTGCTAGACTGCCAAGTTCGTTTAATATTCCAGCAGCAAGCAAGTCAAAAAATTAATTTCACTTTTTGGCGAGCCTATACAGTATGAAACTTAATGCTTTAGTTAATCTAACAACTCTCAAAGTCACGACTGCATTTATTATGACAATCGCAATGACGTCTGCCCTCACCGCTTGCGCGCCTGCCAACGAGCAACAAACAGACACGCAAGTGGTTCAAACGGTAAAACTTTCACCTGTTATGACCAACGCGAAGCAATATACCCGTACTTTTCCTGCTGAAGTTGCTGCAGTTAAAACCATAGATTTAAGTTTTGAAGTATCAGGTCGTCTTATTAATACCAAGCTGCAAACCGGATCGGTGGCGAATGAAGGTGAGATTTTGGCGCAAATCGACCCAACTCTTTTCAAACAAAGAGTACAAGAAGCACAAACGCGATTGAATCAAGCCGCAAGAGATTTAAAACGTATTGAAGCGACAGCTAAAAATGGTTTGGCCTCACAAAGTCAATTAGACAATGCGAAAACGAACTTTGAATTAGCAGAAATCGCTCTGAGTAAAGCCGAGCAAGACTTGAGTTACACCACGCTTTCGGCGCCATTTAATGCACAAGTATCTGAACGCTTAGTCGAAAACGGTAACTATGTAAAAGCTGGCGACATCATCGCCAAGTTGCAAGATGTTTCGCTATTTTACTTCAACGTGAATGTGCCTGAGCGCCTGCTTAGTAGCTACCAACAAGGTAGTTTAGTCAAAACTGAAGCCCATATTATTTCTACTCCAGAAAAGAAGTATGAACTTACTTACATAGAGCATGCCACACAGCCTGATCCCATCACACAAACATACAAAGTCGTATTTGCTGCACAAGTCAGCGACAACAGTTTAACACCCGGTGCTCGGGCCATTGTTAAAGTCAGTCTTGAAGACAATGCAAACGATGATGTGATGTTAGTGCCTTTTAATGCACTGCAAGGTAGTAACGCTGACGGCTTTCATGTTTGGGCATACGACAAAGCCAATTCAACCGTGCAAAAACGCAGCGTCGAGGTACTTAAAGTTGATAACAATATGGCTGCCATTGCTAAAGGTTTAAGTAAAGAAGATTTAGTGGTTGCAGCTGGCGCACCGAAAATGCGTGAAGGCTTAGCGGTAAAACCATATAAAGCGGAGCTATAACCATGGATATCGCACGTTATGCTATAAAAAATCCAGTCAATATCTGGTTGCTGGTAATCGTATTTTTAGTCGGTGGTGCCGTTGCCCTTGGTAAAATTGGTCGCTTAGAAGATCCCGCTTTTACCATTAAACAAGTGCAAGTAGTCACGCAGTTTCCCGGTGCCAGTGCCGAGAAAGTAGAGCGCGAGATCACCGAGCCATTAGAAATTGCATTACAGCAAATGCCGCAATTAAAGCGGTTAACCTCAATTTCTAAACCGGGCATTTCTGAAATTTCAGTCGAAGTGCAATCACATTTTGATTCAGATGTACTCCCCCAAATATGGGATGAACTCAGAAAGCGCTTAAGAGATGCAGCAAAACAATTGCCTACGGGCAGCCACGCCCCCAATGTGTATGATGACTTTGGTGATGTATACGGCATGTATTACGCACTCAGTGCCCCTGACTTTTCGTTGCATGAGTTACGTGAATTTGCCCGCGTGATTCGTCGTGAACTGTTAGTGACCGAAGGCGTTGCAAAAGTGCAAGTGAGCGGTGTTCAGCAAGAGCAATTAGTGGCTTACATCAACCCTTTTCAATTATCTGGTTTAGGGATCTCTTTTCCTGATCTAACCAGACTATTACAAGAAAACCTGCAGCCATTTAACGGCGGCCGCGTTGAAGTGGAAGGTCGCCAGCTTCGTTTAGTTGTTGAAAATCCAGTTGATCACATCGAAGAAATTTATAATCTCACCTTAGTCGTACCAGGGACGAATCAGTCAATAAAAGTGCGTGACATCGCCACTCTTAAGTTTGAGCCAGTCGACATTCAACCTGTGCTTATTCGATATCAAGGTCACGATGCTATCACTTTAGCTGTGTCGGCCATTAACGATGTGAACATTGTTGAAGTGGGCCAGCGTGTAAACGATAAAGCCAATGAATTACTGACAAAATTACCCGCAGGGATCACCCTCACGCCTATTTATGATCAAGCAGCCATTGTCGATGAGTCAGTAAAAGGCTTTATCAATAACTTGGTGCTTTCGGTTGTGGTTGTAACACTGACCTTGATGCTATTTATGGGCTGGCGCTCAGGCGTGGTGGTTGGCTCTGTACTATTAGTTACCGTCATGGGCACGGTGTTAATCATGTGGTTAATGGGATTACAGTTAGAGCGTATCTCGTTAGGTGCGATGGTTATCGCAATGGGTATGCTTGTTGACAATGCCATCGTAGTTGCAGAAGGTATGATGCTGCGCATGAAGCAAGGTAAAAAAGCCGCTGAAGCTGCGAGCTTTATTGTCAAAAGAACGCAATGGCCATTGCTGGGCGCAACTATTATAGGGATCGCAGCATTTTCTGGTATTGGTTTATCTGACGATGCAACAGGTGAATTTCTGTATTCTTTATTTGCCGTTGTTTTAGTGTCTTTAATGCTGAGCTGGGTTCTCGCCATCACAGTAGTGCCGCTATTTGGAAAGTACTTTTACAAAGTTGAACAAAACCAAGCTAACCAACAACAGCATAGTGCATTTTACCGTGGCTATGAAAAAGTTCTTCGTGGTGCGCTTAAGTTCCGCTGGATCACCGTTGCTGGCTTATTCGCAATCACCGTTGTGGCTTACGGCAGTTTTGGCTTAGTCAAACAAGGTTTCTTTCCGCCATCAAATGCGCCATTGTTCTTTGTGCATTATTGGGGCCCGCAAGGCCAAGATATTCGCGAGACCACCCGTAAAGTCGCGCTCACCGAAGCACTGATTTTAGAACATGATGAAGTTGAGTCTGTCACGAGTTTTGTTGGTCGAGGGGCCGATAGATTCACCCTAACTTATGCGCCACAGCAACCAAATGAAAGTTATGGCTACTTCTTGGTACGCACGCACAATCGTGATGCAATCGATGGTCTGATCCAAAAACTCAATAGCAGCATGCCTGCGCTTGATTTAAACGCCGATTTTTATACTGAGCGTATGCAATTTGGCCCGGGAGGAAGCGCAAAGCTCGCGGTTAGATTCTCAGGCCCAGATGCCGAGGTACTGCGAGAACTTGCCGAACAAGCCGAGTTGCTGATGATAAATGATGGTCAAATTCGAGATATTCGTCATAACTGGCGTGAAAAAGGTCTTGTACTGAATGCCCATTACGACTCTGTCAGCGCAGGTATTGCAGCTGTATCTCGTAACGATTTCGCACAAGCCATTCAATATGCCTCAAATGGGCTTGAGTTAGGTAAGTTACAAAATGGTGATTACAGCTACTCAATCAAAGCCAAAGTGGCAGGTGTTGAACAAAGCGATATTGAAGCTATTGAAAACAGTCAGGTGTGGAGTTCATCACAGCGCACTTATATTCCCTTTAAACAGGTTTCAAAGGGGGTTGAATTAGAAAATGAAGAAACTCTTATTCATCGTCGAGATCGTGTTAGAACCATTACTATTTCGGCAGAGCCTGGCTTTAACGAAACCGCAGGCAAAGCGTTCGCCCGCATTAAGCCGCAAATTGAAGCCCTACCACTGCCTGATGGCTACAAAATTGAATGGGGTGGCGAGTACGAATCATCTAGAGATGCGCAAAAAGCCCTAGGCACAGGTCTGCCAGCTGGTTTCTTAGTGATGTTACTCGTGTCTATTTTGCTATTTGGTCGCGTGCGTCAGCCGCTTATTATCTGGCTTGTGGTGCCAATGGCCGCAGTAGGTGTGGTAACAGGCCTGCTCGTCACTGATATGCCGTTTGGCTTTATGTCACTGCTCGGATTTTTAAGTCTATTTGGCATGTTAATCAAGAACGCCATCGTCTTACTCGAAGAAATTGACTTGCAAATTGCCGAAGGCACCGAACCTAAAGAAGCGATTGTTTCAGCAAGTAGCTCGCGTTTACGCCCTGTTGCACTGGCTGCTATCACCACCATTTTAGGTATGGCCCCACTATTGAGCGATGCGTTCTTTGCGGATATGTCAGTGACCATCATGGGCGGTTTAGCATTTGCAACCATCTTAACCTTGATAGCAGTCCCTGTGTTTTACAGTCTCTTTTATCGATTAAGTTACCGTAAAACCGTGTCTTAATGGTCGTTTAATTCCCAACAAAAAGGAGAGCATTTCATTCGCTCTCCTTTTTTTAACCGTTCGAAACGACTAAAGGGTAACCACCACTCGCCCTCTTACCTTGCCTTCTAATAGTTTTGAAGCGGTTTCAACGACTTCGTTTAAACCAATATCAGCCGCAACGGCCTCAAACATGTCTGGTTCAATAATATCTGCTAAACGTGACCAGGCTTCTATTCTGTCTTCAAGCGGACGCATTACACTGTCGATACCTGCGAGCGTCACACCTCTTAAAATGAAAGGCGCCACAGTTGCAGGAAACTCCATGCTTTGTGCCAAACCACATGCAGCCACAACGCCACCATATTTAATACCTGCACACACATTGGCTAAAGTGTGACCTCCCACGGAATCAATGGCCGCAGCCCACCTTTCTTTACCAAGTGGCCTGCCCGGCTCAGATAACGTATTGCGGTCAATCACCTCACTTGCGCCTAATTTGGTCAA
Source organism: Pseudoalteromonas sp. SS15 (assembly GCF_049257195.1). NCBI lineage: Bacteria > Pseudomonadati > Pseudomonadota > Gammaproteobacteria > Alteromonadales > Pseudoalteromonadaceae > Pseudoalteromonas > Pseudoalteromonas sp. SS15. The sequence goes on from NZ_JBMMUD010000001.1 coordinate 905,320, forward strand.
GTAATCTGATTCGTCCATGCGACCCGTTGAAGCAACCACTTTGTAGCCCAACTTAGCTAATATGGCGATGGCAAAACTGCCAACACCACCATTTGCTCCTGTAACAAGAATATCGCCTTTTTCAGGCGTAATGCCCTGCTTTTCAAGTGCCAAAACACATAACATAGCGGTGTAACCCGCTGTGCCAATTGCCATGGCTTGTTTCGCAGATAAAGACTCAGGCAAAGGGATCAACCACTCACTTTTTAGTCTAGCTTTTTCAGCTAACCCACCACAGTGTGCTTCACCAACACCAAAGCCATTTAATAATACTTTGTCACCAACTTGGAATTTATCAGAATCAGACTGCTCAACCTCACCAACTAAATCGATACCAGGGATCATCGGAAAAGTACGAACGATGGGCGCTTTACCTGTGATTGCCAATGCATCTTTGTAGTTCAACGTACTATGAGACACCCTTACCGTCACATCACCTTCAGGTAAAACCTTGTCATCAATATCAGTAACTGACGCCTGATAACCTTGTTCATCTTTATTGATCAAAATACCTTTAAACATCGTTCGCTCCTAATTTAGACCGGTCGGCTAATAATGGTTAAATTTTTTTAAAACTTACTTATGTGAGGACTATGAAATCCCCATAACAAAACACTTAAAATAATTATCGAGTGGTTTGACCGAAGCCTCTAAACGAGCACGACTTACAGCGCCTTCCCAACCAATCCAAAAATACTCAGCAAGCAGCGCGCAATCTGCGTTTTGGCTCACTTGCCCTTGTTTTTTGGCCTCTTCTAAACATACCTCGACTTCACATTGCCAAGTTTCAAATATTGCCACCAACTCTTTTCTGAAACTGATGGGTAATAAATCTACCTCTTGCCCCAAATTACCGACCAAGCAACCGCGTTTAAAACTATGCTTTTGCATACCTGACTTGGCATCTTCGACGAAATTACTCAGCCTTGTCAGAGGCGCTTCATCACTTTGCGCTAAATGTCTGTTTAGCTTTTTAAAAAAATACGCTGCATAACTTTCAAGTACGGCCAAACCAAAGGCCTCTTTGCTACTGAAATAATGATAAAACGAGCCCTTTGGTACACCCACTCTCTTTAATATTTGTTCAATACCTGAAGCGGCAAAGCCTGATTCTGTTAACTGCTCAAGTCCAGCTCGAATTAGCTCGGCTCTTGTATCTTGATTTTCACGCGCCACTTTGGGTGGGCGACCTCGTCGAGGTTTTGCTGTTTTTTCGATCATGAAACGATATTAGACCGGTTGTCTAATAAAAGCAATTATCATTTTTTAACTGCCAAAACTTTAAATGAGAATTATTTAATGTTAGTTTTGTTATATTGTATCAATCAAATAAAATTAACATGCGTCATAACACTGCGGCCCCACTTGAATACTCTGAACTAAACCAAACAGCTAGTTGCCAAATAAGCGCCTCTGCGGATGTTTTAAGCAATATTTACAATAAGGAAGTCACACTGACTTGCTTCTCAAAGAAATCTAGTTGGGCTATATCACATGCAGCACAGTTATTTGCCAAGCAAAATCTAGGTACTGTGATCCAATATCAGGGTGAGATAAATAAAGACTTATTTGAAGAGATTCTATTTAAGCTTGAGGGCAGTACGCATTCATCGTTATTAGCACAACATATTGAACTCATGCTAGAAATGTTTGAGGTGTTATTTGAGCCCAAAGAAATTGGGTTAAGACTGATTGCTTGTGATACCTCTTTAAGCCCTCATTTCCATCAACCGCAAAACCTTGTAAGAATGGCATCTACATTAGGTGGCCTTGGTGAGAGATGGATTGCTCCCGATGAAGTTAGGTTTTTACCATTAGCGCCAAACCAATTAAAGCCCGAAATTAAAGCACCTTTACCTCATCATATTTCTCAATTACAAGATGGTGACATTGCTCTTATGAAAGGCGCTCAATGGGTTGATCATGAACAAAGTGCAATTACTTGTGCCTCTCCTGCATTTTGTAATAACGAGTTCAAACTTTGTATATACATTGATTTTATTGAATAAAATCTGTGCAAACTCTTCAGTAATTTTGATTATTGAGAAAAGACTTTTAATGAATACGTATGCATAACATTTCATTAACTTGGTTTATATGTGAGTTTTATGTTTCCTATTTCAACACGCAAGGAATGCGATAAAAGGTAAACACATGACAACACATATAAAATCAAATAAACAACTTAAAATTGCAGCGCTTTTACTTGGTGCTGTTAGCTTCCAAAGCAGCGCAGATGTTATTTTGCATGCATTTAACTGGCGCTATGATGACGTTGCGAGCAAGGCTCAAGAAATCGCTGAACTTGGGTATAAAAAAGTACTCGTCTCTCCTGCTTATAAATCGACTGGAGATGCATGGTGGTCTCGTTATCAGCCACAGGATCTGCGTGTCATCGATAACCCTTTGGGCGATACCAATGATTTTAAAGCCATGGTGCAAGCGCTTAAAGCACAAGGTGTAGAGACTTATGCCGACATTGTTTTTAATCATATGGCAAACGAGCAATGGAAACGCGCTGATCTTAACTATCCAGGAAGCGAAATTTTAGCCGACTACGGCGCTGATATTAACTATTACAACGACATTACACTATTCGGTGATGTTAAAGATGGTTTATTCGGCGCGGGGGATTTTCACGGTACATACGACCAAGGTGGTCCAAAATGTATCAGTAATTACAATGACGTTGGCGATGTACAATACAACCGACTGTGTGGCGCAGCCCCCGATCCTGGCCTCCCCGATTTAGACCCTAACAATTGGGTTATCACTCAACAAAAAGCGTATTTAAATGCGTTAAAACAAATTGGCGTAACGGGCTTTAGAGTTGATGCCGCAAAACATATGACCAACTACCATATTAATGCCGTGTTCGATGCCAACATTAAAAAAGATACGCATGTATTTGGTGAAATTATAACGACAGGTGGTTCAGGTAGCGGTGATTACGATAACTTTTTAGTGCCTTACTTGGCACAAACAGGCCACTCAGCTTATGACTTTCCCCTGTTTGCACAGATCAGAGGTGCATTTAGTTTTGGCGGTTCAATGAGTCAACTTGTTGACCCTGCAGCCTATGGCCAAGCATTGGCCGGTAACAAAGCCATTACGTTTAGCGTTACTCATGATATCCCATTGAATGATGGCTTTAGATATCAAATTATGGATGCCACCGACGAAAAACTTGCGAACGCATATGTTTTGGGCAGAGATGGTGGTGTACCACTAGTGTATTCGGATAATAACGAAAGTGGTGATAACCGCTGGAATGATCTCTATCGTCGTGAAGACATTAAAGGCATGCTCAAATTCCACAATGCCACCCAAGGCAGTAGCATGCAGGTGCTAAGCCACAATAGCTGTATTTTATTATTCAAACGCGAGCACAAAGGCGTGGTTGGTATCAATAAGTGTGGCACAGGCCAAGATAACTGGGTAGATACACAAGCCGATAATTTATGGTGGCACCGCAACTACCGAGATACATTAAGCAACGATGTGCAAAAAATCTCGAGTCAGTGGCATAAGTTTTACCTACCAGCGAGAACAGCAAGAATGTGGTTGATGGAATAACCCTCAAACTCTATTACTTTCAGATTAACTCCCTAGAAGTAACCTAAGGTCGCATTTATGCGGCCTTTTTTACGCTTTCATTTTAAAAGATCAAACAATATATCGAGACCATTAATTCTATCTGCGGTATCTAGAACTCGAATATCTTTCGCATCTCTGAAATTATGTAAGAAACCTTTTAACTCACCTTGCTTGAACCAAGCACCAAAGCAGCTATGACAATAACTAAAATGACTATTTTCGAAAAAATGACGATGCAATTGACCACAGCCAGATGGGCAAGTTAATTCTGTCGTTTCTTTCACTTGGCTTTGAACTTGCCCGACAAATGCCATGTAATCGAACTCTTTGACGGTGCCAATTGCTTTTAAAAATTTTGCTGGTAACCAAGCTCCATGACATGCTGAGCAGCCATAACCTGTGTGAATTTCGGTTAAGTCATATTCAAGTTTTACATTACATTGGTAACACTGCATACGTTACTTCCTTATAAATTCTCGGAAAACCAACCTGATAATACATAAAACCTAAAAAGGTACAAACATAAAAAATGTCATAACACTGATCTAAAATGATTTTTCATCCATACTGATAGTCTGACAACAAAAGGACCTCAAAATGCTCAGAATTATAAAAGCCTTAGCACTTGCTTCATTGCCCATAATTTTTTCTTCAAATGTCTCTGCAGATGAACGAGGTGATGTACGTGCTCAGCTTGAACCAAAAGGTTACTTGTATGGCATTGGTCTTGGCTTAAGCCAAGAAATTTATAAAGGTTATGGTAATCGAGTAACGCCTTTGCCTATTTTAGGTTATCGCGGTGACAAATTATCGGTATATGGCCCTTTTGTAAGTTACGAACTTTTAGAGTTAGGTGATATCGAATTTGAAGTGCAAGCTTCTCCTCGCTTTCAAGGCTTTGACGGATCAGACAGTGATGTCTTTATTGGCATGGAAGAGAGGGATTTTTCAATGGATTTAGGTGCAAACTTTAAATACGAACGAGATAACTGGAAATTAAGCATTGGCTTTTTACACGATATCTTCAATAAATCTGACGGCTATGAAGTAAAAGCCAAAATTGGAAAAGCGTATCGATTTGGTCCTGTCTTCTTTGAACCAAATTTATCAATAAACCATTTAGATAAAAATCATGTCGATTATTACTATGGCGTAAGAGACTTCGAAGTCACTCAAAACAGAGCATTTTACAAAGGTGATAGCGCGATAAACCAATCAATCGGCTTTTCAGTGTCGACCCCGATATTCTTTGGCGGTTTCACGCAGTTAGCCATAGATTACACCATGTATGACAGCAGTATCACTGACAGTCCTTTAGTTGATCGCGATAATAATTTAAGTATGAGATTGTTATTTAGTAAGTTCTTTTAGTCGAATAGATACTTGCAACAATAAAGCGGTAGGTTAACTTACTGCTTTTTTGTTTTAGGTATAAAATACTGCTCTAATTTTACGTTTCGAACTGCATGCTCGACTTGTTGACGCTCATTTTCTGACAACACTTTATACCCTCGCGGATATGGCCAACCATAGCCCCAGCGAAAAGGTGTTGGTAAATAAGGGCTCCCGCCTACTCTAACACCTGCCAACATCATGCTTGCGATAATAGGCTCGCCAACCTCTTTAACACATTGCTTTAAACGCGCGTCAGATTGTTCTCGTTGCATTGCTGTACCACCCTGCCAATAATCAAAGTCATGAGCGACACAACAAGCTAACCATAATTTTTGCTGGTTAAAGGTACCGTCGGGAAATAAACTACATCCATCACTTTTGAATGGCTTTAATTCAGTCGTACTCAAAGCTATTGTGCTGAAAAACAATGTGAAAAATAAAAGGCCTTTTTTAAGCATAATATTATTAGGTTAGATTAAAAACAGGGAGGAGTTTAAATGAATTTACGCCACTAGTCTCATAACAGACATGTCCTTGGCGATGATCAAAAAGGACTATCGACTAAACGTACTTACCCTTTGAAGTGACTGTAGGCATCTCCAACAGTAAAGTGTCCACTTTCAAGTCGTTTTACTAATTGTTGTGCTTCAAGTTCACTAAGTACTTGGTATAAACCATCACCATAAGTGTTGATACTATCTGCAGACAGTAAATCTACCGCTTCAGGAAAGTGTTGGCTTACATCACTTAACACCATTCGAACCATTAGTTTCTCTACTCTATCCATATAGTTACCCTCGATTAAAAAGATAATGTGTGTAAAGTAAATACTACTTTGCATAACATAATGCCAAGGGGCGTCATGTTGAGCTGCAAATTTAAATTAGCGGAGAAAGACAAAAATAGGAAGAAAAATCCATCAGTTTTTTACAATAATGTTAAAGCACAATCTAAGTGCTGTTTAAGCATCTATTCACATCCATATCAAATTCAATTAAAGTAGCGCTGACTAATCATTGAGAACTATATGTTTAAGCCACTTTCAAAAGTCTTCGTGACACTTGTTATTCTGATTGCCTTTATTGGGCAAGCATCGGCTTATAGCTTTATGCCCTCATTTGAGATCTCATCAACACATTCAGCACAAACACAATCAAGCAATTCAATTGATAGCGTCTCGAATTTATCTTCAAGCTCACACAGTGACGCTGAAGATGATTGCTGCGAAGTAGACTGCTGCGAATCTGAGTGTATTTGCCCTGCAAATGCCTGTGCTGCCTTTATTTTTGTCAGTAACCTTGGCTACTCTCAGCCAATGATGCGTTTTACAGAGTCTATTGTGAACTCGCATTTAAATATGCCAAATAATATTGTCGAGTCGTTATACCGCCCCCCCATTTTTACCTCTTAGGGCTGATCTGCCCAAAACACTCCTATTCAGAATAAATTAAGAAACAATTTATCAATGACAGCTGAACATACTGTCATGTGTACACTTTGAGGTAAAAATGCAATTTAAACTTTCTAAACTGGCTTTGTCTGTATTTCTATTTGCCCCCCTTTCTTCATATGCTGGCGGGCATGAAGAACATGAGCACGACCATCATGGTCATGAAAAAAAAGCCATAGAAAAAATTCAGGTCACTGCATCAAGACTAGGTCGCATAGTCACAGAGTCGGCAACTCGTACCGAAGTCATTATTGGTGAAGAAGTTCAAGAAAAGGCGTTAATGCGTCCTGGTAATATTTCTATGCTCGTTGCTGAAACCGGTGGTGTACGAGTACAAAATACCTCTCCAGCACTGGGCAGTGCTAACATTCGCTTGCAAGGTTTATATGGTCGTTATACTCAGTTACTGAGTGATGGCCTGCCACTGTATGGCGGACAAACCGCTTCTATCGGACTGCTGCAGATCCCCCCTACCGACTTAGCCAGTGTTGAGATTATCAAAGGTTCAGCCTCATCTATGTATGGCGGCTCTGCACTGGGTGGTGTGATTAACCTGATCTCTCGTACGCCTTCGGATGAATTCGAGGGCGAAGTATTACTGAATGCCACATCAAAAAATGGTCAAGACGTCACCGCTTATTTGGCCGCACCAGTTTCTGACTCAATGGGCGCTTCAATTACCGCTGGTGCACACCATCAAGAAGAACAAGACTTAGACAATGATGGCTGGCTCGATATGGCCTATTACGAAAGAGCAACAGTGCGACCACGTATATATTGGTCAGGTGAAAATGGCGCTAATTTGTATATAACCATGGGCGCCATGAAAGAGCGCAGAAACGGGGGGACCGCTGAAGGAGCACTCATGCCAGACGGTCAACCATTTGTGCAAAATCAGGATTCTTTGCGTCTCGATGGCGGTGTGATATTCGAGCAACCTTTGAACGATACATTGAGCTTAAATGTGCGTGGTTCATTGATGCAACAAGAGCATCAACACCAATATGGACGTGTGTTGGAAGATGACAAGCATAACAGCTACTTAATAGAATCTTCAGTAATAGGCTTCACCAACAAGACAGCCTGGATTGTGGGTCTTGCATATCAACAAGAGCAATTCGAGTCAGAACAGTACAATGAATTCGATTATACATTCGAAGTGCCCGGTTTATTCTCACAGCTTGATTATGACGCGACTGACGAATTGGCGTTGTCTCTAAGCGCCAGAACAGATTGGCACAGCGAATATGGTACTCAATTTAGCCCGAGAGTCTCAGCACTATATAAACCAGAAAATTGGTCCGTGCGTGGCTCTTTTGGTAAAGGTTACTATGCGCCAACACCTTTCATCGAGGACATTGAAGACGCAGGTCTGTCACGATTAGCACCACTAGACAACCTAGAAGAAGAAACATCCACCACCGCGTCTGTTGATTTTAGCTATACCGTCGATAGCATTGAAACAAGCCTGACACTGTTTGAGTCTGACATAGATAATGTCACTGAATTAGAAGAAATAAACTGTATCGGCTGTGACAAAACAGTACGCATTGTCAACGCAGCAGGCCAAAGTGAAATAAGAGGTGCCGAACTACTCCTTCGTTTCCGTTGGCATGATATTAAATTCACCACTAGCTATTTATACACAGATGCGAGTACACAAGATGATACAACCGGTTCAATCTCACCTATCGCGCTGACACCCAAACATTCTGCGGGCGCAGTGATCATGTGGGAAGAACATGGTAGTCATCTACTTGGTTTTGAAGCTTACTACACGGGCACACAACAACTCGAAAACAACCCATATCGAACTCAAAGTGATGCCTACTGGCACTTGGGGCTGTTAGGACAGATTACATTTGGCAATGTAAGCTGGTTTGTAAATGCTGAAAACCTGCTGAATGTTCGTCAAACAAAAGACGCCGCTTTGGTTTTACCTGAACAATCAGCAAGTGGACGCTGGACAACAGATATTTGGTCTCGTAATGATGGCTTTACCGTCAATGCAGGTGTGCGAATTCAATTTGGGCATTAATACCAGCTTTCACTAATGCTTAATCAAAAGGCTTAGTCAAAAGTCTAGAAAACGTATTGCTCGATTTATACCAATCCGCTTAACTAAGTGGTATTGCGGATTAGTATTAGATTAATGCGAGCAATGCGTTCATTTGTGCCATGCAAACATGGTCGAGTATCGATTCAAAATCTTAACGTCTAACTGCTCATCAGCAGCACTATCAGCTAAGCCATAACACACATGAAGTGGCATTAAGTGCTCTTCGCGTGGATGACAAAACCTTGCATGGGGCGCATTTGCCCAATCTAAGAGTCGGCTTGTTCGCATACTTTCATCAAGTGTTTTATCAATTACTGTGTCTCTGAGCCAAGTCTCAAATGCCAGATTTTTTTCATCAACCTCTCTGTCACCTTGCGAGAAAAATGCTGGCATATTATGAAAAGAGAATCCAGAACCAATGACTAATAAATTGTCATACGCTAGTGACTGTAAAGCTTTACCAATATTGAGATGTAAGTTCGGGTCTAAACTCTTCGCCAGTGAAAGCTGCACACAGGGTATATCAGCCTCAGGGAACATGATTTTCAAAGGAATAAACATACCATGATCAAAGCCGCGCTGCGCATCGAGTTGATGCTCAATGCCCGCTTGCGCTAACGCCTTTGCCATTTCAGATGCCAACTTTGGCGAGCCAACACAAGGATACTGGATGTTATATGCCGCTTCAGGAAAGCCATAATAGTCATAAATGAGTTCTGGTAACTTTGAAGAAGTAATCGTTGGCACAACCTCTTCCCAGTGGGCGCTTATCAACAAAATAGCACTTGGCTTTTCAATTTTTCTCGCCAAATTCTCTAGTGTTTTTACCATTTCTGTGTGGCTGGGGTCACCCAATAAAGGCATAGGCCCGCCGCCGTGAGAGATAAAAAATACATTGCGTTTTGTTTTCATAGCACACCACCGAGATCAGACTAATCGTGAGTTAAAACTCGTGTATTATTTACGAATACCTTCAACATGTAAGTCGAGCATCACCGTTGTTGGGCCAAGCACTTCTTTCATACCATAGTCTGCTAAACGAATTTCAGTGGTACCTGAGAAGCCAGCTCGGTAACCGCCCCAAGGATCTTTACCTTCACCAATTTTTTGCGCATCAATGACAATATTCTTTGTCGTTCCATGCAATGTGAATGCGCCCTGCACTTCTAGCTTGCCATTACCTTTATCAATAATTTTGCTACTTACAAACTTCGCAGTTGGAAATTTACCCACATTTAAAAAGTCATCACTACGTAAGTGCTTATCACGCTCAGCATGATTTGAATCGATACTCGTAGTATCAATATTTACTTCAATTTGTGCGTTGTCATAACTTTTACCATCGTAGTTAAAAGAACCTTCAAATGTGTTAAAACGACCCGTTAACCAAGACACACCTAAATGCGATGTTTTAAAGTTAATAAAGGCATGTGCTCCTTTGGTATCAATCACGTATTCAGCAGCACTTGCCGTTGTTGATAACGCACCTAGAAACGCTGCAGTTAAAATAAGCTTTTTCATTGTAATCTCCTGTTTAGAAGCCAAAATATTTAATAAGTAAAGGTGAAGGCACCTACTTGTTTTAAAACACTTACTTTTGTGAAGTGTCTTAAAGCATGCGCTTCAATGTATTGTCTTTATCTATGAAATGATGTTTGAGAGCAGCTAATGCGTGTAATAGAACTAACCCCATCAAACCATAAGCACTGAATTTATGAATGAGCCCTGCGGTGTCGGCTTGTTGTGAAAAAAGCTCCCCAAAGCTTGGCAACACAAACCAGTTAAACACTTCAATACCGCGACCATCAGCCGTTGAAATTAAGTAGCCACTGATACAAATCAGAACGATCAGTAGGTATAAAACGGTATGCGCAGCTTTTGCCATAAATTGCTCAAATGCGTTACCCACAGCATCTGGACTTATGTTATTTGCCTTCCAACATAATCTGGCAACAGTTAATAGCAGCAACAGTACACCGACACTTTTATGAATAAATGGTGCGGTTTTATACCAGTCGCTGTAATAGTTCAGCTCTACCATCCACCAGCCGGACGCAAACATGCCTATGACGACAACTGCAGAAACCCAGTGCAGGCTTTTAGCTACCCAACCATAGTTTTGTGTCGTGTTTTTCATTCAAAACCTCATTCGTTTGTTAACTTAATCAACAAACCTCTCTTTCAATGAGAATAATATTACTATGACGATTTTTTATGATTAAGTAGTTCTATGTTGTATTATTTACAACGCAGTGTTGATAGTTGATTATTAATGAGGACAGTGGCGATGATCAAAATTGAATTGCTCAAAGTGTTTTTAAGCGTTGCTGATGAAGGCAGCTTTACCAAAGCGGCCGAGAAGTTAGAGATGTCGAATCAACTGGTTAGTAAGTATATTTCGCAGCTAGAAACACAGCTTAATGCCCGTCTGTTCAATCGCACGACTCGAAAAGTAAGCCTCACGGAAGCGGGCGAAAAGTGTCGTCAGCACGCCAAACAAATACTAGAGAATGTAAATAACTTAGAAGCACAATTTGGTGAGCTGCAAACAACCGTCACAGGTACTTTGAATATCAGTGCACCCGTTTCGTTCTCGACTCTACATCTATCGAAGTTCATCAGTGTCTTTAGAAAAAAATATCCTGAAATAGAGCTAAACATTCAGCTTAACGACCGTAAAGTAGATGTGATCGAAGAAGGTTTTGACGTTGCGCTACGAATTGGACAACTGCAAAGCTCTTCTTTGGTTGCGAAAAAAATTGCGCCAGTGCGTTTGGTCTTATGTGCTTCTCCCGAATACTTAATGCATAATGGCACGCCTTCCCACCCGCGCGAGCTCAACCCTAAGCACTTTTTGCATTACAGTTATTCTAGCTACGACAAAACCGACAACCTACTTTTAAATACCCTAAAATCAATAAGCCAAAATAAACACCCCACTATTATCTCGAATAACGGTGAGCTGCTGATGGCCGCCGCAATCGCTGGAGAAGGCTATTTGGTGCAGCCTACATTCATTGCAGGTCAGGCACTCAAAAAAGGGGATTTAAAAATATTCTTAGAAGACTATGAACCTGAGCCCATTGCGTTATATGCGGTTTATCCGCATCGCAAATTGCTCTCTTCAAAAGTAAGAGTCTTTATTGACGAACTCAGTGAGTTTTTTGGTGAAAAGCCGTATTGGGACGAGTTTTAAAACATTGCTGCACTTAGCTGCTTGCTAAGTGTATTTAACCTGAGGTTTGGATAAGAAATAAGATAAACTTTGTTTTGCAGACTTTTTAACTTTCCTTCTCGTCTAGCCTGAAATTTTTAGGGATAGCAAGGCGAATTTATGAAGCAATAGCAGGCTATTGAAAATAAATTCAACGCAGCTAGCGTTAAAAATGACAGCTAGAGAGTTGTTAATTATCCGAAGCTCAGGTTATTTACGCAATACTTCTTTGATAAACGGCCACTTTTCTCTTGTGTAACGTTCTCTGTCTTGATGATGATCTTCTGCGAGCTTAAACTTTAACGCTTGGTAGGCTTTTGCGATGTCAGGGTTATTTCGCAAGCTATCTCGAAATTGAATACGCTCTTTCCAAAGAGGGCTTTGAAATGGGATCAAATGTAAGTGATGAGTCCGAACTTCGGGCGTAGGTTTGCAAAACCAATGCATCACATCAGCTTTATAAGGGTAATAGCAATAACCAGATTGCTCTAATTCTTTTATCGCTGGCTGCGAAACGTCTAACGATTTAACTCCAACCATAATATCAATAATGGGTTTAGCCGCTAACCCTTCAACAGACGTGCTACCAACATGCTCTATTGAGCCATGTAGCCAAGGTGAAATAACTGATTGTAACAACGCTTTTTCAGCTTCAAACATCTCGAGCCAGTGTGGACTAAACTCAACTATCTCTATTTTTGCATCAGCCATCTTATTCTCAATAGCACTGTCTATACGTAAATATCAATAATATCAATAAGATACATTTACCCACGACAGGCAAGAAAGAAGACTAAAAGTACGAATAAAATTTATATGAAGAGAAGATTGAATAAGAATGATTATAAGTTTGATTTAGATTAGTAAGAAAAATTGGGTGGTAGTCTTACCAGCCACATCCCGGCACACAAGTCATTCGCTGTGGCTGCTTCCTTCCGGACCTGACCAGGTTCACGAACTATTGTTGCGAGAGGACCAATAAGACCACCATAGTGGGCCTTGTTAGGCGCGGGAAAGATTATCTCTATTATGTGCTTTAGATTCAAGGAAAAACTGAATTAATTAAACCGATTGCCTAATGCTTAAACAATCGGTTTAAAAATATGGCGAGATTAATTTGCTAAAGACTTCTTCACAGCTTCAAGCTTAGTCTTAACACGTTTCATGTTAGCAGGACCCATACGTAAGAACTGCTTTTGCGCATCTGATAACTTTTCCCACTCTGGGTATGCGTAGCTATAAGTCACAGAATCTTTAATAAGTGGCAAGCTTGTTTCTGGAATTGGCGTATCTAAAAGTTCAGTGATCGCTTCATTTAAAGTGTAGTTAAAGTCTTCGCCCTCATAGCCAATTTCTTCATAGGCTTCAAAAATAAGCGGTTGAAACTTTTTATACACACGTACGATTTGCGCATTGCTCATCTGCGTTAGCATATCGACATAAGGTGTATAACGCTCAAAGCTATTTGGATCTGTGATGATGATGTCTGACTCAAGCGCCATAAACTTATCAACCGGTGCACTCACTGGCGCATGCTTTTTCGCAAGCTTACCTTGCGCTAAGTTATCAACAAAAACCACGGTTCTGCGAACCATATCTTCAGTCACTAACAAACCTAAAGATTGCTCAGTGAGGTATTCACCTAAGCTTTGTTTCACTTCTGCATCACTCTCATCCAACAATGGAAGCTGAGGCTCAGCAGGTTTTGATTCAACGGTACGCTCTACAACCGGCTCAGGGGTCGGCTCTAGCTGCGGTTCAGGTTCATATGTTTCTACAACCTCAGGTTCTGGCTCAGGCTCTGGTTGACTTTGCGCCGTATTGACTGGTTTTACAGGCTCTGCGGCAGGCACGACGACGTCTTGCTTAAACTTTTCATTTTCGACATGCTGCTCTGATTTGCTCGAAAGAATAAAAACAGCAACGACGATTAACGCCATAACAACAACGGCTGCAAATAGCAGCTGGGTTTGGGAAGGCTTTGAAGAAGGTTGTTCTGACATGTTTGCTCCGGTTAATGGCTGAACACAATATTCCGTTGAATATTCTATAATTAGTTATAAAGTAAAGATATATCACTGAGTGATTGTTGCAAGTGATATACGGTAACTGATGGCATTCGCAGCAAAAAGTTCATAATAATTAAGGGCGAATATGGAAAAAAAACCGCAAAATACTCAGCATTCAAAAATGGCATTACTACTGACCGGTGGTGGCGCAAGAGCTGCTTACCAAGTCGGCGTATTAAAAGCATTGGCTTTAAGTATGCCTCGTAATGCCAAAATTCCCTTTCAAATTATTAATGGTACCTCTGCGGGCGCAATTAACTCAGCTGCGATGGCGTGTTACGCCTCATGTATGCACTTGGCAGTACGCAAAATAGAATGGGTATGGCGCCAGTTTCATACTCATATGGTCTATAAGAGCTCTTTCACTGGCGCGTCGAGTTATATTCTCGGCAATATGATGCGCAGCTTTCAATCTGACTATTTAAATCACCCACCCGCCAGCCTACTAGACAACTCGCCGCTTCGAGCATTGCTCAATGATGTTTTAGATTTATCACGCATTGATAGAAACTTACATAGAAAATACTTAGAGGCGGTGTCTGTTACGGTATCAAGTTATTCAACCGGAAAATCAGTAGCAGTCTTTCAGTCGAATAATGCCGCCCCTTGGCAACGTGCTAAACGTGAAGGCGTTGCAGGGCAAATTACTTTAGACTTACTCATGGCCTCAAGTGCCATTCCTATGGTGTTTCCAAGTGTCAGAGTAAAACACCACTACTATGGTGATGGCTCAATACACCAACTTTCGCCGCTTAGCCCATCAATTCATTTAGGTGCCGATAAAATCTTCATCATTGGTGTTGAGCAACCAAAACGCCAACGCGCCATAGGTTACGAACCTCATTTCCCTGGTGTATCAACGGTTGCTGGCCACTTGCTAGATAGCGTTTTTGCTGACACGCTACAATCAGATTTAGAACGTTTAGAACGAGTTAACCGAACCATAGGTTTACTGCCTTCTAACTCAAAGAATAAACACAAAGAGCTAAAACAAGTTTCAACACTCGTCATTAACCCGACGCAAAACTTTAATGAAATAGCGACCGAATGCTATGAACATATGCCACTGGCAGTCAGAATGCTATTACGTTCGATTGGTATCAAAAAGCACTCGGAGTCGAGCTTAGCGAGTTACTTAATGTTTGAGAAAGCCTATACCCGAAGGCTCATTGAATTTGGTTATCAAGATGGGCTAGATAGGCTTGATGAAATTAGAGATTTTCTTGAGCTGAATTAGACAAGGACTCAGCTCAATTGACGCTTTAAAAAGCATCAGCAAACTTCGCTTTATGACAACCCCTCTAGCAAGAATTGCTCTGCTCGCTCTACGCGTCTGGGCTTACCTTTTAGCAATAGAATGTCGTTTGCTTGCAATATGACGTCGTCATCAGGAGACTCTATTTCTTGCCCGTCTCTTCTTAATGCGGTGATCACGACTCGCTGTTTGGTTAAATTTAACTGCGCTATTTGTTTATCAATGGCAAAGGCTGATTCTGGCAAGGCAATGGCATGCAGATACTCTAAACGCTCTAAAGGCTCGCTATTTTGCTCCACGGAGCCGTCGGTAAAAAAGCCATGGAGAAACTCATAACGATTTTCACGCTCTTGGCTTACTCGGCGTAATATACGGCGCATCGGCACGCCAGACATATGCAGTACGTGAGAAATAAGCATTAAACTTGCTTCAAGTGCTTCAGGCACGACTTCTGCCACCCCCATCTTTTTAAAGTCTTCAAGATGTATATCATCTGTGGCGCGAACAATAATGGAGACACCCGGCGCGACTCTTTTTATCGCATCTATCACGGGTTGGTTTTGTTCAAAGTCAGACATAGTAACTATCACCAACTTAGCTTGTTCAACTTTAGCTGATTTTAAAATGGTATTTTGCGCAGCATGCCCAAATAAAACAGGTTCTCCTGCGTTTTGTGCCTCTTGTACAAGCAGTGGGTTTCGCTCAATAGCAACATAGGGGATGGCTTCTGGTTTTAAAAAGCGCGTAATGGTTTGCCCTACCCGACCATACCCAAGAATTAAAACATGGCCATTTAAATTATGACTGCCGAACGTTTTTTGAAATTGTTCGTTACCCTGTTCGCTATCGATGTTTAACACACCCAAAATACGGTCTGTTTGACTGATTAAATAAGGCGTGAGGGCCATCGAAAATACACCCAGCGCGATTAAAAATGATGCGGTTGTAGAAGCCATTAATTCATGTGTTGAAGCCAACGCGATGAGCACAAAACCAAACTCCCCCATCTGCCAAAGTAAAATACCTGATGCAATGGCATCTTTTTTACGCTCACCAATTAATTGCGCGCAGCCCCAGATGAGCAATAACTTCAAAACAAATAAAACCACTAATGCAGCACAGATATACCAAAACATTTCAATAACAAAGCCGACATTGAGCTGCATGCCAACAGTGACAAAAAACAGCCCCATTAATATGTCTCTAAAGGGTCGGATCTCAGCTTCTAATTGATGCCGATACTGACTTTCACCTAACATCATGCCTGCTAAGAACGCGCCAAGCGCCATAGACAAACCAAATAAGTAAGTCAGACCAGCCGCGCACAAAGCAACCACCAAAGTAGACAGCACAAATAATTCATCGGTTCTGACTTGTGCGACTTCATTAAAAACAAATGGCAACAGCCATTTGCCTATAGCCCACAGCAAAATACAGACAAACGCCCCTTTCGCTAATGCTATCGCCAAGGTGCTTGCTAACATCTGGTTGTCTGCCTGCGCGAATAACGGAATACTGATAAGTAAAGGTACGACAGCGATATCTTGAAACAATAAGATTCCGACCGAAAGCTGGCCTCGCCGCTGATTGAGCGCGCCATTTTCTTTTAATATTTTAACGACAACGGCAGTTGAAGAAAGCGCCATAATACTGGCTATGGTAAATGCACTTAGCCAACCATAATCAAAGAAACGGACTATCGGCATAGCTACCAAGATAGTTAAGATAACTTGCAAGCCACCAAGCCCAAATACCAAGTTACGCATTGCCATTAACTTAGGCACTGAAAACTCTAAGCCAAGACTGAATAATAAAAAGACGATGCCGAGCTCAGCAATAAAGTGCATCTCATCACTCATACTCATCCAGCCAATACTCGGACTACTCGCCAGTACTCCTGTGACTAAATAAGCTAAAATTGCCGGCAAGCCAATGCGCTTGAACAACCAAACTAGAATCATTGCGGCAAGCAATAAGGCAAAAACTTGACTATAAATGCTCTGCAAATGGCCTCCAGAGAGTCAATTTTATTGATGTTTATAATTCGACTTTAATTAACTATAGCAAGCGATTGTTTTTCAGCCAGTTTAAAAATTTGGCACAAAATTAGCTTATATGAACTCAGTTATGATAATTAGGGGTTCTAACTAATGGAAAACGTCCATATTCTGACGCAAAGGCTCACAACGCGTGGCGACTATTTGCCGTTTAATACTGAGCAATATATTAATCAAGAGCCAATGTTTGCTCATCGTCTAGTTGAAAAGCTGCAAACAACACTTGATATCGAAGAGCTTCTAGCCATTTATGCAGAGCATGCCGAACGTATCATCAAATTGTCAGGTCTACAGTTTCACACTGCATTAGGCGCTTTTCAGTTAAAAGACAGTGATAAACAGTACACACCTTTTAGTTTCGATTTAGACCTCAATGGCGAGCATTTAGGTAAACTGGTGTATTTTTGCCAATACCAATTAAGCACAGCTATTAAAAGCAAGCTGCAATCTATACACCAAGTTTTAGTTTACCCATTGCGAAACGCATTGATGTATCAGCGTGTTTTACAACTGGCAACGAAAGACTCATTAACTGGTCTATATAACCGCAGCCAATTTAATGACAACCTCGTTCAGAAGATTGAAAATGGCCGTCGTCATCAACGTAAATTTAGTTTGATGCTGCTTGATTTAGACAACTTTAAACAAGTAAACGATAACTTTGGCCACAAAGCGGGTGATGATGTACTCATAGAGTTTTCAAATATTTTAAAAGCCTCGATTAGAGCAACTGACAGTGTGTATCGCTTCGGCGGAGATGAATTTGCAATTCTGATTGATGATCCAGAATTTGTTACTAATAAATTGATTGCAGAGCGCATTATGGCATCTGTCGAACACTGCGAACTGATGACTAAATATGAAGTGACCACCAGTATTGGCTTCACATTAGCAGAAAGTTCAGACTGCGAAGATAATATCTTTGCTAGAGCCGATAAAGGCTTATATAAAGCGAAGGCCGCAGGCAGAAACTGCGCACGCGCTATCTAAACAACTCGCCAAAGTAAGCCCCTAACTTACTTTGGCGCTTTCCCCTCGCTATTGCTTTGACTTGCTCCACAGCAAATAACCAAACAAACAAGCAGAAGCTCCAAAGAAAAAAGCATTGATTAACCATGCCAGAGCAACAAAACTAGGTAACTCCGCCATCACCACCAAAACCAATGGCATTAAAAGCGCGAAAATAAAAAAGCTGCCACCTTTACCGTGCCAATAGCTCAGTAATAAAATCACGGTGACCATACCAAGCACTATCGCTGAGATTAAATTACCAACGATTAGCTCACTAACCACAGCTAAAGGAATAAAAAGCAGTAAGGTGAATACCATGCCGATGGGGGATTTTTGCGCCAACGATTGACCAATTTTTCTCTGTTGCATATTAGGTTAACTCCCAAGAAATACCGCTACCCTCACTGATATAATCAGCAGATACAAAATGGCCCACAACCTGTACAAGGTTATCGTCGTAAAACACTAAGGGGATATTATCACGCTGCCAAGTGGGGACTTTTAATTCTTTAAGCCAATATTTTAACGTATTACTGCGTACTTTCTTATATGGTTTTATTTGTGACTTTAACAGCCCAAAACGGATAGAAACGCGCTCATGCTCAAAAGGCAGTCTTAGTAATCCACCAGACTCGCACTTTAACGTCGTTTTATCATTTAACACTAGCGTCGTGCTTTCGATGTTTTCAACGTTATTTGGAGTGGCGTCCTGCGCATCAAAATACAACTTATCTCTATAACGTCTAATCGCCCCTTTCGATAACTGCACTTGCATTTGTGCATCTTCACGACTTTCTAGGCTTTGCGTTAAGATCTGTGACATTTGCGCCTTTGACGGCATCACTATCCCTAAATCGTTTAACCATGCTCTCACCACATTGCTCTGTCTAAGTTCGCTAAACTGCTTTAACTCATTGAGCTTAAGTGTAATAGGCACATCGCTTTTATCTTTACAGCGCGATAAATCAGCTTGGCTTATTTCATCAATTAAGGCTTGCTGTTGCTGTAACAGTTCAATACTGCGCAGCGTACTTTTTAAGAAACCATTAAAGCGTTTTTTCAGCGGCGGAATAATTTGGTTGCGTAAAAAATTGCGATCGAACTTATCATCTTGATTCGACTCATCTTCGATATGCGCTAAAGAAAAAGTGCGAGCAAATGCTTCAATGTCTTCTCGTGAGATGTTCAATAGTGGCCTAATACATTGCCTACCCGATGATAAACGAACTGTATCTTGCATTGCACTGAGCCCTGTAAGGCCAGAACCACGCTTGAGTCGCAATAAGAAGGTTTCTAACTGATCATCCGCATGCTGACCTAATAAAATTAGATTGTCCTGCTCTGCTAGCTCATCAAGCGCCTGATAGCGCGCATCTCGAGCAAGCGCTTCAAGGGATTGTCTCGCTTTTGGCTGAACATTAACGCACTTGGTTTTAAAAGGAATAGTCAGCAATAGACAAAGCTGCTCGCAGAACTTCTGCCAGTCTTGAGCGTTTTCAGATAAACCATGATTTACGTAAATAGCTTCGACTGAAATGGATTGGTTTGAATTTAGACTTTCAAGATAGGTCTTACACAAATGTAATAACACAACAGAGTCGACACCACCCGAAAGTGCTACCGTTAGGCCTGAGCCTAAATGTAATTTTGGCTCTAACGCTGTTTTAAACTGTTTAAATAAAGTGGTTTGTATCATAACTCTAAAACGCAAAAAAGCCGCATAATGCGGCTTTTTTCAAAAGCTTAAGCTTAGCAATAACCAAACGACATTAGTCGCTTGTAACGCTGCTCAAGCATATCTTCTGTGCTTAATGCCGTTAGTTCAGCAAGGTCACGGTTAAGTTGAGCTTTTAAGTTTTTCGCCATCTCATCGTAGTTACGATGCGCGCCACCTAGTGGCTCGTCGATGATGTTGTTGATAAGGTCTAGCTCTTTTACACGCGTTGCCGATACACCCATGGCTTCTGCAGCAAGTGGCGCTTTTTCAGCACTCTTCCAAAGGATTGATGCACAACCTTCAGGAGAGATAACAGAGTACGTGCTGTACTGAAGCATGTTTACACGGTCGCCAACACCAATGGCAAGTGCTCCACCTGAACCACCTTCACCAATAACCGTACAAATTGTTGGTACTTTTAACGCAGCCATTACTTTTAAGTTACGTGCGATTGCTTCACTTTGACCACGCTCTTCAGCGCCAACACCTGGGTACGCCCCTGGCGTGTCAATGAATGTAATGATTGGCATTTTAAAACGCTCAGCCATTTCCATTAAACGAAGGGCTTTACGGTAGCCTTCAGGTTTTGGCATACCGAAGTTACGCTTAATCTTTTCTGCTGTATCACGACCTTTTTGCTGACCGATCACCATAACTGGTTTACCGTCTAAGCGCGCTACACCACCTAAAATTGCAGGGTCGTTTGCAAATGTACGGTCACCTGCAAATTCGTCAAATTCAGTAAAAATGCGCTCGATGTAATCACGTGCATATGGACGTAACGGGTGACGTGCAAGTTGAGAAACCTGCCATGCACCTAATCCAGAGAATACTTTTTCAGTTAGCTCTACGTTCTTTTCTTTTAAACGAGAAATTTCTTCTTCTAAGCTCAGGTCTAAACTGCCTGAACGGCTAACATTTTGTAATTCTTTAATTTTTGCTTCTAATTCAGCAATTGGAAGCTCAAAATCAAGATAATTGAGGCTCATGCTCTACAACCTAATTAATTAAATTCTAATTCTATATCTTGTGCCGCCAACTGAGATAATCGCGTTATAAGATCATCTGTTGGCGTCACACACCATTCTGTACCTAACGTTAGTTCTGCTAACGCATCAGGACGCTGATATTGAACCTTAACTTCGCAAGTGCCGAATTTATAAGGTTCTAAGACTTTTCGTAAATTATCGAAGAAGTTCGCGTCAATTTGCACCATATTTAGAGTCATTTTTATTGCTCTGATGCGTTTTTCACGCGCCTGAGCTATGGTACACACGTCTCTGGCTGTCATTGTAATGCCACCAGAGAAGTTATCAAAGCTGACCTGTCCAGATATTACCAAGATTTGGTTAATTTGCAGCAATTCTTGATAAGTTTCGTACTGTTCAGGAAATAAGCGTACATCAATTCGGGCACTTTTGTCATCTAAAGTTATTAAACCCCAACGTTGATTTCGTTTATTAATCAGCGTTCTTGCATTAATCACCAAACCGGCAGCCGTTGCGCTAACATCACGGTTAGTCGGCTGTAAGTCAACCAGTTTACCCGACGTATAGTGTTTTAACTCTTTACGATACTGATTGATTGGGTGACCCGTTAAATATAAGCCTAAGGTTTCTTTCTCACCGTTTAGCCATTCTTTATCGGGCATAGGTAAAGCAGATTCAAACGCTTGTTCCACTTCATCTGGCTCTGTCGCTAGTAAGCCAAATAGATCACTTTGACCTATCGCTTCTGCTTTATGATGCTGTTCGGCAGCTTTCATAGCAGCGGGTAAGCTGGCAATTAAGATTGAACGACCAGCTTGATTTTGCTCAGGGCCAAGTTTATCTAAAGCACCTGCATAAATCAGTTTTTCAACCACACGCTTATTTAAACGCTTTAAATCAACACGAGCGCAGAAATCAAATAAGTCTTTAAACTCACCACCTTGCTCACGGGCTTCGAGAATAGCTTCAACCGGGCCTTCACCCACCCCTTTAATCGCACCGATACCGTAAACAATTTCGCCCTTTAAGTTTACAGTAAACTTATATAAACCTTCATTGACGTTAGGCGGCAATAAGGCCAACTTCATGTTTTCACATTCATCAACCAGGGTAACGATTTTATCGGTGTTATCCATATCCGCCGACATTACTGCAGCCATAAACTCAGCTGGGTAATGGGTTTTCATCCATAGCGTTTGATATGAAACCAGTGCATAAGCTGCTGAGTGAGATTTGTTAAAGCCGTAACCTGCGAACTTTTCTACCAAGTCGAAGATCTTCATGGCGAGTTCGCCATCAACACCGTTGTTTACAGCACCCTCTTCGAAGGTTGAACGCTGCTTCGCCATTTCTTCAGGCTTTTTCTTACCCATCGCACGACGAAGCATGTCAGCGCCACCTAGCGTATAACCTGCCAGCACCTGCGCGATTTGCATTACCTGTTCCTGATAGAGGATGATCCCGTAGGTTGGCTCTAGAATAGGTTGCAAACTGTCGTGCTGATACTGCGCATCAGGGTATGAAATGTCTTCTCGGCCATGCTTACGGTCGATGAAGTTATCTACCATGCCCGATTGCAGTGGACCCGGTCGGAACAGGGCTACTAGTGCGATCATATCTTCGAAGCAGTCGGGCTTAAGACGACGAATCAGATCTTTCATACCACGTGATTCAAGCTGGAACACCGCAGTGGTTTCGGCGCGAAGTAAAAGCTCAATACTCGGTTTGTCATCAAGTGGGATGGCATTAATATCAACAGGCTCTTTACCTTCTCGAGCTAAACGCTCGTTGGTCATATCTAGCGCCCATTGCAAGATTGTCAGTGTTCTTAGACCTAAGAAGTCAAATTTAACCAAGCCCGCAGTTTCAACGTCATTCTTATCAAATTGCGTAACCGGGAACTTACCTTCTTCATCGCAATACAGCGCGGCGAAGTCAGTAATGGTCGTTGGCGAGATAACAACACCACCGGCGTGCTTACCAGCATTACGTGTACAGCCTTCAAGGATGCGACACATGTCGATAAGCTCTTTTACTTCTTCATCACCATCGTAAGCTTCAGGTAGACGCGGCTCGACATCAAAAGCTTTGGCTAGTGTCATACCCGGATCTGGCGGTACTAACTTTGATATACGGTCAACGAAGCCATACGGGTGACCGAGTACACGACCTACGTCACGTATTACTGCTTTTGCGGCCATAGTACCGAAAGTGATGATCTGAGATACCGCATCACGGCCATATAACTTAGCTACGTGATCGATTACCTCGTCTCGTCTATCCATACAGAAGTCGACGTCGAAGTCGGGCATCGAAATACGTTCAGGGTTAAGGAATCGCTCAAATAGTAAGTCAAATTCAAGGGGATCAAGGTCTGTGATCTTCAGAGCATAAGCCACTAATGAACCAGCACCCGAACCACGCCCGGGTCCTACTGGAATATTGTTATCTTTAC
Organism: Pseudoalteromonas sp. SS15; assembly: GCF_049257195.1. Classification (NCBI taxonomy): domain Bacteria; kingdom Pseudomonadati; phylum Pseudomonadota; class Gammaproteobacteria; order Alteromonadales; family Pseudoalteromonadaceae; genus Pseudoalteromonas; species Pseudoalteromonas sp. SS15. Next base: position 928,627 of record NZ_JBMMUD010000001.1, read on the forward strand.
TCCACTGGATGAACTCCATTACGATCAAGAAGTAACCGGGGAATCCCATTTGGTTGATAACGTCGAGTTCGATTTTAAGACGTTCATCATACTCAATGCGTTTTTCTTTACGTTCATCTTCGTCAGGGAATAAAAACTGCAAACGCTCTTCAAGACCGTCTTCAGATACTTTAACCAAGAAGTCTTCAATTTTTAAATCACCAGTCGGGTAATCCGGTAAGAAGTAAGTTCCAAGCTGCACGGTCACATTACAGCGTTTCGCAATTTCAACCGTGTTCTCAAGCGCTTCAGGAATATCGCTGAACAACTCAATCATTTGCTCAGGCGTTTTTAAATACTGCTCTTTTGAGAATCGTTTTGGACGACGTTTGTCTTCAAGTGTGTAACCATCGTGGATCGCAACACGAATTTCATGGGCATCAAAGTCATGTTCATGCAAAAACACCACTTCATTGGTAGCAACAACCGGCAAGTCACGTTGCTCAGCCAGTTTCACCGCCTCATGTAAGTAATCTTCTTCGTCGGCCCGACCCGTTCGGATCAGCTCAAGATAAAAATGATCTTTGAAGTGTTCTTCATAGAAAGCAACGGTATCTAATGCCAACTGATGGTTATGCTTTAGAAGCGCTTTACCCACATCGCCGTCTTTACCACCTGAAAGTAAAATTAAGCCTTCTTTATGCTCAGCAAGCCATTGTTTATCAACCACTGGACGATGGAATACATGACCACGCTGATAGGCTCTCGAGATAAGTAAAGTCAGGTTTTTGTAGCCGTCGTTATTTTTAGCAAGTACCACCAAACGGCACGGCTCTTCAGGAAACTCATCACTTTTAAGCCAGATATCCGCCCCGACGATTGGCTTAATACCTGCACCATGCGCCCCGCCATAGAAACGTACAAGGCCACATAAGTTCATTTGATCAGTAATAGCAAACGCTGGAAGCGCTAACTCTTGTGCTCGCGCAACAATCGGCTTGGTCTTTGCCAAGCCATCAACCATAGAAAAGTCACTGTGAACGCGTAAATGAACAAACTGCGGTGCTGGCATTATTGCTCCTTACTTTGCAAAATTCGCTGTACAGGCTTAAACGACGTGCGGTGGTGTGGCGTTGCCCTATATTGCTCTAGCGCGGCAAAATGCGCTTTCGTTGGATAGCCTTTATGACTTGCAAAGCCATATTCTGGGTATTGTGCATCAAGCTCTAGCATTTCTTGGTCACGTGCAACTTTTGCTAAAATTGACGCTGCACTGATCTCTTCCACTAAACTATCGCCTTTAACCACGCTCTGCGCTGCCATGCTAAGTTTTGGTAAACGGTTGCCGTCTACAAATACAAATTCTGGCTGAATAGTCAGACCTTCGACAGCACGACTCATAGCAAGCATGGTCGCATGTAAAATATTCAGCTCGTCAATTTCAGCCACACTGGCACGGGCAATGTGGTAGCAAAGTGCTTTCTCTTTAATTTCTTCAGCGAGCGCATTACGCTTTTTTTCTGAAAGCTTTTTAGAATCAGCAAGGCCTTCAATGGGCTTACTCGGATCTAAAATAACCGCAGCGGTGACAACATCACCCACTAGTGGGCCACGGCCAACTTCGTCTACACCGGCAATATATTTAACATTTGGTCGTTCAATTTGCATTTATAAGCTCCTTAACTGCTAGAGCCGCTTGTTTGCTGGCATCAAGTCGAATGTTGTTATGAATATCGTAAAATTTATCAATCAGTGCTTGGCTATCGCCTTTTAGCATAGGAAAGAGCGCATCGGCTAGCGCATCGCTATTACATTCATCTTGTAAAAATTCAGGTACTAAGGGCGCATCAGCCAATAAATTAGGAAGAGAGAAATACTTAATATTAAAAGTAAAAAAGGTTTTGAAGATCCAATAACTCACAGGCTTAAACTTATACCCGACCACCATAGGCTTTTTATACAACATGGCTTCAAGTGTCGCAGTACCTGAGGCAAGTAAAACAGCATTTGCCGCAGTCATCGCTTCACTAGATTGGCCGTCTAGCAGCTGGACTTTTAGGTTTGGTGCAGCTTTTTCTTTTATCTCAGTGAATTGCGCTTTGCGTTTATCGTTTACTAAAGGCACGATAACTTTTAATTCAGGAATACGCTCTTGCAACTTTTGCGCAGTTTGCAGATACGTCTCACTTAATAAGCCAACCTCAGAGCCGCGACTGCCCGGAAGAAGCGCTAAAACTATATCTTCAGCAGAAAGGTTTAACTTAGCCCTTGCTGCATTGGTATCGGTTTCAAGTGGAATGTCATCTGCTAAAGTATGGCCGACAAACGTACACGGTACTTCATGTTTGTCATAGAAAGCTTTTTCAAATGGCAATAACGACAAAACCAAGCTGGTTGCTTCTGCAATATTAAAGATACGTTTTTGACGCCAAGCCCACACTGAAGGACTCACGTATTGTACTGTTTTAATACCAGCCGCTTTTAAAGGCTTTTCTACACGAAGGTTAAAGTCTGGCGCATCAATACCCACATAGACATCCGGTGGGTTATCTATAAAATGCTGGACTAGCTGTTTTCTGATTTTCAGTAAACGAGGTAAGCGTCCTAAAACTTCGACTAGCCCCATCACTGAGAGCTCTTCCATATCGAATAAACTCTCACAGCCTTCAGCCTGCATTTTAGGGCCTGCAATGCCGATAAAACGTGCATTCGGATAATGTACTTTCAACGCTTTGATTAAGCCTGCACCCAAAATATCGCCGGACAACTCGCCCGCGACAACACCAATCGTGATTGGCTGTGTATTTGTCGTCATGTTCTAATTCTTTTTAAATAAAAACGCCATACACGTTAAATTGTATGGCGTTTGTACATGCTTTAAATAAACCGCTGAGGCTAGCGAATGATGCCGCGCTCAGACGTGTCTAAGAAATCAATCATGCTTTGCACTGCTGTAAACTGCTTCGCGTCGTCAGCCAACGAAGCCACAGCTTCATCTAGCGTTAAGCCCTTTCTATAAAGTGCTTTATACGCTCTACGAACCGCCATAATTTCATCGCTTTCAAACCCACGGCGCTTCATACCCTCGGTATTCACTGCTGCAGGTTTTGCTGGCATACCTGTCGTTGTAACAAATGGTGGCACATCTTTACTCACACCTGAGTACATACCAATAAATGCATGCGCACCAATTTTACAGAACTGATGTACACCGGTATTACCGGCTAGAATAGCCCAATCACCTACATGAACGTGACCAGCTACACTTGCGCCATTTGAAAAAATGACATTATTACCAATCACTGCATCATGAGCAATGTGCGTGTAAGCCATAAATAAGTTGTTACTACCTATTTTAGTCACGCCTTGATCTTGAATAGTACCACGGTGTATCGTCGCACATTCTCGAACAATATTATTGTCGCCCATGATTAATTGAGTTGGTTCATCCTTGTACTTTTTGTCTTGGCAGGCTTCTCCAATAGACGCAAACTGATAAAAGTGATTACCTTTACCAATGGTCGAAGGCCCTTTAACAACTACGTGAGATTCAATAATCGTGTTATCTCCGATAACAACATCATTACCAATGTAGCTGTAAGGCCCTACTTTAACGTTTTCGCCAAGTTGGGCGCCTGGTTCAATAACTGCAGTAGGATGAATTAACATTAAAACTCTCTTCTTGCACACATAAGGTCTGCGCTACACACAACCTTACCATCTACTTTTGCTTCAGCTGAAAAACGCCAAATGTTACGACGCTCTTTTTCAAACTTAACATGAATATGCATTTGATCGCCTGGTACTACAGGCTGTTTAAAACGTGCATTATCAACGCCTGCAAACAAGTATAGCTCGTTGTCGCCAGTATTTTGCACTGTTTTAAAACCTAATAAGCCAGTTGCTTGCGCCATAGCTTCTAAAATAAGTACACCTGGGAAGATTTTTTGGTCAGGAAAGTGACCCGTAAAAATTGGCTCATTCACGGTAACATTTTTTACCGCATGCAAGTAATCACCCGGCTGAAAATCGACCACTTTATCTACCAAAAGCATAGGGTAACGGTGTGGTAATAAACGCATGATTTCTTGAACATCAAAACTGTTTAATTCGTTAGCCAAAATAGTATCCTTATTCATCAACTGTTTTTTGAGATGAGCGCGTTTCTAACTCTTTAATACGCTCTTTAAAATCAGATAAATTTCTAAAATGCGCCATGTTACGGCGCCATTCTTTGTTAGTGGTGTGTGGCATACCTGAAGAATATGCACCCGGTTCAGTGATTGACTTCGTCACCATGGTCATGCCAGTCAGCATTACACCATCACAAATATCAATATGGCCGTTTATACCGACAAGACCTGCAATTTGGCAATATTTACCAACGGTTGTACTGCCTGCGATAACTGAACAAGCTGCCATAGCACTACCTTGACCAATTTCAACATTGTGTGCGATTTGAATCTGGTTATCTAAAATCACATCGTCATGGATGATGGTGTCATCTAAAGCGCCACGGTCGATGGTTGTGCTCGCACCAATCTCGACGCGATCGCCAATAATCACTCTGCCTAGCTGTGGAATTTTCACCCATTTACCAGCCTCATTGGCATAACCAAAACCGTCGCTACCAATGACTGCACCAGACTGGAATAAACAATGTTCACCAATTTCAATATCATGATAAACACTTACATTAGCCCAAAGCTTTGTGCCCTGTCCTATTTTAGTATTTTCACCAACAAAGCACCCTGCGCCAATTTGTACGTTATCACCAAGCACAACACCCGCTGAAATAACCGCATTTGCGGCAACACTGACGTTTTCGCCAAGCTGTGCATTTTCATCTATAACGGCACTCGGGTGAATACCATTGGCACATGCCGGCGTAGTATCCATCATTTGCGCGAGTTTTGCGTAAGCGATATAAGCGTCTTTTACGATTACCTTATTGCCTGAGAACAGTGAGGCTTCTTTTTCAGAAATAATCACTGCACCCGCTTGAGTTTCATCAAGCTGAGTACGGTATTTTTTATTTGCCAAAAAAGCGATATCTGTTTCTTTAGCATTCGCTAAAGTTGCTATCTTCTCAATACAATGAGACGCATCCCCCTCGAGGGATGCGTCTAAAAATTCGCTAATTTGAGCGAGGGTATATTGTTTTGTCATTACTTTTTGCTAACTGCTTCAACAACCTTGCTAGAAAGGTCGGTTACTTTATCAGGGTTAAAGTAAATTGTCGTATCTTTTACTTTAACTTCATCAAACTTACCGTTTTTAGCTACAGCTTGAATGGTTTCAATGATTAGCTTTTGTACTTTTGCTAATTCTTGATTTTGACGTGCTTTAATTTCTTGCTCTAAAGGGCGACCTTTTTCAGCAAGTTGCTTTTGCATACCTTGAATTTTGTCGCGAAGCGCTGTTTTTTGCTCATCGCTCATTGTGGCACTTTCACGTTGAAATTTTTCCATTTCAAAACGCACATCACCTTGAAGCTTTTCTAGTTCTTGACGGCGCTCAGCAAATTCAGATTGAAGCTGCTGCTCAATTTTAGCCATTTGCGGGATTTGCTGGTAGATAGATTGCATATCTACAATACCTACTTTGTGCGCTAATGCACTTGCAGAAGTACCCATCATTAATGCTGCTAAAATGCTTAATGCCGTTGTTTTTATAATCGTTTTCACAAAAAACTCCTTAGAATGTATTCGTTATATTAAAGCTGATAGTTTTAGTTTCGTCTTTGTCTTCTTTCTTCAGTGGATAAGCAAAGCTAATCAGCATAGGTCCCATAGGGGAAATCCATTGTAGTGACAGACCTGTCGATACTCTGAAGCGACCTGGGTCTGCGAAGTCACGTAATTTATTAACCTGATCTTCCGCTAAGTCAGAGTAGCGGTCAATATCAAACTCGGTGTCCCAAACGTTAGCAGCATCAACGAAGAAACTCGTTCTGACAGAACTTGTATTCTCTTCATCTAAGAATGGCGTTGGAACGATTAATTCCATCCCTGCCACTGCTTTGGCATTACCACCAATTCGACCTGACAAATAGAGTTGGTCAAACTCTGATGCCGACCCAATTGTACCTGTTGAACTGCCATCAGGTAAAACTGACCCGTCAATTGGCTTAGTTACTCTTTTAATTGCCTCTGGCAGAATTGTATTTCTGTCAAATCCACGTAATTCTTCTTCAGTGATCCTGAAATACTCTTGGAACGGTAAAATTTGATCAAAACCGTTCGTTGAACCATATCCGTTACCATATGCTAATGCCGCTCTGGTAGAGAATACCCAACGGTGGTCATTACTGATTGGCCAATAGAAACGAGAATTGTAGTTAACCTTGAAGAAGTTAAGATCTGAATTCGGCGTTGTCGCATTCAAAGTTAATGACTGACGAGAACCCGCTGTCGGGAACATACCACGGTTAACCGTGATACGAGACCAACCTACACTTAACTCATATTTGGTAAATTCATAGGCTGCGTCTGGGTTATCAGGGTTAAAGAATGCCAAACGCATAATACGCGTTTGCTCATAATCGGCAATGTCAGATAAACTTTCTTCAATCCAGCGACCACCGAAATTGATACGGTTCACCGCATCGATTGGGAAGCCGAAGTTTGTACCAATACCATAACTCTTAGATTTATAAGGTACTAGACTAAACGCAGAAGAATCGTAATTACTATAGAAAATGCTAGTACCTTGCGATACACCATCAGGTGTAAAGTAAGGGTCAGTATATGAGATACTGTAGCGGTCTGAGCCTTTTGACGTGTTGATATTAAACGCTAACTGGTTACCAGTACCTAAGAAATTTGATTCACTAACACCAATATTGAACTGCAGACCTGCATATGAACCATACGCCACACCCGCTTGGAAGCTACCCGCAGGTTGCTCTTTAACGGTGAAGTCAACGTCAACTTGGTCATCAATACCGGCTATTGGTTTTACTTCAAACTCAACATTTTCCATGTAAGGTAGACGTTGAATCTGTAGTTTTGAACGCTCAAGACTCTGGTTAGATAGCCATGCACCTTCAAGTTGCGTCATTTCTCGACGCACAACTTCATCTGCGGTTATTTGGTTACCATTGACCATAATACGGCGAACATAAATACGGCTACCTGGATTGACTGACAGTGTTAGTTTTACTTCTTTATTCTCGTCATCAATTTCAGGGATAGTGCGAACTTCGGCATTCGCATAACCAAAGCGCGCTAAATAACTTTTAATGTATTCTTCTGAAGCCGTTACCACTGAGCCATTGTAAAGTTCACCCGATTTAAGCGGAATAATACTCTTCAGTAGCTCTTCACGACCTAATAAATCACCAATAAAGTCAAAGCCTTTAACCGTGTACTTTTCGCCCTCTGTGATATTCGCTGTGACATACACAGACTCACGTTCAGGGCTCACTGACACTTGTGTTGAGTCGATGTTAAAACGTAGATAGCCTTTATCTAGATAAAAGCTTCTGATTTTTTCTAAATCGCCTTCAATCGTTTGCTTTTGGTAACGATCATTTGACAAGAACTTCCACCAAGGCAAATCTTGTTGTGACTCAACAAGGTTTAATAGCTCTTCGTCAGAAAACAGTTCATTACCAACTAAGTTAATTTGTCTAACTGACGCTGCGTCACCTTCTTCAAAATCAAGATTTAAACGCACACGGTTACGTGGCAGCTCGGTGATGCTCACTTCGATCTTGGCATTATATTTACCAATGCTATGGAAGAAGTCGATCAAGCCTTTCTCTATGTTCGATAAAACAGTTCGATCTAAAGGCTCACCAGCACGGATATTCTGTTGCTCTAAACTGTCGTTTAATTGCTCATCTTTGATGTCTTTATTGCCATCAAATTCAATAGACGCAATTGTTGGTCTTTCTCTTACTTTGAAGATGAGAAGCTCATCATCACGGTAAACTGAAATGTCTTCAAAGTGGCCTGATTTATATAACGCTTTGACTGTTTGAGAAATCGTATATTCATCAATATTATCACCCACATTGATTGGAATATGGGTCAATGCAGCACCGAGTGCTACACGCTGTAAACCTTCAACTTTTAAATCTTCTACGATAAAGGAGCTTTGCCCAGCTGCCGCAAAGCTTGCGCCAAGTAAACTGGTTACTGCGAGATGTTTTTTTATCGGCATTTTATTATCTTTATCCTTTACAACTATTAGCGTACATAGCGCTTTGTGGCTTTAAATGACATTTTGGCTTATAACCTTGAAACATCATTAAGCAATGCAAAACAGGTTAGGCCTAGAAGCAACATCGCCCCAATTTTGTAACCTAACTCTTGTGTCTTTTCAGAGACTGGTTTTTTGCGAATAAGTTCAATTATGTAATACATTAAATGCCCGCCATCTAAAACTGGCAGCGGCAATAAATTAAAAACCCCAAGATTGACACTTATTAACGCTAAGAAACTGAGAAAAGCCACCAACCCATAACTGACACTAGTGCCCGCGCCTACTGCAATTCCTACTGGACCACTCAAATTATTGACTGACACTTTGCCGGTAATTAAGTTACCAATCATGTCAAAACTCAATGTGATCAATGCGTAGGTCTTTTGTACGCCAAGCACAATACTATCCAATGGCCCATAATGTCTAGTTTCAATGTACCCAGGCGGCCAACTTTCTAACTGAGGAACGACACCTAAAAAGCCTTGTTGGATGCCATTTTGCCCAGTTCTCGCTTCTGGGGTTACTGATAAGATTTGTCGATAACCATTTCTCATCACCTCAAGCTGAATGACTTTATTAGGTGAAGCTTGTACAAGACTGACCAGAGATTGCCATTGTTCGATTTCTTGACCATCTGCAGCAACAAGCTTATCGCCTACTTGTAAACCCGCTTGGCTTGCAGCTGAGCCTTTTGCAACATGACCAATAGTGAGTGTTAAAGCAGGTCTGTATGGCACAATACCAATCGCATCTAGTGGTGGTTGATCTTTTTTATCTAGCTTCCAACCAGTTAAGTCGATGGTACGTATCTGAATTTGCTGCTGTGCATCTTGCACTTTGACATCGACTGATTGCTCACCTAAATGAGACATCAAACTGAAGGTGACTTCTTGCCAAGAAAGTACATCTTGACCACCCATAGCTAAAATATGATCGCCCGACTGTAATTGTGCCGATGCAGCTCGGCTTTGCGCATGCACATCACCCACAACAGGTTTGGCATTTTGCACACCAATCATATACATGAGTGCCAGCGCGAAAATAGCAAAAATAAAGTTGGCCATTGGTCCTGCGACTACAATAGCAATGCGAGACCATACTGATTTGTTATTGAAAGAAAGATGTGCTTCGCTAGGGTCGACGGTTTCGACACGCTCGTCGAGCATCTTCACATAACCACCAAGTGGGATCATGGCAATCACATACTCAGTGCCAAGTTTGTCATGCCAACGACACAAAGGCTTTCCAAATCCTACTGAAAACCTTAAAACTTTTACGCCCGCTTTTCTTGCCACCCAAAAGTGCCCATATTCATGCACAGTTACTAAAATACCCAATGCAACAATAAACGAACCTAAGTGCCAGAAAAACTCAAACATAATCACTCCATGGTTTTAAGTATGTTTTTAGCTATAACTCTTGCTTCATTATCTTGAGCAAGTACATCATCAATACTTGAAAGGTTTGTAATCGCGATGCGATTAAGCACTTCAGCATTTACTTTATAAATATCAGTAAAACCAATTTGTTTATTCAAAAATGCTGCAACCGCAATTTCATTTGCCGCATTCACAGCAGTCGTAGCGGCTTGTCCTGTTTTACAAGCTTCAATCGCTAATGCTAAATTTGGGTAACGATGATAATCCGGTTTTGTGAAAGTAAAATCACAAATTTGTGAGAAATCTAAAGGTGCAACACCTGCATCAATTCGCTCAGGATAAGACAAGCCATATGCAATTGGTGTACGCATATCAGGTTGACCCATTTGTGCAATCACAGAGCCATCTTGATACTGTACCATCGAGTGGATCATGCTTTGCGGGTGAATAACCACTTCAATGTCGTCTGCATCACAGTTAAACAACCATTTAGCTTCAATAAACTCAAGCCCTTTATTCATCATGGTCGCAGAGTCTACTGAGATTTTCTGGCCCATAGACCAGTTTGGATGAGCAACGGCTTCTTCAACGGTTACATTCGCTAAGGTATTAATATCACGATTTAAAAAAGGTCCGCCAGAACCTGTTAAAAGTATTTTACGAATACCAAACTGTTCAAGTTTAGGATCTGAATGCTGCTGGAAAGCACTTGGTAAGCTTTGATAGATAGCATTATGTTCGCTATCTATCGGCAACAAGGTCGCACCATGTTGCTTCACTTTATCCATAAAGATTTGGCCTGACATCACCAAAGACTCTTTATTCGCTAAAAGTACTTTTTTGCTGTGCTCGACCGCACTGATTGTCGGCAACAAACCTGCAGCACCAACAATCGCGGACATCACAATATCAACCTCACTGTGAGAAACCACATCTCGCATTGCTTGAACGCCTGTCAGAACCTGAATCTCTGATCCTGCTAAGTCATCCTTTAGTTGCTTTGCTGCTTGCTCACATTGCATCACCGCAAATTTTGGCTTAAATGTCTGACACTGCTGGCGCATCACCTCAACATTACGACCTGCTACGAGTGCAAATACCGCAAATTTATCAGCGTTACGTGCAATCACGTCTAAAGTAGAAACACCGATTGACCCTGTTGAGCCAAGGATCGCTACCTGCTGAATGCTCATAAAGCCACCGTCCACGCATAGCAAAGTGCAAATATCGGTGCTGCAGCTGTTAAGCTATCAATACGGTCTAAAATACCACCATGGCCAGGTAGGCAACTGCCAGAATCTTTCAAACCTGCTTCACGTTTAAACATACTTTCGAGTAAGTCGCCCACGGCTGAAAATAATGCAATAAACACAGTTAATAAGGCATAAACTGGCCACATGGCTTGTTCGACGTCTGCACAGGCACAGAAGATAACGACAAAAATAACCGCAGTAAGTAAACCACCTACTAACCCTTCAATGGTTTTGTTTGGGCTTACTTTTGGCATTAACTTGTGCTTACCTAGGTTTTTACCTGCAAAATAAGCACCTATATCAGCACTCCAAACGATGCCTAATACCACCATAATTAGGGTTGAACCGAATAGCTCAGATTGTTGATATTCAGCACTGCGCAAAACATTGAGTGCGAGCCAAAGCGGTACGAGTGTCAATAAGCCAGCCACCGCTTTCATTACCAGACCTTCTGACCACGCGCGAGACATACTTGGATATTTAACAACAAGAAAAGTAGCAACTAACCACCAGGCAAATGCAAGCGTGAAAACATAGTTTGCATCAGACAGTAATTGTCCGTTTTGCCAAAGTGATTCAATAGGCCAATGCAGGTGAAGTGCGCTAAGAATAGCGGCGACTAAAGCCACGAATGTGCCTCTTTGCGCCATTTTTTTCAGGCCCATCAATGAAGACCATTCCCAAGCACCTAACAGGGTAATCGCACCCGCTATAAAACTAAATAGTGATAGCGGTGTATAAAACACCAAAAGCATAGCCAGTGGTGCTAATACCACTGACGTTAAAATACGTAATTTAAGCAAATTAATAACCTTTAACTTGTTGTTTTGGACTCGGCAAGTAATTGTTTTATTTGTTCGCCGGTACAGCCAAAGCGTCGCTCTCGAGATACAAAACAGGCAATTGCCTCAGAAAAAGCCTCTTCATTAAAATCAGGCCAAAGTGTATCTGTAAAATAGAGCTCAGCATAAGCTGCCTGCCAAAGTAAAAAGTTGCTGATGCGGCAATCTCCGCCAGTCCTTATCAACAAGTCTAATTCACTTTGATCTGCCATACTTAATTGTGCTGACAAAGCGTCTTCTGTGATATCTTTCACAGTAAGTTGACCATCTTGTACTTGCTGCGCCATAGATTGAGCGGCTTGTACAATATCCCAACGGCCACCGTAATTTGCCGCAACATTTAATTTCAGACCTGTATTATTAGCGGTTAATTCATGTGCCGCTTTTACCCTATCTTGTAAGGATTCAGGAAAGCGTGAAATGTCACCAATAATAGTCAGTTTTACATTATTCTTATGTAGTTTTTTAACTTCTTTAGATAAGACGAATAAAAACAGTTCCATTAAGGTACTGACTTCATCTTCAGGTCGTCGCCAATTTTCACTGCTAAAAGCAAAAAGCGTCAACGATTCAATACCCAGTTTTGTACAAAACTGAACAGCCGAACGAACGGAATCTACACCCTTTTTGTGTCCGTATGTACGAGGACGATTGCGGCTTTGCGCCCATCGCCCATTCCCGTCCATGATAATAGCAACATGTTTAGGCAAAGACTGCTTTGAAACTGTTTCAGTACTTAAAACCATAATTCCGATTTAGGTAAAAAAAAACGCCGCCTAGTATACCCTAGACGGCGTTTCAAAACTAATAAATTTGAGCTGGTTAGATTTCCATCAACTCAGCTTCTTTCGCGCTTAGTTGAGTATCCATTTCTTTAACATACTTGTCTGTTAACTTTTGGATCTCTTCTTCACCCTGACGCGCTTCATCTTCAGAGATGTCTTTGTCTTTTAGTAGCGACTTGATATCACCATTGGCATCACGGCGGATGTTACGAATAGCAACACGACCACCTTCAACTTCACCACGTACAATCTTGATAAGATCTTTACGACGCTCTTCTGTTAGTGGAGGAAGCGGTACGCGGATCACTGTACCTGCAGACATAGGGTTTAGACCTAAATCTGAAGACATAATCGCTTTTTCAACAGCTTGCGCTAAAGACTTATCAAATACATTGATTGCTAATGTACGTGAATCTTCAGTCGTTACGTTTGCTACTTGGTTTAGAGGCGTGTCTGCGCCGTAGTAAGAAACAGTGATGCCGTCTAATAATGCAGGGTGTGCACGACCAGTACGTATTTTAGATAGCTGGCTAGCAAGTGCTGCCACGCTTTTTTTCATGCGCTCTTCAGCGTCTTTTTTAATATCGTTAATCACAATTCAATCCTAGTCTTTGTAGATTATTCAGCTACTTGTGAAGAAATAAGGGTACCCTCTTCTTCACCCATGATAACGCGTTTAAGCGCACCAGGTTTATTCATGTTGAATACACTTAAAGGCATATTGTGGTCACGAGCTAGCGTAAATGCCGCTAAGTCCATAACCTTTAATTCTTTGTCGATCACTTCATTATAAGATAAGTGACGGTGAAGTGTCGCGTCTGGGTTCTTCACTGGATCGTCACTGAATACACCGTCAACTTTCGTTGCTTTAATTACTGTGTCAGCTTCGATTTCAATACCGCGTAAACACGCTGCAGAGTCTGTAGTGAAGAATGGGTTGCCTGTACCAGCAGAGAAGATCACTACGCGGCCAGACTTCAATAAGCTAATTGCTTCAGCCCAGTTGTATGCGTCACATACACCATTAAGCGGAATAGCAGACATAAGACGTGCGTTTACAAATGCACGGTGAAGTGCGTCACGCATTGCTAAACCGTTCATTACAGTTGCTAGCATACCCATATGGTCGCCAACTACGCGGTTCATGCCCGCTTCTGCTAATGAGCCACCACGTAAGAAGTTACCGCCACCGATAACTAAACCTACTTCTACGTCGAGTTCTACAAGCTCTTTGATTTCTTGCGCCATACGATCCAATACTTTTGGATCAATACCAAAGCCTTCGTCTCCCATTAAAGCTTCACCGCTTAATTTAAGAAGAACGCGTCTAAAAACAGGTTTTCTATTCGTAGTCATAATCTCAGGGCCATATGTAAAAGTGGGGATAAAAAATAACCGCGCTTATGAAACTCATAAATGCGCGGTTATTCTAAAGAATTTTCAGCATTGAAGCAAAAGCAAATGCTGCCTAAATATGGCTTTTTGCCTCTGCTTCATGAGTAAAATTACTCGCCTTTAGCTGCTGCGATTTGCGCTGCAACTTCTGCTGCGAAATCTTCTTCTTTCTTCTCGATGCCTTCACCAACTTCTAAACGGATGAAGTTAGAAACTGAAGCGCCTTTCTCTTTAAGGAATTCGCCAACAGATTTCTTAGGTTCCATGATGAACGCTTGACCAGTAAGAGAGATCTCACCAGTGAACTTCTTCATACGACCTACAACCATCTTCTCAGCGATTTCTGCAGGCTTACCTTCGTTCATAGCGATTTCAACTTGAACAGCTTTTTCTTTTTCAACAACTTCAGCTGGAACGTCTTCAGGGTTAACGAAGTCAGGCTTAGAAGCAGCAACGTGCATAGCAACGTGCTTAAGTGTTTCTTCGTCAGCGTCACCAGTTACAACAACACCGATACGGTCGCCGTGACGGTAAGCAGAAAGGTTCTCACCATCGATGTACTCAACGCGACGAACGTTGATGTTTTCACCGATTTTAGCAACTAGCGCAACACGAGTTTCTTCGAACTGAGCTTTAAGCGTTTCGATGTCTGCTTTTGATTCAGCAGCAGCGTCAAGAACAGTGTTAGCGAAACCTAGGAAGTTTTCGTCTTTAGCAACGAAGTCAGTTTGACAGTTAACTTCTAGAAGTGCAGCAAAACCTTCGCCTTGCTTGATTAGGATTGTACCTTCTGCAGCGATGTTACCCGCTTTCTTAGCAGCTTTAGCAGCACCACTCTTACGCATGTTTTCGATAGCTAGCTCGATATCACCGTTAGTTTCAGTTAGTGCTTTTTTACAATCCATCATGCCAGCGCCAGTACGCTCGCGTAATTCTTTAACTAGGGCAGCAGTTACAGCCATTAGTATATCCTCAAATATGAAGTTTTTTTCGGGGTGCGGAATGACCGCTCTTCAAGAATATCAAGCCTTCACCTTATTTTGATGAAGGCTTGATGACAGCTAATTACTCAGCTTCTACGAAATCGTCGTTTTCAGCTTGTGCAACGATGTTGCTTTCACGACCTTCAGTGATAGCAGTTGCAACAGCACCAGTGTAAAGCTGGATAGCGCGGATCGCGTCATCGTTACCTGGTACGATGAAGTCAACGCCGTCTGGGTTTGAGTTAGTATCAACTACTGATACTACTGGAATACCTAGGTTGTTAGCTTCACGGATTGCAATGTGCTCGTGGTCAGCGTCGATTACAAAGATAGCGTCAGGAAGACCGCCCATATCTTTGATACCGCCAAGGCTCTTCTCAAGCTTTTCCATTTCACGCGTTTTCATTAGCGCTTCTTTCTTAGTTAGCTTTTCGAAAGTACCGTCTTGGCTTTGAGCTTCAAGGTCTTTAAGACGCTTGATTGATTGACGAACTGTTTTCCAGTTAGTCAACATACCACCTAACCAACGGTGATTTACGTAGAACTGCTCACTTTGAAGAGCTGCTTCTTTAACTGCTTCGCTTGCAGCGCGCTTAGTACCTACGAAAAGGATTTTGCCTTTGTTAGATGCAACGTTCTGTAAGAACTTAAGCGCATCGTTGAACATAGGAACAGTTTTTTCTAGGTTGATGATATGAACGCGGTTACGTGCACCGAAGATGAACGGCTTCATCTTAGGGTTCCAGTAACGTGCTTGGTGACCGAAGTGAACACCAGCTTGAAGCATATCGCGCATTGAAACGTTTGCCATTTTAATTTCCTCTAATATTTAGGGTTAGGCCTCCACATATCCCATAGCACCAACACGTAATATATAATTACCTGCACCCAAGTGTATGTGTCGATATGTGTGTGTGTTAATATAAAAAGTATGTTTGTCTTAACTACAAACTACCTTTAAAGATAAATTTGTAAAAAGACGGCGCGCTTTATACCATATTAAAGCGCCAGATTCAACGATACGTCTAAAATTTGTGCGTTATTGCAAAGTGAAAAATTAACGATTGGAGCCTCAATGAGTGCAGTGATTAAAACCCCTGAAGAAATCGAAAAAATGCGTGTTGCCGGTCGCTTAGCGGCTGAAGTCTTAGAAATGATCGAACCTCATGTGAAGCCTGGGGTAACAACTGAAGAGCTAAACACCATTTGTCACAATTATATTGTTGACGTTCAAGATGCGGTGCCTGCACCTCTAAATTATCATGGTTTTCCAAAATCAATTTGTACTTCAGTCAACCATGTAATTTGTCATGGCATCCCAAATGACAAGCCATTAAAAGATGGCGATATCATCAATATCGACATTACCGTGATCAAAGATGGTTACCACGGCGATACCTCAAAAATGTTCCATGTAGGTACGCCAAATATTCAGGGCAAACGTTTAGCCCAGATCACACAAGAAAGCTTGTACCTTGCAATTAAAATGGTTAAGCCAGGTGTACGTTTAGGTGACATCGGCGCTGCAATTCAAAAATACGCCGAAGGCTTTAGCTATTCTATCGTTCGTGAATACTGCGGCCACGGTATTGGTGCTGAATTCCATGAAGAGCCACAGGTTATGCACTATGGTAAACCTGGCACAGGCGAAACACTTAAAGCAGGTATGTGTTTAACGATTGAACCTATGGTGAATGCCGGTAAGCGTCAATGTAAACTTCTTAAAGATGGTTGGACGGTTGTCACTAAAGACCGTAGCTTGTCAGCTCAGTGGGAGCATACCTTGCTTGTTACTGACAATGGTGTTGAAATTTTAACACTACGCAATGATGAAACAATTGATCGTGTAATAGAACACAATTAAAATTTATTACTCTAATACTATAAATGCCAACTTAAAAAGTTGGCATTTTTTAGGATTTTATAAATCTAAGAAGCCTGTTCCTTCACATTTTCCTGAGACTCGGATCCTTTTAAATTCACCGCCTTCAAAATAAACATAATAAAGTACAGATCTATCACATATATAAGAACCACCACTTGGTAGAGCAATAGACTCACCAATAGGCGCAAGCGATGCAGCAATAAATGTTATTGAGGCAATTAAGCAAGTTTTAAATGTATTTTTCATGTCTTTTCCTTGTTTTTCATTAAAACCAAGTTTATAAAAACATATAAAAAACAACAAATCAACACAGCATTAACAAAAATACCCAAAGCAAAAACACCGAACTATCTTAGAAATTCAAGCCCGCTTAAGAACTAGACGTTTGACCTTGTTCTATGTTCCTCGGCTCGCAATTCACAGCAACTTAGTGTAAAACTTACAAAGCGCTCATCAATTCATTTGATAAAAAATCAGGGATATTCCGTGGCATTACCCAATAAATTAAAAACGCTTCTTGATTCAGCTAGCAAGCTCGACGATTTTAAAGATTGCTCCGCTTTTTTCTATAAATGGCTCGGCAATGAATTCTCAAAGCAACCGGTAAAACACCTCATTCGCGCCCGTGCCGAATTTGTCGATTTACTTCTGCAAAAACTTTATGTCATTACAAGCTTAAATAAACATGATGATATCGCGCTAATCGCGGTTGGCGGATATGGTCGAGGCGAGCTGCACCCTTATTCGGATATCGACTTTTTATTACTGGTTCGTTCTGAGCCCAATGAAGAGTTAAAAGAGTCGCTCGGTCAATTTGTCACTCATTTATGGGATCTAGGTTTAGAGATAGGCCACAGTGTTCGTACACATGAACAAGTATTAGAACAAAAAAAACAAGACGTACACTTCACCACCAGCTTACTTGAGTGCCGCTTAATCAGCGGTAATGAGTTAGAGTTTGAACGCCTCAAAAGCCACATTATTGAAACACCTATCTGGCGATCTGAAGAATTCTTTATCGCCAAAGTAGATGAGCAAAAAGTTCGTCGTAAAAAATGTCATGGTACGGCGTACAACCTCGAACCGAATGTGAAAGAAAACCCGGGTGGTCTGCGCGATCTGCAAACCATATTTTGGGTGGCAAAAAAACATTTCCACGCAGAAACACTTAGAGAACTCATCAGCCATGGTTATCTAACCCATGAAGAATATCAAGAGCTGCTCGAATGTATTGAAAACCTCTGGAATATTCGTTTTGCCCTACACCTCGCTGCGGGCAGAAACGAAAACCGCTTATTATTCGACTACCAACCTCATGCAGCAGAATTATTAGGTTTTGGCTCTGAGGGTAAAGCGTCTGTTGAGCGCATGATGAAGCGCTTATTTAGGATCATGAGCCGTGTGCGCGAAATGAACCAAATGCTGCTATCTTATTTCGAGCAAAGTATCTTGGTTGACCAAGTTAAGCATCAGCCTCAACCGCTCGATAAAAACTTTGAGCGTGTGGGTAATCGTATTCAAGTCACCGATCCTTCTGTATTCTTTAAGCGTGAACATATTTTTGTGTTGTTTGAGCATATTGCTGATAACCCTGAAATCACTGATATTGAACCCAACACATTAAGAACCATGCGCCAAGTCCGCCGCCGTCTTCTCGGTGATTTACAAGATTACGCAGGGTGTAGAGATGCCTTCTTACGCTTAATCAAGCACCCGAACGGTATGGGCAGAGCCTTCACATTGATGCACAAGCACGGCATTATTGCCGCCTACTTACCGCAATGGCGTAATATATTTGGGCAAATGCAGTTCGATCTATTCCACGCTTACACAGTAGATGAACATACCCATAAGTTAATTAATAACATCTACAAATATTTCGACAAGAATAAGCAAAAAGATTTCCCTATTTGCTCTGAAATTGTCACCCGCATGGACAAACCTGAGCTACTTTACCTTGCTGGTATTTTCCATGATATTGCCAAAGGCCGCGGTGGCGACCACTCAGAGCTAGGCGCAGTTGATGCCAGTACCTTTTGTAAAGTGCATGGTTTTAGTAATTCAGAGGCGCGTTTAGTGGCTTGGCTGGTTGAAAACCATTTATTAATGTCGGTTACTGCACAACGTAAAGACATTAATGACCCCAATGTCATCGCTGAATTTGCTTCACATGTAAAAAATGAGCGTCAACTCGATTACTTATATTGTTTAACCGTTGCCGATATTCGTGCCACCAATGACAACCTTTGGAATGATTGGAAAAATACCCTACTACGTGAACTGTATTTGCATACACAACGCGCTTTGAGAGCGGGTCTTGAAAACCCAATGGACATGCGTGACCAAATTCGCGATAAAAAGCAGCAAGCCAAACAGCGCCTCATTGAGCTCGGTTTTGAAGAGAGCCAGATTGACTTTATTTGGTCTCGTTTTAAGGCTAACTATTTTACTGGATTCAGCGAGCAGCAAATTTCATGGCAATCTGAGCACTTACTCAAAGTGAAAGACTTAAATGACTTTAGCGTGATTGTCGGCGAGAAACCGCTCCATGGGGGCACACAAGTCTTTGTTTATAGCCCTTATGAAGCGAGTTTATTTGCCAAACTCGTTAGTGTTATCGGCTCTAAAAAAGCACAAATTCAACACGCACAGGTCATGACGACTAAAGATGGCTTTGTGGTCTTTAACTTCGTAATACTCGAACAAGACGGCGATCCGGTTTCAGTAAATCGTGCTCGTTCAATTCGTAAAGGCATTGAGTCATTACTTCAAGATCCGAAGAAGAAGATCAGAGTGAAGAAAAACCGCTCTCATCGCTTTAAAGACTTTAATATCAAACCAAAAGTGATTGTGCGTCCACATGCACGTGAAAACCGCAATCTCATCGAAATTCAAGCCATCGATATTCCGGGGCTTTTAACTAAAATAGCCGAAGTATTTCAGGCTAATTCACTGCATATTCATGCCGCACGTATTACAACGGTCGGCGAGCGTGCAGAAGACTTTTTCGTCATTTCAAATAAAGATTATCAAGCCCTCGATGAAGAGCATAAAGTAACACTTCAACGAGACTTAATGAAAAAATTAAACGCAGAAACAAATTAGAGGAAACTATGTCAGATTTAAAAACCATCATCGAACAAGCATGGGAGCAACGTGATGGCATTACTCCTACACAAGTGAGCGACGAAGTTAAAGATGCAATCATTCAATCTCTTTCATTGCTAGATTCTGGTGCTGCGCGAGTTGCAGAAAAGATCAGCGGTGAATGGGTTGTGCATCAGTGGCTTAAAAAAGCGGTACTGCTGTCTTTCCGTATTCGTGATAACCAACCAATGAACGATGGCGTAAACCAGTTTTATGACAAGGTGCCACTTAAATTTTCTGACTACACGCCAGAGCAATTCCAACAAGGCGGAATGCGCGTTGTACCAAACGCTGTAGCACGTCAGGGCAGCTTTGTAGGTAAGAACGTGGTACTTATGCCTTCTTACGTGAACATTGGTGCTTATGTTGATGAAGGCACTATGGTTGATACATGGGCTACAGTTGGTTCATGTGCACAGATTGGTAAAAACGTGCACCTGTCTGGTGGTGTGGGCATTGGTGGTGTATTAGAGCCATTACAAGCTAACCCAACCATCATCGAAGATAACTGTTTTATCGGTGCACGCTCTGAAATCGTTGAAGGCGTCATTGTTGAAGAAGGCGCGGTTATCTCAATGGGCGTATACATTTCTCAAAGTACGCGTATTTACGACCGTGAAACAGGCGAAATCCACTATGGTCGCGTACCAGCAGGTGCGGTCGTTGTACCAGGTTCACTACCAAGCAAAGATGGCTCACACAGCCTTTACGCAGCAATTATTGTGAAGAAAGTTGACCAGCAAACTCGTGAAAAAGTAGGTATCAACGCCCTACTTCGCTCTGTCGATGAGTAGTCAATAAAGAATTTAAAAGGCCGCAATCATTGACGATTTGCGGCCTTTTTTATGCTTAATGTTCGCAACTTAAACCTTGAAGATCATACTGCTTAAACTGTCTTTGGTTATCTGCTGTAAAGCTGATGGTGAGTTGCTCTAACGGCTCATAACTTTCAATGGCTAATGCTGTACCAAGCCAAGGTTCTTTTACGACCGATAACAACTCGTAAAACCCAAGTCCTCTATCGCACATAATGTTAATATCGTGGAATGCCGTGAGTAACTTACCTGGTGCTTGGCTTTGAATACTGATATTGGCTTGTTCAATGTAATTATCGGCCTTGGTACCATTAAACACATAATAAACCGATGTGATACTCAGCATGATGACTTGAACAGAGGCAACGAACATTAATGGCAATACTGCCAGTTTCACCTTGTTGCTCACCTCATTGTGTTTCACAAAGTAAATCAGCAGCCAACAACCGGCAATAACCATGGCTAACTTCAGCGGCACCAAAAACACGCTGAAATAGTACATGAGCTTTTCACTGCCCCACTTTAAGCCAAATGCGTTATCAAACCAGCTGCTTTCAATTGCTGGCAGCACAATTAAAATACTGCTGAGTAGAAATACCCATTTAAATTGTTGTAACTTCGACATATTAAAGGGTTTTCTGCCACTCTGTTAACCAGGCTTCAACCACTTCCCATGGTTCAAAATACTCACACGCATCCACATCTAGACGCGGTGAAGTCTGCTTTGCATTTAATTCTTGTAATAAAACATCGACTTGCTTGCCCGCGCCACAATAGGTGTCACCGTAGCTTGAGTCACCCAGAGAAATAACCCCCGCCTTTTTGCCTGTTAACATCGGCGACTGATTTCGTAACTGCATAATCAATGGCTCAATGTTATCAGGCAGGTCACCTGAGCCTGTGGTCGAGGTAATAAACAAAGCCACTTCAGCGGCCTTTACATCGTCGATGCTTGCGCTTTCAAATAAACTCACTTGATGAGACGGTGACAAAGCAGTTTGCACCTGCTCTGCTAAATTCTGTGCATTGCCATACACACTGCCTACAAAAATTGAAATTGATGCCATTATTGATAATCCTGTTCGCTGCTGGGCCACCCCAACTGCGCACAGATATTTAGCATCTCTTCGCCTAGGTTAGCCCGAATGGTAATTTCTTGTTTTGTATAAGGATGAACAAACTTTAACCGAGTTGCAAATAACATTAAGCGCTGCAAACCAAAGTGCTCATAAAAAAAGTGATTATGCTTGTTATCACCATGGTTCACATCACCCAAAATAGGATGTGCTAAATGCTTTAAATGACGGCGAATTTGATGTTTTCGGCCGGTTTTAGGAAAACACTCCACCAGCGAATAACGAATGCTCGGAAACTTACCAAAAGGAATAGGCAAACTTGCCTGATGCAAACAGTTAAATTCTGTTTGCGCTTCTTGCGGCGCTTTATCTTGATCGGCAAATTTGTCGGCGATTTTATCTAAGTGCTCTTTTAAAGGCCTGTCTAGATAAACATGCTCTGGCGCAAAGCCTCGCACCAGTGCCAGATAACGTTTTTCTATTTTGCCCTCAATGAATACTTGGTTCATATCTCTGGCTGCTTCTGAGCTCAGTGCAAACAACAAAATACCACTGGTAGGACGGTCTAATCGATGCACCGGAAATACGTGCTGACCTAGCTGATCACGCAACATTTGCATGGCAAATTGGGTTTCGCGTTTATCTAAAAATGAACGATGCACCAATAAGCCCGAAGGCTTATTAATCGCCACATAGTTTTCGTCTTGATAGACAATCTCAAGCATGATCTTTCTCTTTTAATTCTGTTGTAAGCTTTCGTCTAACTTGGTCAGTAGACTTAAAATCTGCGGATATTGTGGGTGAGTGGCAAAGCTCATTTCAGCCATGGGCGCAATCGACATATTGGCAGGTAGTGCCATGCCTTGCTCTATCATCAAGGTCATTTTAGGAATAAACACAAACTGCAACCACTGCTCAAATGTCATCACATCACAACAAAATGGCGCGGTAGAATTTAGCTTTTCAGCCTCAATGCTTTCACTTTGCCAAAGCTTGGCGATGCGTAATACCGCTTCGAGCTCTTTCAATAAGGTATAAACTGCTTGGTATTGGGCGTGACTCATCAAACCGACTCTTTGTAGACTATTTAAAACCCGCGAATTATAGCCCAGCTAACTTCTTTACAGTAGCTTTACGGCTTCGCTTATCAAGTGCTGAGAAAATACGTATAATTCGGCTAATTTAAAATTTGCATGAGCGAACTATGACTGCGCATATTTCTACTTTAGGTGATCTTCTAAACACAGCTGGCACACAGTGGCGTGTTTACGATATGGGTCGAAAAATCACTAAAATTGATAAAGCCCTCTTCAATCAACTTGAAAACGGTCAGGTACCTTACCCTTACCCGCTTGCTGGTCATGCCCTAATAGCCATTCAATTTTGGGATAACCAAGCCACTGCTGATCCGTATGTGTGGTTTTTAAAAATGCCTCTTGATGAACAAAGTAAGTTAGTACTTGCAAGCCGTGACCACTTCGCAAATATGGTACTTGAAGCATTAGGCACTGAGCTAACGGGCGAGCAAGCTGATGGCAAGCTAGACAACAACCCGTATGTATTTACGCCTAATGCCAATAAACTTGCCGCGTTCAATGCACTATTAAAAACTGAATTAAAGCGCCCTGCATCTCAGTATTATGAATTTACCGAGCAATTTTTTGCTGGCAATTTAACAGACGATGCGTGGCAAAGTATTGCGGTACAAGGATTAGCTGATTTTGCCTTTAGACTCGACCACGGTCAGAACAGCGCAAACCTCGCTAAAACTTGGACAACCTTACCGCAAGAAGTTCAGCAACCTTTAAGTGCCATGCTTGAACATGTTGAAATTAATACACAACTTGCGGAACTATTCTTTGCGCAATGCGAACAAGCCATCGCAGATAATAATTTAAACCTATTAATTAATAACATGCGTGCGCTCTCAGGTAGCAAAGCACAAGGGTTAAAATCTCAGTTAGTCGAGCAAGTGCTAGCAAGCGAGTTAGGTAGCCAACCAGACGTGTTACTGACCTTAGCTGGCCGTTATTGGTTATGCTTTGAAAAACCAGAAGCCCTATTCAAACTACTTGATGCGGCTGCTAATAATGAGCAAATGCCTGAGTTATTCCCAAGTATTTTTGCGGACTTAGTTGCAATTCCGTCACTTCGCCCACACGTACTAGGTATTCTTCGAGCAGAAAATCGCAGCGACACACTATCTCGTGCGATAGGTAGGTTATTCTCTTAATGGCAACTCTCTGGCTTTTTATTGTTATCGGCAGCGTTATCGGCTTTTTTTGGTATAGCCGTAAAATCGCAGAGGCCGCAAACGAACATGCAAAAAGGCAAGCAAAGCAGTTGCAAGTACAGTTGCTCAGTGTCGCCTGTAAAAAAGTGCTACCCGGCATTTTAAAAAGTGGTCGTTTGGGAATAAAAAGTCAGTTTTTGTTTGAATTTAGCTCTGATGGCGAGAGCTTATATCAAGGTTATTTATATCTTGAAAATGAAAAGCTAGTGCAAGCAGATATTCCACCGCATCGCTTGGGCTAAAAAAGACAGGTTCCAGAAAAAACTAAGGCGCAACATAAGTCGCGCCTAAAGTTGACAACATCCATGAGAGCTTCCAAAGCCTATATCCTGTTTTATCATCCGCTGAATGGTCGTCTTCCATCGACAACCAAAAATCCATTTAAAATCCTATACACGTCCTGTGTTCCTACTATCCTAAATCCACTTCGCAAACCCTGTGCGCTCCTAGTACACCCTGTACTCCATCCTAATCCTAGGTGTTGTCCTAACACCTTTAACCATCCTGGTTTCCGCTTCACCCATCTTTGGGCTGTCCTCACACTCCTGTGTGTATCCTATTCCTAAGTGCAACTCCGTTACACCTCATCCTGAGTATCCTGTTGAGCTTCTTGCCCTAGCACCTATCCATAACCTTGTGCTTATTCCGTTTTTCCTATTCCTTTGCCTTCCTGACATGATTAAGTTTACGGTAATTTGCCGATTGCTAAAGCGACTTACAGCAATTTATTTAATGTCATATTATTTTAAAAATAAGATATTTGTTATTTTTCATAAACTTAAAAATAAATCACAGTCAAAGCGAATTGTTTAAAACACCAAAGCCCACAACCATGTGGGAAATATCTCACAGCTAATTTTCCGATCTGTCAGGTTCGGAGATTGCTGATTTAGTTACGACAGTTAAAATTGCTTATTTCACCTTGCGCAAAAGTAACCTTGCTTCGCAACGTATATTTTGCACATTGCAGCCCTATGCACAAAACCAACAGGCAACACCTTTTCCCTTTTATCACACCCTGAAAAGAATTAATTGATGAGTAATGCGCTCGCATGGATGCGAGCCAAGCCATGCTTGTACATGGATGTACCTTCATGGCGTGTACGTTCAACGATATTTTTAACAAAAGATAAAATTGCTCACTTCACCTTGCGCAAAAATAACCTTGCTTCGCAACGTGTATTTTGCACATTGCAGCCCTATGCACAAAACCAACAGGCAGCACCCCTTCCCCTTCTATCGAGCCTGAAAATAAGCAATTGATGAGTAATGTCAGCGCATGGATGCGCTGCAAGGCTGATTTAGTCCATGGATGGACTATTCAGCCGTTTACGTTCACATCAATTGCGTATTTGAAAAAACAGCGAGATAGAGGGGCGCCGTGGGGTGACGAGTGACCGAAACGAAGTTTCGCAGCGCGAGGAAGTGGAGGCATGGATGCCGACAGGCAGAAGCTTCATGGATGAATTTCTGCACGTTATTAAATTGAAATGCTTGACGCCCTTTGGTTGCTGTCGCCAACGCGACAAAAGGTTAAATTGAAGGCCTGCATCAGAAAACGACATTAAAAGCGCGATATAAAATCGCACCTACAACAGTACCTGCATTCAATTTAGGTCGAGGCTTTAGACCGACAAAACACAGAGCCAAAACTCAAAATGTCGCCATAAATGACGACCTTGTATCTCTCCTTGATGAGTGTTTAGCTAGCACTTATCAATTCTGGAAGTCAGAGAGCTCGAGCACGACCTGAGCACTCAGATGCTGTTTTGTAGATTGAGCCCTGACTTCCTAACCTCCATTAAACTGAATGGTATCCTAGCGCCCCAAATTCGGGTGACGCTGTATGTACAAGGGGAGTAGATAGAGATGAAAGCATTTATTGGAATTGATATAGGAAAAGATAAGCTAGATGTCAGCTGGCTTCGTGATATAGCAAAGAATAAAAAGAAAACTAAGGTCTTACAAAATAACCCAAATGGCTTCCGAGAGTTAGTTAAGTGGTTGCTAAAAAATACAAACTTAAATGCTCAGGATATTGTTATTACGACAGAGCCTACAGGTGTTTAC